>CAWFKK010000005.1:0-123599 GCA_963816375.1 uncultured Flavobacteriaceae bacterium
TATGAGAGCGAGATTTTAAAATGGTAATAGCGGTATTTACTTTATCTGAAGTTCCTCCCCAGTTAAAAGTTAAACTGGTATTAGAAGTAAAAAATGGATTTTGATCGTCTTTAATAGAGATAGAATTCCCTAGTTGATAAACCGGTAATTTTCTGACATTGTTATAATAGGCCACTCCTAAACTTATAGCTATAGAGATTACAACCAATTGCCAGTAACTGATAACTTTAAGAATAAAACCCTTAAAATCGAAGGTGGAACCTACATCTGAGATATGATCTTCTTCGTGCGCCATAGATTATCTGGTAACAATTAAAATTACAGAAGTTAATAATGTCACAACACTTATAATATCTCTAAAATTCCCAAGTCCTGTAGTTCCAACTCCTAATGCCTTTTGAGGTAATGGATTCACTAAAATTAGATCATTAGGTTGAATATAATAATACGGGCTTTGAGTTGCTTTTATACTGGTAAGATCTATACTATGAATCTCTTCCCCTGCAGGGGTTTGTCTAATTATTCGGACATCTGTCATATCGCCGTATTCTGTAATTCCTCCCGCTTGAGCAACAGCTTCCATGATATTTACCTGTTCTTTATAGATAACCTGACTTCCAGATCCAATTTCACCCAAGGTAGTATATCTAATTCCCGCTAATTTAACGGTTACAAAAATATTGGCTTCACTTTTAAAATATTTATCCAACAGTTCTGCTTCAATCTTGTTTCTTATTTCTTCTACGGTAAAGCCAAGAACATTGATCTCTCCTAAAGTTGGCACTCTAATATTCCCATGTTGATCTACCGTAAAACCATCATAGTAAAGTCGTTCCTCTCCGGTAGCACTTAGATTATTTTCATCTATAGGATTGAACATTCCTACCAATTCCTGATCTAGCGCTTTTACTCTAATACTAAGCAGATCATTTATCTGAACTCTATATGGTTTATTTAACTGATGGATTGCAATAATACTATCTACTGCCGTACTATCGCGCTGTAAATAAGTTATTTTTTTAGTGGGCACACAAGACGTAAAACTAAGACCTACTATTAAAAAACATAACATTAAAATATATCTCATAGAGGGGATATAAATAAGATTGATCTAAAATTGGATAATTTTCACAAGATTTCTAATACTTAAAGTACAATTTATCTGGAACTTCAAGTCAAGAAAAAACTCGTTAAATCTGTCGGCAAGATAGTGTTTTTCAATCTTCACACTAACTAACCTAAACAAATATAACAGATGTAAACTAATAATAAAACTAATCTACTTTGAACCCAGCAAATTCTGAGTATTTTTGCAAAAAAATTATCAGTGAATTATCTATCGGTTGAGAATATTGCAAAATCATTTGGGGAGCATAAATTGTTCTCAAACATTTCCTTCGGAATTAATGAGGGGCAAAAAGTAGGCTTTGTTGCTAAGAACGGTTCTGGAAAAACTACGTTGCTTCATATACTTGCAGGAACAGACACGCCGGATGATGGCCGAGTGGTTTATAGAAAAGATATTACTTCTGCCTTTCTTGCTCAAGAACCAGATCTTGACCCGAATCTAACTGTTGAAGAAACCATTTTTGCTGCCGATAATGAAACTTTGAGAGTAATTGCCAGATATGAAAAGGCTCTTGAAAATCCAGATGATGCGGAAGCTTATCAAAAAGCTTTTGAAGAAATGGACATCTTACAGGCCTGGGATTTTGAATCTCAATACAAGCAGATCCTTTTTAAATTAAAACTAGAAGATCTTCATAAAAAAGTTGGAGACCTTTCCGGAGGGCAGAAAAAACGTTTGGCACTTGCCAACATGCTTTTGCATAAACCCGACTTTATCATCATGGATGAACCTACCAACCACTTAGATCTGGATATGATTGAATGGTTGGAGGAATATTTCAAAAAAGAGAATTTCACCATTTTCATGGTTACTCACGATAGGTATTTCCTAGAACGTGTTTGTAACGAAATTGTAGAACTGGAAGATGGTGTTCTTTATACTTATAAAGGAAATTATTCTTACTATTTAGATAAAAAAGATGCCCGAATAGAACTGGATCAAACCAATACCGATAAGGCAAAACAACTCTTTAAAAAAGAATTAGACTGGATGCGCCGTCAGCCAAAAGCACGAACCACCAAGTCTAAGTCCAGAATAGGGGATTTTCATGAAATTAAAGAACGAGCATCTAAGCGAAGAAAAGATCATCAGGTACAACTGGAGATCAACATGGAGCGTTTAGGTAGCAAAATTGTTGAAATTCATAAGATCTCTAAGAGTTATGAAGGCAAGCAATTGTTAGATAAATTTGAATACAATTTTCAAAAAGGAGAACGTATTGGTATCATTGGAAAAAATGGAACCGGGAAATCTACTTTTTTGAATATGCTTACCGGAACTATCAAGCCGGATTCCGGAAAAGTGATCATTGGGGATACCATTAAATTTGGATATTATACCCAGGGTGGAATTGAGAGCAAACCCGGCCAAAAAGTAATTGATGTTATTAGAGAATTTGGAGATTTCATTCCGCTTCAAAAAGGGCGTCAGATCTCTGCGCAACAATTATTAGAACGCTTTTTATTCGATAGAAAAAAGCAATATGATTTTGTTGAGAAATTGAGTGGTGGGGAGAGAAAGCGACTTTACTTGTGTACCATCCTTATTCAAAATCCAAATTTCCTGATTCTGGATGAACCTACAAACGATCTTGATATTGTAACCTTGAATGTGTTGGAGAATTTCTTACTTGATTTTCCTGGATGTCTGGTTGTGGTTACTCACGACAGGTATTTTATGGATAAGATCGTAGATCACCTGTTTGTTTTTAAAGGAAACGCTGAAGTTCAGGATTTCCCTGGAAATTATTCAGATTATAGAGAGTATGAAGCTTTGGAAGCTTCAGAAGCTAACTCCAAGCCTGCGGAAGTTTCAAAAGAAACAACTGCTCAAAAAAAATCTAATAATGAGAATTCCGGATTAACTTATAACGAGCAGAAAGAATTCAAAAAGTTAGAAAAGGAAATTCCGAATTTAGAAAAGCAGAAAGAGAAGATTCAGGCTAAATTCTTAGAAGAATTATCTGGAGAAGAAATTGATAAAACATCTTTAGAGCTTCAAAAGGTTTTAGATGAAATTGAAGCTAAGACAGAACGTTATTTTGAATTAGGAGAAAAAGAGAGTTAAAATTGAGTACGAGGTGAGTCAAGGTTCAAGAATTTACAAGCTTAATTACTTCAAACGTCCCTAGCTTTCAGCGGTCATGCTGAACTTGTTTAGCATCTGAGTTAAATTGTTCAAGATTCAAAATTAAAGATTTAAGGTTCTAGGTTCTAGGTTTAGATTCAAGGTTTATTAGACCCTGAATCAAGGGTGACGTAAACAAAATGACTGTCACCTCGAGCGAAGTCGAGAGGTCATTCAACTATTCATGTTCAAGGTTCAAAAGGATGTTAGACCCTGAAACAAGTTCAGGGTGACGTTAACCTAGAGAACATTTTCTATATTGAATATTATTCGATATTGCTTCAGTTTAGAGATTTTGAACTTTGAATTAAGAATATTGAATTTTTAATTTTGTCACTTCGAGCGAAGTCGAGAGATCATTCAATTATTCATGTTCAAGGTTCAAAAGGATGTTAGACCCTGAAACAAGTTCAGGGTGACGTTAACCTAGAGAACATTTTCTATATTGAATATTATTCGTTATTGCTTCAGTTTAGAGATTTTGAACTTTGAATTAAGAATATTGAATTTTTAATTTTGTCACCTCGAGCGTCCCAATAGCAATCGGGAAAGAGGTCTATGCTTTTAAATGCAAAAACACTAATATCTTAATTTAAAATTCAATTAACTCAATACTGTATACTAAATACTCAATTAAAATTTGCACCAGGTAATTGCTTACATAAAATTTCTAATACGATCAACCAATCAGCATGGGGTGCACTCGCCTTTTGTGTATGATCTTTTGACGAAATGTTTTTATAAAAAAGAAGAAAGAGAATCATTCTTAAAGCTCAAACAATTCAGAAAGAAATTACTTCAAGACAAACAGACTATCACCGTTAAAGATTTTGGTGCCGGAAGTCGGGTTTTTAAATCTAACCAACGAGAAGTTTGTGCCATTGCAAAAAATGCAGGAATTTCAGTTAAAAGAGCTAAACTTTTAAATAAGCTAACACGATATCTTGAAATTAAGAATGCATTGGAATTGGGAACTTCTGTTGGAATCTCTTCCGCAGCTATGGCTATGGAAACTAATGCAAATGTTTTAACGCTGGAAGGTTGCCCGGAAACTGCCGGAATTGCACAACAATATTTTGAAGATTTTCAGCTAAATAATATCACAGTAAAAGTTGGAGAATTTGATTCTTTGCTGAAAAATCTTGCTCCTAATAAACATTTCGATCTTATATATTTCGATGGAAATCATCAGAAAGCACCAACCTTAGAATATTTCCATCGATTACTCCCGCTAGCGCATAACAATTCGGTTTTCATTTTTGATGATATTCATTGGTCTAAAGAAATGGAAGAAGCCTGGGAGGAAATAAAATTACATCCCAAAGTTAGAGTTACAATAGATTCCTTTTTTTGGGGATTAGTTTTCTTCAGAAAAGAACAGGAAAAAGAGCATTTTACATTACGCTTGTAACAAATCTTCAAAGCCGGCGTCCTATATTTACATTCAAATTCTGAAGTTTTCACATGAGCAAGGTTATAGAATTACGCAATATTACCCGAGATTTTCCATTAGGCCAGGAAATTATTAAAGTTTTAAAAGGAATAGATCTCGAAATTGAAAGAGGAGAATATGTAGCTTTTATGGGGCCTTCCGGTTCTGGAAAGTCTACTCTAATGAACTTGCTTGGATGTTTAGACACTCCAACTTCTGGAAACTATATTTTGAATGGAAAAGATGTAAGCCAGATGTCTGACGATGATCTTGCCGAGATCAGAAATAAAGAAATAGGTTTCGTATTTCAAACTTTCAACCTCTTACCTAGAACCACAGCATTAGAAAATGTGGCCTTACCTATGGTGTATGCTGGTGCATACTAAAAGCCGAAAGAAAATTAAGAGCTGAAGAAGTTCTTACCGATGTTGGATTGGCAGACAGAATGGACCATAAACCAAATCAACTTTCGGGAGGTCAAAGACAACGTGTTGCGGTAGGTCGCGCTTTGGTTAACAAACCTTCTATTATTCTTGCCGATGAGCCTACAGGGAATTTAGATTCTAAAACTTCTGTAGAGATCATGCATTTGTTCGATGAAATTCATGCCGCGGGAAATACAGTAATTTTGGTAACTCACGAAGAAGAGATTGCAGCTCATGCCCATAGAATTATTAGATTACGAGATGGAATTATTGAGAATGATGAACGAAAACAAATAAAAGTTTCTCCTCAAGTTTAACTCGTAGATAAGTCTGTTTTTTAAGTTTCATTAATTTCTTACCTTGTAGAAAATTCTTCAAATCATGATAGATTTTGATCGGGAAACGTGGATTTATTTAACCATTATCACCCTCATTATTATTTATTTTATCTGGAATTCTAACAGAGCCAGCAAGAATAAAAAAGCTAGAAAAAACCGAAATTTTCGTCATAGATATTTTCAAAGAAAAAAGAAAGAGACTTCTCAAAAAGACATATAGCTTATCCATGTCATGACAGGTATTATTCGTGAAAGTTTATGTCTAATTCACAAGCTCTAGATAATCTCATTTCGTCTTTCTAATTTGCTTTGCTTTCTTGTATCTTTGAATGAAAGTAGAATTACTTTCCAAAGAGAAAATCCATTATGAAAATATATACAAAAACAGGAGACAAAGGTACCACTGCACTTTTTGGCGGTACTCGAGTTCCTAAACACCATATAAGAATTGAGAGTTACGGGACTGTAGATGAACTTAACTCTTATATAGGATTGGTAAAAGATCAAAAACCAGACGAGCATACCAAAGAGATCTTGAACATTATTCAAGACCGGTTATTTACCTTGGGAGCAATTCTTGCCACCGATCCTGAAAAAGCAATATTAAAGAGTGGGAAAGAACGATTAAACATTCCGAAGATCACAGAAAAAGACATCGAGCTTTTGGAAAATGAGATCGATAAGATGAACGAAGATCTTCCTGAGATGACACATTTTATACTTCCTGGAGGTCACCAAGCAGTGTCATTCTGTCACATAACGCGTTGTGTATGCCGCAGAGCCGAGCGAATGGCTACTGCGCTTTATCGAATTAGAACCTTTTAATGAATTGGTTTTACAATATCTTAACAGATTGTCTGACTATCTATTTGTGCTGGCACGGAAATTGTCAAAAGATATGCAGGCAGAAGAAATTCAATGGATTCCTTCCAAAGAAAATTAGATCGCTGCTTTACCTCAATATTTTGATCTTCGGAACAAATTTTTATAAATTTTGAGGATGTTCTTAAAATTAATGATGAAATAATTGATTTTTTACTTGCCCATTACAACAAAAAAATTATTTTTGCAAAAAATAAAACCCGATTAATCAATGTATTGGACTTTAGAATTAGCATCCTATTTAAGCGATGCTCCCTGGCCGGCAACAAAAGATGAGTTAATAGACTATGCCATTAGAACAGGTGCTCCACTGGAAGTGGTAGAAAACCTGCAGTCAATTGAAGATGAAGGAGATTCATACGATTCCATCGAAGAAATCTGGCCGGACTATCCTACGGACGAAGATTATCTTTGGAACGAGGATGAATATTAAATAATATACACACACGTAAAATAGTAAAAGTCTCAATCTTGAGGCTTTTTTTTTGCGTACATTTGAACTATAATAAATAGAAAAACAATGAGTTTTTTAGATTCTGTATTAAAAGTATTTGTTGGCGATAAATCCAAAAAAGACGTCAAAGAAATACAACCAATTGTAGAAAAGATCAAAGCGCTGGAAAAAGAATTTGAAGCGTTAAGCCTTGATGAACTAAGAGAAAAGACCAATTCTTTTAAAAAGAAGATAGCCGATGCTACTTCAGACGTCAGGCAGAAAATTGATACTCTTACACAAGAAGCAGATGCCAGTGACGATATTACCAGAAATGAAGATATTTATGCTGAGATTGACGGTCTAAAAGACAAATTATATGAAGTTTCTGAAGAGGTTCTAAACGATATACTTCCCGAAGCTTTTGCTACTGTAAAAGAAACAGCTAAAAGGTTTACCGCTAATCCCCAATTAAAGGTTACGGCTTCTGCTTACGATAGAGAATTGTCTGCAGAAAAAGATTATGTTGACATTAGATGGAGATCATGCTATCTGGAACAATTCATGGGATGCTGCCGGAAAACCTATTACCTGGGACATGGTACATTACGATGTTCAGTTAATTGGTGGGGTTGCAATGCACCAGGGTAAAATTGCAGAGATGCAAACAGGGGAAGGTAAAACCCTTGTGGCTACTTTACCAATGTATCTTAATGCGCTTACCGGAAATGGGGTTCACCTTAGTAACAGTGAATGATTACCTGGCAAAAAGAGATAGCGCCTGGATGGCTCCACTTTTTCAATTTCATGGCTTAAGTGTAGATTGTATAGATTATCACCGACCAAATTCTGCTTCCAGACGTAAAGCATATAATGCAGATATCACTTACGGAACAAATAACGAGTTTGGTTTTGATTATTTGAGAGATAACATGTCTCACTCCCCTAATGATCTGGTTCAACGCGATCCAAACTATGCAATTGTAGATGAGGTGGATTCTGTATTGGTAGATGACGCAAGAACACCATTAATCATTTCCGGACCAATTCCAAAAGGAGATATTCATGAATTTGAAGTTTTAAAACCTTCTATTCATAATGTTGTTGAAGTTCAAAGACAACAATTAAATAAAACTTTAGCCGAGGCTAAAAAATTAATAGCAGCAGGAGACACCAAAGAAGGTGGACTTCAGTTATTAAGAGTTCATAGAGGTTTACCTAGAAATAAGGCACTTATTAAATATTTAAGTGAAGAAGGAGTAAAACAATTGCTTCAAAAAACCGAAAATCATTACATGTCAGACAACAACCGCGAAATGCCTAAGGTTGATGAGGAGCTGTACTTTGTAATAGATGAAAAGAACAATCAGATAGATCTTACAGATAAAGGGGTGGAATATCTTTCTGGGAAAGATGATCCAGACTTCTTCGTTATGCCGGAGATAGGAATGGAGATCGCTAAGATTGAAAATGAAGGTCTTACCAAAGAAGAAGAAGCTGAAAAGAAAGAAGAACTTTTTAGAGACTATAGCATTAAGAGCGAGCGTATTCACACCATGAGACAATTGCTTAAAGCTTATACTTTATTTGAAAAAGACACAGAATATGTGGTGATTGAAAATAAAGTGAAGATTGTAGATGAGCAAACCGGTCGTATCATGGAAGGGCGTAGATATAGCGATGGATTGCACCAGGCTATTGAAGCGAAAGAAAGTGTGAAAATTGAAGATGCTACCCAAACTTTTGCAACCGTAACACTTCAGAATTATTTTAGAATGTACCGTAAACTGTCTGGTATGACAGGTACTGCGGTTACAGAAGCTGGAGAATTATGGGAGATCTACAAATTAGATGTGGTGGAAATTCCAACCAACCGTCCAATTGCACGTTTTGATAAAGAAGATCTTGTTTATAAAACCAAACGTGAAAAATTCAATGCAGTTATTGAGCAAGTAACAGAACTTTCTAATGCTGGAAGACCGGTATTAATTGGTACTACTTCTGTGGAAATTTCAGAATTATTAAGCCGAATGCTTAAGCTGAGAAATGTTCCTCATAACGTATTGAATGCGAAATTACATAAGAAAGAAGCAGATATTGTTGCCGAAGCAGGTAACTCAGGAATTGTGACCATTGCCACCAACATGGCGGGTCGTGGTACCGATATTAAATTGAGCAAAGAAGTGAAAGATGCGGGCGGACTTGCCATTATTGGTACAGAACGTCATGATTCCAGACGTGTAGACAGACAGTTAAGAGGTCGTGCTGGACGTCAGGGAGATCCGGGAAGTTCTCAGTTCTATGTTTCATTAGAAGATAACCTGATGCGTTTATTTGGATCTGAGCGTATTGCTAAGTTAATGGATAGAATGGGTCTGGAAGAAGGGGAAGTAATTCAGCATTCTATGATCTCCAAATCTATTGAGAGAGCTCAGAAAAAAGTTGAAGAGAACAACTTTGGAGTTCGTAAGAGATTATTGGAGTATGATGATGTAATGAACGCGCAAAGAGAAGTGATCTACAAACGTAGATATCATGCACTTTTTGGAGATAGATTGAAAGTGGATATCGCCAATATGATATTTGATACTGTAGAATCTATTGTAGAGATCAATAAAACAGCAAACGATTATAAGAATTTTGAATTTGAACTTATTAGATATTTCTCTATGAGTTCTCCTGTTTCTGAAGCAGACTTCGCGAAGATGGATGAGCAAAAAATTGCAGGAATTGTTTACAAAGCTGCTTATGCTCATTATCATGATAAGATGGAACGCACTGCAAAAATGGCCTTCCCAATTATTAAACAAGTGTATGAAGATCCGGCTAATAACTTTGAGAGAATTTCAGTTCCATTTACAGATGGAAACAAAAGTCTTCAGGTTGTTACCAACTTAGAAAAAGCATATGAATCTGAAGGAAAACAGTTAACTAAAGATTTTGAGAAGAATATTACGCTTGCAATTATAGATGAATCCTGGAAAACGCATTTGCGTAAGATGGATGAGTTAAAGCAAAGTGTACAGTTAGCAGTTCACGAACAAAAAGACCCTTTATTGATCTATAAATTTGAAGCTTTTGAATTATTCAAAGTGATGATAGACCAGGTGAATAAAGATGTGATCTCCTTCTTATTTAAAGGGGAAATTCCGGAAGGAAATACTTCTAATATTCAGGAAGCTCGTCAGCCTAGAAGAAGAGAACAAGTGGAAACCACTAAAGAAGAAATTCCTAATCTAGACGAACGTGCTGCACAAAGTCGTGCTGCAGGACAACAAACTCAGCAAAGACCACAGAAAACTGAAACCATAGTAAGAGATCAACCTAAGATCAATAGAAATGATAAGGTGACGCTTAAAAATGTGATGACTGGGGAAAGCAAGACCATGAAATACAAACAGGCAATTCCGTTAATAGATAATGGAGACTGGGTGGTTACAGAACATCAGCATTAATTGAAATTTCATAATAAAAAAAGATCCCGATAAATTCGGGATCTTTTTTTTATATCTATTTAAATCTAGTGATATTGTTTTTCCAGAAATCTATTAAGTAGTGGAATCTGCAGAAAGAATAAAGAAACAAATCCTACCGCATAGACCATCGTAGTAGATAATTTAAATTGAGGAAATTTAACCGAATCTAAGTAAGGAAAAATCTAAAAGCATTGGTGTTTCTGCAGTTATAAAATACAATCCGCAAACAAATACTATTACAAAGCCTGCAAGAATTATCCAGGCATTTTTAGATATAAGAGGTTGATAAATTACGGGTTTTATCTTCTGTTTTGCAGCAATCGCCTGCATTACAGAATTTGTAAAATCTACAGATGTTGTTTCATTTCCAACTTCGCGAAGTAAGTTTTTAATTAAAACCTCTTCTTTTTCAAATTGCTCTTTCATTGGTCTTTAATTTTTCTGGATGTATAGAATCTTTTAATAACGTAAATAATCTTTTTCTGCTCCGGTAAAGTTTCACTTTTATATTGTCTTCTGTTAATGCCGTAATATCTACAATTTCTTTCACAGAGAGTTCATCAAAATAATACATGGTAATAATTGCCGCTTCTACTTCTCCTAATTGCAAAATGCAGTTCTGAATAATTTGCTTTCGCTCTTCATCAATTATATATTTTAAGGCATTTTCAATATCAACAATCTCCCCTTCCGTTTGATCTTCAATAAGCTCAAGATGTTGATTTCTTTTATTGATCTTTAATTTATCCAAAGCCTTTCTATATGCAATTCTATAGATCCAGGTAGAAAATTTTGCTTCCCCTCTAAAAGTAGGTAATGCTTCAAAAGCTTTTAAAAAGGCATCTTGTGTTACTTCTTCTGCATCTTCTCTCACTTTCAACATTCTGTAGACCACTGTAAAAATGTAATCTTTATAGCGCGCAACCAATACCCCAAAAGACTTAGTATCGCCTTTTAGCACATTCTCGATCAAGGTTTGGTCTTCTACTTTCTTCATTTTTATATAAGACGCTGAAAATCAAATTTTGGTTACACTTTTATCGAATAAAATATTCTTTTTCAGAAAATTGAAAGAATTTTGATTTTGCTGTAACCTAAATTGAAAAGTTGTCGTCCTATAAGAAAACGAACATTTATTATAAACTTAAAAAACATTCATCATGGGATCTGAAGTAATTGTTTTACCCGTAATTTTTGGAACTTTATTCGGAATATTCTACTTGTATATTTCAGCCAGAAATAGAGAACGCCTTGCATTAATAGAAAAAGGAGCAGAAGCTTCCATCTTTTACAGCAACGCCAAAAGAGTAACTCCTATTTGGAAAGTGGTAGTATTAAACTTAGCCCTGCTCTTAATGGGGATAGGATTAGGAATATTTATAGCTAATATTCTTACTTACAATCTCAATGTGGAGGAAGATGTAGCCTTTCCTGGAACCATCTTTTTAATGGCGGGAATAGGACTTTTTATGGGTTACTTCCTCACTAAAAAGTTGAATAAGGACGCTTAAATTATCACAATCTCATCAATCAACCCCAAAGATTCGTTTTTGGGGTTTTTTATTTTGTAGATAGATCCTTCTAACAATTTAGATGAAATGTTATTATCTCCTTGCATAGTTCTCGACTTCGCTCGAACAGACAAAAAAAGAAATGATTAAGGAATTGTCAGGTTGAGTGTAGTTGAAATGTCATTTTAGAGGTTTGTTCGCTAATGAAAACCTGCTTTTTTTGTAGCAATAGTGTTCCATCACCCTGTTCCGATAGCTATCGGAATTATTTCAGGGTCTAACTATATTATATTGATTTACTCCTTCATAAGATTCTGAAACAAGTTCAGAATGACGTCGCTTCTCGATTTATTAGACTTTTCACCCCCTGAAACCCGATTATAATAGATAAAAATCATCTTAGTAACTCAATATTTACTAATTTTAACATTCTAATTAATGCTACTTACTATGAAGAATTTTTCTATTGAAATTAAATGGGGAGTTATATTTTTTATCGCCGGGCTTGTCTGGGTGATGTTCGAAAAATTAATGGGATGGCATGATGAGCATATAGATCAACAAACTATTTATAGCAATCTATTCGGCTTTATTGCCGTATTTATTTACTATTTAGGATTAAGAGATAAAAAGAAGAATTTTTATAATGGGGTGATGGACTGGAAGCAGGGCTTTGTTGCCGGATTGGTTATAACCATTGTGGTTTCCATCTTATCGCCGATCTCTCAATATATTACAAGCACTTATATAAGTCCAAATTACTTCAGCAATATGATCACCTATGTTTCTGAAAATACTGCAATGACAAGAGAACAGGCCGAAGTTTTTTACAATTTAAAAACTACCATGATTCGAGGTAGCATTTTCAGCTTTAGCAATGGGAGTAGTGACTTCTGCATTAGTAGCATGGTTTGTTAGATCGAAAAAACCTGAAGTGAAATCTTAAAGAATTATTTAATTTTTAAAAGCAAATTAGGATCCGGACAGTTCTTTAAATAAAAAGGACGGTCTTCTTTAGAAACCACTCCGGGATAATCTCCAATATTTCCTTGAAGATCTTCAATGATCTGAAAATGTAAATGTGGCGCATAATCTCCATTTACTTTGTGAGATCCAAGATTACCAATCTTATCTCCTGCTTCCACAATTTGTCCGAAAGCAAGATTTTTAATACACTGTCTGGTTAGATGCCCGTACAAAGTATAAAAGGTTCTTTCATCTATAAAATGTTCCAGAATAATTGTTGGTCCATAATTTCCAAAACCTTCATTGTCTTTAAAACTATGAACCGTTCCATCTAATGGTGCAATAACAGCGGTTCCAGCATCACACCAAAGATCAATACCTATATGTATATCCCTGGAAACTTCAGCTTTATCATCATTAAAAATAACGCTTCGCTGATATAGATTTCTCTTTTCATCATATCCCCCAAAAGCGACTTTCTTTTTACGCTTCGCTAAATAATCGTGAATCTTCTCCTGAAGAATCCCAGATGATGGAATTTTGATCTCTTTCAATTCTTTACTCACATCAGATAGATCTATATGTGCAAAATCTTTGTTGGTAAAAGAAGCATCTATTACCGGAGTAAAATCTTGAGTACATTCTTTGATGAACTCTGAAAAATTGAAAGTTGACATAAGATCATTTTTTTTCAAAAATAACCTATTTTACCAGAACATCACTAAACCTTGCTTTAATAGATATTAAAGAAGAACTACTCTGATTTTTATAGAAACCATTCAAGCTTAAATTATCATAAGATTTTGAAGATTTAATAGTAGAAGCCTTTGGATAAGAGATCTCACTTTGGGTTCCGTTGTAATTAAAACTGGTAGCCGAGGCAGGCAAGCTTAGCACTAATTCGCTATTCTCTACGTTAATATCAAGATTCTTAAATCCTGGTGCCAGCTTATCTATTTTAAGTTTTCCAAAATTTCCTGAAAGTATTCCTGTTTCTGAAATCTCACCAAAAACTACATCGCTGGAGTTAGAGATCAATTTAATACTCCGCGCACTTTTTATAAAACAATCGTTCACATAACTGGTATTTAAAATTCCGTAGTTCCATTGTCCTATACTTACAGGGGTGTAAGAAACTTTGATGTCGGTTTTATCTCCATCAATAGTGGTTGCCTTAAAATTACTGTGCGATAAAGTAGCCTTTAGATTCGTTGTTTTTCTATTCAAATTCACATCTCCATGACGCACATCCATTTTTATTACCGCATTTTTAGGAACTTTTATTTTAATAGATCTTACGGCCTTTGAAGAAGAATTTATATACATCTTATTTCCAGCTTTTTCATTTTCTTTTCCTTCCATCTCTCTCTCAAAATTCTCTCCCCATTGCTCCATCTGTTTTCCAAAATTTTCACCCCATTTCTCCATGTCGGCTTCAAATTTTTTCTCCATTCCTTCTGAATTCTTTTCTACCTGGGCTTGCCATACTTCGGCATTTTTCTCGAATTGTTTTCCCCATTCTTCCATAGACTTTTGAAAATCATCACCAAAATTATCTTCTACCTGCTTTTCCCATTTCTTCATGTATTTTTCGCCATCTTTTTGATAGGCTTGATAATCAAAATTCAGATTTCCCATTTTAGAATAGAACTCCTGTGGTAATTGCGGAATTGGCATATCTTTTAAAATTGGCCCAACAAGATCTGTTACCATGGGCCTATCAAATTTTGAAGTTGTCCTAAAGAACTGCTAATTCCTTCCATGTCAATATCCGGCCCTACAGACATTCCTCCTCCAGAATTAATGGTATTTCAGAAGCGCTACCGCTAGAAGTAAGATTCCATTCGCTTAAAAGCTTTTTAGTTTCTTCCTTATTCAGTTTTTCTGAATTTAAATAAGCTTCTATAGAAACTTCATTTTTATCCCAATTCTCTATCTGCAAATTGGTATGTTTTGAATTGATCTTTACCGAAACATCCGGATTTACCTTATATTGTTTATCCATTTTTTTGGTCTGCGCAAAAGTAAGGCTAGATGAAACCAGGAAAATAAGCAGAGTGAAATTTTATACTTGTACGTTTTCATAATTATTATTTTTTGATTTTTTAAGGTCGTTAAGTTTGTTTTTTAGCTTGAACAATAATTCCAATCTTAATTGTAGATTATTGATCATGGCTTGAACCGTTTGTTCATTGATTCCGGTTTCGTTGAGATCTGAATTTAAACGCTGATACTCTTTATCCAATTCAGACAATTCTGCCATAAAAGAATCTATCAGCAATTTATTATCTTCATTAATCTCCAATTTTGCCAGTTCCATATTGATCCCGGCCAGATAATAATTTTCTATCTTCTTAAATTCTGGAGAGATCTCACTTAACTGAATATTCTCTTTCTTTTCTACAGATTTTGTAGTGTTCTCTACCGGAGTATCTGCAACCTGAATTTCAGATTGTGGCTGCATAGAATTAAAATAGAAGAAAGCTACTCCTACAGCTACTATTAGCACTGCCGCTATCTTAAGAAATAAGAAATTATTGCTCTTCTTCTCCCTACCAAATTCTTTATCCAGTTTCTGTTCAAACCGTTTTTGATGTCCTCGCTCCAACTTTCCTTCAGCCAGAGATCCATTTTTGAACATCTCTCTAATATCCTGTGCCATCTTTAATTAATTTAAGTTCTTCTTGTAGCTTTTTCTTTCCTCTATGAACCAGGGTTCTGGAAGCTACTCCAGATATATTCAATATTTCTGAAATTTCCTGATGATCATAGCCTTCAATTAGAAATAACATTAATGGGTATTTATATTTCTCAGGTAAATTTTCGATAGTTTTCACCACAGTGTCAATTCCAATTCCATCTTCAATTTGCCAGCTATTATCATCATCTTCTACCACTTCTAAGGTTTGTTCATTTAAAGCCACCAATTCCATTCTCTTAGCTTTCAGTTTATCTATACATTTATTGATCACAATTCTTTTAAGCCATGCCCCAAATGTTACTTCTCCTTCAAACTGATGAAGTTTCAAAAAAGCTTTTATAAAGGCTTCCTGCATTGCATCTTCAGCTTCAAAAGAATCTCTCAGAAATCTGTGCGCCACTATAAACATGCCTTCACAATACTTATTATAAAGCTTTACTTGTGCTCTCCTGTTATTGGCACGACAATCCTGAATGAGTTGATGTGTTAACAAAATTGATATTGGTTAGTTGGTTCTCATCTTAAAGACGATCTTAAATATACGATGTTGCAAAATTTAATTTTTATTTTAAAATTATGTGGGATTTATATTGATCTGTGTATAAATTAAGTATTCATTTGGCTTCATTTTTGTATTTTGGAGAATGATGATCATTATTTTTGATTAGATTAAGACCATGAAAAAGTACATTTTATTAGGGTTAAAGATTCTTAGTGGTGGTAATGCTGATAGTATTAGGGAAGTTATTCTATGACAGATATGCAACCAAAGCTTATAGCCCAGAAGAGACGGTAACCTATGAAGAGAATTCTTTAGACCTTGAAGTTTTTTATAATAGACCTTATAAAAAAGACCGGGTGATCTTTGGAGGATTGGTTCCTTATGGCCAAGTATGGCGAACAGGAGCAAATGAAGCTACCACTTTTTCTACCAATGAAGATCTTTTAATTGATGGCTCTACCTTAGAAGCCGGGAAGTATACCTTATGGACGATCCCTATGGAAAATTCCTGGAAGGTAATCTTTAACTCCAAAATGTATCCCTGGGGAATCAATCTAGACCAAAACCTTACAGAGAGCCGGAGTTTGATGCTTTGGTTATAGAAATACCTACCGAGCATAGAAAAGATACTCTGGAACAATTCAGTATTTATTTCGAGAAAGATCATGACTTTGTAGATCTTACTTTAAGTTGGGATCAAACAAAAGTTCGTATTCCTATAAAACCAGAAAAAGAGGCATCTAAGACACCTCTTTCATATAATTTAAACTAAAAATAGCTTACTCCTCGTCTAACATTAAATTAAGAGTAACGTCTATATTATCTCTTGTTGCTCTAGAATAAGGACAAATTTCATGAGCTTCATTTACCAATTTCTCACCGGTTTCTACATCTACTCCTGGCAAATAAGAATCTAAAATTACTGCCAATTGAAGATCTCCTTCGTCGGTAGTTCCAATTTTTACTGTTGCGGTAACATTAAAATCCTCACCTAATTCTACTTTATGTTTTTTAGCTACTAATTGTAATGCGCTACCATAACAAGCAGAATATCCGGCAGCAAAAAGTTGTTCAGGATTAGTTCCATCTCCTCCTTTTCCACCAAGACCTTTTGCTAAACTCAAGTCCATATCTAATACGCCATCATCACTCTTTACATGACCGTCACGGCCACCTTCGGTAGTTGCTTTGGCTTTGTACAATGTCTTCATCTTACTAATTTTTGATTAATTTTATATAAATTTGAAGATACCACTTAAGCATATTTTCACAACACAACTATTCATAAATTTGTCATAAATCTTGATTTAATTTTGACCAAAAAGCAATCAAATTCCGCCTTAAACCAATCGCAAAGCACGCCTTCTTCTCCAAAGATAAACCCTAATTCTATCAATAAGATCAAGGCCTCGCGGAAGAAGGTATATTCTCATGACGAATTATTATCAAAGCTTTTAGAGGGAAACAAAACTGCCCTAGGAAAAGCTATTACCCTGGTTGAGAGCAATCAAATAGAACATCAACAAAAGGCAGAGAAACTTATTGAAGCTTGTTTACCTTATGCTCATAAATCTATTAGAATTGGAATAACCGGGGTTCCAGGAGTTGGAAAAAGCACCTTTATTGAGGCTTTAGGCAGTTATCTGGTAAAGCAAGGAAGTAAGGTTGCGGTTTTGGCAGTAGATCCAACAAGTACCGTTTCTCACGGAAGTATTTTAGGAGATAAAACCCGAATGGAAAATCTGGTTACCGAGGAAAATGCCTTTATTCGTCCCTCTCCTTCCGGAGATTCCTTAGGCGGGGTAGCAAGAAAGACCCGAGAAAGTATTATTCTTTGCGAAGCCGCAGGTTTTGATGTTATCTTAATTGAAACCGTTGGGGTTGGACAAAGCGAGACCACCGTGCACAGTATGACAGATTTCTTTTTGTTACTGAAATTGGCCGGAGCCGGAGATGAACTTCAGGGAATTAAAAGAGGAATTATAGAAATGGCAGATGCTATAGTGATCAATAAGGCTGATGGCGAAAATCAAAAAGCGGCAAGAGAAGCTCGTCTTGATTTTAAAAGGGCATTACATCTTTATCCGCCTAAACAAAGCGATTGGCAGCCAAAGGTTTTGTTATGCAGTGCACTTAACCAAACCGGCGTAGACGAAATTTGGAATCTAATTCAAGAATATAAAACAAAAGTTTCAGAAAGTGGATATTTCGATAAAAACAGACATGAACAAAACAAATTCTGGCTCCTACAAACCATCAATGAACATTTAAAAAATAGATTTTATAAAAATCCTGTTATCAAAAAAGAATTAGATCTCCAACTAGAGGCTATAGAAAACAATGAAACCACCCCTTTTGTTGCTGCTAATTATTTGCTGGAAAAATATATGGAAGAGAGAAAGAGTAGTGAGTAGTGAGTAGTGAGTATGAGTAATGAGTATTGAGTATTGAGTAACTGAGTATTGAGTACTGAGTATTTAGAGTTTATAAAAGTGATATTAATATATGTCTTAATTTATATTTATTGATAATGAAACTGAGAACTGATAACTGATGACTGATGACTGATGACTGATGACTTGAGAAGGGAATAGTGTCTTTTAAGCAATTGTAATTGTTAATTGTTAATTGTTCATTGCTAACTGATAATTGTTTCCTGCTAATTGTTCATTGCTAACTGATAATGTTTTCTGCTAATTGTTAATTGTAAGATTTAAAAGTTTTATGCCGTAGAATTAATACATTTGCACCGAATAATTATTTTATGGATTACGAATTTACGATCATCGTGCCGCTTTATAATGAAGAAGATAATCTTTTAAGAGTAGAAAAGCACCTTAACGAATATATTGATATTGCCATTAAAAAGACTTGCGTACTTTATGTAAATGATGGTTCTACAGATAACAGCCAAAAATATATAGAAGAAATTTGCCAGAGAAATGAAGCGATGCGTTTTATTTCTTTTGACAGGAATAGAGGCTTAAGTGCCGCTATAAAAGCAGGTTTTGATTATGCGCAAACTCCCCTTATTGGTTATATAGATTCAGATCTTCAAACAGATCCCGAAGATTTTAATATTCTACTTCCCTATATTGAAGAATATGATCTGGTAACCGGTTGGCGAGATAATCGTAAAGATTCTTTCGTAAAGAATATGTCTTCTACCATCGCTAACGGAATTAGAAGAAGTTTTACCCATGATGGCATGGATGATACTGGATGCCCTTTAAAAGTGATCAAGGCAGATTACGCGAAGAGAATCCCAATGTTTAAAGGTTTACACCGATTCTTGCCTGCTATGATACAATTACAGAACGGAAAGATTATTCAAGTTTCTGTGCGCCATTATCCAAGAATCGCCGGAGAAGCCAAATTTCATTTAATGAATAGATTAGTGGGACCGTTATTAGACTGTTTTGCCTATTTATGGATGAAAAGAAACTACATCAATTATAACGTAACCAAAAAAGATGAATAGCTGGCAGATTTACTGTATTGGGTTTGCAGCACAAATTTTATTTTCCGCAAGATTAATTCAACAGTGGATTGTCTCAGAGAAAGAAAAAAAAGTCATCACTCCCGCTCTATTCTGGCAATTTAGCCTCTTTGCCTCGTTTTTACTCTTTGTATACGGGTATTTACGCGAAGATTTTTCTATTATGTTAGGGCAGGCAATTACCTATTACATTTACATAAGAAACATACAATTACAAGGCGATTGGAAGAAGATACCGCGAGCTTTAAAGATATTCTTATATATCTTTCCAGTTATTCTGGTAATCTACTCATATAACAATAATATTCTTGACATTCATAAACTTTTTAATAATGAAGATATTCCATTATGGTTACTGGTGTTAGGGTCTGCCGCACAAATCATCTTCAATCTTAGATTTATATATCAATGGCTCTATTCTGAAAGAATGAAAGATTCTATACTTCCGCTTGGTTTTTGGATCTTGAGTTTAACAGGTGCCCTACTGGTATTAACCTATGCAATTATTAGAAAAGATCCTGTTTTATTTATTGGCCATGTCATGGGAAGTGTAGTTTATGCCAGAAATATTATAATTAACAGAAGAGAAAAAAGTCATGCCTAATAAAATTCATTTAAAACCCTATTACTTGCCAATCCTTATTATTGTTGGGTGTTTGGTTTTTATATCGAATTTGGATGCGCTTTATATCAACATTATGGAGGCTCGTAATTTTATTACGGCGCGAGAGATGCTCACCCATAATAATTGGATATTTACCACTATAGATCTTACTCCCAGATATGAAAAGCCACCGCTTCCCACATGGCTTACGGCTATTTCAGCTTTTATCTTCGGAATAAAAAGCATATTTGCATATAGGTTACCAGCTGCACTAATTTCCATTTTTATGGTAATTATGTTCTATAAATTTCAGCTTAAACTGAACATTCAAAAATCTACTGCTTTTTTAGGAGGTTTGATCTTGATGACCTCCTTTTACATAGTGTTTTCCGGGAGAGATGGGCAATGGGATATTTTTACCCATAGTTTTATGGTTGCCTGCTGCTATTTTTTCATTAAAATGCTGGAAGAAAAAAAGGCTCAATATCAAAATGCACTGATTGCCGGTTTATTCTTTGGGGCTTCCCTTTTAAGTAAAGGCCCGGTTTCGTTATACGCTTTATTCTTACCCTTCTTATTTGCCTATGGCATAACCTATAAATTCAAAAAATCGGGAACCTTTTGGAAATGTATCTTGCTATTTGTTGTTATTGGACTCTTAACCGGATCATGGTGGACGGCTCTGGCACATTATTTTGATCCTGAAGCTTTTGCAGAAGTTGCAAGTACAGAAAGTACGAGATGGTTTAGCTACAACGTTCGTCCAATCTGGTATTATTGGAGCTTTTTCACGCAAAGTGGAATTTGGACCATCCCGGCTTTTATGGCATTATTTTATTGGTATTTAAAATCTCGAGTTTCTAATTTTAAAGCTTATCGCTTCTATTTTCTTTGGACGATATTTTCGGTGATCTTACTCTCCATCATCCCTGAGAAAAAAAGTAGATATCTTCTTCCGGTTTTAATTCCGCTGGCAATGACTACGAGCTTTTATGTGGAATATGTAATTAAAAATTTCAAAACTAAATTCAGCAAATTAGAGAAAATACCGGTTTGGCTGAACTTTGGAGTGCTTACCTTAATTTCATTTGCACTTCCATTTGTTTTATATTTTGCATTAAAGCCACACATTTGGGAAATGACCTTTAGTTATATCATTTTCTCTGTTTTCTTAATAGGATTAGGAATTCTATTCGTTTATGGAATTAGTAAAACGAAAATGAAATTGTTATTCTCCTTACAGATTTTAATGATTATAGGAATTCTTTCTCTTGGCTTTCCTTTGCTTAAATTGATAGATCCGGTTAGAAACTCCCCTAATGTTGCAGATATAAGAGCTTATGCAGATAAGAACAACGTAGAATTATATGATGTAAGCGGACTTTTTCCTGAATTGATATTTGCCTACGGAAAACCCATCCCTCTTTCTTTAGAAGCGTTTGGTGATACACTTCCTCATAAAGATAAATTTGGAGTATTGGTAAATGAAAATTCTACCCCAGATTGGAGAAATAGATTTGATGAATATCAGCTTAAGTTTATAGACACGCTTAATTTAAACCCTTCCATCTCCAAAGGAAAGAATTCTAGATTGATGCGTAATTTCTATATAGCTACTAAAAAAGTAAGCTTAAAATAACCCATCAAATAGTGATGTAATTTATAAAACAGGTAACCAAGTATTGCTCCTATAAAACTTCCTGTTAAGACATCTAAAGGGTAATGTACTCCAACATAAATTCTACTATAGGTTACCAAAAGCACCCAGATCATTAAAAGATAAATCAGGTTCTTATAATATCGCTTCAAAATTAAGCTTATAAAAATTGCTAAGCCCATAGAACTTGAAGCATGAGCAGAGAAATATCCAAATCTACCACATCTTACCGCAATAAATCTAGCATACTCCATTACCCCTTCCTGCCCACAAGGCCTGGGGCGCTGAAAGCCATGTTTAAAAACATTTGCAAGCTGATCTGTTGAAACTATAAGCAAGGTGACCATTACAACGCTTAAAAACGTTCCTTTCAACCCGTAATTCTTATAGATAAGATATAACAATATAGCATAGAGCGGAATTGAAGTCCATTTATCTGTTATTAATAACCAGAACGGATCCCACGTGGAATTTCCAAGGTTATTTAAATACAGAAATAACTCCTGATCTAAAGCTATAATTTTCTCCAACATAAATTTTAGTCTTCGTAACGTGAAACCTCACGATCGTAAAATTCGTTGGCTTGCGTGATAAGATCTTCAGCTTCTGTAGCCAGTTCTTTTTCATCGCTTTGGTCAAAATCTTCTAACCATTCCACCTCATCATCCTGAAGGTTGATAATAAATCTTGGGTATTCTGTATGAACAACAAAAATAGCATCGGGAAAATCTGTATTGTCTCCTAAAAGGAATTTTGGAAAATCCATAGTATATCTTTTAATTAGTTTATTCTTATTTTATTACTGAAGTAAGATCGCCTCTTCTTTTGAGGCTTCATCTTCATTCTCTTTTAAAACTTCTTTTTTGCTGAGATAATTAAATCTGAAATATAGCATTAAGGCAGAAGCGGTAAGCCCAACAAAAAGACCCATCCAAATCCCCATGCTTCCCATGATCTCTTTTCTTCCGAAGTAAAAAGAAACCGGAAAGCCAATTACCCAATACGCTATAAAACAGATGAGTGTTGGGATCTTTACATCTTGAAGCCCTCTCAAAGCGCCAAGAATTACTACCTGAAGCCCATCACTTAACTGAAATAAGGCTGCAATGATCAATAATTGCGATGCTAACATGATCACCTCAACATTGCTAATATACAAAGTTGGTAACCAATTTTTTAATAAGATAAATCCTAAAGCAAAAACAGCTTCTATAAGAAATACAAGCAGAAATGTTGAAAATGCTATCCTTCTTAAGGCCTTATATCTTTTCAATCCTTTTTGATTTCCCACTCTAATGGTAGCGGTAACTCCCAATCCAACTGCGATCATATAGGTCATAGATGCCAAATTCAAGGCTATTTGATTTGCTGCCTGCGGATTGGTTCCCAAAGTTCCCGCAAGAAAGATCGTTCCTGCAAAAATGGCAACTTCAAAGAACATTTGTAAAGCCGAAGGAAATCCTAGAGAGATCATTCTTTTAAAAATGCTCGTTTTAATAAGTTCTTTCTTACTCCACACAAAGTATTGCTTAAATTTTTTCTTTCTTCTCAAGATCTCCCAGATAAACCATAGCATAAAGAACCTTGAAATTAGGGTTCCTATAGCAGCGCCTTCCAGGCCAAGTTTTGGAAAGATCCAAATCCCATAGATCAATAGAAAATTGAAGATCACATTTACCACATTTGCTAAAATGGTGGCATACATGCTATATTTTGTTTGAGATAATCCATCGGCAAACTGTTTGTAAGCCTGAAAGATCATTAAAGGAATCATAGAAAAAGCAACAATATTAAGATATGGAATTGCCAATTCTACCACTTCTTGCGGCTGATCTAGATAATATAAAATCGGTTTAGCGAGTAATAACAGCAAAAATAGAAGCACTCCATTCACAGTACATAAAATAATCCCGTGATGAAAATATCGCTTTCCTAGCTCAATATCTTTAGCTCCATCTGCTTCCGCAATTAAAGGAGTAATAGCAAAAGAAAATCCTATTCCTAAAGAAAGGGCTATAAAAATAAGACTGTTTCCCAAGTGAAACGGCGGCTAAAGGCGCTGCTCCTAACCTACCTATCATTAAGTTATCCACCAGACCCACCAACACATGTCCCAATTGTCCCATCATCACAGGAAAGGCAATTGTTAAACTGGTTTTGAATTCTTTGGTGTAGGCCGTTAATCGCAAATCTTAATTTTTAAGCCGCAAAGATAGCTTGTTTTAGCTGAGAACCTTAAGTTTCTAAGACAATTTCCAACTATTTCCGATTAAAAATCAGTTCAACTTAATTCAAATCTGCAGAAGAAAATCCATATTTATCAACAAGATAAATAAGAGAAGTCATTGTAGCAGCTCCCAATTCTAATTCCCTTTTATTAACCTGATCAAAAGTATCATTTTCAGAATGGTGATGATCAAAGTAACGTTGAGAATCTGGGCTTAAACCTGCAAGCACAATCTTGTCATTTTTAAGCGGACCAATGTCTGCACCGCTACCTCCAAGCGTAAAATGCTGAATTAAATAAGGTTCAAATAATGGGGCCCAGCTTTTAATTTGTTCAAATTGGGCATTATTAGCTTCAATAGAAAAACCACGTGGTGTAAATCCTCCTTCATCACTTTCTAAAGCAAAAATGTGATTCTCATTTTTTTGTTTTGCTATTTCAGCATATTTAGTTCCTCCTCGAAGGCCATTTTCTTCATTCATAAATAGAACAACTCTAAGCGTTCTTTTCGGCTTTATGTTTAATTCTTTAAAAATACGCAGCACTTCCATAGATTGAACTACTCCTGCGCCATCATCATGAGAACCATCGCCAAGATCCCAAGAATCTAAATGACCTCCAACTACAATATATTCATTTGGAAATTCTGAACCTGTAATTTCTCCAATTACATTATAAGATTGCACATCTGCTAGTTGCTCACTATTCAGTTTAAAATAAACTTCTGCATCTTTATCTACTTTTAAGAGTCCGCTTAAGTATTCTGAATCGTTAGTACTTAAAGCTGCTGCAGGTATTTTTTTAGAATCCGGAAGATCTCCATAACTCATGGTACCGGTATGTGGAAAATCGTCTAATCTTAAATTCAATGATCTTATAATTACTCCTACTGCGCCATATTTTACTGCTTCCATGGCTCCAGCATAACGCTGATCTACCGCACTGCTATATGCATTAAAAGTATTTATCAAGTCGGCACGCATGGGCCTATTAAAGAATACAATTTTCCCTTTTATTCCTGCTTCTCCATATCTTTCTAGATCTTCAATACCTTGAACTTCTATTACCTGCGCTTTGGTTCCTCCATTGGGTGTTGCCACAGATCCACCTAAAGCGGTAATTTTTAGATCGCGCGTAACTCCGGGAGCAGTCTCTACATAAGAATATTCTTTTCCGCCACGCACCCATTTTGGCACCATAACCGGTTGTAACCAAACTTTATCCAGCCCTAAAGAATCTAGTTGTTTCTTTGTATACTCTACTGCTTTTTGAGCATTTAAAGATCCTGAAAGTCTACCTCCAATTTCATTAGAAAGATGATCCAACCATTTATAAGATTTACCCTGAAGTAAATTATAATCGTATATTTTTCTGATGGTTAAAGAATCTTCTACTTGTTTAGAAGATTGTGCTTGTATATTTAAAACGGAAAGGATTAATGCTAATCCTAAAAGGGATCTTTTCATAAAAGAGATTTTTGTGGGGTTGCTAAATAACGAAATCTGCTACAGACAATCAACAATTAGGCCTATACTTCTGGCTTTTGGAGCAACATTTTATATTCATCTAAATTTTTCATGATCTCCGGAGCTAATTCTGGTTCTTGAACATCTTTATATTGCGATAAGTTTTCCCAAAGCACCTTGGCTACTAAATAGCGAGCGGTATCTTTATCATCTGAAGGAATTACATACCACGGAGCATTTTTAGTAGAAGTTTTTTGAATTGCTTCTTGATAGCATTTCATATAAGAACCCCATAACTCGCGTTCTTTGAGATCTCCCGGAGAAAATTTCCAATTCTTCTCACTCAACTCTAACCTCCTCAGCAAACGCTGCCTTTGCTCTTCTTTAGATATGTTTAAAAAGAATTTAAAAATTATTGTTCCGTTTTTGGTTAAGTGATCTTCAAAATTCCGAATCTGTTCAAACCTGGATTCCCAGAATTTTTCATCAATATCTTCCAAGACTGTTAATATTAGGAAGATTTTCATTAAGTAGATATTCCGGATGAACTCTTGTTACTAATACATTTTCATAATGAGTTCTATTAAAAATTCCGAATTTTCCTCGTGCCGGTAATGCGATATAATGTCTCCATAAAAAATCATGTTTCAATTCTAAACTTGTAGGCACTTTAAAACTATGCACTACAACGCCGCGGGTATTAAACTGATTAAAAACTTCACGAATTAAACTATCCTTGCCTGCCGTGTCCATTCCTTGTAAACAGATAAGCACTGCATATTTATTATGAGCATAAAGTATATCCTGCCATTCTCCCAGTTTTTTACTGAGTTCCTTAAGTTCGTCTTCAATTTTATCTTCCTTGGCATCTAAGGAAAATTTAGAGGAGACATTTTCTAAATTAAACTCTGAAGAGGCTCGAAATTGCTCAATATTAATATCTTTCATAAACTATTGTTGATACCTAAAGATACAAATCTTTAAAAGATGATTTTTTTTTATCTTCGCAACCTAAAGAAAATTAGATTTTGGAGAAGGAAGAAATTATAGATAAGGTGGCTCTTTTGCTAAAGGAGATCCCAACTTCAATGGATATCGTAAAAAACGATTCTAAAAGAGATGAGCGTTTTCGTTATTTGGCTACACACATGGTGGAAAAAGCCATAGAAAAGGATGCTTTAATTATTTCTGAAAATCAAAAGGGAATTGCAATTCTATTTAAAACAAGTAAGGCCGATGAGAATTTCTGGAAAGAATTACCTACTCAACTCGGATTGCTTAAAAATGTAACCGGATTTAAGAAGGCATTAAAAATTCTAAAATCTCAGAATTACGTGAAATCTCAACGTCCACAAGAAGGCGAGTATTTATATTGCTGGTTCTGGGGCATCTTGTCTGATGCCCGTGGTGCAGATACACAAACCGGGAAAGAGATGAAAGATGAATTCTATCGTCGTGCCGAATTATATAAAATACCTCTTATATGCCGAAACTCGAATGCGCAAAAATGCGGTGGTGTATCAAAGATTTGGATTTGAACTTTTTAATGAATGGCAACACCCTAGTGGAGATACCATGTACTTTTTAAGATATATTCCAAAATCTATGAAAGAAGGAAAATAAAAAAAGCCTGCTAAAAATAAATTAGCAGGCTTTTTCGCTTTATGAATCTTATAATAAATAACTAAGAAGATGCTGAAACGAGTTCAGCATGACGGCAATTCTAATACTAGCATCGTCACCCTGAACTTGTTTCAGGGTCTTTACTATTTAATTGAATACCCTAAGGTAACTTGTTTTTGTATCAACAATTGATCTAAAAAAGATGCTGATATATATTTCATTTAAGGGGAAGAAGTAAACTGGATCTCCTCAATTATTGAAACAAGATTTGATTGATTCTTCTGAATTATAATTTACTTGCAAAGAGTTTTACATCTTCTTCTGTAACTTCTTTTCCACCAAGAATTATAAGTCGTTCTACAACATTCCTTAATTCTCTAATATTTCCGGTGTAATCATATTCTTTTAGAATTCTATAGCAGATTTAGTGAACTCCTTCTTATTACTCCCATGTTCTTCTGCTATCTTTTCAGAAAAGAAATCTACCAATAAAGGAATATCATCTCTTCTTTCATTCAACGGCGGAACTTTAACCAGGATCACCGCTAATCTATGATATAAATCTTCTCTAAATCTTTTGTCTTCAATTTCCTTCTTCAGGTCTTTATTGGTTGCCGCAACAACTCTTACATTCACTTTGATATCTTTATCGCTACCAACTCTCGAGATCTTGTTTTCCTGAAGCGCTCTTAAAACCTTTGCTTGAGCAGAAAGACTCATATCTCCTATTTCATCTAAGAAAATGGTTCCTCCATTAGCGGCTTCAAACTTCCCTGCACGATCTTTATTTGCTGAAGTAAAAGCGCCTTTTACGTGACCAAACAATTCACTTTCAATCAATTCTGAAGGGATTGCAGCACAATTAACCTCAACCATAGGTCCTCCAGAACGATCGCTCTTTTGATGTAACCAATGGGCTACCAATTCTTTTCCGGTTCCATTAGGTCCGGTAATAAGAACTCTCGCATCTGTAGGCGCCACCTTTCTCAATAATTTCTTTGATCTTAGAAATTGAAGGAGATTCCCCAATCATTTGATAATTCTTCCCCACCTTTTTCTTAAGACGCGTATTCTCTACTACCAACTCTTTACGGTCTAAAGCATTTCTAACCGTATTTAAAAGTCTGTTAAGATCTGGCGGTTTTGAGATATAATCAAAAGCGCCGAGTTTCATGGTATTAACCGCAGTATCCAGATCGCCATGACCAGAGATCATAACCACAGGTACTTCCGGTTTTATTTTTTTGATGGCTTCAAGCACCTCTATACCATCCATTTTTGGCATTTTTATATCGCAAAGAACAAGATCATAATCTTCATCTTTAACTTTCTCAGTTCCAATAAGACCATCTTCTGCTTCATCTACTTCATAAGTGCTGTTTTCTTCGGAAAGAATTTTGATCAACACTCTGCGAATTGCAGCTTCATCTTCTATTACTAAAATTTTTGCCATTACAATGTTTTATAATTACAGCTATTAAGCTGAAAGCTTTTTATTATTCCGCCTAAATTTAGTCGACATAACTTAGAAAAATTAATACACGTCCTAATTTTATAGAGAATTTAATATTTCAGCCATTTATAGAGCTCCTTGTAGGTAGGTTTTTTACCATACATTAAAATTCCAACTCTATAAATCTTGGCTGCCAACCAAAGCACTCCTACATTCGTTAAGATAAGAATAGCAATAGAAATTGCCAGTTCATACCAGGGCACTCCAAATGGAATTCTCATTAACATCACAATTGGCGATGTTAAAGGGATCATAGAAAAAATGGTTGATACCGTGCCATGGGGATTTTCTATCACAGAGAAAAATCCAACATAAATCCCTAACATTAATGGTAGAATGATAGGAAACATGAATTGCTGGGTATCGGTTTCAGAATCTACCGCTGCTCCAATAGCTGCATAAATTGCACTGTATAAGAAGTAACCTCCTAAAAAGTAGATCACAAAGAATATCACCAAGGTGAGAATTGGCAAATTACTTACATCTAAAAGCAATTGTTGTACCTCAGAATTGGAGATCTGATCTAATCCTTCCTGGGCTTGAGATGGCGCACTGGTAAGATCTAAACCTGTAAAATAAGAAGCTGCAAACAAAAGCGTAACTCCCAAAACTACCCAAATTGCAAATTGAGTGATTCCGGCCAAAGAAGTACCCAAGATCTTCCCAAGCATTAACTGTATTGGTTTTACAGAAGAAACTATGATTTCTATGATCCTGTTCGTCTTTTCTTCTATAACGCTACGCATCACCATGTTCCCATAAATAATGATGAACATCATTAGCAAATATCCCGCAGCACCTCCAAAGAACATCTTGATATAATTAGACATTTTCGAGGTTCTCTTCCCTGCAAAATTCTCAATTTGAATATCTACTCTTGTCTCTGAAGATTCTATTTTGGACAGATCTACCCCGTTAGAAACCAATTCTCTATTGGTTAATTTCTCTTTGATTGTTCGCTCTATCTGCTGAAGACTACCAAGCGAAGGAGATTCTTTGGAATAGAATTTTATAGCTTGAGCAAGCTCTCTATTGTTCTTTAAATTAGGAATATATAAAAGACCATAATATTCTTTATCTGAAGAATTTTGTTTTGCTTCTTCCAAGGAAAGACTGGAGAGATCTATAAATTTAAAATCTTCAGAATCTTCAAAATCGTTCGCAAAAAGACCACTATCATCTTTAATGGCCATGGTATGCGTTTCATTATTATTAAGCATACTTAAATAAGCCACCAAACAGATCATCCCCACCAAGTATAAGCGGGCTTAGAAATGTCATAACTATAAAGGTCTTATTTCTAACTCTGGCAAGATATTCTCTTTCCAGGATGAGTTTTAAATTATGCATTTTTGGTAACGGTTTTAATAAAAATATCGTTTACAGAAGGAATTACCTCCACAAAATGATTCACAGTCCCTTTGAGATTAAATAATGCACAAATCATTTGCAGATTCTTCAGGTTTAAGCTGAATGCTTAATTTAAGATCATCGGTAATACTTTTAAAATGAGCTTTTCCAACCTTAAAATTCTGATTCAATTCTTGAAGTAATACTGCTTCATCTCTAGGGTGAATTCCAACTTCAAAAGTGTTAGACTTATAAGCTCTTTTAATATCATCTACTTTTCCATCAAGAAGTTTGTTGGATTTATGAATAAGTGCCATAAAATCGCATAATTCTTCAACACTTTCCATTCTATGGGTAGAGAATAAAATGGTTGCGCCATCTTCTCTAAGCTGAAGAATCTCATTCTTTATAAGATCTGCATTTACAGGATCAAATCCGCTAAAAGGTTCATCAAATATCAATAGTTTTGGCTGATGCAGCACGGTGATAACAAACTGTACTTTTTGAGCCATCCCCTTAGATAACTCTTGAATTTTCTTATCCCACCAATGGGTAATATCCAATCTTTTAAACCAGTATTCTAATCGTTCTTTTGCCTGAGCTTTAGTTAAACCCTTTAGTCGTGCCAGATATAAAGCCTGTTCCCCAACTTTCATAGATTTATATAAACCTCTTTCTTCTGGTAAATATCCAATCAAACTAATATCTGAAGGATGAAGGGGTCTACCATCCAAATATACCGTACCGCTATCTGGCATGGTTATTTGGTTGATAATTCTAATCAGCGTTGTTTTACCGGCTCCATTGGGGCCTAATAAACCAAATATACTTTGTCTGGGAATGGTGATCGAAACGTCATTTAGTGCAGTAAATTCTCCAAATTGTTTGGAAATTTTTTCTGCTACCAGGAGATTGTCCATAAATAATAGTTATTCCCGTAAAGATATTGAAATGAGTGCAAACCATAGGTCTTTTCAATAATTTTTTAAACTGACATAAATGGGTAGCGATGGAACCTATATAAAATGAAAAACCCATCCTTAAATAAAATTCAAGGATGGGAAAAAAAATTGCTATGAAAAAGAAAAATTATCACTAAAGTTTTTAGTGATAGTCAAATATATAAAAATTATCTTAAATCAATTCTTTTAAGAAAACATATCTTTCACTTTTTCAAAAAATGACTTATCGCTTTTTTCCGGATTCGGCTGGAAGTTCTCATCAGCAGCCATTCTCTCGAAAAATTCACGTTGTTCTTTATTTAAAGTTTTTGGGGTCCAGACATTTACATGTACCAGCAAATCTCCTTTTCCATATCCGTTAAGATTGGAAATACCTTTTCCTCGTAATCTCAAGATCTTTCCAGATTGAACTCCTTCTTCTACTTTAATTCTAACTTTTCCAGTTACCGTATCTATTTCTCTGGAAGCTCCTAATGCAGCTTCAGAATAGCTTATATAAAGATCGTAATGAAGATTATCTCCTTCTCTCTGTAAAGATGCATGGGCTTTTTCTTCAATTGCAACCAAAAGATCTCCCGGCACTCCGTTACCCGGAGCGTCGTTACCTTTTCCGGTAACTTTTAACTGCATTCCATCTTCAACCCCCGCAGGAATTTTAATAGAAACGGTTTCTTCCTGAACTTTTAAACCTTGTGCATCTGCATCATCCGGTTTTTTATCTATAATCTGTCCGGCTCCACCACAAGTTGTACATGGAGAAGCGGTTTGCATTCTACCTAAAATGGTATTGGTAATTCTGGTAACTTGTCCAGTACCCATTACATGTAGTACAGGTTTTATAGGTAGTACCCGCAGCCTGAACTTTACGCTTAACTTTTATTTTCTTTTCTGTACCGTTGGCTATCTCTTCTAAAGTTAAGCTAACTCTAATTCTAAGATTGCTCCCTTTAACTCTTCGTTGGCCACCGCCACCAAAGCCACCGCCAAATCCAGAAAATCCTCCACCGCCGCCAAAGCCGCCGCCAAAGATATCTCCAAACTGACTAAAGATGTCATCCATGTTCATGCCACCGCCGCCAAAGCCACCGCTACCATCAAAGGCCTGGTGTCCAAAACGATCATATTTGGCTCTCTTATCTTCATTACCTAATATCTCATATGCCTCTGCAGCTTTCTTAAACATATCTTCAGCTTTAGCATCTCCCGGATTTTTATCTGGGTGAAATTCTATAGCTTTTTTACGATATGCTTTTTTAATTTCGGCAGCAGTTGCTCCTTTGCTTATTCCTAATATTTCGTAATAATCCTGTTTCATCTTCTAATTTTGTGAATTTTTAAAGTGACTCGATTGTGGAATTTTATTTACCTGTCACCACTTTTGGATAGCGTATAATTCTATCCCCAAGTTTGTATCCGCGCTCAACAACATCAATAATCTTACCTTTAAGCTTATCTGATGGCGCAGGCACTTGAGTAATAGCTTCATGGATCTCTGCATCAAAAGCATCTCCATTTTTTACTTCCATAGCCTCAAGACCCTTATTCTTTAGAGTTTCAGAAAACTTATTATGAATTAATTCTACCCCTTTTAAAAGGTTTTTATCTTTTGCCTTCTTAATCTCATTCATGGCTCTGTCAAAATCGTCTAGAACTGGCAACATAGCTGTCATCACTTCCTGATTTGCAGTTTTAAAAAGCTCCAATCGTTCTTTAGAAGTTCTTCTTTTATAGTTCTCAAATTCTGCGAACAGTCTTAAAAACTTATCCTTTTCTTTTTCAAGATCGGCTTTTAAGGTTTCACTTTCAGAAGCTTCAGATTCATCCTGGTTGTTTTCAACCTCCTCTATCGCTTCATCCATAAGCTCTTCTATTTGATCTTTCACCATTTCATCATTTTTATTGATGTCCTTGTTATTCTCGTCTTTATAGTTTTCTTCGTTCGTGCTCATTATTAAACAATATTTGTTTTGGGCTTAATGAAGTCAAAATTACTGCCAATTCTAAAAATTTGCCAAAATGTCATCTAAAAAACTTTAATATAGATTTAAGATTTTGGCGCTTTAAGATTGGCTATTTTTGCAAATTAATTTTTCAAACAAAATAAAATGAAAAAAACGATTTTAAATCTATGTTTAGTAGGAGGAATTGCTCTTGCTACCGTAGCATGTAAGAATGAAAATAATAATGCAGAAACTACCGATGCTAAAGAAATAGCGAATGCTAACGAAGCAGCAGTAGAATTTGTAGTAGATACAACAGAATCTACCATTGAGTGGAAAGGTGAAAAACCTGCTGGAACTCACAATGGAATAATAAGCATTTCTGAAGGAACTTTTACAGCTAATGATAGCCTTAGTAGAATCTGGATCTTTTGTAATTAACATGAACTCTATCGAAGTTCAAGATTTGGAAGGTGATGATAAAGCTAGTTTAGAAAATCATTTAAAAGGAACAGTTGAAGGAAAAGAAGGAGATTTCTTTAATGTAAATGAATTCCCAAAAGCAACATTTGAAATTACTGGAGTAGACCAAGTTGAAGGAAATACTATGTTACATGGTAACCTTACTATGAAAGGTGAAACTAAAAACGTTGAATTTCCAGTGAATATTGATGTTGATGGAGACGAACTTGAATTAACAAGTGAAGCTTTTACTATAGATCGTACTAACTGGGGAATTAACTACGGATCTAAATCTGTATTTGATAACTTAGGTGATAAATTTATTAGCGATGATATTACCCTTACCGTAAAAGTGAAAGCTAAAAAAGCTTAATTTTTATATCAGTATATATTTTAAAAACCAGGCCTTATAAGCCTGGTTTTTTTATTATAAAAGATCTTCTAAAGCTTTTGTAAGATTTTTGAATTGAAATTCATAACCCGCTTCCATTATTTTTTCTGAACTGACTAATTGACTTGACAGTACAACGGCAGACATTTCTCCAAGCGCTGCTTTTAGCGCTATTGCTGGTGCATTAGGTAACCAGATGGTCTTCCCTAAAACTTTAGCTATTCCTTTTATCAATTCTTTATTGGTGACCGGATTTGGTGCTACCGCATTATAAATTCCAGACAATTTATTTTCTAGTACAAAAACAAATATTGACGCAAGATCTTCAATATGAATCCAGGATTGCCATTGTTTTCCACTTCCTAAAGCGGTTCCAACATTTAGCTCAATAGGATCTTTCATTTTAGCTAAAGCCCCGCCATCTGCTGCTAAAACCAACCCAATTCTCACCTTAGAAACTTCCATTCCTAGATCTTTAAATTGATTTGCAGCTTCCTCCCATTTCACTACTACTTCGCCTAAAAAAGAATCATCCACCCCTTGATCCTCTTCAGTATATAACTTTTGAAGAGAACTTGGATAAATACCTATTGCACTAGCCGATATAAAATGAGGGATTTTGAATGAAGAATTTTGAAGCGTCTTATACAACAAAGCTGCCGTATCTATTCTACTGGAAATAATTTCTTTTTTATAACTATCTGTCCAACGTTCTGCAATACTGGCACCTGCCAAATGAATAATTGCATCTACATCTTTAAAACAGCTCTCATCTATTTCTTGAGCATCCGGATTCCAATAAAAACCCTGATAGTCTGGTTTTGTTTCAATCTTCTCTTTGCTAGTGGTAAGATAATTTACAGAAATTCCATCCTGATGGCATTTTGTGGTAATTTCCTTTCCTATAAGGCCTGTAGCTCCCGTTATTAAAACCTTCATTTTTTTATTGACAAGGTATTAAACTGTATTGGTATTAAAGCAGGCTTTTATCACAGGTTTAACAGGCGTTAAACTTTAGTAGCCCTTAACATTTCGCGTTTTCCGGGAGGGCCTTGCAACCTTTCCACTTTATATCCCACTTCCAACATGGCTCTTCTTACAGACCCTTTTGCAGCGTAGGTTACAAGCACGCCATTTTGTTTAGTTGCTTTATACATCTTCTCAAAGATCTCTACAGTCCAAAGATCTGGCTGAACTCTGGCCCCAAAAGCATCAAAATAGATAAGATCAAAAGCATTTTCATCTGCTATTTCATGGAAAAACTTTTCCTGTTTTCTTAGAAAAAATTTCTCAGAAATTTCCTGGGCAGTTTCCCATGAAACCTCATGCATTTTATTAAATACAGCAACTGCATTCTCTGCATTCACCTCATCAGCAAAATTTAACTGAGTAACTTCTTCTTCCGCAACAGGATATGCCTCTACCCCTGTATAGTTAATTTGAATCTCTTTTTCTTTAATTGCAGCCCAGGTCACCAAAGCATTCAATCCCGTTCCAAATCCTATTTCTAAAATAGACACTTCTTTAAGCTCCTCTCTTTCCAAAACCTTTCTCAGTCCCATTTCAATAAAAACATGATTCGCTTCTTGAATAGCACCATGTTTAGAATGATATTGCTCATTCCACTCCGGGATATGTATAGTTGTAGAACCATCTCCGGTCTTGATAATTTCTCTTTTCATCTATTTGTCTTCTGCAATGAGTACCCCATCTGCAATAAAAGAAAGTGTTCTTTTGGGTTCTGTTATAGCCGCTATTTCTTCTTCAGATTTACCTCCATCTTTGGCATAATGTTGTTGTTCTTCTACAGAAACTTCAGAAACATAGGCTTTACCATTAATAACAACTTCTTTCTCTTCGATATCCTTTGGAACAAAAAATCCATAATCTTTGAATTTCACCATCACCGATTCTTCATTCTCCGGTAGATCTAAGGTCATCCAACAACCTTTGCTTTTACATACTTCTTCCACTTTTGATGTAAAAGTAACTTGAACAGTGTCTCCAGGTTTCATCATTTTATACGCTTGTTCCATTTCTAGCGCAGATATTGGCTCTATTGCACCAATCTCTTTTCCGTAACTCTCATAATTAGGCTCTTTATTTACCGAAACAACCTCATTCTCCTGTTCCGTCTTCTGCGGAGAATTCTTACAAGATGTTAGATAAAGTGCTATAAAAATGACTAAAAAGCTTAATTTTTTCATAATAATTTCAATTTTATGGCTGTAAATCAACAACCTGTCAAATTTACCAAAACTTTCAATTTTGATTCTAGTTAAATTTCGGTAAATTTGCAATCTAAATTTGACATAATGAAAAACGATGCAACCATCGCCCTTGATATTGTAAAAGCCCCTACCTCTAAAATTGATTCTGTAGACTTTGAGAATCTTAACTTCGGGCACATCTTTGCAGATCATATGATGATTTGCGATTACAAAAATGGCGCCTGGCAAACTCCTCAAATTAAGCCTTATGGGCCAATTCAGTTAGAACCAGCTGCAAAGGTATTCCATTATGGTCAAGCAGTATTTGAAGGAATGAAAGCCTTCAAAGACGACAAAGATAAGATCTGGATGTTTAGACCAGAAGAAAACTTCAACAGAATTAATAAATCTGCACATAGATTAGCAATTCCAGAATTTCCAAAAGAGTATTTCTTCGCCGCTTTGGAAGAATTGTTGAAAATGGATAAAGATTGGATCAAAAAAGGATTTGGAAATTCTTTATATATAAGACCCTTTGTAATTGCTACAGAACCAGGAGTGCTTGCCTCTCCGGGTACAGAATATAAGTTTATGATTATTTGTTCTCCGGCTAAATCTTATTATAACGGGGAAGTTAGAGTTCAATTTTCTGAAAAATTTAGTCGTTCTGCCGATGGTGGAGTTGGATATGCAAAAGCTGCCGGAAATTACGGAGCTCAATTTTATCCTACTAATCTTGCTAAAGCTGAAGGTTTCCAACAAATTATTTGGACAGACGCTAGTTCTCATGAATTCCTGGAAGAAGCCGGAACTATGAATATTTTCTTCAGAATTAATGATACTTTAGTTACTGCTCCAACAAGCGACAGAATTTTAGATGGTATTACCAGAAAAAGTTTGATCCAACTTGCGGAAGATGAAGGAATTAAAGTTGAAGTAAGAAGAGTTTCTGTAAAAGAAATTGTAAACGCCGCAAAAGATGGCTCTTTAAAAGAAATCTTTGGAACCGGTACCGCTGCCGTAATCAATCCTATTCAAGGCTTTGGATATCAAGGTGAAAAATATGAACTTAAACCTTTAAACGAATCTTATGCTTCTCATTTAAAAGAGAAGTTGATGAAAATTCAATACAATCTTGCTGAAGATAAATTTGGATGGAGATATCTTGTAAAAGAATAATTTTCGAAAAAATATAGAATATAAAAGCCCCAAAATTGGGGCTTTTTTTATTTATCTAATATCTGGCTGATATTAGGTTTAAAATAATTTGGCCCTTTTAGCACTTTTCCATCTTCTCTGTAGATAGGATTTCCATCTGCTCCTAATTTACTCATATTGCTACGCTGAATTTCATCAAAAACTTCTTCTATTTTATGTTGCATCCCATGTTCTATAATCGTCCCACATAAAATATAAAGCATATCACCTAGAGCATCTGCAACTTCGGTTAAATCATTATTATTTGCAGCTTCTAAATATTCTTCATTTTCTTCTTTCATCAAATTAAAACGAAGCAGGTTTTTGGCTTCTCCAAGATCTGCCACCGGATTTTCATTACTTCCCAATCCAAATGCATCATGAAATTTACGTACGCTATCTATTCTCTTTTTCATTTCTAAAATGAGTTTTAAAAGTTAACTTTGCATAAAAATAGCTAAAAATGTTTAGTACCGGACAATGGATCTTTGCTGCAATCTTCTTTGTTTCTTTTGTAGCCATTATAATTTATAGTTACCGAAAAGATCTTCAACTTCATAAAAAATATTACAAAGGCAGTCTTTATGTACTTGTAGGATTTCTAGTTTTTATAGGATTGCTTTTCGTGATCAAGAAATTCTTACACGAATAAAAATCAAAATTTGACCAATAAAAAAACCTCATCAAAATTAATTGATGAGGTTTTTTTCTATTTAAAAAACTGAGATTATTTATCTGCAGGCACTTCTTCTTTCTTTTCTACTTTTAAGAAGTTATAGTTCTTAGAGTAGTTAAGCATTTGCGTTGGAAAATCTGCAGGTTGCTCAACTTTAATAGATTTGATCTCTCCATTATCATCCATTTCTGGAACTAGAACAGGATTCACAAATCCACTATATGGTGCAGAATTAAACTGTGCATTTCTATCTAATACTTCTTTATGAATTGCCTGATCTACTTTTACCCCGTAGTTTTCTACTAAATTCTTAGCAGCTTCAAAATCTCCTTCAGATTTAATACGTTGAGTTTCTTTTAGCAACTCACCAAAAAGCTCTCTTAACCTGGCGTAATCGTTAATATTATAGTACGTTTTTCCATCTCTGGTAATTTTTTCTATAACATTATCTGCTTTACCTTTTTCATAAACCCAGGCACTTACCCACTGGCGATTTCTCATGTGAGCTTCTTCTACATCATTTCCAAGATCTAATCTTCTTAATTGAGTAAGAAGTCCGTTTCTAATATAACCATCATAAGCAGCCATCCCGGTTTTCTTATAATCATCTGTTAATCCTAATTCCTGAATTTTTGGATCCATTAAATAGTAAAGACCTACAAGATCTGCTCTACCCTCTTCCATTGTAGAAGCATAATTCTTTAAAGTTTCTTTAGTTTCTCCAACTCCAGGATTTAATTGTCCGGATGCATGACCTACAACTTCATGTAAAGCGGTATGTAATTTATCTGCATTCTTACCGTACTCTTCTTCTAGAGCTATTTCTTCTTCATCATTAGCAAATTCTTTTAATACTCCAGTACTTCCGGCATTATTGTAAGCTTCGATAATATTTCCTAAAGAAACAGATTTACTACCATGAGCAGCTCTAATCCAGTTTGCATTTGGAAGGTTAACTCCAATTGGAGTACTTGGAGAAGCATCTCCAGATTCTCCAGCCACAATTACCGTTTTGTAGGTTACCCCTACTACAGAATCTTTCTTATGTTCCGGCATTAAAGGAGAATTGTCTTCAAACCACTGAACGTTCTCTTCCAGAACTTTCATCTTTTTAGACATCTCAAAATCTTTGATCTGAATAATGCTTTCATAAGAACCTCTATATCCTAATGGATCGTTATAAACTTCAATAAAACTATTGATGTAATCTATATTTCCTTCTGTAGCTTCAACCCACGCGATGTTATAATCGTCCCAGGTTTGAAGATCTCCGGTTTGGTAATATTTAATAAGAAGTCCTAAAGCATTTGCTTGCTTCTCATTTTCAGCTACCCCTTGAGCTTTTTCTAACCACTTGATAATTTCATCTATAGCAGAACCGTAAAGTCCCCCGCTTTTCCAAACTTTTTCAACTAACTGTCCATTTTCTTTAACCAAAGTAGAATTCAAACCAAAAGAAAGAGGTTTTTTAGCATTTGGAGAAGATTTCTTTTTATAGAAAGCTTCAGCTTCAGCAGCAGTTACATCTGGTCCGTAGAAATTTATGGCAGAACCTTTTAGTAATCCTTTAGATGGATCCAGGTTTACCTTCTTCATATCTTTATCATTAAAGATAACTTCATAAGGTTCCCCGGTAAGTTGAGTATTAGATTCTTTCAATAAGGTGTCAAAATATTCTTTACTGAATTCTGGCTTGATCTTATCGTTAGAATAATGATGATGAATCCCGTTAGAGAACCAAACTCTTTTTAAATAAGTAACAAAAGAATTCCACTCTTCAGAATTTTTATCACCTTCATAATTCTTATAGATATTCTCTAAAGCACTTCTAATCTCAAGATTGTATCTATAATTTTGATCCCACATAATGTCACGTCCGCTTAAACCCGCCTGAGTTAAATAGTAAACAAGTTTTTGTTCTTTAAGCGAAAGATTTTCCCATCCCGGGATCTGGTAACGCAATACCTTAATATCGGCGAATTCTTCTACTGTATAATTAAAAGTAGAATCTACCTTTACATCTGCTTCAGCAAGTTGATTATCTTTAGATTCATCCTTGCAAGAAAACAATAAAATTGATGCCGTAAAAAGCATCAGAAGAAATTTAGGTTTCATATATTTTTGTTTATTTTGCTACAAATGTAATAATTCGCGTCTTGTAAATTAACTATATTAGCATTTTGAACCAATAACCCCCTGAAATAGATGAAAATTATTAAATATTTATTCTTTCTAATTTTAATTGCATTTATTGCAGGTGCCATTTATATAGCTACAAAAGACGGGGATTATCAGGTTGAAGAGAGTATTACTATTGCAGCTCCTACCAGTGTGGTCTATAATGAAGTAAATAATTATAGAAATTGGGAAGCCTGGGGCCCGTGGATGGATGATACAGATGATCTAATTATAAATTACGGCGCCAATACTACTGGAGAAGGCGGCTCTTATTCCTGGAAAAGTGAGAAAATGGGAGATGGGAAATATGATAACTACCAAAGCTATTCCAGATACTTCGTTAGATCAAGACCTCACCTTTATTTCTCCTTATGGAGAATCTACAAGTCAAATTTATTGGAATTTTGAAGAAGTTGAAGATAGTACGCTGGTAACCTGGGGAATTAAAGGCTCGCAAAGTTTCATGGAAAAATTAGCATTTACATTTCAAGATCAATCTTTTTCTGAAATGATGAAACCTATGCTTGCGGAAGGTTTACAAAAGCTTAAAAAAGTTACAGAAAATAAGATGAATGCTTATTCTGTAAATGTAGACGGAATTACGCAACATGGTGGCGGTTTTTATATGTATACTACTACCGCATCTAAGATAAGCCAGGTAAGAGTTAAGATGCACCAAATGTTTACAGATGTATCCAGGTATATGGAAGACAATAATATTTCGCAATCTGGAGATCCTTTTGTTCTTTATAACCAATGGGACAAACAAAACAATTCTGCTATTTACTCTGTTGGAATTTTTACACCTAGCTTAGTAATTACTCCTGCTGAAAGTTCTGTACTTAACGGAATGATGCCGGTGCAGAAAGTGGTAAAAACAACGCTTAAGGGAGATTACAAATATTTACAGAGAGCCTGGGATGAAGCTTATAAATATATAGCAGATAATAATTTACAACCGTCTGAAGATCAATCTGTATTTGAAGTTTATAAAGTGAGTGCGGAAGAAACTGAGAATCCAGCACAATGGGTAACAGAAATTTATATTCCTCTTGTTCAAGCTGAAGAAGAAGTACTAAACTAAAAGTTTATGAAAGCCTTGTTAATGGTATTTTTAGGCGGAGGTTTAGGAAGTGTTTTGCGGTATGCTATTTCAAAATACCTCAATTTACTGCCTGTTCATATTCCTTTAGGCACTCTAACCGTTAATGTACTTGGAAGTCTTTTATTAGGTTTATTTCTAGGTATAGCTTTAAAAGGCGGGCAACTCTCTAATAACTTGGTTCTATTTCTGGCTACAGGATTCTGCGGTGGGTTTACCACCTTTTCTACCTTTGCTTTCGAAAATCAGGAATTTTTAAAGGCTGGAGATTATTTTCACTTTTCGGTTTATACTTTAGGAAGTCTTATAGCTGGTTTTACCGCCATTTTTATTGGACTTTATCTTTCTAAATTAGTGTGAGAATTTCTTCTTATCGTAACGCACCCCCACAGGAATAGAAGTTTTTAGATCATTTTCTTTAGGAGGAATTGGGCACGAATAATTTTTACTATACGCGCAATACGGATTGTATGCTTTATTAAAATCTAATTCTACTGTTTTTCCTAGCGGAAGTTTAAGATCTATATATCTCCCACCACCATAAGTGCTTATTCCATTAGACTCATCTGTAAACGGAAGAAATAAGTAATCTGCATATTCCGGTTTTTTCAACAAATCCTGACTTTGATATACATTTAGTTTATATTTCTTTCCCTTTAAGCTGAAAATACAATTCTCCATACTTAACATAGATAGGAGTTCTTTCTTTGGTGGTTGGCATGGCAAAAGGAGATTCGTAAGGTGTTCTTACAAATTCTGCAGTTACCACATAATTAGTATCTATTTTAAAAAAATCTAAACTTTCAAAAGAAGCTCTATCTTCTTTAGACAATGGCGATTCTCCAGGATCTTTATATTCTTCATTAATAGTACGCTGGAAATCCAGAACACTTTCAACTTTCGAAGAAGTTTGTGAAAATCCAGGCACTATGTTTATCAAACCAATTACAAATACAACTATTCTCAACTTAACACCTTGCATGAAATAATATTTTAACAGATCACAAAGTAAAAAATAAAATCAGTAAAATTTAATTTAATTTTGAGCCTCAGCTTAAATTAATGATCAAGAAAATCTACTTTTCCTACATAGACTCATTTAGCGACCTTAGAAAGGAAGTTTGGCTCCTGGCACTTATTACACTTATTAACCGGGCGGGCACCATGGTAATTCCTTTTCTGTCTTTATATCTTACAAAAAGCAGAGGCTTCTCTTTAGAAGAAGTTGGATGGATACTTACCTTTTTTGGATTGGGCTCTGTTAGTGGCTCGTGGTTAGGTGGAAAACTGGTAGATTCTATTGGACATTATAAAACAATGGCTGGAAGCTTAATTATCTCTTCCTTTCTTTTTGTGCTCTTACAATTTCCAACTAGTTTCTGGGGGATTTGTACCGGAATATTTTTGGTAATGATGGTTGCAGATATGTTTAGGCCAGCGGTTTTTGTTGCAATAAGCGCTTATAGTAAACCTCAAAACAGAACCAGATCTGTAACTTTAATAAGATTAGCAATTAATCTAGGTTTCTCTGCAGGACCTGCCCTAGGAGGAATTATTATCGCCACCTCCGGCTATAGTGGTTTATTTTGGGTAGATGGAATTACCTGTTTTCTTGCCGGATTATTGCTTTTAAAATTACTGCATCCCAAAAAAGCAATAGAGAATGTGCGAGAAGTAAATTTGAATCCGATTGCTGTTACTAAAGATAAACCTTATCTCCTTTCATTATTGCCATGATCATCTTCGGGTTTATATTTATTCAATATTTCTCTACTATGCCGTTGTTCTATGCTCAAGAACATCATTTATCTGAAGTTGAAATTGGCCTTTTATTAGGTATGAATGGATTTTTGATCTTCTTACTGGAAATGCCGCTTATAAAATTTCTGGAGGGGAGAAGAGTTACCAATATTTCATTGGTTATTTGGGGAACCTTATTAGTGGGACTGAGTTTTTTATTAGTCAACCTAAGTGGTCTTATAGGAATGCTGGTAGTGGGGATGAATTTCTAACCATTGGAGAAATGGTGGCTTTCCCATTTTCAAACACCTTTGCATTACATAGAGCGAAAGAGGGAAACAAGGATCGTACATGGCACTTTATAGTATCGCATTTTCCATAAGTCACATCTTAGGACATAATTCTGGAATGCAGCTTATTGGGCATTTTGGATATGAATTTACATGGTACACAATGACATTGCTTGCAGGATTTGCATGTTTCTTACTTTTCTGGCTTATCAGAATTCTTAAGAAGAAGCTCTATTGCTCCTCTAGCTTAAGATTATAAAATTTAGCGTACCTAAATATTTTCTAATTATCTCATTGTATTCTGGACTTAATTTAAGATCTAAAGTTCCTGGGATGTTATACAAAGCATCCATATTCTTATAACCTGTTTTTAAAAGATCTTCCAGATACAACATGGCTGTAGAATAATCTCCATCATTGGCAGCTAAAGAAATAATATCAAAATATCCATCGGGATTTTCTTTATCAAAAATGGTTTTTAAAACAGCCGTATAAATAAGCAGATCTATTTTTGCTTTGCTATTTTTTAACTCATCAAAAGATTGAAATGCCATATTTTGTAGAAATCCCTGAAGTCTAAATGCCAATTCCTTTTCAGCCAGATTCCCTGAATTCTGAGACTCTTTTAGATCTTTAATCTGTTGATTCCAATAACCTAAATTTTCAAAATTTATATAGGCAAGATCTTCGCTTAAGTAATATGAATATTGCGTTTTCTTATAGCTTTCTTTGGTGGAAGCAGCATTATATTTTCTATGTTGCTCTTTAAAAATCTTATTTCTTTTAATCTGCTTTTGAAAATCTTTAATCACCTCCTGCTTTTCATCATCCTCGTATTTCTTATCCAAAAGATCTAAAAACTCATATGATTTATACAATTTTAATTGCCTTCTCATATTTTCAGCTAATTCAATATCGTTTGAAACAGCTTTTGAGAATTTATAATATCTGTAGAAGTTGTATCGCTTTTTAATCTGCGAAGCGTAAATTCTGAAACTCCGCTATAAATAAAATCTGCTGAGGGATAATCCTGATCTTCGTCAAACTTACAGTCCTACTAGGGTATCCAATTTTCGAGATATAATTGGTTATACTTGCAATCTGTAATAATCTGGATCTTTATAATTAACCATTCCAACTAATGGATATCCACTTAGATTTTAAAAGTTTTGAATTAATCCAAAAATCTCCAATTGCTAAAACTCCTTTCCATATTTCTTACTGAAGATAATGCCAAAGTAGCAAAGCTCCTTCATCTAAACCTGCCATGTACAAAGCATTATTTTTACGAAATAAGCATTCACAGTTTCTATCAACCTATTACAAACCTCTGCATTTTCCACGAGCTCTTTTCCTTTTAACACCACATTGGAAGATGCTATAATATACCCCTGTTCTTCAGCGGTTTGTTTGAATAATTGAGTTACTATTTTTCCTCGGCCTTCAGAATCAAAAACAAATATTACCGGCCAATTTTTATCTTTAGTATAATAAGGTTGGAAGATAGATCGAAAATGTTTCTTTATGAGTAGAATCGGCTACAATTAGATTGTCTGTAACCATTCCCTTTTTCAAGGTAACTTCTTGTGAGAAGATGACTGTATTTGAAAAAAGAAAGAATAGTAAATAAAGATATTTCAATGTAAAGAAATTTAGAATTTTATAAAGTTAGAATAATAAAGGCATAAAAAAAAGACCTCTAAAAATTAGAGATCTTTTAAGTTTGTAACTAAACTTATTGCTAGGGACTATTTCTTAACTCTTTGTAGTTTCATATTTTCTGTTCCTGGAAAAAACATTTTTGCTAAAACTGATATTACCATAGATCTGCAAAGATCAAAAACAACACTCTCACTGCCGGTATGCCAAAAAAGTTCATTCCTGTAAATCCTATCAAACCTGTTATAACGGTTAATACAAGGAATATTAATGTATAATTTTTCATATCGTATTATTTTATTTCAAAGATAAGTACAGGGTAGTCGTACATGTATTAAAGAAATTACAATTGAGCAGAATTTAACTAAAAAACCTTTAGAAGATAAAAGACTGTTAAATTTAAGCATCCCTCACCATATGTTCTTAAGTTCAGAATAAAGCACTATCTTTGCGGCCGGTTGCGATCTTCTCCAATAACGCAACATTTACACATAGACTGCCCAGATTTAAATTTTATACAAGGCGCAGCATTTATATTTCATACATGACATTTAACGATTTACAATTAACTGAACCTTTACAGAAGGCAGTTCAAAAAGTGGGATATACCAATCCTACACCTATACAAGCTCAATCAATACCCGCTATCTTAAAAGGTCGCGATGTACTTGGTCGCGCACAAACTGGAACTGGGAAAACTGCGGCTTTCTCTATTCCAACCATTCAACTATTAAATTCGTCTTCACAAAACAACGGACGAAAAATTGAGATTAAAAGTTTAATCTTAACTCCAACGAGAGAACTTGCTATTCAAATAGGTGAAAGCCTTGCAGAATATGGACACTTCAGTAAACTAAAGCATCTGTAATCTTTGGGGGAGTTCCTCAAAATTCTCAGGTTAATGCATTAAGAAGCGGTGTAGATATTTTGGTAGCAACTCCGGGAAGATTATTAGATCTTATGGACCAAGGCTATATCTCTCTATCTAAGATTGAAATTTTCACTTAGATGAAGCAGATAGAATGCTAGACATGGGGTTTGTTCATGATGTAAAAAAGGTGATCGAAAAGATCCCTCAAAAACGTCAAACCCTGTTCTTTTCTGCTACAATGCCGGATTCTATTCTAGATCTCGCAATAGCATCTTAACAAATCCTGTAAAAGTTGAAGTTACTCCAGTATCTTCTACTGCGGAAATGATTCAGCAAGAAGTTTATTTTATAGATAAAACCAATAAGAAAGATCTTCTTATAGATCTTTTAAAAGAATCTGAAGCGGACAGAATTTTGGTTTTTACTAGAACCAAACACGGAGCAAATAAGGTGGTTAAAGACCTTATGAAAGAAAATATTAAAGCTGAAGCTATTCACGGAAATAAAACTCAGAATGCAAGACAAAAAGCTTTAAAGAATTTTAAAGATAAGACTACTAGAGTTTTGGTAGCAACAGATATTGCAGCTCGTGGAATTGATATTGACGAACTAGCATTGGTTATAAATTTTTAAATCCCAAATATTGCCGAAACTTACGTTCACCGTATTGGGAGAACGGGCGTGCCGGTGCAAGTGGAAAAGCAATCTCTTTCTCAGATTATGAAGAAAAAGCATATATTAGAGATATTCAGAAACTTATAGATCAAAAGATTCCGGTAATTGAAGGTCACAATTATCCAATGGAATTCTTTGAAATCCCAGAAAAGAAACCTCAAGGGAGAAAACCTTCTAGAAACCAGAACAAACCGTCGTCTTCTAAAAGAACGAATTCAAATTCTAACAAAAACTCTAACGGAAAGAGATTTGACAGATCCAAAGCAAAATAAAGGACATTCTGAAAATTATTTTGGAGACTACCGAGATTTTTGGTGGAATAAGGCTTTTTTAGATCTTACCGCTAAGCGTCTCGAGCTTTCCAGAATAAATTCTATGTTAGATGTTGGCTGTGGAAATGGACACTGGACAAGAATTCTTGCGCCATATTTATCTACAAATGCAACTATAACGGCGGTTGATAGTGATAACAGATGGTATTCTGAAAATATAGAACTGAAAGAACATATCTCCAAATTAGATATGTCTTTCAGTTTATTAAAAGGCGATGCTCAAAATCTTCCTTTTGAAGATGAAACTTTTGAAATGGTAACTTGCCAAACGGTTCTTATTCATGTACCCTATCCGCAGAAAGCTTTAAAAGAGATGATTCGTGTTTTAAAACCCGGAGGGATCTTGTTATGCGTAGAACCTAATAATATTGTACAAAGCCTAACCAAAACTTCACTTACAAAAAACGATTCTATAGATGAGACCTTAGATCATATTAAATACAGATTGATCATTGAAAAAGGCAAGAAAAATATGGGTCATGGCGATAACTCTTTGGGAGATCTTTTACCCGGAATGTTTGCTATGGAAGCGCTTAAGAATATTGAAGTTAGATTATCTGATAAGGCAATTGCCATGTATCCTCCTTATGATAATGAAGAGCAAGTAGCTACTTTAAAACAATGGATGAAGGGAAGTTCGTGGAAATCTAACACCCAGAAAGATATCGACTTTTTTAGTGCTGCCGGAGAAGAATATATGCAGTTCTATTTTGAGTATCAGGAAAAATATTCACGAAGAGATGACGTTATGGGCGCTTTACAAAGAGAGCAATATCATGCAGCAGGAGGTTCTATGATGTATATTGTAAGCGGCATTAAATAAAAATCTACCTTCCTCCTCTACTTTTCACAGGCCCGTGTTCGATAACATTAGATAGAATGATGTGAGTTTTAGTCTCTCCGTAGGTGATTAATTTATCTATAAATTCTTCTAAGTGTGTTTGATCGTATAATACCACTTCCATGATAATATTTTCATTTCCTGTTATTCTATAACAGTTAATTACCTCTTTAAATTCTTTTACCTTTTCAAGAAAAGGTTTTAGTCTCCCCATGAAAGCACGAAGCGTGATCACAGCTTTTAATTGGTGTCCGGTTTTGTGATAAGAAACCTGGGCTTTATAACCTTTAATTACACCCATATCTTCCATTTTCTTCACTCGTTCTGCAACTGCCGGAGAGGTTAACCCAACCTTTCTTCCAATTTCTGCAAAAGATTGTCTTGCGTTACTTTGAAGCTCATCTAATATTAACCAGTTCGTTCTATCTATAGGCATATTTAAAGATTTTAATATCAAAATTACATATTATTAAACTAATTATGATGTTTCACTTTAAATATTAAAGCAGCGATCTATACATTCTCAGTAATTTTATGAAAAATAAGAATTAGGAAAATATACATGGAATCTGATTTTACTCAGCTAAAGGTTTATAGAAAAGCGCACAGGAGATTTTTAAAGTTTCTCGTGCAATAGCGTGCATTATAAGCGATAATAAAAATATTATGGAGATGGGAATCTCTTCTAATTACAATTATCATTTTGCTGGAGAAATTGTCTCAGATTCTTTAAGATTAGCACCAGGACTGGCCGTTGTTCAAAACACTTCTAATTATTCTCTACGTTTAAAGAGAGCGAATAATATTCGAAAAGCTGCCAGAAGAATGCTTATTAAATGCAGAAAATTAGAATTTAACGGAGTAAAAGAAACAGAATTCCTAAATCTTTTAAAGTCTGAACTTCAGCAATTCGAGAATTTGTTTGCAGATTGGTTGAACAATCTTCATTACAAGAAAGACGAGTAATAAATTTATAGTAGAATATCTTCAGTAAAAAAGGCCAATTTCACCCCTTGTATAAACATATTGGTTCCTATAATGGCAATGATCAATCCCATGATCTTTTCTATTACTACAATTTTGTTAGCTCCAATATATCGCACCAAATATTCACTGGAATAAAGGCAAGATAATTCAACCATAAAATAAGCGCTAGCATAGATATAATTATCGCCAGCTCGGCATAACCGGCATTGGTAGTAAAGTTCATTGCAGTAACTATAGTACCGGGCCCTGCAAGAATAGGAATTGCCATGGTGAAATTGAAATACCTTCATTAAAGTTGATCTCAGTTTGGTTATCTATACTCGATTCTTGAGAACGAATCATTTCAAAACCAACAAAAAAGATCAGAATTCCTCCTGTATCTAAAGGCAGGAATGGTCAAGCCAAAAAGGTCAAAGATATATTTACCCAGAATGATAAATCCGGTAACTATGATAAAGGCCGTGACAGTTGCCTTTTTTGAAATTTTCTTTTTGGTTGCTCTATCTGCCTGTTTGGTAAGACTTATAAAAATAGGAATATTCCCAGCGGGACTATTAATCGCAAAAAAACCTGTAAATACAGCTATCGCAAATAACCACAGATTTTCCATAGAAATAGTTTTAACAAGCTGCGAAGTTAAGGTAAATTTTGAAAAAAGTAGGCAGATCTATTAGATTTTGAACATAAAAAAAGGTCTGTTTCAAAACACTGAAACAAACCTTTTTAATGAATATAATTTAATTAGAATTACATATTTCTTCTATACTGTCCACCTACTTCAAACAAAGCCTGGGTGATTTGTCCTAAAGAACAAACTTTGGTAGCTTCCATCAATGCTTCAAAAATATTTTCATTTTTAATAGCGCTTCTTAATTTCATCTAAAGCTTTTTCTGCTGAATCTTCTTTGGCTTTATGCAAATTCTGAAGGGTATTGATTTGATATTTCTTTTCTTCTTCTGTTGCTCTAATTACTTCTCCCGGAGATACCGTTGGAGAACCTGTAGAACTTAAAAAGGTATTAACTCCAATAATTGGAAATTCGCCATTATGCTTTAAGGTTTCATAATACAAACTTTCTTCCTGAATTTTACTGCGTTGATACATGGTTTCCATAGCGCCAAGAACTCCACCGCTTTCGGTAATTCTATCAAATTCTAACAAAACAGCTTCTTCCACAAAATCGGTCAATTCTTCAATAATAAAAGCTCCTTGAATTGGATTTTCATTTTTCGCCAATCCTAATTCTTTATTGATAATCAATTGAATGGCCATCGCTCTTCGAACTGAATCTTCTGTTGGCGTTGTAATAGCTTCATCATAGGCATTGGTATGAAGCGAGTTACAGTTATCATAAATAGCATACAACGCTTGAAGGTTGTTCGAATATCATTAAAATCGATTTCCTGAGCATGTAAAGATCTTCCTGAAGTTTGAATATGATATTTCAACATTTGAGCTCGTTCATTGGCTCCATATTTATGCTTTAAGGCTTTTGCCCAAATTTTACGGGCAACTCTACCAATAACTGCATATTCAGGATCAATACCATTAGAGAAAAAGAAAGAAAAGTTTGGACCAAACTTATTAATATCCATTCCTCTACTTAAATAATATTCTACATAAGTAAATCCATTGGCCAAAGTTAAAGCTAATTGTGTAATAGGATTTGCTCCGGCTTCAGCAATATGATATCCAGAAATAGAAACCGAATAGAAATTTCTTACTTTCTCTTCAATAAAATATTCCTGAACATCACCCATCAAACGCAAGGCAAATTCTGTTGAGAAAATACAGGTATTTTGAGCTTGGTCTTCTTTTAAAATATCTGCTTGAACGGTTCCTCGACTACGTTTGAGTATGCTTTTTTATGTCTTCATAAACATCTGCAGGAAGAACTTGATCTCCTGTTACTCCAAGCAACATCAATCCAAGACCATTATTACCTTCCGGTAATTCTCCATGATAAGTAGGTCTATCTACACTTTTATCTTTATAGATCTTTTTGATCTTCTCTTCAACTTCTTTTTCTAGTCCATTTTCTTTAATATATTTTTCACATTGTTGATCGATAGCTGCATTCATAAAAAAACCAAGTAACATTGGTGCAGGACCATTAATGGTCATACTCACCGATGTCATTGCATCTGCAAAATCAAATCCTGAATACAGTTTTTTAGCATCATCTAAACAACAAATAGAAACTCCTGCATTACCAATTTTTCCATAGATATCTGGTCTAAAATCTGGATCGTTTCCATAAAGTGTTACAGAATCAAAAGCGGTAGATAAACGTTTTGCAGGTAATCCCTGACTTACATAATGAAAACGTCTATTGGTTCGTTCTGGTCCACCTTCTCCGGCAAACATTCTTGTAGGATCTTCTCCTGCTCTTTTAAACGGATAAACCCAGCTGTATAAGGAAATTCTCCCGGTACATTTTCTTGAAGACACCATCTTAAAATATCTCCCCAGGCTTGATATTTTGGTAAAGCTATTTTAGGGATCTGGGTATGAGAAAGAGATTCTGTATGAGTTTCAACTTTTATCTCTTTATCTCGAACCTTAAAGGTATAAATAGGTTTTTTATATTTATTTACTTTTTCACTCCAACCGGTAATTACTTCCCAATTGTATGGATCTAGATCCATTTTTACACGATCGAATTCTTTTTTAAGAAGATCTGTAAGATCAGAATTTTGTTCTGTTTTGCTTTCTTCTAAACTTTCTTCATCCAATCCATATTGAGAAAGTGAAGGTTTTACATTGGTAACAGATTCTATGGTTTTATAAATTCCGTAAAGTTTTTGAGCCACTTCTACTTGAGAATCTAGCTTTCTCATCATAACCTCTATTATTTTCTGAAATTTCAGAAAGGTAACGTGTTCTTTTTGGCGGAATGATAAAGATCTTTTCACTTTTATCTTCGTTGATATCAAAAGTTGAATTAAAACCAGAATCGGTCTTTTCATCTACTTTATTGATGATATTGCTATAAAGCGTATTCATTCCAGGATCGTTGAACTGAGATGCGATGGTTCCAAAAACTGGAAGTTTCTCTGCATCTTCATGCCATAACTGATGATTTCTCTGGTATTGCTTTTTCACATCGCGTAATGCATCTAAAGCTCCACGTTTATCAAATTTGTTGATCGCCACCAGATCAGCAAAATCTAGCATATCAATTTTCTCCAATTGAGTAGCAGCCCCAAATTCTGGTGTCATTACATATAAAGAAGCATCAGAATGTTCTAATAATTTCGGTATCAGATTGTCCGATTCCAGAAGTTTCTAAAATGATAAGATCATAATTAGCAGCTTTTAAAATATCTACCGCTTCTGCAACATATTTAGACAAGGCTAAGTTAGATTGTCTGGTTGCCAAAGAACGCATGTAAACTCTAGAGTTATTAATGGCGTTCATTCTAATTCTATCTCCTAAAAGTGCACCTCCGGTTTTTTTCTTTGATGGATCTACAGAAACAATCCCAATAGTTTTCTCAGGAAAATCGATTAAAAATCTTCTTACCAATTCATCTACCAAAGAAGATTTTCCTGAGCCACCTGTTCCGGTAATCCCTAAAACAGGAGTTTTATGCTCCGGCATTTTATATATTCATCAAAAACCTTTTTGAAATCTTCATGTCTATTTTCAGCTAAAGAAATCAATCTTGCAATGGTATTTACATCTTTACTTTTCAGCAATTCTTCAGCCTTGATCTTCCTTCTCTAATTTTGGAGTTGGAGTATCTGCAGTTTTAACAAGATCATTGATCATTCCCTGCAATCCCATTTCTCTTCCATCATCTGGAGCATAAATTCTGGTAATACCATAATCCATCAATTCCTTGATCTCTTCGGGAAGAATTACTCCTCCACCACCACCAAAGATCTTGATGTGCTCTGCTCCTTTTTCCTTTAGCAGATCATACATATACTTAAAATACTCATTATGACCACCTTGATAAGAAGTCATAGCAATTGCATTGGCATCTTCCTGAATGGCACAATTCACCACTTCTTCTACACTTCTATCATGTCCTAAATGAATTACCTCCACTCCGGTAGACTGAATAATTCTACGCATAATATTTATGGCAGCATCATGTCCATCAAAAAGAGAGGCAGCTGTTACTATTCTTACTTTATTCTTGGGTATATAAGGAGTCTGTACTTCCATTGGTATATTTTAATTTTTGCTGCCGCAATTTACGAATTTCGCAACGAACTTTCCACTTAAGAGGTTATTTTAAAGATTCTCATAAATTACAAGCTCAATTTTATTCGTAACAGGCAGGAACTAATTAATAAGCGATAATATTAATTGAGGGTTTTAATATAACTATAACACCAATTGATATAAATAAAGCTGATTTTTATAGAAAATACTGAATTATGAAAAAATACCTACTCCTATTACTCTTACCAATTTTTACCGGTTGTGCAGAATTACAAGATATTGCAACTCAATTACCAGGCTCTGAATATGGAGTAACTAATACCGAAATATCCTCGGGCTTAAGAGAAGCTTTAAATTTTGGAATAGACAAACAAGTTACGAAGCTAACGCAGGAGGATGGGTTTTTTAAAAATGATTTAGTAAGAATTACTTTACCTCCGGAATTACAAAAAGTAGATCAAACCTTACGAAGCGTTGGATTGAGTTCTTTAGCAGATGAAGGTTTAAAAGTCTTAAATCGCGCTGCTGAAGATGCCGTAAAAGAAGCTACTCCAATCTTTGTTAATGCAGTGCAGCAGATTACTTTTAATGATGCTAGAAATATCCTTTTAGGGAATAATACTGCCGCCACTACTTATCTTACTCAAAAGACCGAAGATCAGCTTTACGCAAAATTCAACCCGGTTATTTCTAATTCTTTAGATAAAGTGGGTGCAACTCAAGTATGGACAAATATTATTCAAAAATATAACAACTTACCATTAGCAGCTAAGGTAAATCCAGATCTGCCAGACTACGTAACCAATGAAGCATTAAAAGGTGTTTATACTATGATAGCAGTAGAAGAAAAACAAATACGTACCGATCTGGCTTCTAGAACCACAAGATTATTACAACGTGTTTTTTCTCTTCAGGATTAACACAATTAACGACAAACAGCAATTTTAACCTTAAAATTACAAAACCTTTAACCTCAGGTTAATAAATAGTAAAGATTTAAGGGCTTAAATTTGCGATCTAAAGAAGATGATGATGTTAGGAAATTTGTTTTATAAGAGTGAAGAAGATAGATTATGTCAGAAATATTCTGAATTGATGAGTCAGTCTTTTAGAGTGGCGCTATACAATAAAGAAAAAAGTGACAAAATAAGAGCAAGAGCTAAAAAGATCTTGCAGCAATTAAAGTCTATGAATTGCAAAAAGTTAGATAACGGTATTTAAAAAGAAGATCGGCTATTTAATTGTCTTAAAATAATCAAAGGCTTTTAAGAGCCTGGATCCATACCAACTAAAATATTCCCCATCCACAAGCATAATTTCTGAATTAAGCTGTTCTTTTAATTCTGAAATATGTTTTTGTTTGAAGGGGTAAGGCTCAGATGATAATAATATTAATTCTGGAGCTAATTTTATAAGTTCATCTAAGTCTATTTCGGGATATCTTGAATTGGAGGATTCAAACACATTCTCCCAGCCGTTTAATTTCAGCATAGAATTTATGAAGGTATCTCCTCCCACAGCCATCCACGGCTTTCGCCAGATTAAATAAGCAACCTTTTTAAGTTGATGATAAATGGAGTTCACTCGCTTTATGCTGAATGTCATTCATCAATTTTGAAGCTGTTATCCTTAACTCTGAAAGATCTCACCGTATTGTGAGATCAGCTGATAAGTGTCTTCCAAACTGATAACATTAGAAATATGAACTGGAGCTATCTTTTCCAATTCCAACACCATTTCTAAAGTATTCTCTTCTTTGTTACACAAAATTATATCTGGAGACAGATCTCGAATTCTATCAAAATGTACATTTTTGGTGCCTCCTACTATCTTTTTTTCTTTCCGAAGATTTTCTGGATGTACGCAGAATTTAGTTATTCCAACTATGGAAGCTTCTAAACCTAAATAGCATAATAATTCAGTTTGACTTGGCACCAAGGAAATTATTCTCTTTGGAACACCCTCCAAAATAACCTCTCTGCCTAACTGATCTTTCACTTTCAGAATTTAAAGATTTTTCATTTGCTCTGCCATTTCACGTTGCATAACTTCAGCTTTAGCGGCAGCTATTTCAGCAAAATTAGAGCTTTCAGAAGCATAAATAATTCCGCGGGAAGAATTTACCAAGAGACCCACATTCTTATTCATTCCGTATTTACAAACCTCTTCCAAACTTCCGCCCTGAGCTCCTACTCCCGGAACTAATAGAAAACTATCCGGAACTATTTTTCTAATATCGGCAAGATATTCTGCTTTGGTAGCACCCACTACATACATCAATCTTTCAGAATTTTCCCAGGTTTTAGAAACTTCGATCACTTTTTTATAAAGCTGAGTATCATCGGTCTTTAAAGTTTGAAAATCGAAAGCCCCTTCGTTTGAAGTTAAGGCAAGTAAAATGGTATGTTTATTTCTGATGTAAAGAAAAGGCTCTACAGAATCTTTCCCCATATAGGGCGCAACGGTTACAGAATCGAATGCCATTTCCTGTAAAAAAGCTTTTGCATACATAGCAGAAGTATTACCTATATCGCCTCGTTTAGCATCTGCAATTGTAAATATTTCTGGGTAATTCTCATTTAAATATTCTATGGTCTTATTCAAGGCTTTCCAACCTTTTTTACCTTCTGCTTCATAAAAAGCAGTGTTAGGTTTATAGGCTACAGCAAATTGATGGGTGGCATCTATAATTGCCTTATTGAACTCGAAAATTGGATCTTCTTCAGACAAAAGATACGTTGGAATTTTTTCCAGATCTGTATCCAAGCCTATGCATAGAAAAGATTTCTTTTTAAATATTTGCTCAACTAAGCTCTGCTGTAGTCATAAAAAATAAGGTTTAAGGTAAAGATAAGTTGCTTATTAGACATAAAAAAATCCCGCAATTGCGGGATCTTATATAGGTAATAACTTAAAAAACATCGCTGTTTTCCTTCAGTTTTTCTGTGTTATCTACAAGTTGAAGTTCATCTATGATCTTCTGAATATCACCATTGATGATATTTGAAAGATCATAAAGCGTAAGGTTGATACGGTGATCTGTTACCCTACCTTGAGAGTAGTTATACGTTCTAATTTTAGCACTTCTATCTCCACTGGCAACCATAGAGTTTCTCTTTGCAGAATCTGCTTCCATTTTCTTGGCAAGTTCCATCTCATACAAACGGGAACGCAATACTCTAAAAGCTTTTTCCTTATTCTTGTGCTGAGATTTTTGATCTTGACATTGTGCTACCAATCCTGTAGGAACGTGGGTTAAACGCACCGCAGAATATGTGGTGTTTACAGACTGACCTCCAGGACCAGAAGAACAGAAATAATCTATTCTTACATCTTTAGGATTTATCTCTACATCAAACTCTTCTGCTTCCGGTAAAACCATAACCGTTGCTGCAGAGGTATGAACTCTCCCTTGAGTTTCGGTTTGCGGCACACGTTGTACACGGTGAACACCCGCTTCAAACTTTAAAGTTCCATAAACATCTTCTCCAGAGATCTCAAAGATCATCTCTTTAAATCCACCACTGGTACCTTCATTATAATCTACAATATTGGCTTTCCAGCCTTTACTCTCTGCATATTTATTATACATTTTGTAAAGATCTCCCGCAAAGATACTGGCTTCATCTCCCCCGGTACCTGCACGAATTTCCATCACCACGTTCTTAGCGTCTTCAGGATCTTTAGGCACCAACATCATTCTGATTTTATCTTCCAGACCAGGCAATTGACCTTTAGCTTCATCTAATTGCATCTTGGCCATTTCGGTCATTTCAGCATCACTTCCATCTGCAATAACTTCTTGAGCTTCTGCGATGTTTTCTGTTAGACGAATGTATTTTTCACGCTCATCCATGAGCGCTTTTAAATCTTTATATTCTTTATTAAGTTCTACATAACGTTTTTGATCTTGCATGATATCTGGCTGAATGATCAGGTCATTCACCTCGTCAAAACGTTGCTTCACTATGTTCAGCTTCTCAATCATAAAATTTTGGATGATTTTTCAGTGCCAAATTTACGATAAATCGATGGATTTAACAGAATTTGAATTACAGGTTTAAAAGAAAATTTAACTCAGCTAGATCATATCTTCAGAATATTGCAAGACTTCAGCCTTATCTAAATTTGCAAATTTCACCAAACATAACAAGCCAATTAAATAGAAAAGTCTGTCTGGATAATAGAATTCATCAACCCTTAAATAATAGGAGATAAACCCGGAAATATCAGAAAAAATAAAACCTAAAATGGCAGCAGATAAAATAAAAAGAAGATTTATTAGAATATCTATGATTAAAAGAAAAAGCAAAGATCACTAAAGAGATCATCACAAATCCGAATAAAAAGAAAAGCAAGGAATGTATATTATCGTCCATTCCGCCTTCCACCATATCTATCAACAAGAATAACATCACGGTATTAATGGCTAACACTAACACGAATAAGACTTTCTGAAAAAAATTGGTTTTTAGATTCTTAACGTACGGACTAATATGTATGATTAAAGAGATATATGCCAAAATTACCAACCCAAAAGTGATCTTTTTAAAAAGCGGATCTTCATAATTAAGCATAAAGAAATCTGACAGCATCAAAAGAAAAAATCCGAGTAATAAAAAGCTTTGCCTTTTATTAAAAACTTTAAAGAAGATCCCCAAATAGAAAAAGCTAGAAATTATGCGTAACCATCGGCTTTCCATCAACCCGTATTGAGAGATCACAAAAAAATTGAGGATTAAAAGTAAAATCCCAGAAATTCCCAAAATGGGGTTTAGTTGCTTCATTTAGATACTATATACTAAACAGTACGTAAAAATTGAAGCGCCGGTTTTAAACAGTGAGGATTTTCTGGTCTAAAAATTAACTATTGATATTCTTAGTAAAGAGGTCTTTAGAATGTGCATCTCGTTGTGTTGCAGCATTTACATATTGAACTAAAAAAGCGACTCCTAAAAGATTGAAGATCCTATCTGGGATGTAAAATTCTTCAAACTCAAATAGAAAGCTATAAAGTAAGTAAGGTCTGAAAAAATTAAGCCCAGTACCGCTGCAATAAAAAATAAAGAGATCTTATTTTCATACCTATTACTATAAGATATAGCCGCGCTTACTACAAAAATTATTGCAAGCCCATATATATAAAACAGCGTTCTAAATGAATCATACTCATAATGACTGGGCACCATTTCTGCTAAAGCAAATAACAGAAAAAATTTATTAAAAGAACCACTCCAAACACAGCTACCTGTGATAATTCAACTTTTAGCTTTTTATTTTTTTACCACCAAAGATAAGAGCAAAAAGTAGATGCATATTCTCATTACAAAGGTGAGCAAATTGAAATATGGGTATTTTGTAAAAGATTATAAATCCATCATTGGCAATAAAAGAACAAAAAGCAAAAATGTTTTTTCTTATAGGTTCTAGAAAATATTAAAAACAGCAAAAAACATCAACATATTCCCAAAACGTAAATAATCGCTTACCAACGTAGAAAACTCCAGCATAACCCAAATATTGATAATAATCAAAAGGGCTGTAATTACTGGTAAGGTTAATTTACTCAGATTCATAGGGATACTGCTTTTCAGAAACAAACTAAAATTTAGGCTGATAAAAATACTTTTACTTTATATCATGAAGTTATTCAATTGAATTAAACCAAATGCAAAATTTAATACTCAAAGTTCCCCTTTTCACTTTTTATTGTGAGTTTTTTAGTATTTGAAGCCTCTACCCTACCAATAATCTTGGCATTTACGTTGAAGGATTTAGATATTTCAATAATATCTTCTGCAATAGATTCATCTACATAAAGCTCCATTCTATGCCCCATATTAAAGACCTGATACATTTCTTTCCAGTCGGTTTTACTTTCCTCCTGAATGAGTTTAAAAAGAGGTGGCACCTCAAACATATTATCTTTAATAATATGCAAATTATCTATAAAGTGAAGTATTTTGGTTTGGGCACCGCCGCTGCAATGCACCATTCCGTTAATCTCTTTATTGGTATACTTAGACAGAATCTTTTTTGATAATTGGCGCATAAGTTCTAGTGGGAGAAAGCACCAGTTTACCTGCATCTAAAGGCGAATCTTGAATGCTATCGGTTAAATTCTTGGTACCTGAATATATTAAGCTCTTCAGGAATGCTATTATCAAAACTCTCCGGATATTTTTCTGCTAAAACTTTTGAAAAAACATCATGTCTGGCAGAAGTAAGTCCGTTACTCCCCATTCCTCCATTATATTCTTTCTCGTAGCTGGCTTGTCCGAAAGATTCCAATCCAACAATTACATTTCCGGGTTTAATATTAGCATTATCAATAACGTCTGCTCTTTTCATTCTGGAGGTAACCGTAGAATCTACAATGATAGTTCTTACAAGATCTCCAACATCTGCGGTTTCTCCACCTGTGGAATGAATTTCCACTCCAAATTCTTTAAGATCTTTAAGCAGTTCTTCTGTACCGTTAATTATTGCTGAAATTACTTCCCCAGGAATTAGATTTTTATTTCTCCCTATAGTTGAAGAAAGCATGATATTATCTGTAGCACCCACACATAGAAGATCATCTATATTCATGATAAGCGCATCTTGAGCTATACCTCTCCAAACCGAAAGATCTCCGGTTTCTTTCCAGTACATATAAGCCAAAGAAGATTTGGTACCGGCGCCATCTGCATGCATGATCAAGCAATACTCCTCATCCCCGGTAAGATAATCTGGCACTATTTTACAAAAAGCTTTAGGAAAAAGCCCTTTATCTACATTTTTAATAGCATTATGTACATCTTCTTTTCCTGCAGATACTCCGCGTCCGGCATATCTTTTACTTATTTCCTGGCTCATGGATATTTTTTTCTATGATGAGCCAAAGATAAACAGTTTAAGGCTGACAGTAAAGCGATACTAAAACAAAAAAGACAGCCATTCAAAGACTGTCTTTCTTTTTAAAATTTACAAAACAGATTACTCCCAATCTGGCATAAATGCATTTTGAAATAATTCTACTCTTTGCGCTTCAGCATTCATCTCACTCACTCCAACCATATAAATATTTATTGGTGATACCCCATCATTAGAAGTGTTGGTAAAAATAATACTAGCTTCATTAGGAGAAAATCTAGGATCAAGATCATTAAATCCTGCTTCTTTTCCTTGACTAAGATCTATACTTGTTTGAGTGTTAAAATTATAGTTAAAAATATGAGCGTTCAATTGTCTATAATCTGCACTTTCAAATTCTGAAATATCCCTGGTGTATAATAACGATTTTCCATCAACAGATATATCCAAACCTCCAATAGCACCTTTTTGATTCTCCAAAATTGTACATTAATTTAGTTCCTGAATAGCTAATGGTGTAAATAGACGCATCATATCCATTCACATTTGTGGTAAGAATAGCTATAAATTTACTCACTTCATTTACTGCTACATTAGAAATAAATTTACCGTTTGGTGTTTCGTAAACCAAATCATTACCTCCTCCTGTAATATCAATCTTATAAAGCTTGCTAAAATTTGGATACACGAGAGCTGTTCCATCCTCTATCCAGGAATATCCTATTTTTTCCAAATTGAATCCATTTACAGGTATATTTTTTGTAATCTGGATTTGTTTGGAACCATCAGGATCCATGGTGAACAATTGGGTTTGCCCCCCAACAGTTCTTAAAAATGCCACTTTATTGGTAGCATTATTCTTTCTAGGTCTAAAACTGTTGACATTGGATGATGTAAGCTGATATTCGCCCCCGGTTCCATCCGCTGAAAAAATTACATTATTCCCATTCACTTTTTTAACATAATAGTAGCGAGTCTTCGGAAATTGGGCGGTTTCAAAAGAATAAACTTTACTCAAAACTGGGGCATTAATACTATCTGTTACCTTTATTTGCCAAAAATATTTCAAACCGTTTTGCAGTCCTTCCACCGTGTAGGTAGTATCCTGAATGTCCTCAAACTTAAGAACCTCGTTATTTATGTCATTTCTCAGCTCCAGTTCATACGTAAGCATATCTCCATCTGCATCACTAGAACTCCATGCAAAATCTAAAGTTACATCTACTTCTGTAGCGTTATCCTCCGGAAAAATAGCTATTGGCGTTAAAGGTTCTTTATTATTTCCAATTTCCTTTTTCATTTCAAAAATTACATTCACCTCTGTATTTGTATAAACTGTAGCTCCTTCAAAAGCAGTCAATAAATTCTCCTTTTTTGCCTGAACAGAATATTCTCCTTCAGGCACATTTTCAATGATAAAATTCCCTTCTTCATCTGTAAATACGGTAGAAGTTACAGGGTTTGTAGATATTTTTACATTGGCAATAGGCTCATTGGCGCCATCTGTAACAACAGTTCCGGTAATAATTCCTTTACCAAAAGATTCTACCGTGTCTTCACTACAACTAAATAGGGTAGCAATTAAAATTAAAACGAATATATATTTTAGTGATCTCATGTGATTACGTATTTAATGATTAGTTCTTTTGCTGTTTAGACTTACCTAAGTAAAAACTTACTCCCAGATCCAAAATTAAAATAGTGGTCATTTCTCTTCCCATTAATCAGGTAATCTACCTCATCATCAAAAGCGATATTGTGTTCTGCAAAAGCTTTAATTCCCATTTTATCGCTAAACATATATTCCAATCCAGCACCATATTGAAATTTGAAATGCGTGCTACTTATTCCATCCGGAATATCGCTATCAAAACTCATAATTGCTCCAGGCCCGGCATATAAATAAGGACCAAAATTATCATTTGGCAACACTAAATATTTGGCATTTACTTCCAAACCACCAAAGATCTCAGAAAAAGCATTTTTCGTCTTCAATTCAAAAGCACTGGCTGCAATATTTAAGGAGAAAGACCTAGCTATTCGTTGTTCATAATCCAACTTTATTAAACCTCCATATTCTTCTTGATTGTAATCGCCACTCATAAGGGCAGTTCCAACTGAGACTCCAAAAGCAGCATTATAAGGCCTCTCTACATATTTTCTATCATATAATTTGGTAAGAGCGGCTTCATTCTTTTCCTCATTATATTTTGCAATCATTAATTCTCCATTTTCATCTCCTTCTTTTATTTGCCAAAGATTATCTTGCACACCCTCTACGATTAATCCTTCCACGGCTTTTTCTATAGCTTCCTTAACAGCAAGTTGAACCGGCTCATTTCTAGTAAAGCCAACTTCAACCTCTAATAATCTTTGAAAATTTACATATTTAAAAAGACTGGCATCTAATGCCTGAGATAGTATAGTTTTGGAAACATAAATATTCTTCAAAATTTTTCCGCTAGATGTAGAAATAGCTCTTAGGTATACTGTAACTCTATCTTCTCTATATTGAGTACTTCCTCCAACTCCAAAATATCTGGCGCCCATTCCTCCGGTAATAATATTAGTGTCATAGGAAACAATACCCCCTTCTAGTAATACTCCAGCATATAATAATGGTGGTAATTGGGGTTCATCTGAATTGGAATTTGCTCTATACTCTTGTCTAGTAGATCTTATGATGTTTCGTTCATTAAGTAAATTTCCTATATTTTCTCGTTCTATAGGAACAAACCATTTAGAGTCTTCTAAAGCTTTAATCAATATAGAAGTAGCTCCCTGAGTAACGGCCGTACTAAAAGTACTTCCTAGATCAGATTGCTTGTATTGGCCTGTAAGATCTCTAAAGTTATAAACACCAACAACCACTTTTTCATTAGGTTCCGGTAAATTTTGCAGTCGCTCTGTTACAGCAGATGTTTCTCCTATCCTTGCTTCTTTAATAGCTACAGGCTGATTGAAAAAAGCACCACAAGATGTAAACATGACACATAGAAATGCCATGACAATTCTGTTAAGTAGGTTCATAAGTAAGATTAATTAATTTGGTATTACAATTTGGGTTTGTTCTCCAGTATTCTTATCAAGAATATTAATTACTAAACCTTCTTCGGAAGGATAAATATCTAAAATCAAGCTTCCAAAAGTATAGGCTCCAGGTTTTAATCCTCCATCTCCAAACTGATCTGTAAAGAGTTTTCTGGAAACTTGCCCCAATATTTGTGAATTTAAACTTTGGGTAAATTGATCAATTTCTGATAAATCTTCTCGATTAGAAAGACTAGGATCTTTAAATGAGTTTTGCGCTTGTGCTGAACTTAATAACCATTGATAATTATAAGGATTTCCCCCAAATGAAGAATTTATTGGGTGGTAAACTAAATCCTGCGCATTCATTGTAAAGCAACCAAAACAAATAAATAATAATAGTAGTAATGATTTCATAGGCAAATACATTTGGGTTAATATTGATTAATACTCATATCGCGATTTTTTATATATTCAAAATACCTATTCACCTGCCTTAAAGCTTCATCTGCCTTTTCTTCTAAATAATCCAATTTAGGACGTGCAAAAAATTGAAAGATGATCTTATCCTCAATCTTAACAATGATCTTTGTAGTACGACCAAAACTTATCATTTCATCTATATGAATAATTTGGTCTCCTTGGCTTGAACTTAACCGATACTTCTGAGAAAAAAAATCATAAAAATCTTTTCCAGGCTTGGTTTTGGTACTTTCTGTAACCATACCTTTTAAATTAAGTCCTTCATTTTTGCGTTTATAAGAAACATTAGCTTCTTCTTTTTTAAGATCAGAAGTTTCTTTATCATCAAAAACAAGGCGCTTTGTCCCCATAACTTCATCCTCATCATTATAAATAATTAGTAGCACCACTTTATTTTGACTTGGGGATATTCCAATAGTTGTAGTAGCAAGATTTTTAGATTGAAATGGCTCTAAAGTAAATCTACCAGACTGCACACTTTTGGAGGAATTATTAGTAGAAGATGTTGAAATTACAGAAAATTCATACTTCAAGCTGAAATTAGTTTCTGTGAGGTTTTTTGCAGAGGCAATTAATTCTGTTACTTCATTAGTATTTTCTCCCGTGTTTATAATGGCCTCCACTTGAGAATTGAAGTTTTGCGAAAACGCATTAAATCCTATTAAAAATAGGATTAGATTAAAAATGATTTGATATTTAAATTTCAATTTAAATAATACCATTATTTAAAGTTTCTTATGATCAGGGTTTTAGAATTCCCTGTCATGTTAAATTGTAAATTATCTCCTATACTATTAGAACCAAATCTTTCAAAATGAAGATCATTCCCTTTCTGCATCAGATTTAATGATATTTCACTATCCGGGCTAAACACACTATCCATTAGATAATTATTATTACCATGCTGAACTATATTTGTTTGAACTTTTAGCGTACTGATGTTCAAGTTAATATAATTATTTGAACCTTTTTGAATTAATTGAATATCACTCTCTGAGGTGTTAATTGAAACCATAGATAAATTACGCTCCCCAATTTGTTCAATATAAATCTGATTTAGATTAGTTTGGATTTTATTCAGACTACTATTTATCCCAACCTGTGAAGTAAATGCAGATAGTTCTTGCCTACTTAACTCTAAAGGATCTAGTTGAAGTTTATTATTATTTTGCCCCGACATAGATGTAATGCCGAAAAAAATAAAAAGCAAAAAAGTTAATTGAGTAATATTAAATTTCATGTTGAGTTAATTTTAATAAAAAGACTAAGGGCAGTAATGAGCCCTTAGCCTCTCCATTCTAAAATTCTATATAATTAAAAACTAGACTGAACTACTTTAGCAGAGTTAAACCCTCCTTCTTGGTGGATCATACTAACATCAGACCATCCACTCTGACTAACTCTAGCTGTGTTACCCCAACCTTCTTGGCAAATACCAGAAAAATTCCATTTTCCAGATTGATCTACCACAGCTTTGTTCCACTCACCTCTTTGGTTAATCATAGACTCTTCGCTATATCCGGTTTGATCTACTCTTGCAGTATTGTGATCACCATCTTGCTCGATTTCAGAATCATTTCTAGCATCAGATTGCATTACAACTGCTAAGTTATCTTTCCCTTCTTGCTCAATATCAGAATCTTGACTATATCCGCTTTGGTTTACACGAGCAACGTTTCTATTACCTTCCTGTTCAATATCTGAATCTCCATAATGTCCAGTTTGCGTTACATAAGCCTCGTTTTCTCCGTTGTCATGATTACCATATCCATACCCATGACCATGACTTTCTCTTCCTTCTTGTTCGATATCAGATTCATTCATGTGCCCGCTCTGGTTAACTTTTGCAAAGTTTTTATCATCTTCCTGTTTAATGTCAGAATCTTGGCTATACCCAACCTGCATTACTCTAGCCATGTTGCCTTTACCATCTTGATCAACATCAGAATTGTGTTCTGAAGTTCCTACTTGTTGTACGATCGCATCGTTGTGCCACCCTTCTTGTGTAATTTCACTGTAATTAGGATTTCCCATTTGAGCGAACCCTACCGCTCCAAACATTAGTGCACCTGCACTTAAAATAACTTTTTTCATAATTAATTGTTTAGTTGTTAATAAATTTTTGACTATATGCTAACTTCCATTAGATGGAATTATGACATATCACGTTGAAAAATATTTTGTAGGGGCGAAAAAATATGGGGTGTAAAAATGGAATGAATTAGATGATGAATTTTAACAATTTATGTTAATGCACATCTTTTTGGGGAGGAGAGTACTTTAAACACTTTTAATTTTAAACTTAATTTAAATTTGAATATTCAAATAGACTATGAGTAAAAGCCTAAATATCCTGTTAAGTTAAAAACTAATAATTCATCAACCAAAGAACCAATTCTTTACTTTTGATATTTCAAATGTGCAAATAAATTATTAAACCCACAAAACATTTAAAATCTGTAAATTACAGATTAACAATTTTTGTAAGAATTGCCTTATAGGAATTTAACCCTTGAATTATGTTAAAAGCAAAAAATATGTTAATGAACACAAAAAAAGGTTTGAGATCGATTTGTTAAATTTTTGTTAAAAATATTAACTGATTAATTATTAAATTTTTATAAAACAAAAAGCCACACTTTAAAAGTGTGGCTTTTGAATATAATTAATGTTACCTAGCGTGTAAACAATAATTCTCTGTATTTGGTTAAAGGCCAGGTTTCGTCATCTACCAAAAGTTCTAGTTTATCACAATGGTATCTAATTTCTTCGAAAAATGGTTTTACCGTATCGCAATATGCAAATGCTCTTTCCTCGGCATCTTCAATAACATTTGCTTTTTTACGAGCATCTGTCATTTTATTTACATCTGCATTAATATGCTCAATATGTCCGGAAATAGCTTCTATAATTCCTATTTGTTCTTTAGAATGTTTTTTGAAATCTTTATCAAAAATCTCCTTTAATCCACGAACATTTTCAATTAAAACATTTTGATATCTAATAGCCGTTGGAATTACATGATTTCTTGCAATATCTCCTAAGATTCTACCTTCAATCTGAATTCTCATTGAGTAATCTTCCAATTCAATTTCGTGACGAGCTTCTAATTCTCTCTTGTTCATCACTTTCATTTCCTTATAAAGCTCAATAGTTTGTTTAGAAACCTTAGCTTTTAAAGCAGTTGGAGTAGTTTTATTATTACTTAAACCACGTTTCTTAGCTTCTTGTTGCCATGCTTCCCCATATCCATCTCCTTCAAATCTAATTTTCTTAGATTTTTTAATGTATTCTCTCAATACATTGAAGATAGCATCATCTTTCTTCATTTTTTCATCCTTCACCAAGGCATCTACACTTTTCTTAAAATCTTTAAGTTGTTTTGCAACAATTGTATTAAGAACCGTCATTGCATTAGCACAGTTTGCTGTAGAACCAACAGCTCTAAACTCAAATTTATTGCCTGTGAAGGCAAATGGAGAAGTTCTGTTTCTATCTGTATTATCTAATAAGATCTCTGGGATCTTACCAACAACGTTTAATTTAAGATCGGTTTTCTCTTGAGGAGATAATTTACCATCGGTAACTTTTTCCAGCTCATCTAAAACTGCTGTAAGTTGACTTCCAATAAATGCAGAAATAATTGCCGGTGGCGCTTCGTTAGCTCCTAATCTATGATCATTAGATGCACTTGCAATGGTTGCTCTAAGCAATTCTTCGTGATCGTGTACCGCTTTAATAGTATTTATAAAGAAGGTTAAGAATTGTAAATTCTTCATAGGAGTACTTCCTGGACTTAACAAGTTAGTTCCAGTATCTGTACTTAATGACCAGTTATTATGTTTACCACTTCCGTTAATTCCTTTAAAAGGTTTTTCATGGAATAAAACTTTAAAGTTGTGTCTTTCTCCAACTTTATCCATAAGATCCATAAGTAATGAGTTATGATCTACCGCAAGATTAGCTTCTTCAAAAATCGGTGCTAATTCAAATTGGTTTGGAGCAACTTCATTATGTCTTGTCTTTACAGGAATTCCTAAAAGCATACATTCTATCTCCAAATCTCTCATAAATGCCAAAGCTCTACTTGGAATAGAACCAAAATAATGATCGTCTAATTGTTGACCTTTAGCAGGAGAATGTCCTAATAAAGTTCTACCTGATAGTTGAAGATCTGGTCTGGAAGCATACAATGCAGAATCTATAAGGAAATATTCCTGTTCCCAACCAAGCGTTGCAATAACCTTAGATACATTTTTATCGAAGTATTTACAAACCGCTGTTGCAGCAGAATCTACAGATTGTAATGCTCTTAAAAGAGGTGTTTTATAATCTAATGCTTCTCCAGTATACGAAACATATACGGTAGGAATACATAAAGTTGTTCCATATATAAATGCAGGAGATGTAGGATCCCAGGCAGTATAACCTCTAGCTTCAAAAGTATTTCTTATTCCTCCATGTGGGAAACTTGAAGCATCTGGTTCTTGTTGAACTAATTGAGTTCCACCAAATTTTTCAATTGCAAGTCCATCCCCAATAGTTTCAAAAAATGCATCATGCTTTTCTGCTGTTGCTCCTGTTAAAGGCTGAAACCAGTGTGTATAATGAGTAACTCCTTTCGAGATTGCCCATTCTTTCATTCCTGTAGAAATATGATCTGCTACCCCTCTGCTAATTTTTGTTCCCTTAAGGGTGGCATCTTTTACGCTCTGATAAGCTTCCTTAGTAAGGAATTGTCTCATCACTGTTTCGTTAAAAACATTTCTTCCAAAAAGTTCAGATCTACGATCTCCCTCATCAATCTTAATCGGTTTTCTGTTTAAAGTCTCTTTTAGAGCTTGAAATCTCAAAGTTGCCATATGGAGTTGTTTAATTTTTTTAAAATACTCCGACAAAAATACAAGTTTTTAGAATACACCCCCTAAAATTTAGGGGTAAAAAAACTTAAATTTTACTTAAATAACTTCCAACCCCTTAAATTAATGTGAAAATGCCATTCCAATAAAAATTGCATAGGCAGCAAAAAGCACAAGTCCTTTATAGCGCCCCAGGATAAATCTGCGGGGTAAGAATGCTAAAGGAATAAGAATAAAAGCGAAACCAATCATCCAAAAGATATCATTGGTAAGGATCTCAGCAGATTTTACAAAAATGGGTTTTATTACAGCCGTAAGTCCTAAGACAGAAGCAATATTAAAGATATTAGATCCTATAAGATTTCCTAAAGAGATGGCTTTTTCTTTTTTAAGAGCCGCAATTACAGATGCTGCCAGTTCTGGAACACTCGTACCTACAGCAATAATAGTAACAGAAATTACTCGTTCACTCACTCCAATCATTTCAGCCAGATCTACCGCTCCTGCTACCAAAAGTTCAGATCCACCATATAAAGCAGCGGCACCTATAAGTAACCAAACCACCACTTTAAAATTACTAGTAGTACTTAATTTATCATCTATACCTTCAATTTCTATATGCTCTTTGCGAGATCTGCGAATTAGAAAAATTAAATAGATCACTATTCCTATTAATAAAGCAATCCCTTCTAGCCTGGATAGATTTTCACCTGTCTTCAAAAAATAATAGAGCACCAAAGAGAAGATCATCATAACCGGCCAGTTAAACCGATAAAAATCTCTGTCTATAGATAACGGAGATATAAAAGCGGTGATTCCAAGTACCAAACCTATGTTTGCGATATTAGATCCAATTACATTTCCTAAAGCGATATCTGAAAATCCGGTTAAGGCAGCTTGCAAACTCACTAAAAGTTCTGGTGCAGAAGTAGCGAAAGAAACCACGGTAAGACCAATTACCATTTTAGAAAGATTCAGCTTAAAGGAAAGCGCTACAGAAGATCTTACTAAAAACTCACCTCCTACTACCAGTAAAGCAAAGCCAATAAGGATAAAAACTATACTCATTATCTATTTTTTTGCGAATATAAAGAAACTAATTCTGCCAAGACAATTTCATTTTCAAACTATAAAATTAGGTTTATAACTATTTTTGTAGTTATATTTGAAAGCAATTACAATTTAAGCTCTTAATTTTTTAAATATGGATAAGTTAACAAATAAAGAAGAAGAGATCATGCATATCTTATGGAAGCTTAAAAAAGCTTTTGTAAAAGAGATCTTAGGGGAGATTACAGAAGAGAGCCTCCATTACAATACGGTTTCAACCATAGTAAGAAATTTGGAGGAAAAGGGATATGTTTCTCATCAAGCCTTTGGAAAAACGCATCAATACTTTCCTGTGTTAAGCAAAGAGGTTTATAAAAAGCAATTTATGAATACGGCTACGCAAAAATTCTTCGACAATTCTTATAAGAGCATGGTTTCATTTTTCGCGAAAGAAGAAAAGATTAGCGCAGAAGAATTGAGAGAGATCCTAGAATTAATTGAGAAAAAGGAGTAATTATGGAAACTGTCGCTTCTCTATCTGCTAAAAGTGCAGGATTAACAAGTATATTTTACATTCTCTATATGCTCTTGCTTCAAAATGACACCAATTTCCAGGTGAATAGAAAGTTTCTTCTTGGCGGAATTCTTACCTCTCTCATTACTTCCCGGGATATATTTTACTAAAAAGGTCTTTGTTGAAGCTGTAGATTATAGTCAGTTTACAAACGTTGCAAATTCAAGTACTCCGGAAATAACAGAGCCAATAGTAGATGGTGGCAAATTACCGGAATACTTTATTTAATAGTTACTGGCTTTTTAATTCTTAAATTTTTATTTCAATTATCGCAGATCGTTTCTTTAATTATGACTAAAAAGTGTACTTCTATAGAAGGCTTTAATTATATTGAATCTGAAGACATTGAAGGGCCTTTCTCATTCTTCAATTATATAATTTACAATCCGAAGCTACATCCCTATAAAGAATTAGAGCTCATCTTACTGCACGAAAAAATTCACGCAGCGCAACTACATTCTATAGATGTCATCATCAGCAATCTTGCTACTAATATTTTATGGTTCAATCCTCTGATGTGGTTATACAAGAAAAAGATCATTCAGAATTTAGAATATATCGCAGATAGGGAAACCGTAAAATCTTCAAATTCTAAAAAAGAGTATTTACACGCCTTAGTAAAAGTTTCTACCAACGATTTCCAACCGGCACTTACCAATTCATTTTATCAATCATTCATCAAAAAAAGAATACTTATGTTACACAAAACCAAAAAAACGAACAGTTCCTGGAAAGTAGCCCTTGTCTTTCCGCTATTATTTGCATTTATGTTTGCCTTTAATGTAAAAACAGAAGCGAGTATTATTCCTTCCAATAATGTCACTATGCTCTTAATAATGATTCGATAAACAAGTATTGGAATTCAGTTTTAATGAAAACACTACAAAAGACCAGCTAAAAGAATTTCAGGAAAAATTTAAAGAAAAAGGAATTAAACTGGAGTATCAGAACGTTGAATTTTCAAAAGACAAATTAAAAAGCATATCGATTTCTTATTCTTCTAAAGACGGAGATAAGAAAACTTTTAATTCTGAAAAAGATACCGATGGCAATCTTAAACCCTTTACTCTAATTGCAGTTTTTAATAAGAATAACGAACTGGAAACCATCAATTTTGCAGGGAGTGAAGAAGTATCCTGGACAGGCTAAAAATGATGTAAAAGTCATTAAAACCGTGAAAAATTCTACCGATGAGAACGGAAATGTGATTCGCGAGGTAGAAACTACCGAAGTAAATGCAGTTGAACCGGTTTATGTAGTAGACGGGAAGGTAATAAAGGATGTAAAATGGGTTAAAAATTTAGATCCAAATAAGATTGCTTCTGTAAATGTGGTGAGAGGAGAATCTGCCACAACGGTTTATGGAACTTCCGGAAAAAATGGAGTAATAGAGATCATCACCAAAAAAGAAGGTGATACTGCAAAAGTCTCCAAGAACTACCATTGCTTTTCAGCGAGATAATGATTTGAAGATTTATGATAACAATCAAAATGAGCGGGTTGTTAGTATCGATGAAAATTCTGAAAATAAACCTCTTTTTATTGTAGATGGCAAAGAGCTGGAAGAAGGAACAGACAATATCTGCTATTCCTTCAGATAAAATAGCAGCGGTAATGATCTTTAAAGATAAAAAAGCCATCGAAAAATACGGTGAAAAAGGTAAAAATGGAGTTGTAGTAATTAGCACTAAAGATGCAAAAACTACTGCTAATAAAGCAGTTTCTATGTACAGGATTAATGCTGCCTTTAGCGATGCGCAATTAAAAGAGCTTAAGAAAATAGCTGAAAAAGAAACCGGATATGTGTTACTTCTTGAAAACGTGAAGAGAAATAGCAGAGGAAAAATCTCAAAAATCCAGGTGAAATTCTCTGGGAAAGGACATACTGTAAATGCGAATTTTGATGAGGCTAATGGAATTCCAGATATTATTTTTGGAATAGATGAAAATGGAGGGGTGAGTATTTCTTCAAAATAATTAAGATTCAACATATAAAAAAAGGCTCTTAAATTTTTTAGGAGCCTTTTTTTTATGATGTAAATTATTCTATTTCAATATCTTTGGAAGAAACCAACCAAAAAATATGAAAAAACAGATCTTTAAAATGCTTTCTAAATTTAATAAGAAAGTTTTGCCGTCTTTAACAAAGAAAGAAGTAGACCTTCAAAAAGCCAGCAATTTTCAAAAAGCTATTTTAGGATGGAAATTGTGGGTTACCAAGAATTCTTTAGATTGATTAATACTTAATGATAGCGTGAACGTTATATTTTTCTAATTTCTTAACTCCTTCTAAAAAGCTAAGCTCCATTAAAAAATTACACTGCACAATTTGGCCGCCCATTTTTTCAATTAAATTACATGCAGCATGGGCAGTTCCACCGGTTGCTAGAACATCATCGTGTAGTAAAACATGTTCTCCATTCTTAATTGCATCCTGATGAATCTCTAACGAATCTATTCCATATTCCAGTTCATAAGTTTCAGAATAGGTTTTATATGGAAGTTTCCCAGGTTTTCTAATAGGAACAAAGCCTGCATTTAATTTTTCTGCCAATAACATTCCAAAGAAAAATCCGCGAGCTTCAATACCCACCACTTTATCTATCTTCTTTCCATCAAGATCTTTAATAAATTCATCAACCGCTTCTCGAACAGCTTCGGGGTCTTTAAGTAAAGGCGTAATATCTTTAAACTGAATTCCTTTTTTTGGAAAATCGGGAATATTTCTAATTAACGATTCTATCTTCTTCATAACTGAAAGATAGAAAATTAGGAAAGATGTGTTTACACATTTTTGCAGAAATTAATTCTTCTATCCAATAAACTATCATCCCATAAAAGACCGAAGCTATTAAATTTCTTATCTTTCTGATCTTATATATAATTATCAATTTAATTGCTTATCCCCCATGAATTCTAATTTTAAAAAATTCTGTTCATTTCTATTAATTTGTCTTTGCTTTCAATTAATCTCTGCTCAAGAATCTCCTCTTAGCTGTAGAAAAGATCATGAAAGACCCAAAATGGATGGGAACTTTTCCATCTAACGTGAAATGGGCTGAAGATGGCAAGACTATCTACTTTGATTATAATCTGGAAAATGATCCTTCTGACTCTCTTTATAAAATCGAGCTGAATAATCTGGAGAAGATTGTAAAAGTTGAAGCTAAAGAATTGGAAAACATCACTTCCAATGGAGATTTCAATAAAGATAGAAGTTTGAAGATTTACACGAAAGATGGAAAATTAATGCTCTATTCGGCTAAAACTAATAAATCAAGAACCCTTATAGAGCTAGGAAAAAGCATCAGAAATCCCCAGTTTTTAAATGAGGAAATGAAAGTTAGCTTTAGTATGGATACTAATATTTTTCTATATGATCTAAATTCTGGAAGTATTGAAAAGATAACAAATATTAAAACCGGAAGTGATCCTAATTCCGAAGAAGCATTATCTAAAAAAGATGAGTGGTTAGAATCTGAAAATTTAAGTTTACTAGATGTTGTAAAACAACGAAAAGATAAAAGAGAAGCTTCAGCAGCATATTATAAAAGTTTGAAGAAAGAGGCAAAAGCATTTTATACCGATAAAAAGGAGGTTTCAAATTTGCATTTATCTCCAGATGGTAAATATGTAACCTTTAATTTAACCACTCCAGCTACTAACAAAAACACAAATGTGCCAAATTATGTAGATGAATCTGGTTATACCGTAAATCTGCCTGCAAGATCTAAGGTTGGAGATGATATTGAAAAAGAAGAATTGGCTGTTTATAATGTGAAGACAGACAGCGTTTATCTAGTAAAAACAAATGAACTTCCTGGAATTACAGATCTGCCAGATTACACCAAAGATTATCCGGATAAAACCTGGGAAAAGGAAGTGAGAGAAGTAATTCCAGCAGATACTTACTTTTCTGAAGATGGGAAAAAGGCCATAGTTAACATCCGGTCGCAAGACAATAAAGACAGATGGATTGCACTTCTGGATCTGGAAAATGGAACTTTAAAAAGTTTAGACAGACAAAGAGATGAAGCCTGGATAAATGGGCCGGGAATTGGATATTCTGCCGGTTACGAAACTATGGGGTGGTTGCCAGATAACAAGCATATTTATTTTCAATCTGAAGCTACCGGATATTCTCATTTGTATTTGTTGAATGTGGATAATGGCGATAAAAAACAACTTACAAAAGGAGATTTTGAAGTTTTTGATCCGTTTATTTCCAAAGACAAAAAACATTGGTTTTTAACTACTTCTGAAGTCGGAGCTGGAGAAAGACATTTTTACAAAATGCCTTTGATGGGCGGTAAGATGGAAAAGCTCACCTCCATGACCGGGAATAACGATGTTTATCTATCCCCAGACGAAAAGGAAATGGCCATTTTATATTCCTATAGCAACAAACCCTGGGAACTTTATCTAAAGAAAACGGCAGCCAATGCAAAAGCAAAACAATTAACTGAAGGTCAAAGTGAAGAATTTAAAGCTTACCAATGGAGAGATCCGGAAGTAATTCATTTTAAGGCAGAAGATGGAACTATGGTTCCTGCACGTATTTATAAACCTTCTGAATCTGCAAAAAATGGTGCTGCGGTGATCTTTGTACATGGTGCAGGATATCTTCAAAATGCCCATAAATGGTGGTCTTCTTATTTTAGAGAATATATGTTCAATAACCTGCTTACAGATCTTGGGTACACGGTATTAGATATAGATTATCGAGGAAGTGCCGGATATGGAAGAGACTGGAGAACCGCTATTTACAGACATATGGGCGGAAAAGATCTTTCAGACCAAGTAGATGGCGCTCATTATTTGGTAAATGAAATGGGAGATTGATAAAGATAGAATTGGAATGTATGGCGGAAGTTATGGAGGATTCATGACCCTTATGGCAATGTTCAACGAACCTGAAACCTTTACTTCTGGAGCTGCATTAAGATCTGTTACAGATTGGGCACATTACAATCATGGCTACACTTCAAATATTTTGAACAATCCGTTTGACGACCCGATTGCGTACAAGCGCTCCTCTCCTATTTATTTTGCTGAAGGTTTACAGGGAAATTTGTTGATAGAACACGGAATGCAAGATGTAAATGTGCATTTTCAAGATGTGGTAAGACTTTCGCAAAGATTAATTGAATTAGGGAAAGATAATTGGGAACTTGCAGTTTATCCAGTAGAAGATCATGGCTTTGTAGAGCCAAGCAGTTGGACAGATGAGTATAAACGAATTTTGAAGCTCTTTAACGAGACTTTATTGCAAGAGTAATCATATACCAACATATTGTTATGAGTAAATTCTTGACTTTTCTATGTTAAATTCAATTTGAATTTAAAAGAAGTTTCAGTGTAAAATAAGATTCGATTCAACAGTATGTAATTATCAATTTTTAAGCTTCATATAGGTCGAATTGTTTTCATACTTTTAAGGCCGCGATACATAATTAATATTCTATTTTTTTAAACTGCTTATGGAGAATTACGGATTTCTATCCATTTTACCCCCCGTTATAGCTATTATTCTAGCTTTAAGAACCAAACAAGTTTACATCGCCTTACTTTTCGGAATCTGGTTCTCATGGATCATCATTAATGACTGGAATTTGCTTACTGGAACCGTTGCTGCAATTGAAGGATTAGTTAATGTTTTTAAATCTGAAGGGAATACCAGAACTATCATGTTTAGTGCATTGGTAGGAGCATTGTTACTTTTTATTCAATATTCAAGAGGGGTTGAAGGCTTTATTAATAGACTGAATGTTTTGATTCACTATTTTGAGAAAAAAGAAACCGGATACAGTAAAGTGATTATTCAGTTATTGGCTTTATTAACAGGAATTTTGTTATTCGTAGAGACAAGTATCAGCTCCCTGACTGTAGGTACTTTATACCGACCTGTATTCGATAAATTAAAGATCTCAAGAGAAAAGTTAGCTTATATAGCAGACTCCAGCTCGGCTCCTACCTCTATTTTAATTCCATTTAATGCCTGGGGAGCATTTATTATGGGATTATTAATTACACAGGGTTTAGAAAATCCTTTTTCTTTAATGCTATCGTCCATAGTATATAACTTCTATCCTTTTCTGGCAATAATTATTGTTTTTTTAGTGATCGTTTTCAAGAAAGATGTTGGACCTATGGCAAAAGCCGAAAAGAGGGTTCGAGAAACAGGCAAACTTCTTAACGACAATTCTAAGCCAATGCTTTCTGATACTATTACTTCCTTTGAACCTAAAGAAGGTATTAAAGCGAAAGCATATAATATGATCATCCCATTGGCGACGATGGTATTTATGATGCCAATAAATTTAGCTGCTACCGGTTGGAATAATGTACCAGTCTACTCTTCATTTGGAGATCATCTATATAAAGCTATTGGCCAGGGCTCCGGCTCTTCAGCTGTGCTGTATGCAGTTTGTATGGCAATCTTTGTAGCTATGATCTTATATAGATCTCAAGGAATAATGAAAACTAAGGAAATGATAGATCTAACTCTTAAAGGAATTAGTGAATTAATGCCTTTAGCTTTATTAATGCTCCTGGCATTTGCAATTGGAGATGCATGTAATGCATTAGGAACCGGGCAATTTATAGCCATTTCATCTAAAGATTGGCTCTCTCCGGAATTTCTACCTATGGTAATATTTATAATAAGTTCATTTATCTCCTTTTCAACGGGGACTTCCTGGGGAACTTTTGCTATAATGTTAGCAGTTTCAATTCCAATGGCTAATGTTCACGGTGCAGATTTGCCTTTAATTATTGCAGCAACCCTTGGAGGTGGAGTTTTTGGAGATCACTGTTCTCCAATTTCAGATACTTCCATTATATCCTCAATGGCTTCCGCAAGTGATCATATAGATCATGTAAGAACACAATTACCTTATGCTCTTATTGGTGGCGTAATTACATCCATACTGTACTTAATATTGGGGTTCGTAATGGTTTAATTATTCCAATTCCTAATAACCTAAAAAGGGTCTTCAGATATTTCTGTAGACCCTTTTTCTTATTATAATTTCACCCCACCCATAAATAATATACGGTGTTTCTGTAAAGCTCTGCACAGAAAATCATAAACAAAAAAAACGCTCAAGTAAACTTGGCGTTTTTTTCAAATCTTCTGATTTATTAGTGACCTCGCCAGGATTCAAACCTGGAACCTCTTGAGCCGTAATCAAGTGCGCTATTCAGTTGCGCCACGAGGCCTTTTTGCGGGTGCAAATATATGTTTTATTTTAAAATCAGGAAAGCTTAAATTCATTTTTTTGATAAAAATAAAGAATGGATGCCAAAACATCCATTCTCCTTTTATTTAAACTTTTTCAAAAGACTTAATAATATTGAATTTCCAGAATTCTATCTATCTAATTTTCAATAGATAAAAAAATCTATCCTACAATTTCAGCGCTTAAACCAGCATCCAGTAATTTTGAACATCTAGGTTTTAGATCTGGATAGTCTCCTGTTTTTACGGTACATTTTCCTTTATAATGTACTAAGATAGCGCATTGTTCTGCTTGTTCTGCGGTATGTTCACAGGTACTAATCAGATTTCTATAACATGATCAAACGTATTATGATCGTCATTAAAAAGAACAATCTCATAATTCTTTTGCTTCTTGGTACTGGTTTTTACTTTTTCCAATACTTCTTCTTTCGTGCTCATCTTCAGTATTTATATATTGAAATTCAGTTACAAAGATACTAATTATTTGAAAATCAAGCCTTAATAAAACTTACGGCTGCCCAATTTTCTCTATCAAGAGATAGTTTCTTTCTTTAAATTATTAGCATTGCATTCTTCTTCAATCATAGAAATATCTTCCGTATAAAATCCGCTTAAGTAAAGTTTCCCTCCAGATTTCAAACATTTTGAATAGATCTTGATATCTTCCAACAAGATATTTCTGTTGATATTTGCAATGATCCTATCGTAAGATCTGCCTTCTAAAAGCTCTGCCGTTCCTTCATAAACGGAGATATTTTCAGCATTATTGCGCTCTACATTTTCCAGGGTGTTCAAATAACACCAGTTATCTATATCTATGGCGTCTATAGGTTGTGCGCCTTTCATGCCTGCAAGAATTGCTAAAACTCCAGTGCCACAGCCCATATCTAGAACCGAAAGATCTTCCCATTCATCTTTTAAGATATGCTGAAGCATCATGTGCGTAGTTGCATGATGTCCGGTTCCAAAAGACATTTTTGGCTCTATAACAATATCATATTCGGTTTCTGGCTTTTCATGAAATGGTGCGCGAACCGAACATTTATCATCTACAATAATAGGACTGAAATTCTTCTCCCACTCACTATTCCAATTCACCTGTTCAATCTCTGTGGTGGTATAGCTTATTTCAAATTCATCTGAATTTAAGATATGAATATCTTCCAGAGACTCTTCTTTAAATTCATCTACAGGAATGTAAGCAGTTATCCCTTCTTCATTTTCTACAAAACTTTCAAATCCGGCATATCCTAATTCGGCGATCAAGATCTCTGAAGCAGGCTGAAGGGGTTCTATTTTAAATTGAAATTCTAAATAATTCATAACTATTCAAAAGAATTTACAATGGCCAAAAAGTCTACGGCATTAAGCTAGCTCCACCAATTAAGACCTCCATCTACATCTTCTTTTCCAAAAATATCTTTCGCATTATCTGGCTTTACACTCCCGCCATATAAGATAGAAACATCTTGAGCGATAGCTTCCCCAAATTTATCGGCTACCATTTTTCTAACATACGCATGAATTTCCTGAGCTTGCTCTGGAGAGGCAGTTTCTCCTGTACCTATTGCCCATACAGGCTCATACGCTAATACTACATTTTTCCAGGCATCTTTAGAAATGTGAAATAATCCGTTTTCTAACTGACTTTTTACTACATCGAAATGCTTGTCTGACTTTTCTTTCTTTTAATTCTTCTCCAAAACAAAAGATCACGGTCATATCATGCTCCAAGGCTGCATCTACTTTTTTAGCCAACATTTCATCGGTTTCATTAAAATAAGCACGACGCTCACTATGTCCTAAAATAACCGTTCTCACCCCGATCCCTTCCAACATTTTTGCTGAAACTTCTCCTGTATAAGCACCATTTTCTGCAAAATGCATGTTTTGAGCGGCAACCTTTATAGGAGTATCTTTTAAAGATTGAAACGCATTATATAAACTCACATAAGATGGAGCTACATACACCTCTGCTTTTGGCTCTTTTACCAATTGCATTTTTAAGTGAGATAATAATTCTTGAGTTTCAGCAAGATCATTATTCATTTTCCAGTTTCCGGCAACTATATTTTTTCTCATTTTGAAATTTTAAAAATTATTCAACCTCCAATAAAATCTTCGTTGGAAGTGATATTTGTTATATTTTTTATCTGATTAAATTGAAAATGCAATCCAATTTTTCAAGGATTACAAATATATTGATAAGTAGAAACATAGCCTTATAGATTAACAAGACTCTTTGAAAAAGAGCTTTACTTCAGCTCTATTTCAGAAGCATCATTCCAGTGTTTCTTCTGAGTAATTGTTCCTTTATTTAAAACTAAAATCCCTGGATTAGCTCGAACTATTGCTTTAAGACCGGTTTCATCTGCCTGATAGAATTCAAAATTTAAATTGAATTTTTCTATTAGTTCATCCTGTTTATCTTTTCCAGATGCTGTAAGACCTATAACAGTATATCCACTTTTTAAGGCATTATCTGTTAGGAGCTTGATTGCTTTGTACCCTTGAGTTTCTGTATTTCTTAGATTATAAGCAACGATCATGATCAGCTTTTCCTTACCTAAGAATTCATCGGTAAGATCTTCCCCATCCTTTTCAATTTTAAAATACGGAATTGCAGGCTTGTCTCCTTCTTCTATCACATTTGTCTCCACCCCAATATATTCTCCTTTAACTTGCGGGTAAGCCCCATTATTTTTAATCACAACTTCTTTCCCATCCTGTTTGAATTTCCAACTGTATTCCACAACAGTTTTTTGAGCATCTGCGGGTAAGTTTCATTTGCTCCTGAATATTGTTCCCAATCTTATAAGCTCTAAAATCGATCCATGGTAAATGCATTAATACATAATACCCGAAAAGAAAACTCAGCATAAAAGCCAGGAAAATCACCCATCTGTGAGAAGCAGGAACCAAAATAGGCGTCAACATTTTCGGATTGAAAAACAGAATCAATATTAAAATTAGCAAGACACAGATCTTTATAAAAAGATTGCCATGGCGTTAATGGCAAAGCATCTCCAAAACAGCCACAATCTGTAACCTTATTGAAATATGCCGAATAGAAAGTTAAAAATGTAAAGAACAGGATCATGAGCAGTAAGACTCCAAAGTGTGAATTTTGGGAGATAACCAATGATGAGCATGACACCTAGAACCAATTCAAAAACAACTAAAATGACCGCAATTGCCAAAGCAAACGGAACTAAGAATTCCAGATTTAGCACTTCAGCACTAAAATATTCTTGAAGCTTGAAGGAAAAACCTATAGGATCATTCAATTTTATAAATCCGGAGATCATAAATAAAATCCCGACAAAGATCCGTGCTATTCCAACAAATATTTTCATTTTTTGTTTGGTATTATTTTTATTGTAAACTGTAAACTATCAAAAAATCCATTCCAGGCGTCATTCTGAACTTGTTTCAGAATCTCTTAAAATTAGTATTTAAAATAATTAATTGAGACCCTGAAATAAATTCAGGGTAACAAACCAATTAAATTACAAAATCCAGATATACATTAATATTATTTTAAGGCTTGCGCCTTCTTCCAAAAGAATTAAAGCGAAAATGGCATAATTTATCATGTCTTGATAATTAGCATCCAAACCTTCACTTACCAGCGTCTTACCTTTATTATTTTCAATCTGCTTTACTCGCAATAATTTCTGAAGAATAAGATCTGTAAGAGAACTTACTCGCATCTCTCTCCAAGCTTCACCATAATCGTGATTCTTATTTTCCATTAAAGACTTGGTCTCTGTAATATGCTTTTCATAAAGTTTTACAGATTCTTCCAAAGATAGATCTGGCTGAGTGGCAATGCCTTTCTCCAATTGAATAAGCGCCATAATCGAGTAATTGATAATGCCGATAAATTCCGGAATTTCATCTTCATCTACCTTTCGCACTTCATTTTCCTGAAGTCCACGAATGCGTTGTGCTTTAATAAAAATTTGATCGGTTAGAGAGGGAAGTCTTAAAATTCTCCAAGCGCTTCCGTAATCTTTCATTTTATTGGCAAACAAAGAGCGGCATATTTCTACCACCGCATCGTATTGTTTTGAAGTATCCTTCATAAAAAACAGTCTAATTTGCGTAAATTTCGGTCAAATAATTAAGATAGTCAAAGTTAATTTACCAATGGTATTTCAACTTTAAAAATATAAGCTTTAAAATAATGACCATCAACTGCAAAGGCACACTTATAGATTTCACTACTCCCAAAGTCATGGGAATTCTCAATATCACTCCAGATTCTTTTTATTCTGAAAGCAGGAAAACTTCTACCGATAGTCTTTTGAAATCTGCAGAAAAAATGCTGAAAGAAGGAGCTACTTTTTTAGATCTTGGAGGATATAGCAGTCGTCCGGGAGCTGAAGATATAAGTGAAACTGAAGAATTAGAGCGTGTTATTCCGGCAATTAAAGCGATTCTTGAAGCATTTCCAGAAGCACTTCTATCTATAGACACTTTTAGAAGTGAAGTTGCAGAAAAGAGTATAGAAGCCGGAGCAGCACTAATTAACGATATTTCCGGAGGCCATTTAGATGAAAATATGCTGAAGATAATTGCAAAATATCAAGTTCCATATATTGCAATGCATATGCGTGGCACCCCACAAACCATGAAAGATCTTAATGACTATAAAGATCTTACTCAGGATGTTCTCTTTTATTTTTCTGAAATTATAAGTAAAGCAAAAGCCATTAGGAATTAATGATCTTATAATTGATCCGGGATTTGGATTCTCTAAGAATATAGATCAGAATTTTGAGTTGCTTTCTAATCTTGAACTTTTTAAAAATTTAGAGCTGCCCGTTCTCGCCGGACTCTCAAGAAAATCTACTATTTATAAAACTTTGAATTTCGGACCTGAAGATGCTTTGAATGGCACTACGGTACTAAATACTATTGCAATTAGCAAAGGAGCTCATATTTTAAGGGTGCATGACGTAAAGGAAGCGATGGAAGTAGTGAAATTATCATCACATCTGCAAAACTAAGCGTATATTTTCTATTTTTACACAAAGCCTTAAAATTTGGATTTTTTAAACCTTCGTATTTTAGACATAGTAGACATTGTATTTCTTGCAATCTTGCTATTCTATCTTTATAAACTTGTTAAAGGAACCGTTGCCGTCAACATATTTGTGGGGATCGTGATCATCTGGATTGTTTGGAAGATCACCCAACTCCTTCAAATGGAGTTATTAAGCAATGTTTTAGGCGAATTTATTGGTGCCGGAATTTTTGCACTTGATCGTAGTTTTTCAGCAGGAAATAAGAAAATTCTTATTGATGATCGGTTCTACCAATTTTACTCATCGTAGAAAATTTTTAAGATCCTTCCGGTTTGTAAAAGATGATACGCAAATAAAAACCAATTTGAATGCAATTGTAAAGGCTTGTGAGAATATGGGAAAAACCTACACCGGAGCTTTGATCATCATTCAGAAAAGCACCAATCTGGACTTTGTAAAGAATTCTGGAGATGCGATGAATATCACCTTGAACCAGCCAATTATCGAATCTATTTTCTTTAAAAATTCTCCATTGCATGATGGCGCTTTGGTGGTTGAAGACAATAAAATTACTGCAACCAGAGTAATTCTTCCGGTTTCTAATGACAGAACCATCCCTTTAAGATTTGGATTAAGACACAGAGCGGCGGTTGGAATTACTGAAAAGACCGATGCATTGGCATTGGTAGTGAGTGAAGAAACAGGCCAGATCTCTTACCTAAAAGATGGAGAATTTGTGATCTTTAATGACAATGATGAATTGATCAATAAACTGAAAGAAGATCTAACCTAACCAAAAACCTTGAGCTTAGCACTTTTGAATAAGAAAATTAAAATTTTAAATAAAACCCTCTATGAGAGATTAAATAGACTCTTCTGCCATAAACTGCACTTCGTATAGATTCTTATAATATCCACCTTCAACTTTCAGCAATTCTTTATGAGTTCCCATTTCCACAATTCTTCCGGCATCCATCACTAAGATCTTATCGGCCTTTTTAATTGTTGCCAGTCTATGAGCAATTACTATTGAAGTTCTTCCTTGAGTGATCTTATCTGTAGCATCCTGAATTAACTGCTCGCTGTAAGAATCTACAGAAGAAGTAGCTTCATCTAATACCAAAATACTAGGATTACTTACATAAGCTCTTAAGAAAGAGATCAACTGTCTCTGACCTGAAGAAAGCATCACTCCTCTTTCTTTTACGTTGTAATGATAACCGTTTGGAAGTGAGGTAATAAAATCATGCACCCCAATTTCTTTAGCAGCATTTATTACATCTTGCTCTGTCACTCCGGGATTATGAAGGGTAATATTGTTCAAGATGGTATCTGCAAACAAGAAAACATTTTGAAGAACCACGGCAATTTCAGCTCTTAAAGATTTTAAGGTGATATTTGTAATGTCAATATTATCGGTTAAAATTTGTCCGCTATTGATCTCGTAGAATCTATTCAGTAAATTGATAATTGTAGTCTTTCCAGCTCCGGTAGCTCCAACAATAGCAATAGTTTCTCCTGCATTTGCTTTAAAAGAAACTCCTTTAAGAACTTCTTCCTCTTCAGTATAACCAAATCGAACATCCTTAAATTCAATATCTCCTTTAAGATTTTCGAGCTCTACGGTTCCGTCATTTTTAATACTTGCATCGGTATCTAAAATGGCAAAAACTCGATTTGCAGCCACCATTCCCATTTGCAGGGTATTGAACTTATCTGCAATTTGACGTAAAGGTCTAAATAACATTTGAGCCAAGTTCAATAAACATAATAATGATACCCAGACTTAATGCATCGCTTTCCACAACTCTTAATCCACCATACCACACAATAAGACCGATGGTTATAGAGGTTGACATTTCAGCAATTGGGAAGAAAATAGAGTTATACCAAACGGTTTTCACCCAGGCTTTTCTGTGCTTATCATTAATTTCTTTGAAATTATCAAACTCAACCTGCTCTCTGGTAAAAAGCTGAACGATCTTCATCCCGGTAATTCGTTCCTGAACAAAGGTGTTTAGATTGGCAACTTGATTTCTTACATCTTCAAAAGCAATTTTCATCTTTTTCTGAAAAACTCTGGTAGCATATAAGATGAACGGAAGTACTAAAAGCACCAGTAAGGTAAGTTGCCAGCTATTATAAAACATAAAACCAAGCACTACCAGCATTTTTAAAAGATCGCTGGCAATCATAAAAAGACCTTCGCTAAAAATACTTGCAATGGTTTCTATATCGCTTACTGCTCTGGTTACAAGTCTTCCTACCGCAGATTTATCATAATACTTCATTTTAAACTGAAGCATATGTTTAAATAAATTTACCCGAAGATCTCGAATAACTTCCTGCCCTAACCAGTTTGCAAAATAGATGAAACAAAACTGAAAGATCACTTCCAGCATAAGAGCTCCCAACATTAAACTGATATAGTACACCAAATTATCATTGTCTTTTGGAACTATAGAATCATCTATAGTGATCTGCAAAAGATACGGTCTAAATACCGCAAAAAATGATAATAATATTGCTGCGAAGCCCACAAAATAGAAGGTCCATTTGTATGGGTTGGTATATCTTATTAACCTTTTAAAAAGGGTAAAATCAAAAGCATTTCCTGTTGCTGACGCCATTTATTTAATTAAAATAGATGTTGGATATTCAATTTCTGTTAAATACAAACCTTTTGCGGGCACCGAAGTTCCTGCATTTTGTCTGTCTCTACTCTCGATGATCTCATCGAGCTTCTCTACTGGTATTTTATCTAATCCTATTTCCAGCAAAGTTCCTACAATGGCTCTCACCATATTTCGTAAAAATCTATCGGCTGTAATATAAAACACCAGTTTATCTCCTTCTTTTTTCCACTCTGCATGAGTGATCATACAGTTGTAAGTTTTTACATCTGTTTTAGATTTTGAAAAACATTTAAAATCTACGTAATCCATCAATTTAGCAGCCGCACGATTCATCTTTTTCATATCAAGATGATTCTTTACAAAATGAGCAGATTCAAATTGAAATGGATCTTTCCGTAGAATTACATGATATTGATAACTTCTGCTAACCGCCCCAAAACGTGCATGAGCTTGGTCGGTTACTTTAAACAAATCATACACCGCAATATCTGGTGGCAATACAGAATTGAGTTTATATACAAAATTCTTAAGATCAAAAAGATCTACGGCATCAAAATGCGCAAAATACTGAGTTGCATGAACTCCAGCATCTGTACGCCCTGCTCCTACTACCGGTGTTTCCACTTGCAATAAAGTAAACAAGGCTTTTTCTAAAGTTTCCTGAACAGAAATAGCATCCGGTTGGTTTTGCCAGCCATGATACGCCTTCCCATTATACGCCAGTTCTACAAAATATCTCAATGTAAATTGATACTTTTACGTGATTGCCTGCAAAGATACGGCAAACTTAGAAACCCTCACGGGGCATCCGTGTTAGAGTTTTAGATGATTTAATAAATTAATGTTATAAGAAGTTTTGAAGAAGATTTTATTATTAAGTGACACCCATAGCCATATAGACGACAGAATTATTTTTTATGCAGAACAAGCCGATGAGATCTGGCATGCGGGGGACATTGGCCTAATTGCTGTTACAGATGAACTGAAAAAGATTAAACCCTTAAAAGCTGTTTTTGGGAATATTGATAATCATGAGGTTCGAAAAGAATTTCCGCTAAATCAGCGATTCTTTTGCGAGGGAGTAGACGTTTGGATTACACACATTGGCGGATACCCCGGAAAATATTCTCCGGCTGTAAGAGAGGAGATCAGAAAAAATCCGCCAAAATTATTTATCTGTGGGCATTCTCATATCTTGAAAGTGATGAATGATAAAAATCTGAATCTCTTACATATGAATCCAGGTGCTGCAGGCAAACACGGATTTCATAAAAAGAGAACCATGCTTCGATTTAAGATTGAAGATGAAAGAATCTTTGATCTGGAAGTGATAGAACTGGAATAGCTATAACTAAAAAACCCAGAGCTTTCACTCTGGGTTTTTACGCACTAATAACACTAAGATAATAGGTTTATCGTAACCGGTCTACAGATTTTACAAGATCTTCATCCTTTTTGATAGCCTTATTGGCTAGCACTAAAAAAACGATAGAAAGAACAGGAATAAACATCCCAATACCTTTCTCCGAGATTTGCATCTCTCCAGGTACAGTTAGAGACCAATACACAAAAACTCCTAGCAAAAAAAAGTTTAATATTATATTGATTCGCCCCAAGATAAATTGAAGCTTTCTATTATTAAATAAAAATATGGTGATGAACGAAAGAATGGCAGAGCCTAAAAACATTCCTAAGGCTAGTAAAACATTCTCAACATATGTAGGCTCTCCAGCCTCATTGCTCCACAAAGAAACAAAAAATATTAAAACGCCGCTTAATAAAGCTGCAATTAATAAATAAACAGATTGTATTCGTTGTAACATTATAAATCTTCAAATATTATGGACAAAATTAAGTTTTCTTTTTAAAATAGGTATTCAAAAATTTAAAATAAAGTTGTATTATTGCAAGTATAAAGCGTAACCGGTTCAATATAGGTTACTTAAGACTCCAATTTTTTTTCGATTCTTCCTCGAGAAGTTTACACAAAACCAAACACAAACTTATTCATATTCATTCATGTTTGAAATTTCAGAATTAAAAGCTAAGAAGTTACCTGAGCTTCAGGACATTGCCAAATCTTTAAATGTCCCAAAATACCGCACACAAAAGAAATTAGATCTAGTTTATCAAATTTTAGATTATCAAGCGGCTAACCCTAATAAGGTTAAAGAAGTTTTAAGTGACGATACTACTGCTTCTAAACCAACTTCAAACGATAAAGCCGACAATAAGCCTGCTAAATCTAAAATAGGTTCAGAACGCAAACCAGCTAAAAAACAAAATCAGAATCAAAATCAGAATCAGGCTAAACCGGAGCAAAATAATAAGCCTGAAACTACAGCAGAACCAAGAAAATCTTCACCTGAAAGAAATTCAGATAAAAGAAATGAAGGATCTAAAGCTGCAGATGATTCTAGGAAACATGCTGAGAAATCTCATCCTTCAAAAAGAGAAGATAAAAATGGAAATTCTAACTCTGAACAGAGATAATAATAGAACTCCAAGAGATAACAGCAGAGACAACAACAGAGATAACAATAGAGAGCCACGAAAGGAGAATCGTAGCCAAAGCAATAAAGACCAAAATCATAATACCAATAATGGGAACAATTCTGGGTCTCAGAAAAACAATGGGAATCGTGATAACAGAAATCGTTACCGCGAACCAGATTATGAATTTGATGCGATTATAGAAAGTGAAGGTGTTCTGGACATTATGCAAGATAACTATGGTTTTCTTCGCTCTTCAGATTACAACTACCTTTCTTCTCCAGATGATATTTATGTATCTCAATCTCAAATTAGATTATTTGGATTAAAGACCGGAGATACGGTATTAGGGCAAATTAGACCTCCAAAAGAAGGAGAGAAATATTTCCCTCTTATTAAGATCACAAAAATTAACGGATTAGATCCACAGGTAGTAAGAGACAGAATTTCCTTTGAACATTTAACTCCACTTTTCCCTAAAGAGAAATTCAATTTAGCAGAAAGACAGAGTACTGTTTCCACAAGAATTATAGACTTGTTCTCTCCAATTGGAAAAGGACAACGTGGAATGATAGTTTCACAGCCTAAAACAGGTAAAACGATGTTATTAAAAGACATCGCTAATGCTATTGCCGCTAACCATCCTGAAGTTTACCAAATAATCTTATTAATTGATGAACGTCCTGAAGAGGTTACAGACATGCAACGTAACGTTAAAGGAGAAGTTGTTGCTTCTACTTTTGACCGTGAAGCGCATGAACACGTAAGAGTTGCCAATATTGTGCTTGAAAAAGCAAAGAGAATGGTAGAATGTGGGCATGATGTAGTGATCTTACTTGATTCTATTACAAGACTTGCCAGAGCTTACAACACCGTACAACCTGCAAGTGGTAAGGTATTGAGTGGTGGTGTAGATGCTAACGCTTTACACAAACCAAAACGTTTCTTTGGTGCTGCAAGAAATATTGAAGGAGGAGGATCTCTTTCTATTATAGCTACTGCCCTAACAGATACAGGCTCTAAAATGGATGAGGTGATCTTTGAAGAATTTAAAGGAACCGGTAACATGGAGCTTCAGTTGGATAGAAAAATTGCCAACCGTAGAATTTTCCCTGCTATAGATCTTACTTCTTCAAGCACACGTAGAGACGATCTATTGTTAGATGAAAACACATTACAACGTATGTGGGTAATGAGAAAATATCTTTCAGACATGAACCCTGTAGAAGCTATGGAATTTATCAATGAGCGATTTAAGCAAACAAAAAATAACGAAGAGTTTCTTATCTCTATGAACGGATAATTCTTTTCAAAATATGAAATAAAAAAACCGGTCTTTATAAAGGCTGGTTTTTTTTATTTTTACAAACGAATTACTTTTTCAACTCCATTTTCTCTGCAAAATAATCGCAGAAATCTTTCATGGTTGCAGTCATTTTTTCATCTTGAGTAGCGCGATTAAAAGTATCACTCATTGCTACCAAAGTTTGATGGAAGAATTTCTTCATCTCATCTACCGGCATGTCTTTTGTCCAAAGATCTATTCGTAAAGTTTCTTGCTGCCTTACTATCCCACATAGAAATAACATCGCCTTTGCTTCTTCTTTGTGGATTTCACCATCTTGCGCACTCCAATATAGTTCTTCCGGAACACGGTTTTCATCTAATATCACTTCGATATTGATCTCTGATTTTTTATATTCTGACATTATTTCTTCGGTTTGTATTTAGCTTTATTAAAAATAGTTTCAGCATCGGTATTCAGCATATCCTGAATTCCAACATCATTCTTGTCCATATAATCTCTTACAATATGCCAGCCTATATATTGACCAAGCATAGCAGGAGATTCATTATCCAACTCTAAATAGAATTTTGAAAAAGGAGCGGGATATAAAAATCGGGAAGACAATTTTGTATCAGAATCAAAAATCAATTCTTTATCCACAAAATATCTCCAGATCTGTTCTTCGTTGGCATCTGCCCAATCCAATTCCTCTTTGAGTGTATCCAATCTTTTCAAAATCTGTAGTATTTGGCAACCACTTATCTTTTAAATATAAGATCTTCCCATAATACAGCATGTTGGCTAGAAAAGTCTTCTTTTCTGGGCTGTGGCACATATTTCTTAGCATATTCTGAAGCTACATCAGGCAAGATTTGACTCTTCTCAAAATTCTTTTTTAGGTATTCCTGAATTCCCAAATAAAATTTATGATCTTTTCCTAAGTAGGTATCTAAAGCTATAAATAGATATTCTGGGGTAAGAAGCACTTTATTTTTATAATCAACATCTGAAGTAATGGTTATTACAGTTGGAGCTTCAAAAGATGGAAAATAATATTTTATATGCTGAAAAAGTGAGTTTAGCTGATCTTCTTCCTGAGTAAAATCTTTAAATGCTGAAGTGACCTCATTATTTAACTCTAACTGGATAGAATCCTGCATTTTATTTACCCAAACACTATCGGGATATTGCGCTGGAAATAGAAATGGATATCTACCTTTTAAATCTGGTAGATCTTGCGGTGTAGCTTTTGCGAACTCTTGATCGAACCGTCCTACTTTAAAATCAATTTTGATCTTTTCAATTTCCTCTTCCTGCTTGGATTCTTTATTACAGGCAAAAAATAACATTAAGGTCAACACGATTAAAATTTTTCTAAACATGAGAATATATTGTGAAGCGTTTAACTAATCCTGTTTTTATAAATTATGTTTTAATGCTAAATTTGCTTGCAAAGGTATTACATACAAATTTAAACACCCAAAAATATGGACACGGAAAAGGTAGTAGATCACATAGTTAATTGGTTAAAAGATTATGCAGTTTCTGCGTCTATGAATGGATTTGTAATAGGAATAAGCGGGGGAATAGATTCTGCAGTTACCTCTACCCTTTGCGCTAGAACAGGATTACGTACATTATGCTTGGAAATGCCCATTCATCAAGCCGCTACCCATGTTACCAGAGCACAAAATCATATTGCTTTTTTAAAACATCAATATGCCAACATCTCTAATCTGCAGGTGGATCTTACTTCTGTGTTCGAACAATTTAGATCTGTAGTACCACAGGTGGAAGAGAGTACTTCCAGCAATCTGAGTCTTGCGAATACAAGAGCAAGACTGCGAATGACCACTTTATATTATTTCGCCGGACTTCATAGATACTTAGTAGCCGGAACCGGAAATAAGGTAGAAGATTTTGGTGTAGGATTTTTCACCAAGTATGGAGACGGCGGAGTAGATCTTAGTCCCATTGCAGATCTTACAAAAAGTGAGGTTTATGAAATTGCAAAATACCTAGGTATAAATCAAGATATTATGGTTGCGGCTCCAACAGACGGACTTTTTGGAGATGACAGAAGCGATGCAGACCAGCTTGGCGCAACTTATGACGAATTAGAATGGGCAATGAAACATGATACTCCAGATGTAAAAATCGATGAATTTTCTGCAAGAGAGAAAGAAGTTTTTGAGATCTATATAAGATTGAACAGAATGAATCAGCATAAAATGAAACCAATTCCGGTTTGTGAAATACCCGTTCATCTTAAAAAATAACACTTTTATCGAATATATCTGCTTAGACTAGAAATTGAAATTTATATCGGTTAATTTTAATTGAATATTACTAACCAACTAGATTGCAAACCCCACTAACTGTAATTTTTAGTGCTAAGCATTTCTTATGAGTACAGTCTTAATTGCAGATCATCATCCAATTACAAAGGAAGGCATTACCGCGCTTCTTAGATCTAACGAAAATCTTCAGGTAATAGGTAATGTTACCAGTGGGAACGAACTATTTAAATTTCTTAAACATCAGATCCCAGATGTTCTGGTCATGGAAATAGACCTTCCGCAAATAAACGGAATCACAGCCTTAAGAAATATAAAGAACGAATATCCGGGAACAAAAATGTTGGTATTTAGCTGCCATCCGGAAGAAATGTATGCGTTAAGCGCAATTAAAGCGGGAGCATCTGGTTATGTATCCAAGACCGTTTCTACAGAACATCTTCAACAGGCCATTCAACAAGTAGCTCGCGGAGGAATCTATCTTGAATAAAAGCATTACCGATAAAATTAACTCGGGGTCTACTATGACCAGCGGACTTATTTCTAAATTCAAGAAATTATCTACCAGAGAAAGTGAGGTTCTTAAACCTGCTTTCTAACGGAAAAAGAAATAAAGATATCGCCGAGGCTCTTGCCATCAATGAAAAAACGGTGAGTACTTATAAAACGAGACTGCTAAAAAAATTGAAAGTAGATAATCTTGCAGATCTTATCAATCAGGCAAGAATGCTTCAGCTAAGAATTACATAACTCTATTAAGCTTATTCGATAAGATCATCTTTAAAGATTGATAATCCATAATATCTGCAATGGTTGCCTGGGCAAATTCAGCATCATTAGCATCTCTAATACTTGCTGAAAGCTCATTGATCTTTTGATTGATCAAGAATCTTCTTAGAGAAAGAATGGTTTCATTTACCAACCTGGAGATCGTGGTATCTTTTGTTTTTACAATAATGTCCATTCGCTCCCAATCATGCAATACATATTGCTCCTCCTCCATCAATATAGTGGTAACTTGAGAAGATAATTCTGCGTCCAGTTCATTTACAAACATTTCCATGTTTAACGAACCATTCGCGTTTAAATGATTTATACTCTTTGTATATAATTCTTTAAAATGATCGTTGGTAAAAGCTATCTCATCCTCCTGAAGGTCTAAAAAGATCTTTTCAAACACCTTAGATTTATGAATTACGGGTTCTAGTACCAGATCTCCCTGCGCATTTTCTTTCCAGATCATGTCTTCAAATTCCTCTTCTACTGTCCCGTAAAGCATCAATAAACTAATGATCTTCCGCTCTAATTCAAATTGTTCATCAACTTTGGTTTTCTCTTGTTGAGTTTCTCGAACTACTTCAAACGACTTTGTTTTTGCAGGTTTTGCTGAAGCAGCTTTTCCTTCTTTTACTAAAATTTGAGACAAGGTAGAAAACAATACATCTTCAGAAATATCCATAATTCTGGAGCATTCCTGGATATAAACTTCTTGCTGAATTTGATTAGGAATCTTGGAGATACTAGAAACCATATCCTGTATAAGATTAGCCCTTTTTATAGGATCATTCTTTGCATCTTGATAAAGCAGCGAGGCTTTAAATTCGATGAAATCTTTAGAATTTTCTGCTAAGAATTCTTCCAATTCTAACTGCGAATGTTTTCTGGCAAAACTATCTGGGTCTTCCCCATCAGGAAAAACGCAAACTCTCACATTCATTCCCTGTTCCAGAATAAGATCTATCCCACGAATGGAAGCTCTCATTCCCGCCGCGTCTCCATCAAAAAGAACAGTAATATTTTTTGTTAATCTATTGATTAATCTAATCTGTTCAGAAGTTAGTGCCGTCCCCGAAGAAGAAACCGTATTTTCAATCCCACTTTGATGAAATTGAATAACATCTGTGTAACCTTCAACCAAATAACAATTATCTTCTTTTGCTATAGCCTGCTTGGCATAATGAATACCGTACAGCACCTTACTTTTATGGTAAATATCACTCTCCGGGGAATTGAGATATTTTGCCGCTTTTTTATCGCTGGTAAGAATTCTACCCCCAAAACCTAAAACTCTACCAGACATGGAGTGAATAGGAAACATCACCCTTCCTTTAAATCTATCGAATTGCTTTTCTCCTTTTACAATAGACAATCCAGTCTTTTCTAGATAATCTAATTTATAACCCTTTCGAATAGCCTCTGAGGTAAAAGCATCCCATTCATCTAAACAATATCCAAGCTTGAATTTTTTGATGGTTTCATCTGTAAATCCACGTTCTTTAAAATAGCTTAAACCAATGGCTTTCCCTTGATCTGTCTTTAATAAGGTATTCTGAAAATAAGTGCTCGCAAATTCAGAAACCAAATACATACTTTCTCGCTCATCTGCTTGTTGCTTCTGCTCGTCTGACTGTTCGGTTTCTTCAATTTCTATATTATACTTTTTAGCGAGGTATTTTATGGCTTCAGGATAGGTAAAATGTTCGTGTTCCATCAAAAAAGCAACCACGTTCCCACCTTTTCCACTAGAAAAATCTTTCCAGATTTGTTTCACGGGAGAAACCATAAAACTTGGAGAACGCTCATCTGTAAAAGGGCTTAAACCTTTATAGTTACTACCAGATTTTTTAAGCTGAACAAAATCGCCCAGAACTTCTTCAACTCTGGCAGTTTCAAAAACCTGATCTATGGTACTTTTTGATATCAATGTGGTGAGAAATGATGTTTAATTGAATCTTCAAATGTAACAATAAAAAAAGAGAACAATTTCCAAAAAACTGGAAACCATTCTCTTTAACAACTTAGCAGATTGTCACTATAATTATATCAAAACATGCGCCAAAATCTAATTAAACTTGAATCTGATATAATTTAACATATTGACTGTTAATCAATTACAAACCTGTCATGTTTTATTAATCAATATCGAATCTTAGACCCAATGAAATATTATGCAATTCAAGATTTGGATCTTTAAAGAGTGGATTTAGATCATATTTTACATATAAAGCAGTACCTCCCAAACTTAAATATCCGCTTAACCCATATACAAAATCATTGGTGTTATAATCTCCTTTCAATTTGTCTTTAACCTTATCTCCATCTTCTTTATATTTAAGTTTTTGACGCTCTCCAATATTAAAGCCTGCATAACCTCCCAACCCTATTTTAAATTGATCATTAGTAGAATATCTATAATAATTTTCTCGCTCAATTTTCTTGGAAGGTCCAAATTCAAAATGAACAGGGAATACAAGATTATCTGATCTAAATTTAGATTTATCAAGGTCTATAGGAAATTCTTCAAGTTCTGTTAGATCACCATTTTCTACAAAAACTCTGTTATCTGTAGGTTTCAATCCATTAAACTGAAAGGAAACTCCGTACTTAACTCGCATAAAATTGGTGTTATTAAACACTCTGGTTTTCCAAGCCCAGCCAATCTCGAAGAAACGGCTACCTCCAATTTTAAAATCAGAATTATCTATAGAATTTTCATCTGAAATGGCATTGTTAAGTCCGGCTGCTAAAACAAGGTCGCTTGAAGTTCTTCTATCATACTTTCTATGAGATTCTCCATCCTTGATTTTCAAATTTAAAGGCTTTCCATCTTCAAAGATCTGGAGCGCTAAATAGGTGGAATTATTACCTTCTCTTTGTCGCAAAGCCACTTCATTCTCCAGTATAGCAATTTTGTTCTCTATGTTAAGAGCGTGGGTTTTCGCGGCTTCCTCCTTTTGTTTTTCGGCTTCTTCTGCAGTATATAAAGCCTTGCTCTAACCTAAAATTAATTGCCTTCCAGCTTAATCCTTAAAAGATCTTTTTCTTCCTTTATAATCTTGTCTTTCATTTCCTGAATTTTTTCCTGTTGATCCGGAATACTGTCATTTTGAGCTTGTACGTTAGGCATGACTAAAGACATAAAAAAAATGCTTAAATAAATTGTAATTGTTTTCATGATGAGTGATTTTTAAATCCTTCCCTGCTCTCCCGAATTTCGGGAGAAGCAATTCCGGACTTGATTGATGAATGATTGATTTACTTCTGAATTAGAAGATTTTATGGCTAATTCTTAACTAATAATTCCTGTTGGCTACAGCTGTTTTGGCTTTTAAATATCCTTCTTTTAAAACATCGAATATTTTTTCTCTAAAGGAATATTCCATATCCATTTCTACAGATTGCAACAAATCATCGGGATCTATTTTACCTACAGAAAAGTTATAATCCCGTTCTTTCTCAATTTGCGTGGCAGCTTGGGCTAATAGCTTATCAACCTCAGCATCTGAAACTGAATTTCCATTAGAATTCATGGTATTAACCTGCGCGATAACTTCGCTTAATTTCTGTGAGATAATCTCATCAGCTTTTGAATCAATCGCTGAATCTTATAGTTTCCGGCTCGATGAGCTATTGGTTCAGCATACTCGCAATAGCCACCTGGTATTTCTCTCCTTAGTTGAACAATTTCTGTTGAGTTTTTCAGCGTACTGTTGAGTTTGATTTTGGTGACTATCGTATTCGGTACAACCTCTCTATTTTCAGCTATTAATAGCGAGTTCTTGAATTATCATTATTTAAGACTGGTAGTTCCTGTGCTTCTTTATTCAGTGGAATTATTAGCATCTAAATTTTCATTCTCTTATTTATGCAACTTTATATTCCGGAGCATCTACAACTTGTGGAGTCGATTCAACCGGTGAATTTCTATATTGAAGTCCTATGATTAAAATCCCTGCTAAAATGGTTGCAGCAATCCCCAGCCACCAAAGATTAAATTTGGAGGATTTTTCTTCAGAATCTAACTGAGAATTCAATTTTTCCCAACTATTTTCAGAAGGCTTGATCTCTCTGCGATCCAGCTTTTCTTTAAACTCTTTTTCAAACTTAAGGCGTCCCATAACCTATACTATTTTGTGTCTTTAAACTTTCCTGTAACATTCTTCTGGCTTTAAACAATTGAGATTTTGAAGTTCCCACGGTGATATTTAGCGTTTTTGCTATCTCTTGATGTTTGTATCCTTCAATGGCATACATCACAAAAACCACTTTATATCCTTCCGGCAGCTCATCTATTAATTGTTGAATATATTCTACTTCAAAATTTGAATTGATGTCATCAAAACTTTGATCGTCTGAAAACTCTTCCTGAAATTCTACATTTTTCTGAATTCGAAGAAAAGAGATACTTTCTCTAACCATGATCTTTCTAATCCAACCTTCAAAACTTCCCTCTTCCTTAAAATCATTTAAGTGAGTAAAAACTTTTAGGAATCCTTTTATCATCACATCTTCTGCATGCTGAAGATCTTTGATATAAGTTCTGCAAACACTTAACATCTTACCACTGTACATATCGTAGATGCGTTGCTGAGCTTCCCGGTTTTGCTTTGCAGCCCGGGCAATTAATTTAGATTCCTGATTAAAGAGTTGAATGACCTTCACTAAAGTTTTAATTAAACCTTCTATTTATAAGACGAGTTTAATTTACAAAAGGTTGCCTGAGGGTAAATTTATTTTTAAAAGAAAGTTTTTAAGGTTGATTTGAAACATCTCGACTCCGCTCGATGTGACAAAACAACGAAATTTCAGAGAGGGCGTTCGGAAATTTAACTGAGCAAATTGTGGAAAGTTAATCTGAAAAATTATAAAATTACGTCACCCTGAACTTGTTTCAGGGTCTAAAAAGATGCTGAAACAAGTTCAGCATGACGAGACATGAAATATTTGGACTCCGCTCGATGTGACAAACAAATTTTGTTATATGAGCTTGTGGAAGTTAATCTGAAAAATTATAAAAATTACGTCACCTTGAACTTGTTTCAGGGTCTAAAAAGATGCTGAAACAAGTTCAGCATGACGAGACATGAAACATTTGGACTCCGCTCGATGTGACAAACAAATTTTGTTATATGAGCTTGTGGAAATTAATCTGAAAAATTATAAAATTACGTCACCCTGAACTCGTTTCAGGGTCTAAAAAGATACTGAAACAAGTTCAGCATGACGAGACTTAAATTATCTACCTCGATGAAATAATAAATGAACTGTCAGGCTGAGTGTGTCGAAGTCTGAAGAAACAATTATCATAATGACATCTCGACTCCGCTCGATGTGACAAAAAGCAAATCAAAAGTTAATAGATTAATTTTGACCTTCAATAATTAACAATGGATCACTGTTAACTGACAACTGATAACTGATATATCTATTTTTTACGATCTATCACGTAGTTAACCATCAAGGTTAAAGAGTCTTTATAAGGAGATTCAGGATAATCTTTTAAGATGGCAAGCGCCTCTTTTTGATATTCTTTCATGCGCTTTACGGCATAATCCAATCCTCCGCTGGTTTTCACAAAAGTGATCACTTCTTTTACTCTCTTTTTATCTTTATTATGATTTTTCACAGAGTTGATAATCCACTTTTTGTCTTTATCTGAAGAATTGTTCAGAGTATAAATTAGAGGCAAGGTCATTTTTTGCTCTTTAATATCTATACCTGTAGGTTTCCCGATCTGCTCTTCGCCATAATCAAAAAGATCATCTTTAATTTGAAAAGCCATTCCAATAAGCTCCCCAAATCTTCTCATTTTTGCAATTTCTGAAGATTCTGGTTTTACAGAAGCAGCACCCAGACTGCAACAAGCCGCAATAAGTGTAGCCGTCTTTTGGCGAATGATATCGTAATAAACAGCTTCAGTAATATCTAGTCTTCTTGCTTTTTCAATTTGAAGCAATTCTCCTTCGCTCATTTCTTTAACCGCAACAGAAATGATCTTTAAGCAAATCAAAATCATTGTTATCTATAGAAAGCAATAATCCTTTAGAAAGTAGATAATCTCCAACCAATACGGCGATCTTATTTTTCCAAAGCGCATTAATACTAAAAAAACCTCTTCTTCTATTAGAATCGTCAACCACATCATCATGCACTAAAGTTGCGGTATGTATCAATTCAATAACCGCTGCGCCACGATAGGTACGTTCATTCACATTTCCTTCAGAAACCATTTTGGCAACCAGAAACACGAACATAGGGCGCATTTGCTTCCCTTTTCTATTTACTATGTAATGAGTGATCCGGTTTAATAAGGCCACTTTGGAAGACATGGACTCGAAGAACTTTTTTTCAAAAAGCTCCATCTCTTTTTCTACCGGTAATTTTATTTGAGAGATGACCTTCATAAGGATTTTAAATATAGCTAAAGATTATGAGTTTAAAGAATTTAAGACTTAAGATGATTTATTAGCAAGTTGTCCGCAAGCGGCATCAATATCTTTACCACGAGATCTTCTTACCGTTACTGTAATTCCATTTTGCTCCAACATAGCTTCATACATATGTGTTGCTTTGGAAGATGCTTGTTGAAAAACACCATCATCTATAGGGTTGTATTCTATTAAATTCACTTTACAAGGCACATATTTACAGAATCTAACCAAGGCTTCTGCATCTTTTGGCTTATCGTTAATTCCTTCCCAAACTATATACTCATAGGTAATTCTACTTTTAGTTTTAGAATACCAATATTCCAACGCTTCTCTAAGATCGGTTAAAGGGAAAGTTTCATTAAAAGGCATAATGGTAGTTCTAACCTCATCTATGGCAGAATGTAATGATACCGCTAATTTGATCTTTACTTCATCATCTGCCAATTTCTTGATCATCTTAGGCACTCCGGAAGTGGAAATTGTAATTCTTTTAGCCGACATCCCTAAACCTTCTTTTGAAGTGATCTTCTCTACTGCCTTCATTACATTATTATAGTTCATGAGAGGTTCTCCCATGCCCATAAAAACTATATTTGAAAGCGGTTTATCAAAATACAAGCGGCTTTCATTATCTATAGCTACCACCTGATCGTAAATTTCATCTGGATTCAGGTTTCGCATTCTTTTTAAAGTAGCGGTAGCACAAAATTTACAATCTAAACTACAACCTACCTGAGAAGAAACACAGGCAGTGGTTCTTTTTGGAGTAGGAATAAGAACAGACTCTACCGTAAGATTATCGTGCAACTTTACCGCATTTTTGATGGTACCATCACTACTGCGCTGCATCTGGTCTACCCGAATGTGATTGATAACAAAATTATCTTCCAGCATTTGCCTGGTTTGCTTGGAGATATTGGTCATATCTTCAAAACTATAAGCGCTTTTTATCCATAGCCACTCATAAACCTGAGTTCCACGAAACGACTTATCTCCTTGAGAAACAAAGAATTCCTGAAGTTGCTCTTTGGTTAAAGCCCGTATATCTTTCTTATCATTTTTCACGCTGCAAAAGTATGAAGATTATTGCGATTTTTCTCTAAAGAACCCAATTTCAGTATTTTCAGAATTTAAATTATAAAATGAGTGCTTAAGAGAACGAAATATGGAAATGAAAAAGCCACGATTCAACAAAATAAACATTTGTGAATTCGTGGCTTTACAAAATTATAAGATCTTAATTATAAGATCAACATGGCGTCGCCATAAGTATAGAATTTATATTCTTCCTTAATCGCTTCAGCATATGCTTTTTTCATAAAATCATGACCCGCAAAAGCAGATACCATCATCATTAAAGTAGATTTTGGGGTATGGAAATTGGTGATCATACAGTTTGCAATACTAAAATCATAAGGAGGGAAAATAAATTTATTGGTCCACCCGCTAAATTCATTTAAAGTATGGTTGGAAGAAACTGCACTTTCCAGCACTCTCATCACAGTAGTTCCAACAGCACAAATCTTACGTCGATCTTCTATAGCTTTGTTAATAGTTAAAGTTGCATCATTTTCTATAAATGCTTCTTCGCTATCCATTTTATGTTTAGAAAGATCTTCTACTTCTACCGGATTAAAAGTTCCTAATCCTACGTGAAGCGTAACCTCAGCAAAATCAATTCCTTTAATCTCTAATCTTTTTAATAAATGCTTAGAAAAGTGAAGCCCTGCAGTTGGCGCAGCTACCGCACCTTCTTTTTTAGCATAGATAGTTTGATATCTTTCCTGATCTTCTGGCTGAACTTCTCTTTTAATATATTTAGGAAGTGGAGTTTCTCCTAATTCCTGTAATTTTTTTCTGAATTCAGGGTAAGAACCGTCATATAAGAAACGAAGCGTTCTCCCTCTAGAAGTTGTATTATCAATAACTTCAGCTACCAAACTTTCGTCATCACCAAAGTAAAGTTTATTCCCAATTCTTATTTTTCTTGCAGGATCTACCAATACATCCCAAAGTTTAGTTTCAGCATTTAACTCTCTCAATAAAAAAACCTCGATTCTAGCTCCGGTCTTTTCCTTATTTCCGTAAAGACGAGCCGGAAAAACCTTGGTATTATTAAGAACCATCACATCTTGAGGCTCAAAATAATCAATAAGATCTTTAAATTGTTTATGTTCAATTGTTTGTTCTTTCCTGTTAAGAACCATCAATCTAGCTTCATCTCTGTTTTCAGCAGGATACTCAGCCAAAAGTTCTTTTGGAAGTTCAAAATTGAATTGTGAAAGTTTCATTCCCATAGTTACATTTTTTAACGGCTGCAAATATACAACCTCAACATAGGGGTTGTCAAGGAAATGAACGTTTATTTAGGAAATAGCAGCGTTTAAGCCACTTCCACCGCAGAGAATCCTAATTTTTCCAGATCTTTCCAAAATCCGGGATAGGATTTTGAGACAACATCTGCCTCTTGAATGTGTAACGGAACTTTTAAAGCGAGGGGTGCAAAAGCCATAGCCATTCTATGATCTTTATAGGTTTCTACACTTACTCCTTCGTTTAAACGCTTTTGAGCAGCTAAATGAAGACAATCTTTACCTATTTCTACCTTAGCACCAAATTTTTCCATTTCATTCTTTAAAGCAACCAATCTATCGGTCTCTTTAATTTTAAGGGTATGCAAGCCGGTAAGTTCACATTCTATTCCTAAGGCTAAACAAGTAACAGCAATAGTTTGAGCTATATCTGGAGAATTCACTAAATTTTCTACAATTCGCATCGGCTTTTTGTGGGCTACTTTTTTAAGTATAATTGAGTTATCTTCATAATGAGTTTCAACCCCAAACTGTTGATAAATCTTAGCAACACAAGAATCTCCCTGTAAACTAGAGCTTCTATAATTAGACAATTTAACTTCAGCAATATTTGATATTGCTACAAGAGAATAAAAATAGGAAGCAGAACTCCAGTCTGATTCTATATTTATAGAAACAGGATCCAGATGCGCACAAGATTCTATATGAATTCGATTATTTTTAAATTCTCCTTGAATTCCTACTAAATTTAATAACTCTAAAGTCATATTTATATAAGGCACCGACGTTACAGTCCCCACGAGATTGATCTCTATGCCATCTGGAAGTGAGGCTGCCACCAACATTATAGCAGAAATATATTGACTGCTGATATTTGCCTGTAAGCTTATGCTAGGTTCATTTAATTTTTTGCCCTTTAATTTTAATTGGAGGAAATCCTTCCTTATGAGTATAAGAAATATCTGCTCCCATACACTGTAAGGCTTCTACCAATAATTTTATTGGGCGTTCCTGCATTCTTTTACTACCAGTTAATACTACATCACAGCCGGATTTGGTAGCAAAATACGCAGTTAAAAATCTCATCGCTGTACCGGCATGATGAATATCTACCGTTCCTGAAACTATTTTCAAAGCCTTTTGTAATACCTGGGTATCATCACTATTCGATAAATTTTCCAGTGAAATTGATGGGAACAATGCCTGTAATATCAAACCCCGATTCGATTCACTTTTAGAACCTGTGATTTGTAAATTGGAAGATAAATTTTCTCCGGAATGTGATAATTGAATGGTCATGGCTTAACAAAAATTATTAAGCATCCAAATTAAGCAATTTTAATTGGGAAGTATTTTACTTTTCGTCGTTTTTTAACTTCATATAAAATTTTCCATAAGCTATTATAACTCCATATACAAAAGCAGAAAAAAGAGAGGCAATTACAAATCTTACCCATCTTCCTTCTGCTAATTTTTTATCATAAAATGCTGAAAAATCTATACCTCCAAACTCAAAAAACATTGAAAATAAATGATATACGATGGTAAACCCAATTCCAAGTACCACTACCGATTTCCAAAAGGCTTTTAATTTTATAATTCTTTGAAAAGCCATTACTTAAGTTTTTGGTTATTCTGGTGACGATCGTGATCTCTTTTAGTTTTAAGATCCAGTTTCTTATCAAACGCTTCTTGCAGATCTATTCCTGTTTGATTTGCCAGACATAATACCACAAACATTACATCTGCAAGTTCTTCTCCAAGATCTTTATTTTTATCGCTTTCTTTTTCGCTTTGCTCGCCATACCTACGCGCAATAATTCTGGCAACTTCCCCTACTTCTTCTGTAAGCTGGGCCATGTTTGTAAGTTCATTAAAATAGCGCACCCCGTGCTCCTTTATCCAATTATCTACTTCAAGCTGTGCGTTCTTAATTTCCATATTATATTTTGGTTAATACAATCGCCTCAGAATTCATAGCTACCATTTCATCATAAAATCTCTTTAGAGAATCATAATCATTAGGAGTATAAACTATATTATTCATTTGCAATTCTGAGGTAATCTTAATAAAATTTCCACTTTGCAAAATTATGAATTTATACATTCCTTGCCCGTCATTTAGATTAAACATTTTGCTCTCCGGTAAAGATTCTACTTTATAATCATCCGGAATCTGCATAAAAACCGTTTTAGATTCTATAGATGGATATTTAAAAAATATTGGTAAACGTCTTTCTTCAGCTTTAAACGGATTTGTATTCTGAGACATAAAGAACAATGGCTTCACATAAAGATTTTCGTTAATTCTTTCCACGCCATTCTTCAACTTAAAATTGTAGATCTCTGTTACATCATCATAAATATTCTTCTTATTCTTAAGTTTTACATCTAAAATTTCAATATTTCCTTTTCCCTCTTCCAACTCTTTTAGCAGGGTTTCCTCATTCATATTAGCATAATTATCTCTAAATTCTTTAGCTAAATATCCGCTGTTGATTTGGGCGAAATTACCATTGATTTCAAGGGCGTCATCAAACTGGATCCTCAATACGTTAATAGATTTGGAAACCGTAGTATTCATTAGATTTACCAATTCAGAAGATCCATCGGGTCTAACCAACCGCCCTAACCAATTTTGAGCGTGTTCTGGTAAAATATTTGGAACTGCATTTTGATCTGTAGCATCTAACAACATGATTTGATCTCCAGATTTTACAGAGGCTACCACATAATTATATCCATTTCTAGTAGGATAAACCGGCACACCATTGCTCTTAGTACTCACCAAAACAGGATTAGCATCCAGACCTGCATATTTAAGCATAGAAGTAAGCATAAGATTAATATCTGCAGAATTTCCCACCCCTTCCTTGTAGGCACTTTTCACTCCTTTATCTGTGTAATAACTTACATAGTTGTTCCATTTCACCTTAGATTTTACAAATTCCAAAATGGCAGGAATTTTTTCTTGCGCTCCACTTTTTCCGGCTAGAATTTGATCTAAATCATCTTCAAAATAATTTGTTTTAGATAACTGTCCACCAAATTCAGAGTGTTCCTGAATTTTTTTGGCTACATTCTCCCAACTTTCAGTATAATTTTCAAGAGGCGAATTTGGGTATTTTATATAAGCCAATTCCATTTTTAAATAACCTGCATAATTACGCAGGTAATCTATATAGGGCTCGCTTTTTAATGCAGGTATATTATCTTTTTGAATTTCATAGATGGTCTTGCTGAAGTCAAGTTTTTGAACATTGGAAGAATGACTTACCACATTTCCGGTTAAATTTCTATCTATATTACTAATAGTAAAACTTCCTCTACCAGTATGAGAAGCAAGATCATATTGCTCAAGACTTCTAGGGTTAAAATGAGTATTAAAAATATAATATTCGGGAATAGAAATTTGAAAATCTAATTTGGCAATAGGAATATCATATTGCAATGGAATATCATCTATCGAAGTTATAAATGGAGAAGTTCTTACATATTTGAATTCTATAACACTCCCATCTTTAATTGCAGGCATCGTAAATTTAACCTGCTCTTTATAGCGGCTTACTACTTCCTCAAAAATGGCATCTTTATCTAATTTCACAGAGGTAAGTTTCCCATTTTCTAAATTATAAGTCTCCCCTTTTAAGCCGGTAATGTTTTCCTTACCATTATTGGAAACATAATAATCTAATTCTCGTGTTGCCCAGTCATAGCCTTCTTTATTATAGATCTTAACTCTTTCAAAAACTTCCTCTATTAATTCAAATCCTTTATTTTTTGAAAAAGTATATGAAATATGATGTTCGCGATAAAGCACCACTGCATTTGCAGAAGAATCTTTTTCATAAGTAGTGGAAGCAACTTCTTCTTTAGAGACCTTGCCATAACGGTAATCTTGGGCCGTTACATTAAATACAATGAATAGTAGGGTACAACTTAAGTAGAAATTTTTCATAATTTATTGATTGGGAAGCGCAATTACTGCTTTTTGATTATTAAATAGGTTCACCTGATTCATGTACTCTCTAAAGGCTATATATTCTTCTTTTTTCCATAGTCCATCATTAAGTACATATTTACGGCTAACCTTTAATTTATTATCTGCTAAAGGACTTACTTGAAAGCTGAAACTTCCAAATTGGTTCTCTATCTCTTTAGATTTAGGTAGGGTTTCTATGATATAATTCTCTGGTATTTCTAAGATAAATTCTGCAATTACAGTCTTACCTCTTGGAATTTCCAGTTCTAATTTTCTCGGTTTGTATCTGGGAGCATCTTCGGTTTGAATTTGAAAGATGCTTAAAGGAATTAAAATTCTGGATCCGGCATTTGTTCCAAAGTTAGAGCCGGAGAAAGTTAAGCGATTCTTCAAAGGTTTGATCATTTTTCTTATTATTAAACTGAAAATCTTCCAGCTCTAAATAATTAATATGACCAAGCAGATTTTTATAATAACTGCTTTGTTTTTTCTTCTCTATATTTTCTATAGGATAGATGTTTCCATATTCCACCCCTTTTGAAATTCTTTTCCCAACCGCCGTAAAGTTTCTGTCTTTATCTAATTTTAATTCTGTTATAGTATGAATACTATTTTCTGAAGTTTTATACTTTTTGGTAGTTACAATTTCACCCCCACTTGGTTTTACCAGTAACACATCCCTATTGTCGGTAAAATCCCCTAAATAGTTGAATGGATGTGTTTGGCTTGTACACTCCAACCAAACATCTTCTCCTTGATGAGGAATATTGAGTATAACGTGATTTCCTTGCATAGAAACCAAATCTTTATTTATACTTACTGTTTCTTCTCCCCCATAAACCACTGCATAATTTGAAGCGATTCCCTGACTTTCCAAAAGCGATTTGGTATAATTAGTAAGCGCTTTACAATCTCCATATCCCAAATTATCTACCTCTGATGCCAACATAGGCATCCAGCCTCCAATACCAAGCTGTATGCTTATATATCTGGTCTTATTCTGAGCGTATTCATAGATTAATTTTGCTTTTTCAAGCGTATCTGTAATGCCTCTGGTTAGTTTTTCCAGATCTTGAATAGTCTTTGTGGGTAAGACATTTCTATTCTTAAGCAAATGCTCATACTGCCATTTTCCAAAATCTTTCCAATTATCTGCCTCTCCTTCTACGCCAATCAACGAAAAATGAGTTAAAGCCACTTTCACCATTGGAGCATAACTTTCTAAAGGCGGACTTAAATTTTCGTATTTATAAGCGGAAATATTTTCGGCTTTAAATTTTAAATTGAATTGATCTCCTAAATTAGCAACAGAATCATTCAAATTAGTTTTTATAACTCTTAAGCCTATTGATTTTGGATTATTTAAAATGTATGTTGATTTTTCTATACTTTGAGAATATCTCTTAACCGGAATCCAAGATCGCATAAATGCCGTGCTTCCAGATTTTACCTCGCAATAATATTCAATAGTGTATGGGTATTGAGTTGGAGTATAATCTAAATAACTAATTCTATTGTCTGAGAAAAGGGTATTATTATCTACCCCACTTACATCTTTAAAATCTCGTTGCTTATACTCTTTAACCTCCTTACCATCAGCATCATAAACAATAAAATATTGCTTTTTAATCTTTAAATCATCATCATAATATTGATATGCTACGGCAGAGTTGTCTCCATTCTCATTAAGAACTGTTATAATTTTTTTAGTGGAAATGGTCATATCATCCACATCATCAATATCTATAATCATCTCTTCTTCGCGAACTACAGAGTTGGCATTAAGAAGTAATTTTAATGGAATTTTGGATACAGAAAGGTTCTTTTCCTGGCTAAAGGAAATGGAAGAATACCCTGCTATTAACAGAATAAAAAGGGTTTTAAATCGCATTTTAGGAAATATATTTCGCTAAAATTAAGATTTATTTAAGATTACACAAATTATTCTCTGTTTTTTGAATCGATGATAATAGTAACGGGCCCATCGTTTACCAAAGCCACTTTCATATCTGCTCCAAAAGTACCGGTGCCAATTTCTCTTCCTAAGTGAGATTCCATTTCCTTTATAAAATTTTCATATAACGGAACTGCAACCTCTGGCTTTGCGGCTTTTATATAACTCGGTCGGTTTCCTTTTTTTGTACTGGCATGTAATGTAAACTGACTTATTAGTAAGATCTCTCCATTAATATCATCTAAAGAGAGATTCATAACTTCATTTTCATCATTAAAAATCCTCATCTTCAGGATCTTGTTACACAACCATGAAATATCTTCTGAAGTATCTTCATTTTCAATTCCCAGAAGAATAAGTAAGACCTTGCTCAATACTCGCTTTTACCTCGCTTTCAATAGTAACCGAAGCCTGAGTAACTCTTTGTAAAACTACTTTCATTCTTCGGTATAATTGTCAATTCTATATTGCTGCTCATCTTCGCCTTCCATGATCTGCAAATAACTTTTATACCTGGACCAGGCAATACTTCCATCTTCTAAACCATCTTTAACCGCACATTTTGGCTCTTCTACATGTATACAATTATGAAATTTACATTCTTGCTTCACGGCAAAAAATTCAGGAAAATAATTACCTAATTCTTCTTTCTCCATTTCAACAATTCCAAAACCTTTAATTCCCGGAGTATCTATAATTCTGGCATCAAAACTCAGATCGAACATTTCTGCAAATGTGGTGGTATGCTGTCCTTGTTTATGTTGTGTGCTAATTTGAGAAGTCTTAAGATCTAATGTTGGCTCTAGAGCATTGATAAGAGTAGATTTTCCGGTACCACTGTGGCCTGAAAACATACTTGTTTTCCCAATCATTTTCTCTTTAACCTTGTCTAAATTTTTACCGGTTTTGGCAGAAATCCCAATACATTCATACCCAATATCTCTATAAAGCGCAGCTAGATATTTAATCTCATCTGTCTCTTCTGGAGTATAAGTATCAATTTTATTAAATAGTAAGATCGTTTTAATATGATATGCTTCTGCAGTTACCAGGAATCTATCTATAAATGTGGTAAACGTGGGTGGATTATTTAAGGTTACTAAAAGAAAGGCTTGATCTATATTAGAAGCGATAATGTGTGTTTGCTTTGATAGGTTTACAGATTTCCTGATAATATAATTATCTCTGTCTTCAATAGTTTTAATCACTCCAAAAACATCATCTCCTGTTTCTTCCAGATCAAATTCTACTCTTATCTCCAACTGCAACCGGGTTCGTACTCTTTATCCCCTTCATTCTGAATTTCCCTTTGATACGACATCTAAAGACTTCATTATTTTCAGCCTTTACATGATACCAACTTCCGGTAGATTTATAAACTATTCCCTTCATTTTAACTTAAAAAAATCTTAAAATTCACTTAATTAACTGTTAATCTTTTAACATATATTTGATTCCGTAATCAAAAAATCATCCAATATGTACAAAACTACGTTTAAATTATTCATTACCACATTAATTCTTGTCTTAGGTGTCTCTGGCTATGCTCAAACAAATCTTTTTGAACATCCTAATTTTAAAGAAATAGCCAAAGAACACAAGGTAATTGCTATTCTTCCATTTGATGCCAAAGTTACGTTACGCCCCAAACAAATGAAAGATATTACCCCAGATCAATTAAAAGATATGGAAAAAGGGGAAGGTCTTTCAATTCAACAGTCTATGTACACCTGGTTTTTACAAAGACAGAAAAGAGGATCCCTAACCGTTAGTGTTCAAGATCCTAAGAAGACCAATGCTATTTTAAGCAAGAATGAAATGACAGACCTTTCTATTTATACTCCAGAAGAAATTGCTAAAATTCTTGAAGTAGACTCTGTAATTTCAGGAACATTTGAAACTGACAAACCAATGTCTGATGGCGCTTCTATCGCTTTAGGACTTGTTGTAGGATTTTGGGGTAGCACTAATGCAGCCACCATCAACATGAGCGTTAATAACGGAATAGATGGCGAACTGCTTTGGAACTATAACAAAAGAGTAGCTGGCGGACTAGGCAGCAGTACAGATTCTTTAATTAATATTTTAATGAGAAAAGCCTCTAGAAGACTCGCTTATACAGATTAATTAATCAGACCATAAAAACCTCACACCCTGCTGTGAGATTTTTATAATCTTAATTTTCTTAGCTTTTACTAATTACTTTATTTTGATGATTTATAGATTCCTGATGAATTGCTTTAAACATCTTTAAGATAAATTCTTCACTTAAACCTTGTTGTTCTCCTTCTAAGATCATTTTTCCTAAAATTTCATTCCATCTGGAAGTTTGTAAAATCGCCACATTTTGAGCTTTTTTAATCTTTCCAATTTCATCTGAAATTTTCATTCTTTTAGATAAAACATCTAATAACTGATGATCTGCAATATCTATTTTGGCTCTTAAGTTTTGCAAATTATTCTGAAATTCTTCGCTCTCTCCTACTTCTTTTCTAATCTTAAGATCTTTCATGATCTGCACTAAAGTTGCCGGCGTAATTTGTTGAGCGGCATCACTCCATGCATTATCCGGATCGTAATGAGTTTCCACCATCAATCCATCATAATTAAGATCTAAAGCGGTTTGACATAGATCAAAAATAAGATCTCTTCTCCCTGCAATATGAGATGGATCTAAAATTAAAGGTAGATCTGGAAATTTATTTTGAAGATCTATAGCTATTTGCCACTCCGGATTGTTTCTATATTTGGTTTTTTCATAAGCTGAAAATCCTCTGTGAATGACACCTAGATTTTTAATATCTGCTGTATAAAGTCTTTCCACCGCACCTAACCATAAAGAAAGATCTGGATTCACCGGGTTTTTCACCAAGACCGTTTTATCTGTTCCTTTTAAAGCATCTGCAATTTCCTGAACAATAAAGGGCGAAACCGTTGTTCTTGCTCCAATCCAAAGAATATCTACATCATGCTTTAAAGCCAATTCTACATGGTTTGGATTTGCAACTTCTGTGGTAGTTAACAATCCTGTTTCTTCTTTCGCGGTTTGCATCCATTTTAAACCTAAAGCTCCAACTCCTTCAAAATTTCCGGGTCTGGTTCTTGGTTTCCAAATTCCTGCGCGCAACACACTTACATCACTATCTTTTAATTGATGTGCGATCTTTACAACTTGCTCTTCAGTCTCTGCACTGCAAGGTCCTGCAATTACTAACGGGTGGTCTAAATTGAACTTTTTTAACCAGTTTCCTAATTCCTTCTTATTTTCCATTTTCAATATATTTTATAACAATTCTTTTTTCTAATTGATGCCATTTAAAATGGCTTTGATATGATTGGTAGTTTCCATCTCTTTATAAACTTCTGCAAAATTATCATCTTCCAGGAGATTTTTAAAATTGACAAGATTCAGTATATATTCATTTAAAATTTCCACTACATTTTCTTTATTCTGTTCAAAAATTGGTGTCCACATGGCTGGTGAACTTTTTGCCAATCTTACGGTAGAAGCAAATCCACTTCCGGCAAGATCAAAAATATTACGCTCGTTCTTCTCTTTTTCTAACACCGTTTTCCCTAACATAAAAGAACTGATATGTGACAAATGCGAAACATACGCAATATGTCTGTCGTGAGACTTGGCATCCATATAACAAATTCTCATGCCTAATCTCTGAAAAAGATCTAAAGCCTTTTCCTGAAGTTTAAAAGTGGTCTTCTCTACCTCACAAATAATGTTGGTCTTATTTCTGAAAAGATTAGCGATTGCAGCATCGGGACCGGAAAATTCTGTTCCGGCAATAGGATGAGCGGCCAAGAAATTTCTCCTCTTTTCATGGGTTGCAATCGCTTCACATAATTTACTTTTTGTTGAGCCTGCATCAATCACAAGAGCATCATCTTGCACAAGATCTAAAACCTGCTTTACCACATTCAAACTTACATCTACAGGAACTGCAACAATCACAAGATCTGATGTTGCTACATCTTCAATTTCAGCAATTTCATCTACAATCATTAATTCTAAAGCTCGCTTCTGGTTTTCTTGATTTTTATCTATTCCCACCAAGGTAACATCAGAATATGCATTTCTAATATCGAGTGCAAAAGAACCGCCAATCAATCCAACTCCAATTATATGAACTCTCATTGCTTTACTCTTTTAATTGCTTCTATAATCGTTTCTTCCGGAGTACATAATGAAAATCGTACATAACCTTCTCCCTGACTTCCGAAGATAAAACCGGGAGTGATAAAAAGATCGTACTCGTGTAACAGTTTATCTACTATCAATTCTGAAGTAGTTCCCTCAGGAATTTTTGCCCAAACAAACATTCCTGTTTGATCTTTTGTCGGAATACAATTTATTGCACTCTGCTAACTCCAATATCAATTTCTTTCTTTTTAAATAGGTTTCATTTAAAGATTGAAACCATTGTTTAGATAATCTAAGAGCTATGGCAGCTCCGGCTTGTAACGGATAAAACATGCCGCTATCCATATTAGATTTCACTTTTAAAATGCTATTCAAATTCTCTTCACTTCCGCAAACCATACCCACTCTCCAGCCAGACATATTAAAACTTTTGCTGAGCGAATTAAGTTCCAGAGCAACTTCTTTAGCTCCTTCAACTTCTAAAATACTCAACGGATGCTCGTTTAAAATAAAGCTATACGGATTGTCATTTACCACCAAAATTTGATGTTTTTTGGCAAATGCCACCAGATCTTTAAAAACCTGTTTTGTTGCAGAAGCGCCGGTTGGCATATGCGGATAGTTCACCCACATCAACTTCACTTTACTAAGGTCTTTTTTGGCTAATTCTTGTAGATCCGGCAACCATTTTCTCTTTTCGCAAAGTTCATATTTTACCGCTTTGGCTCCTACTAATTCTGTAACCGAAGAATAAGTAGGATATCCCGGGTTCGGAATTAAAACCTCATCACCTTCATTTAAAAAAGCCATAGAAATATGAAGTATCCCTTCTTTACTTCCCATCAATGGAAGGATCTCTGTTTCTGAAGCCAATTCAACATTATAATGAGATTTATAGAATTCTTGAATTGCATTTCTAAAATCTGAAGTTCCCTTATAAGGCTGATATTGATGTGCAGCAGATTGAGACAAGCGCTTTAGTCAATCCCTCTACTACCTGCATTGGCGGAGGAAGATCCGGACTTCCAATTCCTAAATTGATGATAGGTTTTCCCTGCGCTTCTAATGCACGTACCTCTCTCAACTTAGAAGAAAAATAATACTCCTGTACCTGATTTAATCTATTGGCCTGTATCATTATAAGCGATTTTTATATGTTCCTAATATTTTTAAATGATCGGTCATGACTGTAATTATTTCCATGGCTTTTAAAAATTCTGAATGATCTTCAAAAACCACATCTACAAAAAATGAATATTTCCAGGGAGTTTCAATTATTGGCATCGATTGGATCTTGGTCATGTCCAGATTAAAATCTCTGAAAATGTTTAGTACAGAAACCAGACTTCCTCGAGTGCTTTCTAATTCAAATTTCAGCGAAGCTTTATTCAGTACTTCTCCGTTTGGTTCTTTTTTGATCTTACTGATGATCAAGAATCTGGTGGCATTGCTCTTTTTGGTATGAATGCCGGAAGCTAAAATTTCTAATCCAAAAATCTTTGCAGCTGCTTCACTTGCTACTGCAGCAATTCCCATACTTTCTTTTTCTGAAATTCTTCTGGCAACTTCAGCGGTATCGGTATCTTCAATAAGTTTTATATGCGGATAATTTTTAAAGAATTCTTTACACTGAAGCAGAGCCATTGGATGTGAAAACACTTTTTTAATATCGGTTATTTTCTGCCCAGGTAGCGCCATTAAATTCATATTAATAGGAATATAATGCTCTCCAATAATCTGAAGTTCATTTTCATCTATCAAGGCGTAATTGGGAAGAATAGAACCGGCAATAGAATTTTCTATGGCCATCACAGCTTCTTGAGATTCCCCAGAAACCAGACTATTCACCATCTCATGAAAAGACATAGCTTCCAATACATTTACCTGCTCCCCAAAATATTGCTGAGCTACTAAATGATGAAAAGAGCCTTGTATTCCCTGAATTCCTATTAATTTTTCCATTTTAAAATTGAAATAAAAAAAAGGTCCTGATTTAAAAATCAGGACCTTTTATATATAATTTGCTTACTTAATTACATGGTGCTCCCGATCTTATCTCTGGTGTAGAAATAAAAATAATAATAAGAGTTCCAAGAATTTAAGTTGTTCATATCTGTAATTGAATATTGCTAATTTAGAATTAAAAATTAAAACACCTCATAAAAATTTACTTTTTATACTCAAACGGTTTCGTTTAGACTGTTAAAGACCCCTCGACTCCGCTCGGGGTGACATCATAATTAAATTCGTCAATTCCTATGCTTCTTTTCAGGCTTCAAGATGATATTGTGAGGTTATTGAATTGATGTCAGTTCGAGCGGAGTCGTAAGAACTATTTTATTTTCTAAAATTAGGTAATTTGACATACCAGCATCTCACCCTGAACTTGTTCATTTAATTAAAATAGCAAAATTGTAAAATACTATTAAAAACATCTAAAAGTATAAGATGCTGATTTAATTCTTACTTTTGAAAAAAGCTTTATTATGTCTATTTCGGTTGAAAATGTTTCAAAATTCTATGGTGATCAAAAAGCTCTTGATACTGTAAATTTTAGTATTAAAAGAGGTGAGATCGTTGGTTTTCTTGGCCCAAATGGTGCCGGAAAATCTACTTTGATGAAAATTCTAACCGGATATTTAAGCGCTTCTGAAGGTGTTGCCAGTGTAAATAATGTTTTGATCTCTGATGATTTGAAAGCAGTACAACGATCTGTTGGATATCTACCGGAACATAATCCGCTTTATACCGAAATGTATGTAAGAGAATATCTTTCTTTTAACGCTTCTATATTTAAGATCAAAAAGTCGAGAATTGAAGAAGTGATAGAAATGACAGGGCTTTTACCGGAAGCCAATAAAAAGATCGAACAACTTTCTAAAGGGTATCGCCAACGTGTTGGCCTTGCTGCTGCATTTTTGCATGATCCGGAAGTGCTTATTTTAGATGAACCCACAACAGGATTAGATCCAAATCAGCTTACAGAAATCAGGAATTTCATCTTAAAAGTTGGAAAAGAAAAAACGGTATTTCTTTCTACGCATATTATGCAGGAAGTAGAAGCTATTTGCGACCGAGTGATCATTATTGACAAAGGTGTTATTGTAGCCGATAAGAAAATGAAGGAACTGCAGGAACAAAAAGAACAGATCATTCAGGTGGAATTTGATTATCGTATTGAAGAAGTGGCGTTGAACGTCTTACCTAATTTAGTTTCAGCAAAGAATCTTAGGCGGATTTCATTACGAGCTAAAATTTGACACCAACAAAGACATGCGCCCGGCGGTTTTTGATTTTGCTCATGATAACGGACTTAAAACACTTCAGCTAAACAGAAAATCTAAAAATTTAGAGACTTTGTTTTCAGAATTAACTACTACTCAAAAATAAGTTTTCCGGTATAGAATTCTTCTACGCTTACAACAGGAGGACGATTTTTAGCGATCACATTTCCGCTACTTCTAATCTCACCTTTTAAAGATTGCTGCGGATTGATAATTAGCTTATTTGTTCCTCTATGAAAGATATCATAATTCTGAACTATAAAATCTGCACCTTCCAGCCTCCCATCTCCGGCTGCAAAAAATGCATTTACGCTTTCGGCTTTCCCGGTTAGAAAATAATTGGAAACATTATCGTTGGTTATTCTAAGATTTTGAACATCCAGATCTAATTTAAAATCGCCATCGGTATGAATAGAAAGATCTCGCTCCTGATTAACTGACCTCAACCAAAGATCATTTAATTTCAACGTTCCCTGACTTTCAATGGTACTTCCACTGCTATTCTGCAGCCAAGTAAGATCGGTTACCGTAACATAAACCTTGGTGATTTCATAATCTCGAATCAAATTACAAGAGGCTTCATTGCGAATGCTCAACCTATTGTTTTCAACATTCACTACCACATCGTCCATTAAATTCTCTCCCGTTTCCACCACTACTTTCTGTTCTTCTCCCTGATTGATGTATAGTTTCACTCTCTCATACACCATAATTTCATTAAAAGGAGCAACCTCAACTTCTTCAGAAATTATATCCCCCGCTTTTTTGAAACAACCCGGCGCATCTTCAGAATCACAACTCAACATAAATCCAACCAATATCAAACAGAACAATCTTTTCATCGCTTTCATTTTATAATCTATATCCAAGTGAAAATTCTACAGCTTCTGCATTTGCTCCATGCGAGCGCACTGTTGCCGAAGCCCAGAAATGATCTGAGATTTTTCTCTGTAAACCTAATCTGTTATAGATCTGATCTACATAATTATCATACGGGTAGTACACATAGTACCCAAACTGGGTAACTAAAGACATTTTATTGAAAGTCAACAAATGCCCCACGAAAATCCCAACTCTTTTAGAATCTTCATCTCCTGTGGTTTGTTCCTGCGGAAAAGCAACAGATTGATAATAAATATATTCCTCCAAAGCTTTAGAGAAGAAAATTTCTGTTCCTGCCTGCAAGCGTGCTTTTTTTATTGATCACCTTATCTGCATACGCCGAAATTGTTAAAAATGGATATTGTTTAGAACCAATAACTCCGGTAGTATTTACGCCGCCTCTAAGAGCAAAGTTGTAATGAAAAGGTTCTGTATATTTTTTCTCTTTAGGATCTTTAGGCACAAAATCTGGAGTGTTTTCATAATCTAAAAGATAATTTACCCCAAGATTAAAGGCAAAAGTATTGGTGCTGTTATTTGGCGATTTAAAATCGGCATTAGAATAATGAATTACAGAAACTCCTGCCTGTATCCCGAAACCTTTATAAATATTCTGCCTTTGGAAATTTCCCATTAAATACGTAGAACTCAAAAATCTAGACCCATATGCATTGTTGATGTAGTTGGTATCCGGATTATAAGGACTGGAAGCATAAGCAATTCCCTGCCCTATCCTAAACATCAAATTTCGCTGAAAAAAGTAAAAATTAAAATGTGCATAAAGCGCATAATTCTTACCTAGATATTGATTTTCCATATTCTGATAAGAGAAAGAATATCCAAAATCGGGATAATTATACCTGCGCTCCCACTCTTTTAACCCGTAGGTTTTTTGATTCAAACTCAAAATAAAACCGCGCGGATGTCCGGTAATTAAATGAGAAATATCCGGATTATGTTCAAGAATAGAGCCGTAAAAGTAATTGGCATCTAAAGAATAATATTTTTTTATTTCATTTTGCGAATAGGAAATGGAGCTAATAAACAAAAGCAATAGCAGGGTAATTTTCTTCATATTAGGGCAAATGTAACTTAATTATCAAAAAACAGCAGATGCTATTTTCTGAATATTGGAAGTTATTCAATTAAGAGCATACTAATGTTATTGAGCAATCTGGTTACATCTACGCAAAAATAGATTACCAGGTTTTTATAGATCTATATTACCCATTTAAATTTTATACCTAACTGCTAAGAATTAAAATGAAGAAATTCCAGTTCGTTCCACTTTAAGAGAAGAATTCGATTTTAGATCCTTCAAAAATTGTTTAAGATCATCCTTCTTCTCCTTATTTTGAATTAAAATCTCAAAATCATACAGATCGTTTAATCCGTCTGTAAAATATAAATGATTCTTATTTGACTGTAATGAGTGCTTCCAGTAACCAGCATAACCGCGATCTTATGAGCTCTGTAGCAAAAATATTACCAGGTTTAGATATTACCCATTTAAATTTACACTGCTAAGAATTAAAATGAAGATCAGTTCGTTCAGAGAGAGATTTTAGATCCTTCAAAAATTGTTTAAGATCTTCCTTTTTCTCTTTATTCTGGAGAGTTATCTCAAAATCATACAGATCGTTTGATTCGTCTGTAAAATATAAATGATTCTTATTTGACTGTAATGAGTGCTTCCAGTAACTAGCATAACCGCGATTATTCAATCCCAATTCCTTAAGTTCTGAAATTTGAAAAGATGCTTTATTACCTTTATATTCTACCTTTATTTTGTCTTCTGAAATAGAAATCAAGCCAATATCTTTAGGTCTGATAAATGAGGTACTCAATGAGAAAATAAACGTAATAAAGTAAACAATATAACCAAGGGTTTTTATCCAAGCTATTTCCGGATCCCAAACAAAAACGATACCTGCACTAGCCAGGAGAAGTATACTTCCTAAAATTCTTAGCCAATTAGAAGGCTCCCAGGTTCTTACAATTTTGGTTTCGAAGTATTCCACTAACTTATTTTCTCTCCATTTAAAGTGATGGAATAACTGATCTCTGCCGCCTTTTCTAACATTTTAGAAACCGAACAATATTTATCCATAGATAATTTTACTGCTCTTTCAACCTTTGCTGCGGGCACATCTCCCTTAAGAATAAAGTCTAATTGGATCTTTTTGAAAACATTTGGAATAGCTCCATCTTCACGAAAACCTTCTACTTCTACTTGAAGATCTTCCAACTCATGTTGTTGTTTCTTCAAGATCATTACCACATCTATACTGCTACATCCGGCAATTCCTCTTAGAAGAAGATCCATCGGGCTTGATCCTTTTGGTTCATCTTCAGATTTGTTATCTAAAAGAACGACGTCTCCACGTTCATTTTTAGTTTCAAAAAGGTAATTATCGTTTAGGCGTTTTAGATTGATTTTCATAGTTATAGATTTTACCCAAAATTAAACAATTCCGAAGAAACTTTAAGTAACATCTGCTAAGTTGTATTTTTTTAGCTCACTCAATAAATCCAACTCCCGCTGTAGTATTTGTGGCGGTGTCTATTAAAATGAAACGTCCATTTTCAGGATTATTTTCATAGCTATCTGAAAAAAGTTGCTTGCTTAATTTTAAGGATACTTTCCCTATTTGGTTTAATTGAAGCTGATTTTCGGTTTGTGCAGATTCACCCTTTATTACTTTATGACTTTCAACATTTTCAACTTTAGCTAAAAGTCTATTGGTATTATGTTGAAGAAGGTATTTTGCTCCCGGCACCAAAGATTTGACATCCATCCAACACAAGGTAGCTTTTAAAGATTTTGAAGCTTGGGGTAATTCATTGCATCTAACTATTACATCTCCTCTTGTGATATTTATATCATCTTCTAAAGTGATATTTACCGAGCTTCCGGCTAAAGCTTCTTCGTATTGCTCATCAAAGAAAAAGATCTCTTTGATCTTGCTCGTAGTTAAACTTGGTAGAACAGTAATTGCATCACCAACTTTTAAACTCCCACCCGTTATTTTCCCAGCATAACCTCTAAAATCTCTATGAGCTTCTGTTTTTGGTCTTATCACCGTTTGTACAGAAAATCTAGTTTGAGTCTGCTGAAGAAAATCTTCCGACTTTATAGCTTCTAAATGCTCCAAAATTGTTGCATCAGCATACCAATTCATATTAGAAGATCTATTGGCAATATTCTCTCCCCATAAGGCGCTAACGGGTATAAACGTGATTTTCTGATTTTTAAAATTGCTTTCAGATATCAAATTCTGAAAGTCTTCTTTGATGTCATTAAAGACTTTTTCAGAATAATTTACCAAGTCCATTTTATTTACTGCAACTACCACCTCTTTTAACCTCAACAAATTATTGATAAAAAAATGACGGTGAGTCTGTTCGATCACTCCTTTTCTAGCATCTATCAAAATAATAGAAGCTTGAGAAGTGGAAGCACCTGTTACCATATTTCGGGTATATTCTACATGACCCGGAGTATCTGCAATTATGTAACTTTTTTTAGGAGTTGAAAAATAAATATGAGCCACATCTATGGTAATACCTTGCTCACGCTCTGCCACCAAACCATCTGTAGCCAAAGAGAAATCAAGATAATCTAATCCTTTTTTTCTACTGCTTTTTTCAATAGCCTCTAGCTTATCTGAAGTTAAAGATTGGGTATCATAAAGTAATCGTCCAATTAAGGTACTTTTTCCGTCGTCTACACTTCCTGCTGTTGCAATTTTTAAAACTTCCATTTTGATTTTTCTTAAAAGTAACCTTGTTGTTTTCTGGTTTCCATAGCCGCCTCAGATCTTTTATCGTCTATTCTGGCTCCACGTTCGGAAATAGTAGCATTGGTAATTTCCTTGATTATTTGCTGAATGGTTGTTGCATGAGATTCTACGGCAGCAGTACAAGTAACATCTCCTACCGTTCTAAATCTTACATTTTTAGTTTTCACCGCCTCATGATCATCTTTATAAACATGTTCTGAAGCTGTCCAGATCATACCATCTCTCTCAAAGATCTCTCTTTCATGAGTAAAATATATCGATGGAATTTCAATTTTTTCTTTTTCTATATAATACCAAACATCTAGTTCTGTCCAATTGGAAATAGGAAAGACACGAACATTCTGCCCAATCTCTATCCTTCCATTCAACATATCAAACACTTCAGGCCGCTGATTTTTTTCATCCCATTCGCCAAAATCATTTCTTACAGAAAAAATTCGCTCTTTTGCTCTCGCTTTTTCTTCATCTCTACGAGCACCACCAATACAAGCATCAAATTTGAATTCTTCTATAGCCTCTAAAAGCGTATTTGTTTGCAAACTATTTCTGCTAGAATATTTCCCTTTTTCTTCTATAGATTTTCCTTGATCTATATCATCTTGAACATTTCTAACAATAAGCTGAAGTCCCATTTCTTTTACCAATTTATCTCTAAACTCGATGGTTTCAGGAAAATTATGGCCCGTATCTATATGTAAAAGTGGAAATGGAATTTTTGAAGGATAAAATGCTTTTTCTGCCAATCTTACCAATGTGATAGAATCTTTTCCTCCCGAGAAAAGCAATACAGGATTTTCAAACTGAGTAACCACTTCTCTAAAAATATAGATAGCTTCACTCTCTAAAGGATTCTGTTTTAAAATACCGTTCATGTTAATTAATTATAAGTGAATTCCGCACTCTCTATTCGAGAGCACTTTGGTAGGATCAAAATAGTTGAATTCGTTTGGCAACTGATGTTCCTTTAAATAAACATCCAACTCTTCATCTGAATATTGATAGAACGGACTTACCTTTAAAATTCCATCTTTACTATAACTCAAAATATCGATGCTATCTCTAAAAGCGGTTTGCCCTTTTCTAAGATTGGTAAACCAAACATCAGGCTTTAATTCTGCCATAGCTCTAGAAAAAGGTTCCAATTTAACCTGATAAGAAAATTCTTGATGATTTTCATCTTCCACTTTTGGAATCCCTTCAAAAACAACATCTCTATGCGCTGTGGTTTGAAGCGGAGTGTATAAAATCACATTCAGTTTTAAGTCTTCTATAAGTTGCTCGGCATGCTTATAGGTTTGTGGAGTATTATACCCTGTATCACACCAAACCACTTTAATTTCTGACAATTCTTTAGCTGAAGCATGTAAAATAGCTGCTTCGTAAGGTCTAAAATTGGTGGTCACCACTGGGTTGGACGCCTTACTTATAGCCCATCTTATAACTTCTGAAGGAGTACTGTTTCTAAACTTATCGTTTAGTTCAGCTATTTGCGCTCTTGAATATTTTTTCATATTCATTCTCTTCCAAAATTGATAGAATTCCAAATTCTTTCATGTCCAAAATACAAGATCATCTTCGTTACCAATTCTACAGATCCTATTGCTAAAGCAGTTTCCACTTGCCCGGTTAGTATCCAAGAAATAGCTACCGTATCTATAGTCCCTATAACCCGCCAACTAATAGTTTTTACAATGCTACGCATTGGTTTCTCTGAAGTGCGATCTAATTTGTAATTAGAATTTATATGTTTTGACTTTAAAAGCATTTGATATTTAAAATATTTACCTATTAACCTATCGGACTAATAGGTTATGCAAAAATAGAATTCCTTTTGAATTAAGCCAACTAAAGAATCTTAAATTAAAGGATTAGCTAGTAGAATTGAATTAAGCGCTAAAATTTCTAAGATCTAAGTAAGATCTGCCAATGTATTATCCCCTAGCACTTGCAGCGTACTGTCTCGTACTTGTATCATGAGTTTATGAACAGAACAGGTCACCTCGTCTGGACAATCAAGACACTTTTCGTAGTAATTTAAACTTACACAAGGCAACATAGCAATTGGCCCTTCTAAAACACGGATAACAGAAGTCATATGAATTTCCGTTGGATCTTTAAGGAGATAATATCCACCGCCTTTTCCCTTCTTAGACCCCAAAAGCCCGGCTTTTCTAAGATCTAACATGATACTTTCCAAAAATTTCGAAGAGATATTTTCACTCTTTGCAATTTCTGAAGATTGCACAGGAGTTTTATCTTTTTGTTTAGCAAGAAAGGCCAGCGCCTTTAATCCGTATTTGGTTTTTTTGGAGATCATAGAGCGAAGATAAATAATAAATTCTTTTCTATTTTCTCATTAAATACACAGGAGCCACCTCTAAAAAAATAAATTACCTTCAATTTCTAAATTCCAATTTCTCTGAAAGTTTTAAAATATCAGATAGCACTCCTCTGGAAGTTACTGCCGCACCGGCTCCGGCTCCTTGAATTACTATGGGTCTGTCTCCATAAGATTTTGTATAGATCTCAAAAGAGGCGTCTGCCTGTTGCAAACTTCCAAAAGGAGAACTTCTTTTTTCTGAAACTAACTTCACTTCTAATTTTCCACTGGCAACATCCAGCTCTCCAATATGTCTTAAAACTTCATCCACTTTAAGATTAGACTTACGTTCATCAAAACCAATATTAAGATCTTGCTGATTGTCTATAAAATGAGCGATAGAACTTTTGCCGTTAAGATGTTTGGGAATGAGATTTTCAATTTTTACTTCAGAAAGCTCTTTTTTGATCTTGATCTCTCTGGCAAGAATTAGTAATTTTCTCCCAACATCTTTGCCGGAAAGATCTATTCTAGGATCTGGCTCAGTAAGTCCTTTTGTTCTTGCCTCCTGCAATACTTCAGAAAACAACTTATTCTCATTAGAAAAAGTATTGAATATATAGCTCAAAGATCCAGAAAATACACCTCTCATCTTAGTGATCTCCTCTCCCGCCAAATGTAGATCCTGCAAGGTTTTGATAATTGGCAAGCCAGCTCCTACATTGGTTTCATATAAGAATTGCTTGTTATGTTTTTTAAGTTCTACTCTAAGATCCTTATAGAATTTTTCAGATAAAGTATTGGCTGCTTTATTGGCAGCTACAATGTGAAAACCATTTCTAATAAGCTCTTTATAATTCTTTACAAAATCTTCGCTAGCAGTAGCATCTACCGCAATTAAATTTTGCAAACCTTCAGCTTTAACATGATTAATGATATTCGCTAATTTATAAGGATGTCCGAAAGCTTTAAAATCTGTCTCCCAGGAAGGTCTCACTGTTTTTTGTTCGAAGAATGCGATCTTAGAATTTACAACAACAGGAATATTTATTTCAATATTAGAAGACTTTAAAATTTGCTGTCTGCTTTCCAATATTTGTTGAATTAGCGTACTCCCTACGTTACCTACTCCAAACAGTACTATGTTTATCTTTTTCATTTTGTGGTTTATTAATGTTGAATATTGGTGTTAAAATGGATGCTACCTGAGAATGTTCTATTAAAAAGGCGTCATGGCCGTGAATAGAGTTGATCTCATGTATGCTGATATTATTTTTGTTAAGCGATAGATTGACATAAGTTTCCCAATTCTCATTAGGGGTAAAGAATCCATCAGAATTGATGGTGATAATATGAATATTGGAAGTGATCTTAGAAGCCGCGGTAATATGATCTCCGGTACCAAGACTGATATCTGCTGTTGTTAATAGATGATTCATCAGTTTATAAGATGCCAATTGAAACCGTTCTTCGAGTTTTCTACCGTGATGTTCCAGCCAACCCTCTATATTCCAATTAGAATTCTGTTCTCCATGGAGCGCTCCAAATTTTGAAACAAAAGATTGCGGACTTCTATAAAAAGTCATTGCCTGCATTCTGGCATCGGCAACCGGAGTGTTTGAATTATTTAAGATCTGTTCTTGCACTTTACACAGCGCTTTTACCCAATGTGTGGCTTTATAATCTGATGCCACGGGAATAATATGTTCAAAAAGATCGGGATTTAACACTGCTTGTTCCCAAAGCAAGGCGCCGCCTATAGAGCCACCAATTCCCGCAAAAATTTTGGAAATTCCGAGTTCTCCTAATGCAATCTGATAGAGCTTGGCAATGTCGCGAAGTGTAAATTCTTTATAATTATTTAGCAGATGATCTTCCTTACCATCATATCCGTTTCCCGGAACGTTAAAAGCCAAAATTGTATATTCTTGAGTATCTATGCTTTTACAATCTCCTACGATCTCTTTCCACCAACCGGTCTTTCCAATTACTGAAGAGTTTCCCGTGAGGGCGTGATTTATTAGCACCACAGGAACGGTTCCCAATGGCTTCCCGAAAATCTCATACGAAAGATGAACCTCTTGAACCGTACCTTCACTATTTTCAAACGCTGATATTTTTATTTCTTGAAGCATTGTTGCTACTTTTTATTGCTGATTTGATCAAGAGCAACCGAAACTGCCGCATGAGGATTTCAAAGTTCCGGCTGCCTTAATCCACCAACAAACATTATTGAAGAATTTTAGTTCCTATTTTTGAAAAGGCATATTCTAGATCTGCCTTAAGATCTTCAAGATCTTCCAAGCCTACAGAAAGCCTGATAAGATCTTTGGTAACTCCTGTAGATTCTTGTTGCTCGTCACTTAACTGCTGATGGGTGGTACTCGCAGGATGAATGATTAAAGACTTTGTATCTCCAATATTTGCAAGTAGCGAGAAGATCTTAGTTTTATCTGCGATAACTTTTGCAGCTTCAAATCCGCCTTCAACACCAAAGGTCACGATCCCACTTTGCCCTTTTGGAAGATATTTTTGAGCCAGCTCATAATAATCATTATTTTCAAGCCCTGGATAATTCACCCATTTCACCTGAGTTTGTTCTTGTAACCATTTGGCCAATGCCAATGCATTCTCACTGTGTATTTTAATTCGCAATTCTAAAGTTTCCAATCCTTGAATGATCTGAAATGCATTAAATGGATTAGCGCACCATGATCTTCCTCAAGGCAGCACCATGATCTCTCAAACCTTCTATTCGTACCTTGGCAATAAAGGCTGCTTCTTTTAAAGCATCGTTATATACTAAGCCATGATATCCGGCAGATGGTTCTGTAAATTCTGGAAATTTCCCGCTAGCCCAATCAAATTTACCAGCATCTATAATTACACCTCCCAAAGAAGTTCCATTCCCGTTGATGTATTTGGTCAACGAATGAATTACGATATCGGCCCCAGTGAGGGTGAGTATTTTATAGGATTTAAAAGTGAAGGGGTGGCAACCGTATTATCTACTATCAACGGAACCTTATGTTCTTTTGCTCTATTAGAAATCTCCTGAATGTCCAAAACATCCAACTTTGGATTTCCAAGCGATTCTATAAAGAAAACTCTGGTATTTTCTTTGGCAGCTTTTTTAAAGTTTTCAGGATTAGACGGATCTACAAAAGTGGTGGTGATTCCAAATCTTGGTAAAGTCACGCTTAACAGATTATAGGTTCCGCCATACAGACTACTGGAAGCCACAATATGATCTCCGGAACGAAGTAAGGTCAACAAGGTAGTATTAATGGCTGCTGCACCAG
>CAWFKK010000006.1:0-147634 GCA_963816375.1 uncultured Flavobacteriaceae bacterium
GGAGTCGAACCGATGACCTCCTGCGTGCAAGGCAGGCGCTCTAGCCAGCTGAGCTAATCCCCCATTTTTTGTAGTCGGCAGTCTCAGTATTCAGTATACAGTTTTAATTACTGCTAACTGCTGCTGCTTACTGCAAACTGGGTTACCCAACTTCTAAAATTTCCTATATTTTAATGAACATCTTTTCAAGTAACAATTAACAGGTATCAATTCACAATTCTTACATTGTTTACTGATCATTGCTTATTGAGCTTTGAAAAAGTAGTCTCAGGCAGACTCGAACTGCCGACCTCTACATTATCAGTGTAGCGCTCTAACCAGCTGAGCTATGAGACTGTATCGTATTAAGAGACTAGACTTATAGATTTCAGAGTCTAGACATAAGCGTCTTGGCTCTTGTCTCTAGAATCTTATTTCTCTTTTTAATAATTAAATTGACAGGAATTAAGACAAAAAGATAATCTTAAGAGATCTTTTTGTAATTGCGATTGCTCTTTAATAAGCAATACTCTAGAAAGGAGGTGTTCCAGCCGCACCTTCCGGTACGGCTACCTTGTTACGACTTAGCCCCAGTTACCAGCTTCACCCTAGGCCGCTCCTTACGGTGACGGACTTCAGGTGCTTCCAGCTTCCATGGCTTGACGGGCGGTGTGTACAAGGCCCGGGAACGTATTCACCGCATCATGGCTGATATGCGATTACTAGCGATTCCAGCTTCACGGAGTCGAGTTGCAGACTCCGATCCGAACTGTGATAGGGTTTATAGATTCGCTCCTGGTCGCCCAGTGGCTGCTCTCTGTCCCTACCATTGTAGCACGTGTGTGGCCCAGGACGTAAGGGCCGTGATGATTTGACGTCATCCCCACCTTCCTCACAGTTTGCACTGGCAGTCTTGTTAGAGTTCCCGACATGACTCGCTGGCAACTAACAACAGGGGTTGCGCTCGTTATAGGACTTAACCTGACACCTCACGGCACGAGCTGACGACAACCATGCAGCACCTTGTAAATTGCCCGAAGGAAAAGGTGTTTCCACCCCTGTCAATCTACATTTAAGCCCTGGTAAGGTTCCTCGCGTATCATCGAATTAAACCACATGCTCCACCGCTTGTGCGGGCCCCCGTCAATTCCTTTGAGTTTCATTCTTGCGAACGTACTCCCCAGGTGGGTTACTTATCACTTTCGCTTAGCCACTCAGTCTTGCGACCGAACAGCTAGTAACCATCGTTTACGGCGTAGACTACCAGGGTATCTAATCCTGTTCGCTACCTACGCTTTCGTCCATCAGCGTCAATAAATTATTAGTGATCTGCCTTCGCAATCGGTGTTCTATGTAATATCTATGCATTTCACCGCTACACTACATATTCCAACCACTTCATAAGTATTCAAGAACAACAGTATCAATGGCAATTCTATGGTTGAGCCACAGACTTTCACCGCTGACTGATTGTCCCGCCTACGGACCCTTTAAACCCAATGATTCCGGATAACGCTTGGATCCTCCGTATTACCGCGGCTGCTGGCACGGAGTTAGCCGATCCTTATTCGTACAGTACCGTCAAGCTCCCTCGCAAGGGAGTGTTTCTTCCTGTATAAAAGCAGTTTACAACCCATAGGGCCGTCTTCCTGCACGCGGCATGGCTGGATCAGGCTCTCGCCCATTGTCCAATATTCCTCACTGCTGCCTCCCGTAGGAGTCTGGTCCGTGTCTCAGTACCAGTGTGGGGGATCTCCCTCTCAGGACCCCTATCTATCGTAGCCATGGTAAGCCGTTACCTTACCATCTAGCTAATAGAACGCATACCCATCTTATAGCCATAAATGTTTAATCATCAATTAATGCTAATCGATAATACTATGGGGCATTAATCCAAATTTCTCTGGGCTATTCCCCTCTATAAGGTAGGTTGTATACGCGTTACGCACCCGTGCGCCGGTCGCCACCTGATTGCAAGCAATCTGTGCTGCCCCTCGACTTGCATGTGTTAAGCCTGCCGCTAGCGTTCATCCTGAGCCAGGATCAAACTCTTCATCGTTAATCTTTAAATAATATAACAATTACAAGTCCTTTTCATTTACAATCCCCGAAGAGATCATAAAAGCTCAAAATTATTCTTCTAGTCTTAATTCTTTTCTTTTGGTTTCTTTTGTTGTTCCTAAGAACAACATTGAAACGCGCTGTCAATTCAATATATCAATGAACATCCCCCTCCGCCTTTGGCCACCTCCCCCAAAGGGTGAGGATCTTTCCATATTTGGAAGGAATCTTTGTGAAATTAAAGGAGTTGAACCTTTCTTTATTACTACCCTAACCCGGGATTTCAATTCAGTATTTCGTAGTGATCGTACTCGCTTTCTAAGCGGCTGCAAATATACAACGCTTTTTCCTTAACTTCCAAACTTTATTTTAAAGTTTTTTGAAGTTTTTTTTGAAACCCTTTTTCAAAGAGTAAAAAATCGCTGTAACCCACACTAGTAAAGAACTTCTTTACTTCTCCCAATAACACTCTCGCGTCATTCTCAAAGCGGCTGCAAATATACAACCCTTTTTCTTACACCAGCAAACTTTTTTTAAGTTTTTTTTAGCAACCTCTAAAAGTTGAAAAATCAACTCCTATTAGTCCGGTACCTCTCACTATACAAAGAACAAAGCTTCTTACATCACATAACCAGTGGCGCTCAAAGCGGCTGCAAATATACACCGCTTTCTTTCTTCTAGCCAAACTTTATTTTATCTTTTTTATAATATTTTTTTAACGACTTCTTAACGCTTTGAACCTTTGCACTTTAATCTGAAAAATAATTTGAATCTTTTTGAAATCTTTCCGGCTAATCATAGCATTTATACCGAAGAAAGCCATTTTTCATGACGAAAATCCCCGCGTTAGGGAGCGAAGCGGTAGCTCCCGATCCCGATAGCTATCGGGATCGGGACTACAAGCATAGCGCCCGACCCGACCATAGGAAGGGAAACGCCCAAAGAATTATTATAAAAGTATGCATTCTATAACAATGTCTTATTATATATAGTATTATTTATTTGGAACGGACGTCCACTTATTTCGAAGATCGAGATATCTAAATTTTAATGCACTTTGCTGCGGCTCTAAGATCTTGGCTCGAAATGATCTTTGCAGAATATCTTCTATCATATAATCTTCCTGATTGCTTTCCGGATGATATTCTTCTTTTAAAGAGATCTCAAATAAACTTGCTGTAGTATTATACCAAAATGCTCGCCACCCACTTTTTAAATGCTTAATCAAATCGAAAGCAGTATGACCGGTTTGCCTGTGTATTAATTTAACCAGGATCTGCCCTTCTGTATGGGTAAGCTTTTTAAGATCTTCGGCAAATTGCTTCTCTATATAGTCTTGAATGATCTTGGTATACTTTTTTTGATGCTCTTTTGGATTTGATATCCTGTAGCCTCATATTAAGAGTCACCAATCTTTCTGATGCCAATTTAGCATACGGATACACCTTTCTCGTCTTACGCCTTAAGATGAGATATTTTCTCCTTTCAAGATCTGATTTGAAGTTGAGCTTATTCATAATTACAACTTCATCTAAATCTATCTTATTTCTAACTACCGTATCGCCTAGAATAACAAAGAATTCCTTCTCCACGGTATCTGTTTCCACCTCGGGGGTTTGCGCAGACATGTCAAGAACAAAAAACAGCATTAGATATATAATAAGGTGTCTCAAATTTCTTTTTTATTTAATATGAGAATTAAATTAAACCAAAACCATTCCAAATTTACGAATATTGGATTTGTCATACATTTAATTCTTAGTAAATTCGTGAAAATTAATATCTATGAAGAAAGACGAGTTACTCGATGAAAAATCGATAGAATTTTTAGAAAAATATTTAAACAACGCATCTCCTACAGGATATGAATGGGAAGGCCAAAAACTCTGGATGGACTATTTAAAACCTTATGTAGATGAATTTATAACCGATACTTACGGAACAGCGGTAGGAGTAATAAATCCGAAAGCTAAATTTAAGGTAGTAATAGAAGGACATGCCGACGAAATTTCATGGTACGTGAATTATATTACAGATGATGGATTAATCTATGTGATTAGAAATGGAGGAAGCGATCATCAAATAGCACCTTCTAAACGTGTAAATATCCACACTAAGAACGGAATTGTAAAAGGAGTTTTTGGATGGCCAGCAATTCATACCAGAAATAAGGAAAAAGAACAAGCTCCACAATTAGACAATATCACTATAGATGTTGGATGCTCTTCTAAAGATGAAGTGGAAGAATTAGGAGTTCACGTTGGTTGTGTGATCACATATCCGGATGAGTTCTTCATTTTAAATGAAAAGAAATTTGTTTGCCGCGGACTTGATAATCGCATGGGTGGTTTTATGATCTCTCAGGTAGCACGTCTTTTAAAAGAGAACAAGAAAAAATTACCTTTCGGACTTTATATCACCAATTCTGTACAAGAGGAGATTGGTTTACGTGGAGCAGAAATGATCACCCAAACCATTAAGCCAAATATTGCGATAGTGACGGATGTAACACATGACACCACTACCCCAATGATAGAAAAGAAAACAAATGGACATGCAAAAATTGGGGAAGGACCGGTAATTACATATGCACCTGCTGTTCAAAATAAATTAAGAGAGTTGCTTATAGATACAGCAGTGAAGAACGAAATTCCTTTTCAGCGCAGTGCAGCGTCTAGAGCAACAGGTACAGATACCGATGCTTTTGCTTACAGCAATGGCGGAGTTGCTTCTGCACTTATATCTTTACCCTTAAGATATATGCACACTACGGTGGAAATGGTTCATAAGGATGATGTTGAAAATGTGATAAGACTTATATACGAAAGTATACTGCAAATTAAAGAAGGAGATACTTTTTCATATTTTGATTAATTACTGAAAACCTGATATCTAAACGGTCTAAAAATTTATGTTATAATTTTTAGACCGTTTTTAATTTTCACACTTCTTTATAACTCATCAATGCTTTTCTGAATTATTTTTATAAAAAAAGAAAATGACACTGGATGCTGAAGCTGTTCAAACTATAAAAGATAATCCTGAGGATGCTGCATCTTTAGCTAATCTTATTTATTTATCTGAGAACGAGCTTTCTATTATTAGAAAACGGAAAGGACGCGGCTTTTCCTACCAACGCAATGGAGAAAAGATCTCAGATGAAAAGCATTTAGATCGAATTAAAAGTCTTGTAATTCCACCTGCCTGGGAAAATGTAAAAATTTCCCATTTGCATAATGGCCATCTTCAGGTTATTGGAAGAGATGAAAAAAACAGAAAACAATATTTATATCATGCTACCTGGTCTAAACTTAGAAATCAGACCAAATTTTATAAAATGACTGAATTTGGTAAAATTCTTCCTAAGATCAGAAAAACGGTAGAAAAAGATCTTGACCTTCCATCTATGAGTCAGCGTAAAGTACTGGCTTTGATTATTAGACTTATGGAAGAAACGCATATTAGAATTGGAAATGCCTATTATGCCAAGAACAATAAAACATACGGACTTTCTACCTTACGATCTCGGCACCTAAAAACTTCAAAGACCAATATAAAATTTGAATTTATTGGGAAGAAAGGAAAAGAACATTCTATTACCGTAAAGAATAAGAAACTGGTAAAACTCGTAAATCAGTGTGAAGAAATTCCTGGATGGGAATTATTTAAATTTATAGATGAAAATGGGAATAAAAAATCCATAGACAGTGGAATGATCAATGATTATATACATGAGATAAGTGGAGATCAATTTTCAGCTAAAGATTTTAGAACCTGGGCAGCGTCTAAAATATTTTTCGAGACCTTATATGAAGAAGGTTATAATAAAGATGAGAAAGAAAACAAGAAAAATATCCTAACGGCTTTTGATGCCGCCGCCGAAGGTTTAGGAAACACAAGAGCAGTGTGCAGAAGCTATTATGTACATCCTAACATTGTGGAGAATTATGAAACCGGAGCTATAGAACCCTTTTTCAAAAAAGTGAAAGATAATAATAGTAAAAATTATTCAACTTTATCTGGAACAGAAAAGGTGATGTTGGAAATGATTGCAGGTTATGAAATAGAGGTGTAATTAATTAATTACACCTCTAATTTTTTTCCTTTTAATTAAAAGTTCAATTATACCGATTCTTTCATTATTTCCTCAATTATTTCAGGATTTAATAAAGTTGAAGTATCTCCCATATTATCGGTATCCTTAGAAGCGATCTTTCTTAATAATCTTCTCATGATCTTTCCACTTCTGTTTTAGGTAATGCTTCTACAAATTGAATTTTATCTGGTTTTGCAATTGGCCCAATAATTTTAGAAACTTCTGCTCTAATTTCATTTTTCAATTCGTCTGATCTTTGTACATTATCATAAAGAATGACATAGGCATATAAGGCATTCCCTTTTATATCGTGCGGAAATCCTACCACAGCACTTTCGGCCACCTGAGGATGTTCATTAATTGCATTTTCAATAGGAGCTGTTCCGAGATTATGACCCGAAACTATCACCACATCATCAACCCTCCCTGTAATTCTGTAATTTCCTGTGGCATCTCTATAAGCGCCATCTCCCGTAAAATATTTATTCTCATAGGCTGAAAAATACACATCTTTAAATCTTTGATGATCTCCATAAATAGTTCTGGCAATAGCTGGCCATGGAAATTTGATAGCTAATCTTCCTTCCGCCTTTTCATGAATATTCTCAATCTCAACCCCACTTTCATCCATTAAAGCCGGTTGTACCCCGGGTAGTGGTAAAGTTGCAAATGCCGGTCTAGTGGGAGTGATACCAGCTAATGGCGAGATCATAATTACACCTGTTTCTGTTTGCCACCAGGTATCTACAATTGGGCAGTTTCCTTTTCCAATCATATCATTATACCAGTGCCATGCTTCTTCATTAATAGGTTCTCCCACAGATCCTAACACTTTTAAAGAAGAAAGATCATGTTTTAGAACGAAATTCTCAGACTGTTTAGCTAATGCTCGAATGGCTGTTGGTGCTGTATAAAAATGAGTGACGTTCAATTTTTCTACAATTTCCCAGAAACGACCATAATCTGGATAGCTAGGCACACCTTCGAACATTACCGTTGTAGCTCCGGCTGCCAGCGGCCCGTATATTATATAAGAATGACCGGTGATCCACCCAATATCTGCGGTACACCAATAAACATCATTAGATCCTTTATCTGAATTATATTGAAAAACATTGCTAAAAGTATAAGCGGTGCCAACCATATAACCTCCGGTAGTATGTACCATGCCTTTTGGTTTTCCTGTAGATCCTGATGTATATAATATGAATAACATATCTTCTGCATCCATGACTTCTGCGGGACATTCTTTTTCAACTTTCTCAAGCTCTTCAAACCAGAATTTGTCTCGGCCATCTTTCATAACTACGGGCTCCACGGTTCTTCTGTATACAATTACAGTTTCTATTGAAGGGGTATTTTTTAAAGCTTCATCACAAATCTCTTTTAGATCCACAGGTTTTGAACCTCTATAAACTTGATTGGCGGTAATAAGCATTTTACATTTAGAATCGTTGATTCTATTAGCAATAGCCGTACTAGAAAATCCAGCAAATACTATAGAGTGAACTGCTCCAATTCTTGCACAGGCTAACATAGCAATTGCAAGTTCAGGGATCATTGGCATATAGATACAAACTCTATCCCCTTTTTTAATTCCGTTATTCTTTAAAACATTTGCAAAATGAGAAACTTTCACAAACAACTGTCTGTAGGAAATATATCTCGATTCCTCATCCGGATCGTTCGGTTCCCAAATTATTGCAGTTTTATTTCCCAGTTCTTCAAGGTGCCTATCCAGACAATTCTCTGTAATATTCAATTTTCCACCTTGAAACCACTTAATTTCGGGTTTTGAGAAATCCCATTCCAGGGTCTTATCCCATTTTTTCTGCCAATAAAATTTATCTGCGATATTATCCCAAAAAGCTTCAGGATTTTCTACACTTTGCTGATATGCCTTTTTATATTCGGCAAATGATTTGATTTGCATGTCTTTCATTTCCTAAAAATATAGAAAGCTTTGATAACCTCAAAACTTAGCAGAAAGATCTTTGGCAATAATTATTAATTCAAAATTATTCATAGAGCTAGTTTGATGAATCTTGAATTTTGAACTACATTCCACTCTCGAAATAGAATGACTATATAATGTTGAAATTTTGTTCCCTATTTTTCTTATTTACAACCATGGCAATGGCACAAGATTATAGTCTCGTTTGGAGTGAAGAATTTGATTCTCCTTCCTTAAATTCTGAAACCTGGAATATAGAAACCGGATATGGAAAGAATTATGAAGAACAGCTATACACCACTTCTTCAGAAAATTTAAAGATTGAAAATGGACAGTTGGTGATCTCTGCGAATGTTGATGATGAGAATGAATATACATCAGCAAGAATAAACACATTAAATAAACAGCATTTTAAATATGGTAAGATTGAGGTGAGAGCGAAACTTCCCAAAGGAAACGGAACCTGGCCGGCCATTTGGATGTTAGGCACAAATCATCTTACCAAAGGATATCCCTATTGTGGTGAAATTGACATCATGGAGCACGTTGGAAAATCTCCTGAAGAACTTTATGGGGCTGTGCATTATCCTGAGGAAAATGAAGAATTAATTTCAAATTCTGATCAGTTGAATATTGAGAATTTGGAAAATGAGTATCATGTTTATTCTATAGAATGGAATAGAAACGAAATCTCTTATTATATAGACGGAAAAGAATATTTCAAATTTGATATTTCTGAAGCTAACCAATGTTTTAAAAAGAACGTTTTTAGAAAACCTTTTTACCTGATAATCAATTTAGCGCTTGGAGGAAAATGGGCCGGAGAAATAGATGAAACTATCTTCCCAGCCCGATTTTATGTTGATTATATTAGATATTATAAAATTCAATAAATTTCTCTCAGATAGAGCTTAATCTAAACCTAATTTGTTATGAAGAATAGTTCTCGACTCCGCTCGAACTGACATTTTTTATATTTTTAATAAGTTTTGATCACCATAACAAACGGGACGCTCGAACTGACATTTTTTATATATTAATTAATTTTGATCCCGACATCAAAAGGACGCTCGAACTGACAGTTTTCATATTAATTAAGATCTGGAATTTAAAAATTCCAATACATTCTTCTCAATTCTCGCTTCTATATTAGAAACATCTGCTTTTTTGAATTTGCTGCCGGTAATCTTTTCGTATAATTCAATATATCTTTCAGAAACAGTTACAACATAATCATCTGTCATTACAGGAACTTTTTGTCCTTCTAAACCTTGAAAATCATGGCTAATTAACCACTGACGCACAAATTCTTTAGACAACTGCTTTTGAGCTTCTCCTTTATCTTGTCTTTCCTGATATCCTTCCGCATAAAAATAACGGGAAGAATCTGGGGTATGAATTTCGTCTATAAGCACGATCTCTCCTTCTGCAGTTTTACCAAATTCATATTTAGTATCTACCAGGATCAGATCTCTTGAAGCGGCGATTTCAGTTCCTCGTTGAAAAAGTTTACGGGTATAATCTTCCAGAACTTCGTAATCTTCTTTCGAACAATGTCTCTTTTTAAAATATCTTCTTTTGAAATATCTTCATCATGATCTCCCATTTCAGCTTTGGTAGCGGGAGTGATAATTGGAGATGGAAATTTATCATTTTCTTTCATCCCTTCCGGCATCGCTACTCCACAAAGCATTCTTTTTCCAGCTTTATATTCTCTGGCAGCATGACCGGAAAGATATCCGCGAATTACCATTTCCACCTTAAAAGGTTCACAACGTTTCCCAACAGCTACATTTGGATCTGGAGTTGCTTCTAACCAATTTGGAACGATATCCTGGGTATCTTCCATCATTTTTGTAGCGATCTGATTCAGGATCTGACCTTTAAACGGAATACCTTTAGGCATTACCACATCAAATGCCGAAAGTCTATCTGTAGCAACCATTACTAAAAGATCATTTTCCAGTTCGTAAACTTCACGAACTTTTCCTTTATATACAGATTTTTGACCTGGGAAATTAAAATTGGTATCTATAATGGTATTCTTCATAACTGCTTTAAACTTCTTGAAATCTTATATAGAATAAGACCTTGTTATTTGTTGTGTTGATTTAATATGTTTTAATCTGTAAGCTCAATCTCTTTATACGCTGCAATAATGCTCTTTACCAATCTATGGCGAATTACATCTTTATCATCTAAATAAACCATTCCTATTCCTTTTACATCTTTAAGAACAAGCAAGGCTTCTTTTAATCCTGAAACCGTTCTTCGTGGAAGGTCAATTTGTCCAGGATCTCCCGTAATCATGAAATTCGCGTTCTTACCCATTCTAGTCAAAAACATTTTCATTTGAGCATGGGTGGTATTTTGCGCTTCATCTAAGATTACAAAGGCATTATCCAGGGTTCTACCTCGCATAAAAGCTAAAGGTGCAATTTGTATCACCCCTTTCTCTATAAACATTTCAAGCTTTTCATGAGGGATCATATCTCTTAATGCATCATATAAAGGTTGCATGTAAGGATCTAACTTTTCTTTTAAATCTCCCGGAAGAAATCCAAGATTTTCACCAGCTTCTACTGCAGGTCTTGTAAGAATGATCCTTTTAACCTGCTTTTCTTTTAATGCTTTTACGGCAAGGGCAACCCCTGTATAGGTTTTTCCTGTACCCGCCGGCCCAATAGCAAAAACCATATCGTTCTTACCCATAAGGTCTACCAACTTACGCTGATTAGCAGTTTGAGCTTTTATCAATTTTCCTCCTACTCCATGCACCAAAACTTCTCCGCTTTGGTCTGAGCTGCTATAATCTTCTTTACTCTCGCTTGTAAGAACACGTTCAATCACATTTTCATCCAGTTTATTGAACTTTATAAAATGGTCCATTAACATGGTAAAGCGCCTATCAAATTCTTCCAGCAATTCTTCATCGCCATACACCATGATCTTACTACCGCGTGCAACAATCTTGAGTTTGGGAAAATATTTTTTTAGAAGTTCAATGTGTTCATTTTGTTGTCCAAAAAATTCTCTTGGACTAATTTCGGAAAGTTCAATGATGAGTTCGTTCAAAAGCTCGTAGATTATTGGTTAATTTTAGTTCTAATTTAGAATTTTTAAATTTGCTTTAACCCTATTAAACGCTAATTTTGCGTTAAACAAAATATAGATTTTTATTGAAATATTCTCAGGTTCTAGTTATATTAAATTTATCTTAGCCTGCTATACAAACTTAAATAAAATAACCGGTTAAGCCTCTTAAAAAATATTAACAATTGCCTATGGCCATCATTACTTTAACGACCGATTTTGGAGAGAAAGATCACTTTGCCGGAGCCGTTAAAGGCACAATTTATTCTGAAATGAGTGATGTAAGAATTGTTGATATTTCACATTCTATTTCTCCATTTCATATTACCGAGGCTTCCTATATTATAAAAAATGCCTATAAATGTTTCCCTAAAGGAAGTATACATATTATAGGGATAGATTCAGAATTAACTCCAGAGAACAAGCATTTAGCGGTCTTACTGGACGATCATTATTTTATTTGTGCAAATAATGGAATTCTCTCTTTAATCGCTTCAGAAATTAAACCTCAAAAGATCGTAGAGATCAATATTCATAACACGGTAGAAACTAATTTTCCGGTTTTAGATGTATTTGTAAGAGTGGCATGCCATATTGCTCGCGGCGGAACTTTAGAGGTTATCGGAAAAACCATAGAGAATTTGAAATACCTGAAAGAGGTAGAACCCTATTTGAATTCAGAAAAAAATCAGATCATTGGGCATGTGCTTTATATAGATAACTACGGAAATGTGGTGACCAATATTTCTCGTAAACTGTTTGAAAATACCGGAAAGGGAAGGGAATATAGTATTATTGCCAGAACTGCAAAGTTCAATGAGATCTTTGAAACCTATAGCGATGCCATCAATTTTAAGTTAGAAAAAGATAAACGGGAAGAAGATGGTAAAAAATTGGCAATTTTCAATTCGGCAGGTTATATAGAACTAGCAGTATATAAAAGCAACCCGAGTACCGTAGGGAGCGCCTCTACCCTATTTGGGTTAGAATTGCGCGATACCATCACCGTAAAATTTGATTAAATGTTTGTAAGAATTGTAAAAATGGGATTTGATCCTGAAAAAATTGAAACCTTCTTAGCCGATTTTGAAATTCAGAAGTCTAAAATCCGTGGTTTTGAAGGCTGTTTATTTTTAGAACTTTACAGAGATAAAAACAATACCAACCAGTTTTTTACGTATAGTTATTGGAGAGATGAAGAGGCGTTGGAAAATTATAGAACTTCAGATCTTTTTAAAGGAGTTTGGGCAAATACCAAAATTCATTTCAACCAAAAACCTGAAGCCTGGAGCGTAGACAAATTAGTTAGTTTAGAGTAATACAGTATTTAAAACGATATACTTGACAGCAATTTTTAAAAAAGAAATCCAATCCTTCTTCTCCTCTGCAACGGGATACCTTGTAATTGGAATATTTTTGTTGATTAGTGGCCTATTTTTATTTGTTTTTAGCGGAAATTATAACATTCTGGATTATGGCTTTGCAGATTTGAGTTCTTTCTTTAATCTGGCGCCATGGATCTTTATTTTTCTTATCCCGGCAATTACCATGAAGAGTTTTGCTGAAGAAAAGAAAATGGGAACCATGGAAATATTGCTAACAAGACCTATTGGGAAATGGAATCTTGTATTAGGCAAATTCTTCGGAACTTTTACTTTATCAATTTTAGCATTAATACCAACTTTGATCTATGTTTATAGTATTTATCAATTGGGAGATCCTATTGGAAATCTGGATGTTGGAGCAACTTTAGGTTCTTACATTGGCTTATTATTATTAGCTGCAAGTTATACCGCTATTGGGTTATTTGCTTCCGCATTAACCAATAACCAAATCACAGCCTTCATCATCGCCATATTTCTATGTTTTTTTTGCTTCTTCTTTTTTGAAGGCCTGGCAAATTATCAGCTTATAGAAAATAGCGTCTTATGGAATTGAATATCTGGGAATAAGTTATCATTATAAAAGTATGAGTCGCGGGGTGATAGATACCCGAGATCTGGTTTACTTTTTAAGTTTGATCATTCTATTTATTTCGCTTACCTATATCAAGATCTCATCTAAACTTAAGACCCACTAAGTTTTGAAAAAACATTCCAGTTTAAAATATATCGTTTTACTTGTGGTTGGTTTAGTGCTGGCTAACTTTTTAGCTTCACAATATCATGCAAGGTTCGATCTTACTCAAGATCATAGATACACGCTTTCTCCGGCTGCAAAACAAATAATTGCCGATGTAAAATCTCCCGTGATCATCGATGTTTTTCTGAAAGGAAATTTTCCTCCGGAATTTAGAAGACTTCAGAATGAGACCAGACAATTATTAGAAGAATTTTCAGCTTACAATTCCAATATTCGCTTCAATTTTATAGATCCATTAGAAGAAGGAGATGATGCCAATGCTATTGCTGAAGAATTCTATAAACTAGGAATGAGTCCTGCCAGAGTAAGTGTTCAGGAAAACGGAAAAGCAAGCGAATCTCTAATTTTTCCCTGGGCGACTGCCAATTTTAATGACAGAACAGTAAAAATCTCGCTGCTAAAAAATAAGTTGGGGGCTACAGATGAAGAAAGAGTAAACAATTCTGTGCAACAATTGGAATATAATTTTGCTGATGCATTAAGCAGATTAGTTCATGATAAGCAAAAGAAGATTGCCATTATGCGCGGTAATGGAGAGTTGGGCGATGCTTATATTGCAGATTTCATCAAGACCGTTCGCCAATATTATTATGTAGCTCCTTTCACTTTAGATTCTGTAGAAAAAGATCCGCAAAGAACTTTGCAAGAATTGAATGAGTTCGATCTTATTGTAGAAGCAAAACCAACACAAGCATACACCGAACAAGAGAAATTGGTTCTGGATCAATATCTTATGCAAGGCGGAAAATCTTTATGGCTCACAGAGAATGTTGCTATGGAAACCGATAGTTTATTTAATGAACTTGGTGCTGCTTTAGCATTTCCAAGAGCAATTAAATCTAGATGATTTTTTCTTTTCTTATGGAGTAAGAATTAATCCGGTGTTGGTAAACGATCTTTACTCTGCACCAATCATTTTGGCGCAAGGGAATGGTAACGACACTCAATTCACACCTTATCCATGGTTTTATAGTCCGCTAACTAGTTCTCCAAATACGCATCCAATTATTAATAATATTGAAGCAGTAAAATTTGATTGGGCTAACCAGATAGACACCCTTAAAAATGGCGTTAATAAAACCATACTGTTATCCAGTTCTCCAAGAACTAAAATTGAAGGAGTTCCAAAAGAGATCAGTTTAAATATTATAAGAACCAAACCAGATATTTCTACCTACACTGCGGGGGAGCAGCCATTGGCTGTTCTTTTAGAAGGCAAATTCAAATCTGTATATAAAAATCGCGTAAAACCCTTCGATCTTAAAAATGATATAGACGAAAGTAAAGAAACGGCCATGATCGTAATTTCTGATGGAGATGTTATCAAAAATCAGTTGCAAAAAGGGCAACCTTTAGAACTTGGTTTTGATAGATATACCGGAAATACTTATGGAAATAAAGAGTTTTTGTTGAATGCGGTAAATTACCTTTTAGACGATTCTGGGTTGATAGATATTCGCTCTAAAGAGATAAGTATTGCTTTCTTAAATTCTGAAAAAGTAGCTGCTGAAAAATCTAAATGGCAATTCGTTAACCTACTTCTTCCATTAATATTATTTGCAATAGCCGCTTTCGGTTTTACCTATTATAGAAAGAAGAGATATCAAAAATAGAATCTGCATTTCTTCTACTTATCCAAAATCAATTAAATATTAACAAAATCAACATTTATCAAAAATCATAACCACTGAATATCAATGTTTTAAATGATTTTAAACCGATTTCAATGTTAATAAAATATCTGCATATGTACTTCGGTTTTTCAAGTATTAAGATATATTTGTAGTGATTAAAATTAATCGATACGTCCATGAAATTTATTGTATCCAGTACATATTTGCTGAAACAGCTTCAAATTCTAGGAGGGGTTATCAACAACAATAACACCCTACCTATTTTAGATAATTTTTTATTCGAATTAAAACAGGATGAATTAACTGTTTCTGCTTCAGATCTAGAGACTACCATGTCTGCTAAATTAAAAGTGAATCAGATTCTGAAGGAGCAATTGCAGTTCCTGCTAAAGTTGCTTTTGGAAACGCTAAAAACTTTCCCTGAGCAACCCCTAACTTTTGTAGTTGAAGACAATCATACTATAGAGTTGAGTTCTAACCATGGTAAATATGCTTTGGCATATGCCGATGGAGAGGAATTTCCAAATGCAGTAGAGCTTAACGACCCAAGTAGTACAGTGGTACAGGGAGATGTGTTGGCAACTGCTATCTCTAAGACTATTTTTGCATCTGGTAACGATGATCTGAGACCTGTAATGAGCGGTGTTTTCTTTCAATTTTCTACAGAAGGAATCACTTTTGTAGCTACAGATGCTCACAAATTGGTTAAATATTCTAGAGAAGATGTTTCTGCATCTCAAGCTGCAGAATTCATTATGCCTAAAAAACCTTTGAACTTATTAAAAGGAATTTTAGCTGGAAGTGAGACCGATGTACTTATTGAGTATAACGACTCTAATGCAAAATTCACTTTTGAAGACACACAGTTGATCTGTAGATTGATCGACGGAAAATATCCAAATTACGAAGCGGTAATCCCGAAAGAGAATCCTAACAAACTTAATTATAGACAGAAGTCAGTTTTTAAGTTCTGTAAGAAGGGTTTCTATTTTCTCTAATAAAACTACGCACCAGGTAAGACTTGAAAATTGCGGGTGCAGAATTAAATATTTCTGCTGAAGATATAGATTACAGCAACAAGGCTGAAGAGCGTTTAACCTGTTCTTACGCTGGAGACGATATGCAAATTGGTTTTAACTCACGTTTCTTAACAGAAATGTTGAATAACCTGAATGCAAATGAAGTTCAGTTAGAAATGAGTCTTCCAAACCGTGCAGGAATTTTAACTCCTGTAGATGGTCTTGATGAAGGTGAGAAAATTACCATGCTTGTAATGCCGGTAATGCTTAACAATTAGAAGTACTTTCCAATTATATATTTTAAAACCGTTGGTTATTTATAATCAACGGTTTTTTTATGCATTATTTCAAAATTGCTTACTTAGCCTTACTCCCGCTGCCAATATATTTTCTTCGGAAGAAAAATCGCCACCTAATTCCACATTCAATTGCACAAAAGAATTGAGGAGCTGAACATCTAAGAGGGTTGAAATAATTTCATGCGGCATTTTAAACCTACCTCTTGGATCATCTTCTCGAAATTCTTCCCCTTCGGTTTCATTTAAATTTCTAACATGCCCATTATTATTCCTGTAGCTTAAAAGCACTTTATAAGGATATTTACGAATGATATTACCCTTAATTCCGAAGTGATGCACGATGACTCTATTATTTCCAATAGAAGGTTTTTTATCATTCCCGTATTGATTGATGGTGAAAAAAGGTAAGCCAATAACCTCCCCTTTATACGTCCATCCAGATTGATAAAGTCCATTATTAAAATAATTATCCCATTTATGAATCAATGGGCTGCGTTCATGACTTTGATCTTTTGTATAATAAAATTCATATAAGAACTTTTGCACCCAGGGTTTCTCTTGAATGGAAAAATTGGAAAGATCCATATAAAGACCATATTTCCCATCGGGCCGGTTGTAATAAAGCATTCCGGAGCCATCATCAAAAATATGACTGAGCATTAACTCATAATAAATGCCTTTTATCTCTTTGCTAATTCTAAATTCATATGTCCCGAGATGATTTCCTAAGCGCATTGGTTTGCTCCCCAATATAGGAACCATCACTTCCACCCTGCCCAGAAATGATCTTTAGATAATCTTTAAATCCATTGGGTTGTTTTCCAATTCGAGCTTCGGGAGATTCTCCAGCCCATTGTGCAAAATGTTCAATACCCACTTTTATTTTTAAATCATCTCGAGATCTATAATCTAAGAACAAACTCTTCTTATGAACTCTAACATTTTTTACAAATCTATCAGTGTCAAAATTCATCCAAAATTCTCCCCAGGTACCTGAAAATCCTAGCTGTTTATGAAATAAAAAATAGATAGGATGAATGGTATTTAACTCGAATTCCCGGCAAAGGTTTTGCGTTTAAAGACCAGATCATATTCCCATTGGTTCCACTCAAACCAGCATAAAGTTCATCATGTTGCTTAATACCAGCACTTATACGTAGCCATGAATTTTTAAATTGAATATATGCCTCATCAATATCTAAATTATCATATCGGGCGGCATCCTGATATAAAACTCCTGCTCCTACTTCTATTTCGGCGTTTTCTGTAAGTTCATAGATTCCCTTAATATGAGCCCATGTTGCAATAGAAGTCTCTTGATTTATTCTACCACGCCTATTAGAATAGAACCAAAATGGCAGCGCTTCTTTAGATACAAATCCTTCGGCAATCGCTTCGCCAGAAAACTCAACCTGTGCTTGCCCCGAATGATGAAAAATAAACAATGGTATACAAGAAATTAACCCCCGAAATATAGATTTCCAGATCATATATAAAATATTTAAACCTATTTGGTATTAATAAATCAACTAAAAAAATAGGGTTCGAGTAGTTTTGGAACTTCTAACTATTGGGGGAAGTAATATTCTAAAGATTAATCAATTACAATTTAATACAATTTTAGGTTACTAATTTTAAATGACTAAGTTTTTTCATATTAAATAAAAAAAGAGTTCCGAAGAACTCTAAATTATAAATAGAAAATATAAAGATCTTCAGCAATCCCTATTTCAGAATATTTAAGGTAAAAGGATAATTTGGAACTTCCCCGTTGCTTACTTTTATAGCATTAATTATAGGAAAAATTAACATTATCAACCCCACAACTATCAGCAATAATATTCCTAAACCGAAGAGAAGAATTAAAGGTATACATACTATTGAATAAATAAAAAGTGAAATCTGAAAATTAATTATTTCTCTCCCTTGTTGATCCATTCCCAAAACTTTATCTTTTTGAGTAAGCCAAATGATCAAGGGCACGATAAGTCCACCAAACCCGGTTATTAGGTTTAACAACTGACTTATATGAGTAATTACCAAAAGTTGTCTATCATCTCTTAACATGGCAGGAATTTATTTACGGTTATATTCTATAAGTAACTATTTTCTTTAATAAGTTACAGGCAAATGCTGTCTTTTAACTTTCCTATCTTTGCAGCATGAGATTAAATGATACTATAGTTGCATTGGCTACTCCACCCGGAGCCGGTGCTATTTCGGTAATACGAGTTTCCGGCCCAGATGCTATTAAAATTGTAGCACCATTATTTAAGGCAAAGTCTAAGAAAGAAATTTTAGACCAACCTACTCATACGTTACATCTTGGAAACATCGTAGATGAAGAACGCTTGATAGATGAAGTGCTTGTTTCTATATTTCACGGACCAAGATCGTACACCGGAGAAAATACTATGGAAATCTCATGTCATGGTAGCCATTATATTCAACAAGAAATCATTCAATTATTAATTCGAAAAGGATGTAGATTTGCAGAAGCCGGAGAATTTACATTACGAGCATTTTTAAATGGAAAGATAGATTTAAGCCAAGCCGAAGCGGTGGCCGATCTTATTTCATCGGAAAATGACGCATCTCACCAAATAGCCATGCAGCAAATGCGAGGAGGTTTTCAACGAAATTCCAACGTTTGCGTCAAGAACTGTTAAATTTTGCATCACTTATAGAACTGGAACTGGATTTTGCTGAAGAAGATGTAGAGTTTGCTAATAGAGCTCAATTTAAAGGTTTGATATCCAGAATTCACAAGTTTTAAAACAATTGATAGATTCTTTTGCGGTCGGTAATGTGATTAAAAATGGAATTCCTGTTGCTATTGTTGGAGAACCTAATGTGGGAAAATCTACCTTATTAAATGCCCTTTTAAATGAAGAACGCGCCATAGTTTCAGACATAGCAGGAACTACCAGAGATACTATAGAAGATGAAATAACCATTGGGGGGGTAGGATTTCGGTTTATTGACACAGCAGGAATTAGAGAAACCAAAGATGTTGTAGAAAGTATTGGCATTAAAAAGACATTTGAAAAGATAAGTCAATCTCAAGTGGTGATTTATTTGATAAGTTCGATAAATTCAAAATTCAATTTAAAATTCAGGTTGAACTTGAAAAGATCAAAAATAAATTCCCACAAAAACCCTTGATTATTATTGCAAACAAAGTAGATACTCTATCACCAAAAGATTGGAACAGTTACAACAAGAAAGAATTCATCTGAGCGAAGTCGAGAAATCTCAATACCTGTTACTTTCTGCCAAAACAGGTTTGGGGGTGAAGACCTTAAAGATAAATTACTTCAATTTGTAAACACGGGAGAGCTTAAGAAATAACGATACCATAATTACCAACAGTAGACATTATAATGCTTTGTTAAGAGCTTTAGAAGAGATCAATAAAGTAAAGGAAGGTCTTCAACCAGGGATTTATCCGGAGATTTAATGGCTATTGATATTCGTCAGGCATTATATCATTTTGGAGAGATCACCGGAGAAATCACTAACGATGATCTTTTGGGAAATATTTTTGCTAATTTCTGTATTGGCAAGTAATCCAAATCAATATAAAATAATTTGGAATTAGCATAAATCAAGGAAGATTATATACAATCTTACTTCTACTTCCTCTATCAGAAAAACCTATAAAGCATAAAAGAAAACAGGCATTAAAGCTTTTTAAAATAATCCAATTCAATTATATTCCCGCCGATCTAAAATTAGAGATTATGAAAGAACAAAATGTGAACACTTATATAGAAAATGTACTGGAAAATATGCCTGAAGATTGGTTGAAACTAACCACTCATCGATTGGATATTTATAATGAGAAACTGGCTAAAACCGAATTTTTAGAGCAGTTTGAAAATTTATATAAAAATAATAATTATAAAAATCAGCTTTAAGCGAATTGCCAACCGCTTACGATTATATTCGATTAGGACATCCATTATCTAGTGTTCTGGAATGGGGAATTGCAAGATTGAATAATATCAAGCCAGATTATGTAATCAGTTTTTCTTCTAAAACTATTCCTGTGCTGGCTGTCTTGAGAAAGAATCTTTTCGATCATAAAAAAACTCAGATCTGCTATATAGATGAATTACCTAAGTGTTTCGATTTTGAAGTAATAGAGCGAGTTTATGGATATAATTTTGAAGTAAAACACCTTGATAACATAAACGATATTCCTGAATTTGATGGCAGCACCGTATTTATTTCGCAAGCAGATGATCTCTCAAATCTTGATCTTAATTCTAAGATAGACTTCCTTGTTAGTTTACAATCAGAACTGGGGAGTGTTTTAATAGTAAATGGAGAGAAAAATGAATCTTATATTTCAGAAATTCAACATGTAAGAAGAAGAGAGACCATAGCCATGACTCCTGCAGATTGCTATACGGCATTGCAAGATCTAATAGGAAAATCTACTTCTGCTCCAAAGAAAAGTAATTATGAGATCAATAAAGCAAGCTTGATAAAATCTGTTCAGGAAATTACGGCTACCACCTCAAAAGTACTTGTAGGATCGTGCGGACTTTCGGTTCAATATGGTATCATGATGGGGCTTATTGATGAAGCTCTGGAAAAGCATAAGGGAAAAACTATCAATATTATTGTCCCTCCAAATTGTTATGGGGGAACTAATGATCAGGCAAGAAGAGTTGCTGCTTGTATAGATAATGTTGAAATTCTGGACTTGCCCGTTGATGGTGATAACGACATGGTACAAAGTACCGATAAGGTTTTAGACCTAGTTGCGAAAAATGATGCTGTTCCTCTTATAATTGCTGAAATCCCTACCAACCCAAGAGTAGAGGTTCCCGATCTCGAAAAATTAAGAGAGGTTTTAAGCAAGAAACGTAAAACTTCTACTGGGGAAATGGCTATAGATCCGGTTTTTATTCTAGATCAAACCTTTTGTCCTAACGTTCAGTTTTGTGGGGAAGATGGAATTCTGTCCTCAATTAGAACCATTTCTTATGTTAGTGGGTCCAAATTTCCGAGTGGGGGAAAATGCACCGCGGGGTACTGTGTAGCTAACAAAAAAGCAGAATCATTGATGAATAAAATAGATAAGCATTTACAACTTTGCGATAACGAAGCTACTGCGCTACAGGTAGAAATTCTGGCGGAACAATTGCCTTCTATGAATCAGAGAATTAAAGATGCTTATAAGAATACTCGTGAATTTGTAAGTTTTATTGAAGAAACCTTGCCGCAAGCTAAGATCAATTTTGTTTCAGAAGAATTGGCGAATGAAGGTTTTACTCCTTCAGTTTTTTCTTTAGATCTACCTACCAAAGGAAATACTGCAGAAGAAAGAGAATCATATAAAAGAGCTTTAAACCTAAAGCTTATTGATATGATGATAAGTAGAATTCCGAATGAAAGCAAGTACTGTGTAAGCTACGGGCAATTAAAAGGATGTTACTGGACAATTCCCGCAACATCTACGCAGGGAACTACAAAAGAAGATGATAAAGATTATATCGCTCGGGTATCAGTTTCCCCAGCGCTGGACTTGGAACTCCATAAAAAAGTCTTTGCAGATTTTGTTGATCAGATCTAAGATTAGAATTAAATGATATTTAGGGCTGCAGTTGTTTATTAAAAACTAACTGCAGCCTTCTTTTTTTTGATAAAAAATCAATTATTCCAATACTACCCCAACTCCTATTTTCTGCAGCAAATAAGGGTTATGATCTATAATTAGAATATCGTTGGCTTTACTGAGTTTCTTCAGAATGGTATACAAAAGATCGATATCTGCATAATGCAATCCGGTGCTAGGTTCATCTAAAATATAGAGCATATTTTTAGCTTGCTCCTGCAACCAGTTCAATAATAGCAAACGTTGTTTCTCTCCCGAAGAAAGAGACTGTACAGGCTGTTCCAACCTTAGATGCGCCAAGCCAATTTCTTCCAATTGATCTAAGAAATCTAATGTTTTGGCAGGTAGATCATTTTCGGATAACCATGCTTTCAACTCCATAACATTAAATTCAAGCACCTCAGCAATATTTTTAGAAGCTACGCTGTGCTGTAAAATATGTTCCTGATAGCGTGTACCATTACATACTTCGCATACTTCCATCGCATTGGCAGCAACATCTAAACTGGTTTCTACATAACCTTTTCCCTTGCAATTAGGGCATTGACTTGTTTTTGTCTTATAGGAAAAATCGCGTGCTTTAAGATCTGATTCTTTTGCAAAGATCTTACTGATATCATTCAAAATATCTAAATACGATACTAATAATGTCTTAGCATGGGTTCTCAATTTTTTCGACTCAAAATAATGAGCTCCTGCATATTTTTTAGGGAAATTGATACTCTCACAATTAATGGGTTTACCCGTTTCAATACTCGGAATCAAAATATCTTTTACCAAAGTGGTTTTCCCTATCCCAGATTTCCCACTAATCGCAGTTATTCCTCCAATTGGCACTTCTAATGCTTCTTTTACCAAGCTATGTTTGGAGATGTTCTGAATAGCAATAGTTTCCTTCTTTGCTTTTAGCTGGACAGGTCTGGATTCAGCTTTTAAAAATGGATGAGAATCTTCTAATTTCAGAAAATCCTCAGGTGTTCCTTGATAAGTAATATAACCTCCCAGTTTACCTGCCTTGGCACCAATTTCGACTAAATTATCTGCAGCCAGAATGATCTCTTTGTTGTGCTCTATCACCATCACCGTATTGCCTTTTTCAATCAGTTCTTTAAGAATATTGATCAGGTCTGGAATATTATTGTTGGATAATCCTGCGGAAGGTTCATCTAACAGATAAGTAATTCCTTTTAATGGGCTATTTAATTGCTTGATAAAGAAACACGTTGATTTTCCCCCCCAGAAAGCGTAGTAGATTTTCGATTTAATTGCAAATGATCTATATGCAATTGCTTTGCTCGTTTAATAGTATTGATTAGATAGGGTTGAATTTTAGAAAGCAATTTTTGATCTATATCCTCATAATTATTTAATTACAATATCCATTCTTCAACGGCTTTAAAATCAAGAGATTTTATATCATGAATCGATTTTTCACCGATCTGAAAACTTAGGCGCTCCGGTTTTAGTCCACTTCCTTCACAATTGCTGCATTTTGCAAGAGTAAAAAGTGCCTTCAGCTTATCTATATGCTTATTCTTTCGGGTCTTGTAATATTCCTGTTTTAGGTACTGAAATAGTCCCTCCCATATTCATACTTAGCGCTTGAGTACCTTCTCTGGTTTTGGTTTTAAAAACCCAATCGGTTTTCCAAACGGTATTTCCTGTACCATGAAATAAGATCTCCTTTTGCTCTTCAGTTAATTCCTTGAAAGGTGTTTCCAGGCTAAATCCATGAACTTTCCCCAACTCTTTTACAATCGCCATATACTGACTGCTAGCATGCCCATAATAAGCCAAAGATTTATTGTGCTCAAAAAGCCATCTGCAATGCTTTTATTTTGATCTAATACGATCTTTCTAAGATCTGGAAGTAGCTCTTCGCCTATTCCATCACAAATGGCACATTTTCCTAATTCATGATTATTAGAAAAATGACTTGCAGATAAGTTCTGCACCTTCAAATTGGGCTTTTCTGAGAAAAGGCAAATCGCAAGATCTTATCTATTCCGGTCTGTTTGGAAATATCAGAGCGTTCTGTAAAACTTTTTTCTTTTCGCGTTACGCAAATTGTAGGACTTAAACCTTCGATATGATCTACCTCAAACTGAAAATTCACCCCAACCCTAGATTGCTGATAAGAGGAGAATTGTTTGGTCATCTCCTGCAATCCAAAGCCATGTAGGGTATCAATAACCAAAGAAGATTTTCCTGAACCTGAGATTCCCGTGATTACCGATAATTGATTCTTCGGAAAATCTATATCCAGATCTTTAAGATAATGAGTTCGAGCTCCCTTTACAGAAATTGTATCTCGTCGCTGATCTTTTACTTCTTTTAAGTCTTGATTTTCAGCAATCAAAGCATTATTTACCAGCGTATCACAGGAAGCATTGAAAAGAGGATGATTTTCAAAACATATAATTCCGGCAGTTTGCTTTTTTAGTTCATGCAATGCCTTTATTAACTGACGTACATTTTGCTGATGCAAACCTATACTGGGTTCTTCAAGCAACAATAGGGTCTTTTTTGATTGTTTGGCGAAATGCTTGGTAAGTTTAATTCGTTGCGCTTCTCCTCCAGATAAGGTATTAGAAGGTTGCCCAATTTGATATATCCCAGCCCCAATTGTAACATCAAGGATAGTATTTTGGTGATCTGCTTTTCCTCATTAAAAAAGTCGAAAGCTTCTTCTATACTTAGATCATAGATCTCTGCGATATTTTTATTATTCCAATGCACTTGCAGCACTTCAGGCTTAAAACGTTTTCCATTACAGCTCGGACAGATCTGATTGATGGTGCCCATGACATTCATAGAAAGTGTAATCACTCCGGCTCCTTCGCAAGTTTCACATCTTCCGGTTTTATTATTGAAATGAAAAGCTCTTTTAGCCAATTTCAGCTTTTTGCTTCCGGAGATTTGGCTAAAAGATCTCGGATCTTATCGGCTAGACCTGTATAAGTTGCAGGATTACTACGTGGGGTTTTCCCAATAGGTTGATCTGAAACTGAAACAAGGTTTAAATCTTTTCTTTTCGGCGAACTCAGAAAGCAACTGCATTATTTTTGGAGTTTTTCTACTCACTACAGTCAACTCCCCATTTGTAGGTTGAAAAGAATCTGCTGAGCTTTTGCTTTAGAGTATTCTATCGTTTCTGAAATGGAATTCTTTAATTCAGAAAGTGTTGGACTCTGTAGATCTTTCGAATTCAAAAATTCCTGAGTAGGTCCATTAAAAATAATTTCTCCTCCGTGAATTCCCGCTTCCGGCCCTAATTCAACCACCCAGTCGGCAGACTTAATAAATTCAAGTCGTGCTCCACTACCATCACCGTATTTCCGCGACTTATCAATCTATTTAGAATATGCCGTAGATAATTCTGGTACTCTTCAGATAAACCAATAGATGGTTCATCAAATACATATAAAATTCCTTGTAAATTACTATTAACCTGCTTGATCAGTTTGATGCGTTGTCCATCTCCGGAAGAGATATCCAGGCTTGGGGTGCTTAGCTTATATTCACTCATTCCCAACCGTATCAGATCGTATAATTGAACACTGATTTTATCGACTAAGACCTGCTCCCCGGCATATGAAGTTCTGGATTTAAGATGATCATATAAGATCACTTAAAGAAAGCTCCATCCAATCATTAAAATTCAAGCCTTTCCATTTGAATTTTAAATGTTCAGCTTTAATTCGTGCTCCCTTACAACTGGGACAAACACTGGAACTGGCAAATTTTAGGATATTTGGATTCCGATCTCTTTTTAGAATATCGTTCATAATAGGAAGAATTCCCTTATAAAATCCTTCTTCCCGGGGCTTTGCTTTAAAGCCTTCCCATCTTAAGTCGTGACTCCAAAGTATGTTTCCCATAAAAAACTTTGATGCGCTCGCTCCCATTTAAGCACTACATTCTTTCTGTTCTTCAGATAATTCTTTCCAGGGCATATCTACATTAAAACCGTGGGCTTCACATACCTTATTTAATTCATCTACAGTGATCTGAGAATAGACAATGTACCCACCAGGCAAAGTTGTTGTAATTGCTCCTTCTCCTAAGCGTTTTATTTTCATCCCCCACCAGTTTATTAAGGTCTATATATTCTGCTTCCCCAATTCCGCGACAGGTTTCACAAGCTCCTTTTGGATGATTGAAAGAAAACAATGATTTACTCATAGTTTCATCTGCTGAATACCTGGCAAAAATTATTCTGAAGATTGCGGCGAGCTCAGACAAGGTTCCAAAAGTGGTATTAATAGACTGAAACCTTTTTGACTGCTCCACTTTGATCACCGGGGGCAAAGCTTCAATATCATCAACCTCAGCCGTTGGAATTAATTGTGCGTTTTGTTGACTATATGCAGGAAGGCTTTCTAAAAAATATCGATAGCCTTCATTAGCAATAACATCCATCGCCAGCGATGATTTTCCAGATCCTGACAAACCGGTAATGACGATTAGCCTATTTTCAGGAATTTCAAGATCAATATTTTTAAGGTTATTCTGGTGGGCATTAATAACGCGCATTTAGGAGTATATTTATTTTGGCGCTTAATATAGGCAGATTATGATGGCTCCACTAGGATTTAAGAGAATACCCTGGTAAATTTTAACATTATCGCAATCTTAGATTCACCCTTAATACTTATGTGAAGCATCACCCAATTTTCACTGCAAATTAAATACTAATGTAAAAAATAGCTTTAGAATAATTTAGCAAATATTACGAACATGGAAATTTGATTTATGTTCTATTCCTTAAAAGCTACCAAAACTCTTTTCAGTTCAGCACCAGTGTCCCACAATTTTTGTTGAATGGAGATCTGCTTAATTTTTGAAGCTATTAAGCTTTTTTCCCTTGTATTCACTAAGAAAATCGAGCTTTCTCCAAGTTGAAGTTTTCGCTCTTCGGCATATAACATGGTGGTATAATTGTCAACCAAAGTATTGATCATCACTACTTGCTTTTCATAAGATAGATATTGTGCTCTTAAAGATCTAATCTTATTTTGAAGTTTTATTTCTTCACTTGCCAATTCCAAGGTTGCATTCTGAATTTAATTTTTGAAGCTTTAAGGTCTCCTCTTTCCTTGCGAAGAAAAACGGGAATGCTAAAATTGACTCCTATCTTATAATTATCATTAATAAAACTGCTCAAATTTCAGGATCGGCACTTAGATAATTGTATTCCAGATTCAATCTTGGGAAGGAGTTTATTTGCCTTTAGTCTTTTATCATTCTCCAAAATGCTTACTTTATAACCAAGCGATCTAATTTTAGGATGTTCATCTAATTCTTCTTCAAACAGAAATGCTAAAGATTCCATAGATTCTTCCTGAAAATTGGGGGTTGGATAAACCTCATCTTGAATTTCTAAAGGGGTGTTTTCTTCCCCCCACAAAAATGTACCTAATTTTAAAGAGGCTTTAAAATATTCGAGTTTTGCCTGTTCTAAGTTTAACTTTCTATCCTGAATCTGGATATTCGCTTCTAAAGTGTCTATAGCCGGTTTATCTCCCAACTCATGACTTTTAAGAATTCCGGAATACCGAATTTCTGCATTTTCAATAAAACTTTTATAGAGTGAAAGTTCTTTATATTTTGCAAACCATTCAAAATAAGCTAAAGAAGATTCATAGAGTATTTCGCTCACCGCCAATTCCTGATCGGCTTTCGTCTGTTCTCTATACAGCTTTGCTTGCTTTAAAGCTGCCATTCTATCATTTATAAATAAACCTTGCCCTAAAGGAATTGAAATTCCTGCAGCAAATAGCCCTTCATCCGGAACATTATTTTGAGGATTTAAATAGTAGCCTTCATTTTGTTCGAATTTAGCCTTAAGCTCCACCCCATACCAGGTTGGTATTTTGAAAGTAGAGTTAAAAAGGGTATAATACTGTGTGTCTTTAAAGTCTTTACGATCATAACCCGCTTCCAGTTTTGGATCAAAACCTCCACGCGCCTTTAAAAGATCTGCCGCTCCTTTATCCCCAATTAATCTCGCCTGTTTTACTATTGGATGATAGGTTTTTACCATCTCCAAATATTCCTGATAACCAAGAAATAAACTATCCTTTTCTTGAGCCAGACTAAATATAGGAAGCAATAATATCCATAAAAACGCTACTCTTAAATTTCTCATTTCTCAGCAGATTTTTCGGTTTGCGGCGTATAATAGTTAGGAGGAAATCCATTTAAATGTCTCCAGATCTCATACCAGATAGGCACATCATCTAGTAAAGCTAAAGTATTAGCTCCGGAACCTACTCTAAGAGCAGATGGCCAGGGATGATCTTCTGGATCTGGAGCCAACAACACTCTATACTTTCCATTTTTACTGCTAAAATTCTCTATAGCTACTACTGTTGCTCCATAGGTTCCGTAGGAAACATTGGGCCACCCACTAAAAACTATAGCAGGCCATCCATCAAATTGAACTCTTACTTTTTCTCCAGGGTGCAATAAGGGTAGATCTATTGGCTTAACATGTGTTTCTACAGCAAGATCATATTCTGAAGGCATGATATTCACTAATTTTTCACCTTCTTTAAATGTCTCCCCTATCCCCGTTTTAATAGCTTTATTGATGTATCCATCTATAGGCGCTTTTACATAATATAGGTCTTTACGCATTTCATAATTGGTATAAGCATTTTGAAGCTTGCTAACTTCTGCTTCTGCATTAAATTTACCAGATTCTGCTGAAGACCTGTCGCTTATAGATTTTGAAATTTTATCGCTATACTCTGCGCTAGTTCTATTGATTTCGATCTTTGCATTTATAATATCGTTCCTACTTGCTAGCAGTTTATTTTCTTGAGAAATTAACTTGGCCTGATTTTCTTGAAGCTTTAGTTTTTTCTCTTCTACATCTGTCATAGCTTTCAAACCTTCTTCCTGCAATAACTTAGTTCGGTTATACTGAGTTTCGGCGATGGTTAGATTGGTTTTTGCAGCCTCCAGATCTATACTGTCACTTTGAGTTTTTAACTTAGCTTGAATCAGTTTATTTCTGGCCTGCTCCAGTTTCAATTCTCTTTCCTGGCGCAAAGCTCCCATTTGAGTGTTAAGCGCAGATAGTTTTTGATCGTAAGATTCTAATGAGTTTGACTTTGACCTTACCTGATCTCCGGTTCTCTCGATAAGATCAGGATCAAAATATTCATTTTTAACCTCTGTGATATAAAGGATCGTATCTCCTTTTTTTACAAAATCGCCTTCCTTTACGTACCATTTATTAATTTGTCCAGGAATTACAGATTGTATGGTTTGTGGTCTTTGTTCCGGACTCAAGGTTGTAACAACTCCAGTTCCTGAAATAGTCTGTGTCCACGGCAGGAAAAGAACTATAATTCCAAACAACGCAAAGAATTTTAAGAACCTATTGAAGTACTTAAAGTGCTTTCGATGAAAAACCTTCTTCCCAGCTTTATACTTGGTAAGATCTATCTTTTCATTCAACGAATTTTTTGTGATATTCAGCATGATCTTTAAGCTTTTGTTTGAATTATACCGTTCTCCAAAATAATGTGTCTATTGCATTTGGCTTTCCAAATATCATCGCTGCTGGTAACAATAACAGCCCATGTGTTTTCCGGGGAAAATAGATGCTCCAATATCCTTATCTTTTCATGGTGATCAATCTGATTCAATGGTTCATTAAGTATTAGAAGTTTTGGTTTTCTTATAATACTTCTTGCTAAAATTATTTTCTTCGCAATGGTATGAGGTAACTGAAGTCCCTCTGGAAATATGGTGGTTTCCAGTCCTTCAGGTTGTTTTCTTACAAAGTCTTTAAGCCCCATTTTTTCTAAAACAACAGAAATCTCCGACTGGGTTATAGTAGAATCTCCAAAAGTGATATTTTCTAAAAGAGTTCCTTCAAAAAGAGATTCATCTGTTAATGATTGTCCTAAAAGCGAATGATAAAAATTAAGATCAATATTCTTTAAAGAGATTCCGTTAACATAAATCATCCCACCATCAGGCTCTAAAAGTCCCGCGATAATTTTGAGCAATACAGATTTTCCGGAACCATTCAATCCTTCCATCAAGATCTTATCTCCTGGTTTTATTTTAAGATTGATATCCTTTAAAATGGAAGTCCCATCTGGGCGGTTATAGCTTATATTTTGTAATTCTATTTCTAATGCACCATTTTCTGCAAAACTTTGATCCCCACCTTCCGGCTCCAGTTCTTTATCTACCACTTCTCCTAATTTTTCAAGAGAAGTAAGAAGATCATAAAAATTTTCTAAGCCCATGATCATTTTCTCTACTGAGCTTATAATCAATAAAATAATGATTTCTGAGGCTACAAATTGCCCAATATTCATTTGTTGATTAAGAACCAATAAACCACCAATTACCAACAATCCTGCAGTAACAAGGGTTTTAAAACCAACCATATGAATGAACTGCAGTCTCAGGATCTGGAAATGACTTTCTCTTTCGTCTAAATACTTACTCACCAAAACATCGTTCTTGTTGATAGCGTGCTGCGTTTTCCCTGAAATTTTAAAACTGATGAGCGTTCTTGCAACTTCCTGAATCCAATGCGCGATGCGATATTTCATTTTAGATTCTTGAATACTCGTTTCAAGCCCTTTTCTTGCAGTTAACTTAAATACTAGATAAATAAGCAATACTAAAAGAATACCATAAAGAATAAAGAATGGGTGATATAGTGATAGTAAGATCAAACCAAAAACAATCTGGAGAACCGCCGCGGGAAAATCTAATACCAATTTGGATATTCCTTTTTGAATAGTGATCACATCAAAAAACCTATTGGCTAATTCTGGGGGATAAAAGTTTTTAAGCTCAGACATTTTAATCTTTGGAAATCTATAAGTGAATTCAAAAGAAGCACGAGTAAATATCTTTTGCTGAATATTTTCAAGAATACGAATTTGCATAAGCTGAAGTACTCCCACAAAGGCAACCCCCATAGTTACTAACACTACCAGGACTACCCATGAAGTGGTAATTCTCGCCCCTTGAATAAGGTTAACAATAGCCTGAATTCCTAACGGAACAGATAGGTTTACCAAACCGGCAAAAATTGCATAATATAAGATCTGGAGAAAATCCTTTTTTTCAAGTTTTAAAAGGCCTGTAAACCTTTGCCAAGTAGTGAGTTTATCTTCAGCCATTATTTTCAATTTTTAATATATTCTTTACCAGGTCAATAAAATATTCGGTGGCAGAAATTTTATCACTACAATCTGTAATGGAAATGATATGATCTTTTAAAAAATGCTGATGAAGCGCACCATCTATTACCATACTCGAAAGACTAAGCGGATACTTATAGTCTGGAGAGACTTCCTTTATCATTTCAGAAATACGTCTTACCAAACTTTTATAAACAGAAAAGAAACCACCTTTATTTTCTGTATCTACTTCTTTAGTGAGGTAAGATTTAGAAGATTCGTTGATAATAATATTATTTAAGGCCACCTCATTAATATGTTTAAAGCGCATATCCTGCACCACAGGATGAGTTATGACTTCTATGGCTTTTAAAAGTTTTTCATCAGGATCTCCAATGCCATGGGTAGATATGGTTAGTTGAAATTCTTTCCAACCCCAGTACCAATTTGTAAGGTATACCAGGAACTTATGTTTGTTTTCAAAATATCTATAGATGGAACTTTCATTCGATTTAATGGCTACTCCTAACTTCTTGAAAGTGAATTTTTCAAAACCAATTTCATTGATCAAGAGAATTCCGTGACCTACAATATTCTGGCCTAATTCACTGGATTCCGGATCTTTTAAGTATAATTCTGAATTAATACTGATCTTAATATTCTTAAATAAATTATCCACTATAATATCATTTTCCGCAAATATAATAGTATTACTATTAACCTATGATAGTTTATATATTAATTAACTATTTAGTGATTTTAAAATCTTATAGCTTTCTACATTAAACCCTTGAATTTAAAGAAAATACAGAGACAAAAATCTTCAGAAACCAATAAAAATTTAATGAGATTTATATAGATTCTTTGTGGTAGAAATTAAACGCCGAATTAAGGATTACAATAATCACAATGCATAGGATCTTCTAGAACAGTATCCTCCTTAGGATTTTCAAGAGAATGGTCACAGCTTTGGCAAGTATAGACATAAGCTTTAATAGATTTTGTGGGCATATTGCATAAGCTGCATCGCAACCCGAAAATAGCTTTAGAAATTGCAAATCCTGGAGCATTGCAAACAGGACATAGAGATTTTATATTTTTCACCAAATCTATAGTTGCTAATTCTATAGCCTTCATTCTTGTTGGATTATTCATTGCCCTCATATCGGTTTCTGCGGTGATAGAAATATTACTTTTCAACAGATTCTTTACTTTCAATTTCAAGGCTTCAGAAGAAGAGAAATCTTTCCAAATCTCTTTTTCGAGTGCACTATTTTTAGTTTTCAGAATGATTCCATGTTCCGGAAAACCTATAAGGTTTTCAAATTCTTTAAGATCATTTAGATTTTTAATTTCTTGATGATTAAAGTTGGTTTCTAAAGTTAAATGTCTTCCCCTAATTTCAATATTGTTTTTTGTATCTATTAAAATAACTATCTCTTCATTAGCCGGAACAAAAAAGCAAGCCGGGTGAGGCCCAAAAGAGCCTTCACTGGCAATTACTAGAGATTCTTTAGTTTTAAGAAGTGCTGCCAAAGCTTTGGCTTTTACTGTAACATGGGGAGGAGATTTACGTTCTAACTCCCCTGTAAAAGTGCCAAAAACATCAGAATTAAATTGGGGTAACGTTTTACAGTATACCCCTAGTTCTCTTTCTAAAATAGGAGCAATAATTTTCTCCTTTTTGTGCATAGTAGCTATAATTAAATTCCGATTCTTAAATATTTCATAGCCCTCATATTTCTTAGCCATTAAAACTTTAGAATTTCAGTTGATTTTATGTTTATAACCACAATGTTATTACACTTTTTCTGCAATAGCCTTCTTTATAATCTTAGTTGATGCTTGCATCCACTGCATATCATTTCTATAACGTTCGATGCTATTGTTCTTGGTAGGATCCATTACGAGAAGATAGATCCACTCATTGTCTAAAAGTGCTTTGAGGTTTTGGTTCTTAAGTAGAATTTGTTGCACGTTTTCTTTAGGTGCTTGTATCAAAACAGACAGACGTAATGGACGATGGTACATTTTTTCATCAGATTCATTAACCGATTGCAGAGGAAGTCCTGTTTTAAGGTCTCCGCCATTGCCTTGTAGCACACCAAATTTTCCGGTAACGTTATGCGTAATTTTAGACCCTCCACCAAACTTTTCATTATCTACCGTGGAGAAGTAATAGTGATTATTTATCCATTGCGTAACCACCATTGGCCCCTGCATGATGCTTTCCAGAGCTTTTCCATTACCATCAATCTCCCAGTTATAAGAATGAAGGAAACATTGACCATTTAAATTCATGTTTTTGGTAAGAGAACGGTGACCAATAACAAAACCAGCATTTTTTGCCAATCCCCATTCTGGCCTTGTTTCTGCCCAATTATTAGACTTCTTATTAGCTGTAGCAATACTATTTTTAGAATTACCGAGTCTTTCCAGAGTGGCGGTTTCTTGTGCTTTTTGTAAATCTTTTTTCAATTTTAATAATTGGTCTTTGTGGGAATCAGGAATTTGAGAATCGAACACAACTATTTCATCTGTGGTAGTATTATGTTCGGCTCCAAGAAACACTGTACTCTCCGGAATATTCAGGTCATAATTATATTTTAGTGCATTTCTAACTTCCTTAAGATTTGCCAATATGGCAAGCATTCGAGCATTATGTCTACCAGGGCTGGCCGCACATGCTCCACAGTCCAAACTAGAACCAAAAGGATTGTTGGAAGTGTGGCTTCCATGTCCAACAAAAAGTACTAAAGGCGAAAAATTTCTCCATCCCATAAGATCGAAAGCTGATTTTACTATGGCTGTTTTTTCTTCCAAAGGGATATCCAAATCAAAACCTTCCTTTTCATGATTATGTTTTATTCGAGGTTCACAACTATTCTCATAAGACAGGTTATTTCTTCTCTTAGGATTGTAAAGAGATCCCGGGATTAAAGTTCGTAAAACCATTGAAATTCCGTAAAAAACACCCGACCCTTCAACATATCCAAATGCTGAAGGAAGCATATTTTTCATCCGTTTTAAAATATAATCGGCAGATTTTCGTCTTTCATTTCGTCTTTTATATTTATCCAGCTGCATCACTTTTATTTTGCTGTGCGATTTCCGAAACTTTATAAGCAGATGGAACAATAGGAGGACAGGATTTAATTGATAAGCCAGTTTGCTTACTTTTATAATCCATAGCTATTCCAAAAAAACCGGCATAACCAAAGGTTTCATAATTACCTTTAGATTCTACGTTTCTTCTAATTAGCTCTGATCTGGTATCTATACAAAAAACCATTTGTGCATCTGGAATATCAGAATTGGATATATTTAACTTCAAGAATATCAGATTGTTCAATTTTTTTTATCAGTTCATTTTGCCAGCTCTTTTCCCAGGCTTTCAACCACACATACTGTAATTTCAAAGTGAATTTCTGAGTTTGAAATTCGTTTTTTTCTGGAAGTATTTCGGTTTTTAAACATTTAGCTACCCACAAGCGTACCGCGAGATAATCTTCTAAAGTGATTCTGAATTGTTGTTGCCAAGGAGAGTTAATTTCCTCTCGATATTTAATGTATCCAGCCCATCCCGGTAATGCAGCCAGATGATATTCAAATATTTTGAGGTGTTCACTTTCTGTATAGTTGCTTAGAATCTGCTGTAAGGTCTCTGTACTGGTTTTTGGTATTTTAATATTTAACCTACCTCCTATTTCATTATCATATTTTGCCAAACTTCTCCAGGCCTCAAAAAATCCCTTATTTTTATTCGGCATTTCCCATTCAGCGAGCCCTTCGTCCATAAAAACCATCAGCCATTTTACCACAATTCGGTCCAAATCAGAATTTGAATTAATTGTTTGAGTGGATTTTAAAGTATCCAATTGCTTAAGATATTGTTCTGGGGTAGGGCTCATTCCGTTTTCGGAAAGTAGAGATAATAACTCCTTTTTATCTATTTCTCCCTGTTGCCAAGCCTGACGGAATACAGAGGCTTCTGGAAATACTCTTCCTCCCAATAAACTTCCGGCGTTTTCTGCTGCCTTTCTAAAGTGAGAGTTTTCGTATCCAGATAAAGGATTTGAGGTTACAAAAGAATACAAAGGCCAGGTTTTTCCAATTACTTTGGAAGCTCTTTCAATGCTATTCTGAAGACTTTCTTTTATCATTGAGTTAGGTTTTTATAGGTAAGAATTGTTTTTTTATGAGGTTGGGATAAATTCAGAAGTTTTACATAAATCCAGGGAACTTTTCGATAAACTCCCAATTTCATGATAAAGAAGCCTATCAGAAATATAACTCCAAAAACAATCTGAAGGACAGAGAGAGACTGGGGAACTTCAATCATTGGCATTTCCATCATCAAGATGGTTACGCCATTATAAAGCAATGCATAAGTGCTAATTCCAACTACAAATAGTAGTATAGGCACAATTATTTTTTGAACTGTAGAAAGACTTTTTTGCTTCACAATATTGTAAGTAGCTTGACCAACTGTGATAGCGACGATAAGGGTGAGGAAAATACTGCTGTCAGTTAAACTAGTTTTTCCTGTAAGCAAAGAGAACAGTATTGCTCCAGCTATTCCAAAGATCAATACAACAAAGGCCTGCAATGGTTTTATTTTAATTTTTATAGGTTTTGATGGGGCGCTTTGTGCAATTTCCTCTCCGGAAGATAGAAACAGATAAGCCTTGTAAAATCCGTGCAAGATTAGATGCACCACTGCTGCATTAAAGAATCCCAAACCACATTGCATAATCATAAACCCCATTTGGGCTATAGTAGAACAAGCAAGTTTTTGTTTAACATTAACCTGAAGTAATTTTGTGAACTGGGCAATTATAGCCGTAAGTCCACCTATTATAAAGATGAGAATTAAAGTGTTGGAAGCAATTACTACTGTGGAGAGTAATGTGAGTAAAAGACCTGCTCCATTTACAAAACCTGCGTGCATTAATGCAGAGGCTGGTGTTGGTGCAGTCATGGCAGAAAGCAGCCATCGATGAAAAGGATATATGGCAGATTGTATAATTGCAGCTGCAATAATAAAGAGTGCAGCTGTAACAAGTATATAATATGGTATAGTGTCCAAATTATCAACTATTCCACTTAGCGTATATTGCTTGCTTAGATAAGAAAGCAATAAAACTCCTATACTTAAGAGCGCAGATCCTGCTAGAAAAAACTTTTGTGCAAATTTCGATGCTTCTCTTGCTTCTCCCCAATCAGAATTAACGCCTATCAATCTAGCCATAAAAAAACCCATCACCAACCAGGAGATTAATAATGGTACTACATGATTAGACATAACAAAAATCATAACAGATAGTGTAAAACCCAGACAGAGGAGCGTAAAGCTTTTATGATACTTAAAGCCTTTGAGATAAGTATATGATTAGGTACTGAAAATGGCACTAAAGAATATAACGGTAATCCAAATAAGAAGCGTAAAACCATTTATTCGGAAAATATTATCCCAATTCCATTGTGGCTTCTCTATTTGGTAATAAACAAGAAGACCAAGAGCGCTTGCCAATAATAGCCACAATAACAGACTGGCTACTTTGGAAATGATAGGCGGAGTAAAGTTTTTGATTGGAACCACTGCTTTTTTTGACGGAGTGTTTGATAAATCGTGTTTTAAAGCCATTCTTTAAATTTTATATGATAAAATATTAGAAGTTTTATTTGTTGAGAAGTAAGGAAGCTTTGTTGTTAATATTATAGTTCTGTAGATATCTTTAGTTAGAAACTATCAATTCTAAGATTCCATTTATTTTTAAATTTTTACCCTCGTCTTTAATTTTGGAAATAAATTCTTCAGCTCTTATCTTTTCATTTTCCAGTTCCTCTATCCGTCTATTTAAAGGTTCCTGATCGTACTGATGATTTCTTTCCCAACGTTGAAGTCCTTCTAATTTATGATAGTTGATTTTTTGGTTAATTAATGAATTGATAATTTCAGAAGCTTGAGAGGGAGTAAATTCTCCTTTCACCAATTGAATTTCTTGTTGGATTTTTTCAGTTGTACTTACTTTTTTGATTTCCATCTTTTTAGTATCTAAAAATTGATATAACAAAGGTTAAATATTGTCATCATTAATTTATTTATATTCGTAAAAAATACTAGTAAAAATTTTATGAACTATACGTTGCATCAACTACAGATATTTTTAGAAATATCTCAGAATAAGAGTATTACTAAAACTGCAGAAAAGCTTTTTTTAACTCAGCCTGCGATATCCATACAGTTAAAAAATTTTCAAGATCAATTTTCTATTCCGCTTACCGAGGTGGTGGGGAGAAAACTTTTTGTAACAGATTTTGGAATGGAAATCGCGGAAGCAGCAAAAAAAATAATCGATGAAGTTGATGCAATAAATTATAAGACCTCCTCTTATAAAGGAAAATTATCTGGGAAGCTCAAAATATCTGTTGCTTCCACAGGAAAATATGTAATGCCCTATTTTTTAACCGATTTTATAAATGAACATAAAGGAATTGACCTTATAATGGATGTCACTAACAAATCGAAGGTGATAAGAAGTATGGAACTAAACGAGGTGGATTTTGCCTTGGTTTCTGTACTGCCAAAAAAACTTAAGGTGCACCAAATAGAACTAATGCAGAATCAACTTTTTTTTGTTGGCGGAGCGCAACTAAGGTCTCAGAAAATACCTTCTAAGAAAGAATTGCTTAATACATTACCTCTAATATATCGTGAAGAAGGTTCTGCCACCAGAAATGCAATGGAGAAATTTATTTCTAAAACTGGAGATCCAGTACGTAAGAAAATTGAATTGACTTCTAATGAAGCTGTAAAACAAGCCGTACTAGCGGGTTTAGGATTTTCAATCATGCCATTGATCGGAATTAAAAATGAATTACTTAACAAGGAACTGCAAATAATTTCCGTAAAAGGATTACCTATTAAAACAACCTGGTGTCTTATTTGGCTTAAATCAAAAAAGCTATCCCCAGCTGCCGCTGCCTACCTTGATTTTATAAAGAATAAGAAAGAGAATATAATCGAAGACACCTTTAAATGGATAGATGAATATTAAAAATTGAATCCGGAAAACTTCGGTTAAAAATTGCATAGATATTCAAGCTTTTGATATTAATATGGAAATCTATAATTACTCTTTTTTTAAGTTATAAGTTAAATCCTTCTAAAATGGCATGTTGAACCAAAGCTTAAGCTTTATATTTGCATCGCACACGATTTAATTGTTAGCGATAAAAAATATTAAATGACAAAAGAAGTTCACACCACTCTTATACAAAACATTTTTAGGGTTCTTTTAGCCTTATTTATGACTTATGCAGGTTTTAGTCATCTCACTTTTAACAGAGTAGAATTTCAGGCGCAGGTGCCAGATTGGATTCCTATTAGGCAAAGACTTGGTTGTAATTCTTTCCGGAATTGTGGAAATGGTTTTAGGACTTGCTTTATTATTTTGGAAAAAACAACGAGCTAAACTTGGATGGGCCCTGGCTATTTTCTTTGTATTGGTATTCCCAGGAAATGTTGCGCAATATATAGATGGAAAAGATGCTTTTGGAGCTTTGAATTCTGATAGAGCTAGATTGATAAGGCTTTTCTTTCAACCGGTTCTAATTGCCTGGGCACTTTGGTCTACAGGAGCATGGTCTTCGTGGAGAAATTCTAAATAGAATAAAGATGACAGAAAAAGAGCAATTAAAATTAAGCAATCAGATCTGCTTTCCAATATATTCGGTTTCCCGCTTAATAACAAAAGCCTATAAACCTTATTTGGAAAAAATGGGACTTACCTATCCGCAATACCTGGTTTTACTGGTGTTATGGGAGCACGGCAAATTATCTGTAAATCAGATTGGTGAAAAATTAATTCTGAATACAAATACCCTTTCACCACTCATCAAGAGGATGGAAAAAATGGATTTGCTAAAACGCGAAAGATCTGAAAAAGATGAACGCAGTGTGTTGGTAGAACTAACTCAAAAAGGAATTGCTTATAAAAATGATGCCGCGCCCGTTCCGGAGAAATTGCTTAAATCTTTACTGTCTGAAGAAGTAGAACTTACAGATGTAATGCTATTAAAAGACACTTTAGAAAAATGGATAGATATCTTATCTAAGCAGTCTAAAGTTTAAAAGCAATTAACTAAGATTATTGAAATAGAAACTAAAACAAAATTTATATGAAAGCTTTACAAATAAAAAAATATGGGGACATAAGAGAAGGCCTGGCCTTTAATGATGTTGATAAACCAAAATATAAAAAAGATGAGATATCTAATAGCAGTAAAAGCTGCATCTATAAATCCTATAGATTATAAGATTGTACAAGGTCATCTAAAAGACATGCTTGATTTAAAACTGCCTGCAACAATTGGGTATGATGTGAGTGGTATAGTAGTAGAAAAAGGTGCAGATGTTACCAATTTTGAAATTGATGATGAAGTGTATGCTCGAGTGCCACAGGAATACATGGGTACAGTGGCAGAGTTCGTTACCGTTAGTATTGAAAAAGCAGCTTTAAAACCAGATAATATTTCTTTTGAAGAAGCTTCAGGACTTCCATTAACCGGCTTAACAGCTATGCAGGCGTTGGAGAAAGTGAATATCAAAGAAGGTGACAGAGTTCTTATACATGCAGGTTCTGGTGGGGTTGGAAGTTTTGCTATTCAATTTGCAAAAGCAAAAGGAGCTATTGTTTACACTACCACCAGTACAAAAAATGTGGATTGGGTAAAGGCTCTAGGAGCAGATAGAGTGATTGATTATACCGAAGAAGATTATAAAGAAGTTGCGAACAACTTAGATATAGTATTTGACACTTTAGGAGATGACTATACTTTTGATGCTTTCGAGATCATAAAAGATGGTGGAAAAGTAACTTCTATAGTTGGTCCGCCAGATGAAGACACTGCAAAGCAAATGGGAATGAAAGATTATAAACTTCCCGAAAAATTAGCGAAACTAAAAAAGGAGAAATCTGCCGATTATAAATTTACCTGGATGAATCCTAATGGAAAACAACTAGAGGAAATTAAAACAATGGTGGAAGAAGGAACAATAAAACCCATTGTAGATCTTATATACGATTTTGAGAATGCAATAGACGCTTTTGAATATTTAGCGACCGGAAAAGCTAAAGGAAAAGTTATAATAAGTATGGCCGATCTATTTTAAAAAGCGCATTTAAATATTTATATAATAACCAAATAAAAAAAATGATTATGAGTAAAAAGGAAAATGTATTAGTTGCCGGTGCAAACGGAACTACAGGAAGAATCATTATTGATTTATTAAAAAACTCTGAAAACTATCAGCCAATTGCGATGGTTAGAAAACAGGAAGAAAAGGATCGCTTTGAAAAAGAAAATGTTAAAACGGTGCTCGCAGATCTTGAGAAAGATGTAAGTCATGCATTTAAAAATGTAGACAAGGTAATTTTTGCAGCAGGATCTGGTGGTAAAAATGTTATAGGCGTGGATCAGGAAGGTGCAAAAAAACTGACTGATGCTGCTAAAAATGCAGGAGCAGGGAAATTTGTAATGCTAAGTTCTATGGGCGCCGATGATCCATCTGTAAGTGATGAATTGCAAGACTATTTAAAGGCAAAACACAACGCAGATGAACATTTAAAGTCAAGCGGAATAGACTATAGTATCGTTAGACCCGGATCTCTTACTAATGAAGGAAGTACCGGAAAAATTCAGCTACAGGAAAAATTGAATAAAAGAGGTGAAATTTCAAGAGCAGATGTTGCTAAGACTTTAGTTGAAGTATTAGATAACGGAGTGAAGAAAAATCAAACTTTTGAAATTCTTTCAGGAGAAACACCAATTGAAAAAGCGGTAAGATAATGTCTGAAAAATGGAAAATTTAAATCTTTATTGATTAAAAATTTACATAGCACTTTCCAGATTGAAAGGGTATTTAAAGATTACAATTTCAGGAAAGTTAAAAAAAGATCAGCGTAACAACTGATCTTTTTTTATAACCCTTCTTTTCAACTTAAAAAAATAACTTGTTATCTTTAGCTTTACTTGTAAAGATCAAGGGTAAAAGCAGACCGAGTTATTTCATTTTCTCTTAACCATCAAAAATTTTCAAAGGCGAAGTATGGTAAAATATAGCAAAGAAAAATACAATGACCTGGGTCTGGATACCAAATCTCATACAGAAGGATACCGAGCTTTAAATAAGGATGGAACCTTTAATGTGAGTAAGCAGAATGTATCATTTTTTGAAAGCATCAATATTTATCATTCTTTGGTATCTATGCGCTGGCTTCACTTCTTTACAATTATTGGTGTAATTTATCTGTTTATAAACTTACTTTTTGCCACAATCTATATGATTGTTGGTCTTGAACATCTTACAGGAATTTCAGGTCAAAATACTACAGATAAGTTTATTGAAGCATTTTTCTTTAGTGCTCAAACCATCACTACCTTAGGCTATGGTAGAGTTGCCCCGGTAGGTACTATTACCAATATTGTTGCGGCTACAGAGTCTATGCTGGGCTTATTAACTTTTGCGCTTGCAACCGGACTTATGTATGGTAGATTCTCTAAACCTACTGCTACTATAAAATTTAGCGATAACGCCGTAATAGCGCCTTATCAAAATATAAACGGGTTTATGTTGAGAGTGGTAAATCCTAAAAAGAATCAATTGGTTGAAGTGGAAGTGAATCTTACTGTTTCTATGAGAGATGATAGTTCTCAATTTAGAAAATTTCATCAGTTGGAAGTAGAAAGATCTAAAGTGGTCTTCTTCCCTACTATGTGGACCATAGTTCACCCTGTAAATGAAGACAGTCCTCTTTTTGGCTTAACAGAAAAAGAAGTTTTAGAAAAAGATGCCGAATTTATTATTATGATAAAAGCCTTCGATGAGTCTTTTTCCCAAACCGTATACTCCCGATCTTCTTATAAAGCTGCAGAAATAAAATGGGGTGAAAAATTCGTGTATTTGAGTCAGCAGCGTGGAAATGGAATTTCTGTAGATGTTGGTAGAATTAACGAAACAGAGAAAAAAGATCTTAATCCGTATCCTCACTCTTAAATTTCTGGAATACTTATTTACCTGGTATTCATAAAATAGCACTTCCCCATTCTTTAGAAATACTTTAGAAAGACAGCTTAATTTTAAGGTCTAAATTTCACTAAGTGAAGACCCAAATTACGTGCTTAATACTTTTATTTATTGTTACTCTGAGTTCTGCTCAGGAAAAAGATCTGAACTTTTTTCTACAAGCAGCAGAAAAGAATAATCCTACCCTTTTACAGAATAAGAATCTCAATAAAATTTCAGCTTTCGATGCGCAGTTAATTAATGCTGAAAACTCCTCTTTTCAGGTAGATGTTACTTCTGAAGTTATGGTGGCTCCATATTTTAATAACGATGGTCAATTTATAGCTATTACCACTACTCCATCTCCCAACGCTTATGGATATGCAGAGCCTGTAAGCAATGGCTCATTATATTCTGCACAACTAAATATTACAAAAGAGATCTTCAACCGCTCTAAAGTTCAAAACCTATTATTTCAGAACAAATTAAATAATAAAGCCCGAGCACTTTCAAATGAAGAGATCATTCATCAGCTACATAAAAATGTAACGTCGGCTTATATTCAGGTCTATCAACTTCAGCTACAAAAAGCGATTGCAAAAGAGCTCATTTTAGATCTTGAAAATAGACTTAAAGTTGTGGAGATCTTAGTGAAGCATGGCATTCTTATGCAGAGTGATTACCTATTACTTCAGTTAGAAATAGATAATAAGAAATTAGCGCTTCAGCAACTAGAGATCAATTTAAATTCGAATCTACTTAATCTTAATAATGCAGTAGGAATAAAATCTGCTGAAATTCAGAATTTACAAGCTCCAATGCTTCCGATGGATCTTCAGCTGAAGGAATTTCTAAATTCTAACAATATTCAAACAGATCTTTCTTCAAAAAAATCTGACAGTTTAAATGTTCCCTTCTATCCTTCAGAAATACAAAATAATCAACTTAAAAATAAAGATACCACCAAAGCCTATTTTCTAAGAAAATATGAATTAGACAGTTTGCAACTGGTAGCAGAACAATCGGTTTTCAACAATAAATACAAACCTCAACTTACTGCTTATGGAAATACGGGATTGAATGCGGTAGATGCAAATGAAATTCCTCATAATGTTGGTTTTAGCGCCGGGTTAAAACTAGTAGTTCCTATTTACGATGGCGGACAAAAAAAGATACGAGAACTTCAAAATGAATATAAAACTGACAATCTTAAAGTTCAGCTTCAGAATGCGGAAATCATAAAAAAGAACACTTTAGAGAGTCTACAAAAACAGTTGACCGGGGTTTATAAAGGTTTGGAGCTTATCGAGGCTCAGCTTAAAAAACAACAAAACATATTGGAAATCTATAAAGGGAAGATGGTTCAAGGCCAGGTTTCCATAATAGATTATTTAAAAGTGATTGAAAACTATAAAATGAACATGGATACCAAATTGCAAATGCAGGTTAATCTTTGGTTGCTTCAAAATGAATATAACGCCACAAATTGGTAATTTATGAAAGTTAAAAATTTAGTTCTGCCTTTATTATTCACAATGGTTTTTTGCTGTTTCTCTTGTAAAAACAATCAAGAAAAAGTGGTAGAAGTTACTGCGCCTATTAAGGTAAAAACTGCCTTAGTGAAACTTCAAAATATAGAAGAATATCTAACCTTTAATGGGGTTACAAAATACCAAAAACAAGAAGATATTAAAGCCAGTGTAACCGGGTATATTTCATGGATGCCTTTTGCATTAGGCGATAAGATTAACAGAGGACAGGGTTTTGCTTCGGTTAGAACAAAAGAACAGGATGCTTTAAAAGAAGCGGTGAAAATAGATAGTAGTCTGGCAAAATTTACCAGGCCAATTCAAATAAGAAGTAATGCCAGCGGGGTGATCTCTAATCTTAATGTAGTAAATAATGATTTTGTTACCGAAGGCGATATTTTGGCAACTGTCTCCCAACCCAACACCTTGATAGTACAGGTGAGTATTCCATTTGAATATTCGAACAAGATAACAATTGGCACTAAATGCACGATCCTCCTTCCTGGTCATACAAATATTGAAGCCGCAATTAGCAGTAGAATTGAATAGTACCGATTCTATAGGGCAATCTCAACAATATCTTATAAAATTACCAGATGCAAATCTACCCGAAAATCTGAATGTGCAGGTTAGAATAATTTCTGAAAGTGCCCAAGATGTTATGAGCGTTCCACATTCTGCTATTCAAACCAATGAATTGCTTACAGATTATTGGGTTTTTAAGATCGTTAAAGATTCATTCGCCTTAAAAACCAGGGTTACGCCAATGATTAGAAAGCGATTCTTTGGTGGAAATAACATCAGATAATTTAAAATTAGGCGATGCTATAATAATTCAAGGTGCATATCAAATGCAGGATTCTACTAAGGTAAGTATCGAGAACTAATGAAGAATCTTCACTCAAAATATAAGTTTCCACTTCTTGCCATCGCCATCTTGTTATTGGCAGCAGGCTTTTTCTCCTATCAAAAAATGGAAACGGGATTGTTTCCAAATATCACTTTCCCAAAGATCAAAGTTATTGCAGATGCCGGACAACAGCCGGTAGATAAAATGATGACGGCGGTAACTATTCCGTTAGAGAATATTATTAGAAGAACCGAAGGTTTAAATTATATAAGAAGTACTACCTCCAGAGGAAGTTGTGAGATCTCTGTATTCCTTAACTGGGATATGGATATTAATACCGCAAAGGCTCAGATAGAATCTTATATTCAACAATCTCGGCAAGATCTTTTAGAAGGTACTACGTTTAAGGTAGAAAAAATGAATCCTTCTATTCTTGCCAGTCATGGGATATTCTGTAGAAGGAGATGGGAGTTTATCTCAAGTAGACCTGAAGAAGATCGCTAAATATCAGATAAAACCTTATTTACTGGCAACTCAAGGAGTATCAGATATTGCAGTAATTGGGGGAAAAGACAAAGAATATGAGATTGTTCTTAAACCTCATGCTTCTAGAAAATCTTGGAATTTCGTTAAGCAATATTCAGGATGCGGTAGCTAATTCTAATATCCTTCAGTCTAACGGAAATCTCACAGATTATAACCGGATGTATCTTAGTCTTACAGATAATTCGGTGAGCAGCATTAAAGATCTTCAGAACCTGGTAATTAAAAGTACTTCAAACAGGATCATCAAACTTCAGGATATTGCAGAGATCAAAGTAAATGAAGCTAAAGAATATGTAAAAGTGCTTGCCAATGGCAAAAATGTTCCTTTGCTAGCCATTATAAAACAACCCGAACGCCAACCTAATCCAGGTAAATGATAACATTGAGAAAAAGGTAGAAGAGATAAGTAAGATCCTTCCGAAGAATGTGAAGATTGTTCCATTTTATAAACAGGCAAATTTCGTTAATTCCAGCATTAGCAGTATAAAAGATGTACTTATGGATAGGTTTGGTTTTAGCCATTTTGGTGGTGATTGTCTTCTTAAGATCTTTTTCTGCCAGTATGGTAATTGTGGTTACCATCCCAATAAGTTTAGCGCTCACGCTTATAATTATGGAAGCCGTAGGATACACCTTTAATATCATGACTTTAGGTGCCATTGCAGCTGCTATAGGTTTGATGATAGATGATGTAGTAATTGTAATTGAACAGATTCATAAAATACGAGAAGAAAATCAGGATAAAAGTATGATCTGGAGTGCAAGAGAGGCCATTTCTCATCTCCTTCCAGCCATGATCGGTTCTTCGTTGAGTACCCTTGTGATCTTCATTCCATTTGTTTTAATGACAGGGATTGCCGGAGCCTATTTTCAGGTAATGGCTTATAGCATGATCATAGCCCTTGCTTCTTCTTTTGTGGTAACCTGGCTATCTTGTTCCTGTGTTGGCTGTTCTATTTTCAAGAGGAAAAGAATTAAAAACTAAAAAGGAAACAAAGACCGGATGGATTCATAAAGTATTGGAAACCCCATTTATAGGAATTGTTTTCGCACTCATTTGTGTAGCGATAATTGTAATAATTCCTTCCAGATTACCTTCGGGGTTTTTACCCGAAATGGATGAAGGTAGTTTGATTCTGGATTTTCAGAGTCCGGGAGGTACCACCCTTCAGGAAACTTCAAGAATGCTGGATATAGTAAATGGTATTTTAGATACATCAGCCGGAAGTGGAAGCTTACTCTGCCAGATTAGGAACCGAACTTGGCTTTTTTATTACAGAACCTAATAGTGGAGATTATTTAATAAAGCTGAAAGATAGCCGTGATCTATCTACTGAAGAAGTAGCCGATGAAATTCGGAAGAAAATTGAAGCTCAAACCCCTCAGTTGCAAGTAGATTTTGGACAGGTTATTGGCGATATGCTGGGAGATCTTATGAGTTCTGCGCAGCCAATTGAGATCAAGGTTTTTGGGGACGATGTGCAGAAATTAGAACAACTTTCTGTGAATATTGCAGATGTTGTAGAAAATGTTGAAGGTACTGCAGATGTTAATGATGGAATTATAGTTTCCGGCCCGGAACTTATTGTAGAACCAAAGAATGAAGCCCTGGCGTTGGTAGGAATGACTGCTTCAGATCTTCAAAAGCAGCTCCAGTTGAGAATTGAAGGATTGGTGGTTAGCAACATGATAGATAATGAGCAGATCATAGACATTAGGATTGATGTATCCCGAAACCTATCAAAATACCATTCAAGACATTAAAAACTTCAATATTATCTTACCAGATGGATCTCAAGAGTCTATAGCCAAACTTGCCAATATCAGCATGAAAAAAGGGGTGGCACAGATAAATAGGGAAAATTTGAAATCTATGGGAGTGATTACCGCAAGACTTGATAATCGTGATCTAGGATCGACTTTAAAAGATATCAAAAGTCAACTTGCCGAAAAAGTGAGTTTACCGGCGAGTTATCATATAGAATATGGAGGATCTTATAAAGAGCAACAACAAGCTTTTAGCGAGCTATTGCTCATCCTGATTTCTGCATTATTATTGGTTTTTCTGGTTATCTTATTTCTATTTAAAAGAATTAAAATCGCTTTGGCCATAGTAATCATTGCTATCCTGGGAGTGGCTGGAAGTTTACTAAGCTTATTTATTACCGGTACTCCGCTTAAATGTTGGAAGCTATATGGGAATTATTATGATAGTTGGAATAATAGGAGAAAATTCAATTTTTACTTATAGACAGTATCAGGAAGTAGACGAATCTAGATCTCACATAGAAAAGATAGAATACAGTATTGCCGCGAGATTACGTCCAAAATTAATGACTGCCTTTGCCGCTATTATGGCGCTCATTCCTTTAGCCCTTGGTTTTGGAGCAGGTGCACAACTACATCAACCCCTTGCTATTGCGGTTATTGGGGGAATGATATTCGCTTTACCGCTACTTTTAATAGTATTACCAACAATTTTAAAGCTGATAAAAGAATAATTAGCTATCTGTTTTATTATAGTTGCCTTATCTTTAAATTTCCAACCTGTTCTAAGTTGCTTTATGAAAATATTGATTGCCGAAGACGAGAAGTCATTACAAAAATCTATTAAGACATTTCTGGAGAAAGACAGCAATATTTGCGAAACAGCTTCAGATTTTGAAGAAGCTATGTATAGAACTTCTATGTATGAATATGACATCATACTTTTAGACCTTAATCTTGTAAGCGGTAATGGGCTGGATGTTCTAAAAAAACTTAGAGATAACAACAATCAGGCGGGCGTAATCATTATTTCTGCTAACAATTCTTTAGATGATAAGCTTTTAGGTCTGGATCTGGGAGCAGACGATTATCTTACAAAACCTTTTCATTTAGCAGAACTTAATTCTAGAATTAAGGCAGTTCTAAGACGAGGTAAATTTGGTGGGAACGATTTTATCACCTTCAATGAAATTCAGGTGGATACCAAGTCCAAATCAGCATTTATAGATGGTATTGCTATAGATCTTACCAGAAAAGAATATGATCTGCTTTTATTTTTTATCACTAATGAAGGAAGGGTATTATCAAAGGAGATAATTGCAGAACATCTTTGGGGAGATCACAGCGATATGTTGGATAATTTTGATTTTATCTACGTGCATATGAATAATTTACGCAAGAAATTAACTTCCGCCGGAGCTAAATATATAAAGACCGCCTACGGAAGTGGATATATTTTCACCTCAGAAAACTAAACATTTGAAGGAAACCGCTAAAATATCCCTATTACATAAAACCTCACGGGTTTTCATTTTAATTTGTGTGATATTAATAATTTCTACCATCCCCCTCTCTTACTTTTATATAAGCAGATTGATGCAAAAAGAAGTTGAGGAAGAACTTTATTCCCGAAGTTTTAGGCTGGAACATTTTGTTGCAGAAAATAATGAATTGCTGGAACTACCTCCTGTTTTTGAAGTTATTGAAGTTCCAGAATTAAAACCTGAGACCCTTAAGGATACTGTTATTCACGATCCTTCACAAAACGAAGAAGAGCTTTTTCGAGAATTGAACACTTATAAACGTTTAAACAATAAAAATTATCGTATTACGGTAAGGAGCATGGTGGTGGAAACTCAAGAAGTAATAATTGCAACCTCCGCCTCCTTTCTATTTAGCTTACTCCTGGTTTTTTTAGTCCAATTCTTCTTCAGTAGAACCTGGAATCAACGAATTTGGGCGCCCTTTTTTCAGAATTTAGAGGCTATGAAAGCCTTCTCTTTAAAGTCGCAAAAATCTATCAAATTAAGAGATAGCAACATCAAAGAATTTAGTGAACTCAAAGAAGAGATTGAAGCTTTAACCCATAAGGTAACTTCAGATTATCAAAACCTGAAACAGTTCACCGAGAATATTTCTCATGAGCTGCAAACCTCCTTGGCCATCATGCAAGCAAAATTGGAGAACTTTTTAAATGAATCTTCAGTAACAGATGAACAGTTTAACCAATTATCATCGCTTCAAAAAGACATACAGCGTCTCGGGAAATTAAATAAGAAACTAGTATTCTTAACCAATCTTGAAAATAAATCTATTGGAGAAACCGAAGCTATAGACCTTAATGTACTGGTAAGAGAAACGGTAGAAGATTTTAAAGAACTAAGTGCGTTGCCTATAGAATTTGTAGAAAATAAACAAACTGTTGTTCAGGCAGATAGAGAACTTATTCAGGTATTGGTAAATAATTTAATTAGCAATGCTATTAAATATTATGATGGAGATTGTGGGATACATATAGAAATTGATGAAAATTCATTTCTTATCAATAATCCAGGAAAACATGAGTTGGAACATAGTGATAAACTATATAATCGTTTTTATAAGGCTAACAATAATTCCAAAGTTGGAAGCGGACTAGGCTTAGCCATTGTAAAGAAAATCTGTGACCTTTATTCATATCATCTTACTTATACTTATAAAGAAAATTGCCACCACTTTGAAGTAAAGTTCAGGTAGAACTTACTACTTAAGAGGAACTTTAGAATTAAGAAATACATTTAGCGCCTTATAATTACAATTGTTTACCTTTCAAAAAATCTAAATTTACCTACCTATGTTAAATGATTTTGTTGATTTTATGTTGCATTTAGACACTCATCTATTTTCTATGATCTTAGATTATGGGGTATGGATTTATGTAATTCTCTTTGCCTTTATTTTTATTGAAACCGGATTAGTGGTAATGCCATTTCTTCCCGGAGATTCTTTGTTATTTGCTGCCGGAACTTTTTGTGCCGGGGTTCAAAATGAAGCTGGAGAAACTGCAAATCTTAATCTGTGGATCATCTTAATATCTCTAATAGTTGCCGCTTTTGCCGGAGACAGTCTTAATTATTATTTAGGAAAAACGGTAGGTCTAAAAGTACTTAGCTGGAATGTCTTTGGAAAACAATTGGTGAGCCAGAAACACATAGATAAAACTGAACATTTTTTTGATAAACATGGGCCAAAAACTATCATTCTAGCACGTTACGTTCCTATTGTTAGAACCTTTGCTCCATTTGTTGCCGGAATTGGAGACATGCATTATGGCAAATTCATTCGATTTAATATTATAGGTGCCGCTTCCTGGGTTTTATTATTGGTTTTGGTTGGTTATTTCTTCGGAAATCTAAGCTTTGTAAAGAACAATTTCGAACTTGTAATTTTAGGGCATCGTGATTTTATCATTACTTCCTATGATCATAGAATTTATAAGAAGCAAAATGAAGAAGAAAGAAGATTAATACTTCATTATAACCTAATAGCATAAACACAACTCCAAAATTTTTAAGATATTAGAGTCTTATTAAATTTAAGCATTTATCATGAAGATCATTTCCTGGAACGTTAACGGTATTAGAGCCATTGTAAAAAAAGAATTTTTTGAATCTATAGCATCTTTAGATCCAGACATACTTTGCCTTCAGGAATCTAAAGCCCAGGATTCAGAAATTGAAAAGGCGCTTTCTGAAGTTGATCATTTTAAGCTTTATAGCAATTCTGCCGATAAAAAAGGATATTCAGGTACTGTTTTATTAAGCAAAGATGCGCCTAAAGCGGTAGTTAATGATATGGGTGTTGAAGAGCACGATCTGGAAGGCCGCGTTATTTGTGCGGAATATGCTGATTTCTTCCTGGTGAATGTATATGTTCCCAATTCTGGCCAGCAGTTAGACCGATTGGATTATCGTGAAAAATGGGATCGCGATTTTCTGAATTATTTAAAGAAACTCGAAACAACAAAACCGGTAATTGTTACCGGAGATATGAATGTTGCACATCGCGCGATAGATCTTAAAAACGATAAAGCTAATTACAATAAAACAGCCGGATATACTCAAAAAGAGATAGACGGGATGGATAATTTAATCGCTTCAGGATTTGTTGATGCTTTTCGGCATTTTCATCCAGATGAAGTTGCATATACCTATTGGAGTTACCGTTTTAAAGCCAGAGAAAGAAATACAGGGTGGCGTTTAGATTATTTTCTTGTGAGTAGAATCGCTGATAGATAAAATTAAATCGGTAAAGATTTTTAAAGATTATTTAGGATCAGATCATTGTCCTTTAGCGCTAGAGATAGACCTCTAGGGAAGTATTGTCTAACTAAATAAGCTGGCTTTGCAGAAATTCGATAACATCTATTCTTTAGGCTACTCCTAAATTGTCTTTTTCTAAAAGTTGCTTTACATCATCATCTGTAACCTCCTCAAAATCTTCATAAAATTGGCCTACAGCCTGAAAATCTGAAGGAGTTAATAAACAAATAACTTCATCTACATAAGGAGAATTCTGGAGTTTAGATACCACACTTTTAGGTGCTACAGGAATGGCAATTATAATCTTACTGGGTTTTTCATCTGCCAACATATGTATGATAGATAACATGGTATTTCCCGTAGCTATTCCATCATCTACCAGCAATAATATTTTGCCCTGAAGGTTCATTTCATGCTTTGCACCATAATAATAGTAAAACCTCTTTTTAAGTTTATCTCTAATTAGTTCGGTTTCTAATTCTATATAAGCATCAGAAACGTCTATAGCGGCATCACTTAGAATTCTATTAGATAAGGTAACGGCCCCAATTGCGAATTCTTTATGGTTTGGATGCCCTATTTTTTTGGAAAATACAATTTCTAACGGAAGCGATAAGGCTTTGGCTATAGTAGAGCCAATTGGCACTCCCCCTCTAGGAATTGCCAGAACTGTAGCGTTTTTAGATTTGTATTCTTTTAGCTTTATAGCTAACAATAAGCCGGCATCATGTCTATTTTTGAATTTCATCTCTAGTACCTTTTAAGAAACTTTTAATCTCTTAAAACTACATTATTTCGTCTCTTTTAAATATGATTTTTATCAGCCATGTATGAGATCAACGTTAAAATTTATGTGAATTATTATAGAAAGAAAAAAGCAACCTGATTTCAGATTGCTTTTTTAATATGATATTGAATTAAGAAATTTATTTTTTAGGTGGTAATGCAAAAGCTACTGCATCATGTTCAAAATGATTTCTATGAGAACCATCGCAAAATGGCTTGTTTTGAGAAAGACCACATCTGCAAAGTGATACCACATCTCTTCCTCCAAGATCGTAGATATTTCCATCTTTATCTACAATTTCAAATTCCCCTTGAACCTTTAATGATCCATTATTATTTACTACTAATTTTGTTTTGCTCATGTTAAATCTATTTTGGAGTATTTATATTCAATTATTTTATCTCATTTCTTAATGCCAAAGAAAAGAAAATAGATTAGAACTCTATTAGCATATTATTGAAAAGAAAAATGCAACGAGAACATTTCTTCGTTGCATTTTAATTTCATCAATTATAAGCTTTAGAAATCCTAAACTATTCCGCATTTGTCATTCTAAGTTTTGGGTCGATATCATAAACCTTAGTAGTATCATTATTTATCATGAATTTAATATTGTAATACTCTAAACCTTCCACTTTTTTATTTTTTATTTTTCCAACTACTACTCCATTTTTATCGGGATCTTTAAAAGTTTTGTCAAGAATTTCTGCTCCCCCATCAGTCTTTCTATAGATCTCTAATATATTAATAACATCTGTACTGTTCTCATCTTTGGGAACACCACTCCAGTAGATCTTTTGATTTTTATCTACCCATGAGGTAAATGCACTTGGATTACCAGGATTTTCTGATGGATCGCTCCTATCATCGGAAAGCACGATCATTTCATCTATATTAGAACTATTTAAACTATCGGTATTTACTGTAATTAATACACGGGTATCTTTCCTTTTTATGAACATGTCATTATGATCTTCATCATTAGAATATAAAGCCACTTTTAACACATCTATATTTGAGGAATCTGAAGGCTGTTTTTTTCCCGCAAATATTAAGGTGAACATGAACAAGACCGCAAATAGAATCCCTGCTTTTTTAATGAATTTGTTTGATTTCATAATTTTTATTTTAGTTGGTTAGTTGAATTATTTTATCATTTTAAGACTAGTTCGTTGCAACCGATTGGTCATCTGTAATGGTAGCACTTCTTACTTCTTGATTAAAACCTTTTACAAAATACATTTGCATCATGCCTTTATTTTTAACTTCTAACATTCCTCGATCTTCAGTTTCAAAATGATCTTTCACTAAATTGTAGGTAGTACCAGAAATATTTATTTTACCTGTTTCTGAACAAGACTCCATCCTGGAAGCCATATTTACCGTGTCTCCCCAGATATCATAGGCAAATTTTTTACTCCCTACAACGCCGGCAATTAATGGCCCTGAATTTATTCCTATTCTAATATTAAAAGATGCTCTGGCATCTTGTTTCTTGAGTTTAGTATTTTCTACAAAATCTAACATTTCCAATGCAGCTTTTACAATCTTAACGGCATGATCTTCTATTGGAAATGGTACTCCCCCGGCGCACATATAGGCATCTCCAACGGTTTTAATTTTCTCCAATCCATATTTTTCCACGATCTTATCAAATTTTGAAAAATAGAAATCTACACTTGCTACAAGATCTTCTGGCGGTAAATTTTCGGCATAATGAGTAAATCCAACAAAATCTGTAAATAATACACTTACCGAATTAAATTTCTTCGCTTTTACCTTGCCCGTTTCCTTTAATTCTATGGCGGTTTCTTCTGGGAGAATATTCAATAACAAATGTTCAGACCTATTCTTCTCTTTTTCAATGATAAGATTGGTTCTTCTAATAAATCTATTGCGCCTATATAATCCGAAAGCCAATAATAAGAGTAAGACCAGGGCAATAATGGTAGCGAGAACTATATTTTTTTGATATCTTTTTTGCTGACTTAACAGGTCTACTTCTGCCTGCTTTTGAGATACTTCAAAATCTGTTCGCAGATCTGCCATTTCTCTAACAGATTTAATATTTCTGAAGCTGTCTCTATAAGTAATATAATCTTTATAATATCCAAAAGACTTTGCGGTATCTCCTATTTTTTCATGAAGTTCAGACAGCCTAAGATTAGCATCTGCAATAGAATTTTTAAACCCAAATTTCTTTGCCGCTTCTAAAGCTCTGCTAGCATAAATAGTGGCTCTGGCATCATCGCCTCCTTCAGAATAAACATTAGACAGCGAGATTAAAAATTCTGAAACCGCATCATAAGCATTCAAGTCTCGAAGTAAGGTAATGGCTTCATTTAAATTCTCTTCGGCTTGAAAATCATTTCCTAATTTGGCATTTATAGTCCCCAAATTTCCTAAACTATAAGCTCTTCCAATTTTATAGTTCTTCTTTCTGAAAATAACTTCAGATTCCTTAGTTAATATTCTCGCAGAATCTATTTTTCCGGAGCGTAAATATTCATCGCCCGCATTAAACAAGGCTCCTCCCAAACTAAGAGAGTCATTCCCTGCTCTTAAGATCTTAATTCCGCGGTTATAATAAATTTTGGCATTAGAGGAGTTTCCATTTAAAGAATACACATTACCAATTTCTATATTACACTTGGCAATGCTCCTTTGATTCTTTGCTTTAATAGCATGATCTAAACTGGTAAAATATTCTTTTAGAGCTTTATCATAGGTACCACGCAATCTAAATGCATTTCCTTTTTGAAGATACCCGCTGTGCAACATTAAATAATCATTTTTTGCAGCAGCTTTCCTGATAAGGATATTTGAATATTTAAAAATACTATCGGGATTAGGTTCTGATTCCGAGATTTTTGATAAAAGAATTAATTCGTTTTCCACATCTTTTCCAGACCAGTAAATAGTTTTTAAGCTATCTGCTAATTTTGGATTTTGGCCTGCAGCTCCCCATATTATAAAAGAAAATAATACAGCAAGGATATACTTTCTCAATATTGGCATATAATAATAAACTTAAAGCAGCCTCAAATAGACGCTTGATTACAATATTTGTTGGGATGGGAAATAAATTGGCAGTAACAATAACCTTTAAAACTTTATAAGATCTATGATCTAAGCTTAATTACAGATATAATACCGTGGAGTGTATTTTTCTGATTATCAAGGTAGTAAAGATAATGATGTTAATTTAAAAATTTCGGTGAAATGTATGGTTTAACTGATTAATGCACAGATATTTATCTGAATATAGGCAATGACTACAAGAGAAATCCTAATTAGATTACAAGGTTGTTGATTATAGTTTATAAAAACCTAAACAATTCAATCCTCTCAAAAATTAAAAAATCTTTTTATATTTTCACAAAGCACTAGAATAAAGCACTTTATAATACATTTATTCAGGAAAAATTAGTAAGTTAGTTAGCATGCTTTTTAACCAAAAAATCAATTATGAATAAATCGGACAGAGTTAACTGGAGGTCTATTTTTTCGATATCTTCAATTTTATATTCTGTTCTAGGTGTTTTCTCGGCCATGATCGCTTTAGAGGGTTTTATGTTGCCAAATCATTTTATAGATGGCGGTATTACCGGAATTTCTATAGTCTCTGAAGCATTATTTGGGATACCGTTTACGGTGCTATTAATTATTTATAATATTCCGTTCTTATATTTAGGATACAAAAAAATTGGAAAAACATTTGCCGTAAGAGCCCTGCTTGCTATAGTTCTACTTACCCTACTAATGTACTTTATACAGATCCCGGCATTTACAGATGATAAAGTTTTAATTGCGGTATTTGGAGGTTTTTTAATTGGATTAGGAATTGGACTGGTTATTAGAGGGGGCGGAGTTTTAGATGGTTTAGAGATCATAGCATTTTATACCACCAGAAATTCTGGGTTCTCTACCGGAGAGATCATTTTGGCATTTAACGCAGTTATATTTTTAATTTCAGCATTTGTATTTAGCATAGAGACTGCGATGTATTCTTTTCTGGTATATTTTACCGCCATGAAAACATCAGATTATGTAGTAGATGGTTTTGAAGAATTTACAGCACTTAATATAATTTCTGAAAAATGTGACGCGGTGAAATCTTTAATTGTTAAGGATTTTGGAAAAGCTATAACAGTTTACAGAGGAGAACGCGGATATTTACCAAATTCCTTCGATGTAAAATTTGATTGTGACATTGTAATGACCATAGTTTCCAGATTGGAAATACACAGATTAAAAGAAGCAATTATCAAGATAGACCCAAATGCCTTTTTTTACGTTCAACGAATTAAAGAAGTAAAAGGAGGTATTGGTAAACACACATCTAAAGACTCATTTAATGAAGCTTTTTTCTCAGATATATCAAAAAGTGATGTCAAGGTTGGAGAGTGAATTGCCACATTGGCTTTTCTATCATTCCCCCTGTCATACAGAAAACGTTCTTAAAAAGGCCATCTTTATCGCCCATAAAGAAGATGTTCCTAAACAAGATCTATTTCTATTAAAAGTTGCTGCCTTATATCATGATACCGGTTTTACCGTGAATAAAGAGAATCATGAAGAAATAAGTTGTGAGATAGCCACTGCAGAATTAAAAGATTTTGGTCTTACAGAAGATCAGATAGAGTTAATATGCGGAATCATTAGGGCTACCCGAATTCCGCAGCAACCAAAAACAAAACTGGAAATGATCCTGGCAGATGCAGATCTGGAGTATCTTGGCACAGAAGATTTTAAATTCTATGGAGATAAGCTATATAAGGAACTGTTACATTATCAGCCAGACTTAAGCCTTGCTAAATGGAACGAAATACAATTCAATTTTTTAAGCAATCATACCTACCATACAAACTATTGTAAACTACACCGTGAGCCACAGAAGATTAAAAATTTACAGCTTCTTCGCGATAAAATTGATTATACTAGTACTAAAAAAGACCTAGTTAATATTGAATATTTCTAGCCATTAATATGACTATCAAGTATTTGTTGGATGCTTTTCATATTAGCATAAACACCACAAAGTATATTCTACGTAATGAGCTAATATAAATTTGAATATGAAGATAAATTTCTAGTTCTTACCAGAATTACTAAAGGAAATAGCTGTAATTTGCAATGTTATTTTAACATTTGTTGAACTTGTTCGATTTTTTTGTATTATGAATACTTTGAAAGATAAGACGGAGAAATTTCTCATTCCGGAAGGTTTTAATCACCTTAAAAGCACTATAAATGATCATACCTTTTTATTGATGATCATTGATGTTGAGAAAACTCAGGTTAGATATTTCAATTACTTTCCGGCATATTGGAGCGAGAAGACAAATAATGAGTATACTACAGAGGAGCCATGCCTCTTTAAAAAAATGCTTCATCCTGAAGATTATAACTCATACATAGAACATTTAAAAGATTGCCGAAATTTAAAACCCGGAGATGAGAAAATTTCTTATTTCAGGTTATTAAATAAAGAAGGGGGTTATGATAAACATTGTTTTATAGAGAGATTATATTCTGGGCAACCTAATAATGCCAATGTTCAAATTTTAAGTATTGCACAAAAAGTACTTTCAGACACTCCAGATCTTGATAAAAAATTACCAACTCACGACAATTTAGAGCCAAAAACAAATAGATATCAGCAAATTCTCTCCACTATAGATGAGGCATATTGTAGAATAGAAATGATCTTCGATTTTGAAGGAAATCCAATAGATTATCTTTTTACAGAAAACAATAATGCCTTTGAGGAGCAAATTGATCTTCCAAACGTGGTAGGTCAAACCATGAAAGAAATGATCCCAGACCATGAAGATTATTGGTTTGAAACTTATGGAGAAGTAGCAAAAACAGGCGAATCTATTAGGTTTGAACAGCGTGCAGGAAAAATTGATAATTCCTGGTTAGATCTTTACGCCTTCAAAATTGGGGATATAGAAAGTAGAAGTCTTGCCGTGTTGTTTTTTAATATTACAGAGAGAAAAGAACAGGAACAAGGGCTTCTAAGAGAAAAAGGAGATCTGGAAAGTTCTGCAAAGATCACTAAAAAACAATTAGAAGAAAACAACAGTCTATTACAAACAGTTTTTGATACTACAAATCTTGGAATTGCCGTGTTCTCTATTATCTATGATGCAGAAGGAAATCCAGAAGATTTTAAATTTGTAAGAGTTAACAAGGTCTTAAGTGAGATGTATCTGGATAAAAATCCATTAGGGCTCACCTATTCTGAAACTACTAAATATGGAGTAGAATTAGGAGTTTTAGAAATGTTCAAGAATACTGTAAAAACAGGAAATAGTTTAGAGGAAGAATACTATTTTGATAAAGAGGGATACAATAACTGGTTTAAAATAACCTCTAGGATTCAAAATAAACTTTTAATATGTACGCTGGAAGATATTACTGATCGTAAGCAAGCTTCAGAACAACTAGAAGATACTATCAGGTTTAAGCAGCAATTACTTACAACTTCTCCCGAAACCGTTATAATAATAAACCTTAATTCTCTTAGTGTAAGATATATTAACAAAGATATTTTTCCTGAAGAAAACCTTACCAAGGAGAAAATTCAGGGAATGCCTATCGGCAACATTTTGCCTTTTATACATCCCAGAGATCGCGAGAAGATGCTAAATTTCCATAAAAAGCTCTTAAAATCTAATGATGACGATATTTATGATCTAGATATAAGAATGAAACTTGACCAGCAAGATTGGGAATGGTTTAGTGTTAGAGGAAAGATCTTTCTAAGAAGAGATGAAAATTGGGTAGATGAATATGTGCTGCTCGTAAGAAATATCACAAATCAAAAAAATATACAGAAAGCTTTAATTAGTGCAGAGAAACTTTCCATTCAAGGAGAAATTGCCAGAACATTAGCTCATGAATTACGTAACCCTCTCGCGAGTATAGGCTTAGCTACAGAGGTTATGAGAAAGAAGATGGAGATTAAAGCTAATAATGAATTTGACAATTATTTTGACATACTTACCAGAAGTACAAAAACCTTAAATAACCTGGTTACCAATCTATTAACTTCTTCTAATTATACCCCGGCAGAGCTAAAACTTAAAGATCTGGGAAAGATCATGGATAAAACCATTGAAAAGGCTTCAGATAGGATTTATCTATCCGGGATTAATGTGGTTAAAAACTATCAGGGCTCTTATCCAATTAAAGCAGATGAGGAGAAATTGGTTATTGCGCTTATGAACATTGTAGTGAACGCCAGTGAGGCAACCGTGCCGGAGAAAGGAGTGATTACACTGGAGATCAAAGAACATAAAACCGACTTTTTGCTAAGCATCTCAGACAATGGGCATGGATTAGAACAGGAACAAATAGATCAGCTTTTTGAAGCATTTTACACCAATAAATCTACTGGAATTGGAGTTGGTTTAAATTCGGTAAAAAGTATTCTAGAGGAACATGACGCCCAAATAAAAGTAAAAAGTAAACCCAATATTGGTACTACTTTCGATCTTTACTTTCATAATGCAGAAATAAAATAAGCTTTATACTTAGGCTTATTATTCTTTTTCTCAATAGCATAAGTTATTTATTAAATTACTAATTTAGTGGAGGACAGCTTATGCAATTTTACCAAATACATAGGCCTGTGCCCTAACCTACCCCGGCTTATGTATACTTTAGAAAAATTTAGAACCCACGCAGATAGCAATTATAGTTTAGAGCATTTTTTTAAATATTCCAGAGATTTTTTATGCATAGCAGGTTTTGATGGATATTTTAAACGAATAAATCCAGCATTTATCAGCCTTTTAGGATATACTCCGGAAGAACTTTTATCTAAACCAATAAGCGAATTTATCTATGTTAATGATAGAAAAATTACTTCTGAGAATCGAAATAATCTCATCAAGAACAAACCGTTACTAAATTTTGAAAATAGATATCTCTCTAAATCTGGAGAAATTATCTGGCTTTCATGGACCTCCATTCCAGATATGGAAAATGAGGTTGTTTATGCTATTGCAAAAGATATTACTCATATTAAGAATCGGGAAGAAGAACGCAATGCTTTGCTTACCAATTTAACCAGAGCAAATGCAGATCTAAAGCAATTAAGCTATACCACCTCTCACGATCTTAGATCTCCACTAAATAACATCTTATCTATTCTAGATCTTTTGGATACTTCAAAAATTAAGGATGAAGAAACTTTGGAGTATATCCATCTTTTAAAACATTCTGCCATTACGTTTAAAGAAACCATAGATCAACAAGTAGATCTATTAAGTATTAGAGATAATTTGGTTGTAAAAGTTGAAGAGTTAAATATCGAAAAGGTTTTGAATGACACCCTATCATCTATTAGAACTTTGATCAATAATTCTGGTGCTATAATAAATGTAGATTTTTCGGAATATCGTTCTCTTAAATTCAATGCGGCCTATTTGCATAGTATTTTTCTTAATTTAATTTCAAACTCTATTAAATATTCTAGACCTGGTATTACTCCAGAAATCTCGATTATTGCAGTAAAACAAGCAGATCAAAAACTATTGGTTTTTAAGGATAATGGTTTAGGTTTTAATATGGAATTGGTGAAAGACAAAATTTTTGGATTGCATCAAAAATTTCATGACCATATAGACAGTAAGGGCATCGGGCTATATTTGGTATACAATCACATTACCTCTTTAGGAGGGAAAATATCTGTAGAAAGTATTGAAAATGAAGGAACCACTTTTACGCTTACTTTCCCTATATAAAACTTTTCAAATTTCTACGGAAATAAATTCAAACAGGTGAAGAAAACTTACTTCAAAAACATTGTTTAAACTAAGCGTAAATTCTTAATTTTCGGAACATAGAACCTTTAAGAGCTTCAACTAAGAAGCGATAAAAAATTTTGAATGAAAATTCTTCATACCGCCGATTGGCACATCGGTAAAAAGTTACATAAACATGATCTCTATGCAGATTTTGATCTTTTTATAGATTGGTTACGCCAAACCATTCAGCAGCATAATATAGAATTATTACTGATTTCCGGTGATATTTTTGATCTTGCAAACCCTTCTTCTGAAGCTAGAAAACAATACTATCAGGCACTTATTAAATTGCAACAATTAGATTGTAAGATCATAGCAACCGGTGGAAACCATGATTCTCCAACCATGCTAGATGCTCCAAAAGAAATTTTGAAAGCTTTAGAGATGGACGTTATTGGAGGCTTACCAACAAATTTGGAAGACACTATTATTCCTGTTAAAAATAAGCAGGGAAAAATTGAAGTAATCGTAGCAGCCATTCCTTTTTTGAGAGATACAGATCTTAGAACCGGCACAAGCGTTTCTACTTATGAAGATCGGTTACAAGCCATTCGCGAAGGCATCAAGAATATTTTCGAGAATGCTTCTGCAATATGTAGAGATAAACATCCTGATATCCCGGTTATAGCGATGGGACATTTATTTACAGCCGGATCTGATACTTCAGAAAGTGAGCGAGATATACAAATTGGGAATCAGGCGGCTTTTAATGCTTTACAATTTGGAGAACATTTTAGTTATATCGCATTAGGCCATATTCATAAACCGCAACGAGTATCGGCTAACATCCCAATATTTTATTCCGGTTCTCCTCTCCCACTTTCGTTTAGCGAAATTAAAGATGAAAAAAGGGTTTTAATACTAGATACTGAAATTAATTGGGAGCCAGAAAGTATTCCGGTTCCCCTTTTCAGAAAACTGATTAAGATTAGTGGAACGCTTTCTGAAATTCAGCTAAAATTAAACGAGTTAGTGAACGTTGGAAAATTAGATTCGCTTATTGAAATAGACATGATCGAAGATCAATATGATGCACAAAAGATCTATGCTCTAGATCAATTGGTGAATAATTTTGAAAAACCTGGTTTTGAAATTGTCAAGCAACGAGCTCAATTCAAGAATCAAACAAAAGGTACTTCAGAATTATATGCAGAGCATCAACAATTAGAAGATCTAAAACCGAAGGATGTGTTTTTGGAATTAATCGGTAGTCATGATTATAATGAAGAACAGAAAATGGAAATTTTAAGTGCTTTTGATGAAATTTTGGAAGAAGTGCAGCAATCTGAAAAATCGGCTTCATGAAGATCTTAAAAATAGAATTCACTAATATCAATTCTTTACGAGGTTCTCATGAGATAGATTTCACCAAAGAGCCTTTTATAAGTAGTTCATTATTTGCAATAACAGGGCCTACCGGAAGTGGAAAAAGCACCATTTTAGATGTAATTGCTCTGGCGATTTATGGGAAGATCCCACGAATTCCAGGAAGTAGACCTATTTCTAAAACCGATATTGAGAAGTTCGGAACCATTCTTACAAGAAATCAGAAAGAAGCTATTGCCAGAGTTACGTATGAATGTAAACATGGTATTTTCAGTTCCCAATGGAATATTTCCACGAACAGAAATGACAAGCTTCGTGATAATGACATGGAGATCTTTGATCATCAGAAGCAAGAATTAATCACCGATAAAAAATCTGAAGTTCCAGATAAGAATGAGGAGTTGATTGGATTGAGTTATGATCAGTTCATAAAATCTGTACTTCTGGCCCAGGGTGAATTTGCTCAATTTTTAAAAGTCACCAAAAAAGAGCGTGGAGCCCTATTGGAAAAAATTACAGGAACAGGTATCTATAGATTGATTGGCCAAAAGGTTTATGAAAAAAATGGAGTACTTAATAAAGATATCGAGAAACAACAAACCGAGATAAGCATTATTAAAGAAAGTCTTGTAGATGATGAAATTCTTAATGCTAAGAAAGATGAATTTCAAACAAAAACATTCCACTATAAATAAGTATCAAGAAGAAATTGAACTTCTAAAAAAATCCCTTGAGCTAAAAGAAAATATTCAAAAGAGAATTAGCGGAATAAAGTTGCTTGAAGAAGAAAAGCAAACAGGGATTAAAGATCTAGAATCTTTTGATAGAGAACATGGCGCTCCATTAAAAGAACATGAAAAAGTTCAGGATTTATCTGAAGCCTTGCGAAATTGGAATTCTTTGGGGAAAGAGATTGTAAATTTAAATTCTGAGCAATCTGCTTTAAACGATAATTTAAAATTGAATTCTGAGCAAAGTGAAAAGCTTATTTCTGAAGTTTCATCTTTTACAAAAACAGAAACTAATGCAACCAATTTCTCCGAGAATTTAAGCGAATTTCGATACAAAGTTCAAAAACTGAACGAACTGCGGAATGAGAAATTGAATGATTATAAATTAGCGAGAGCAAAATTAGAATCTGAACTGCAGGCTGTAAATATTCAATTTTTAGATGCTAACCCTGAACAAACATTTCAGGAAATACAGGATGAAATTAAGGAAACCGAAGTTTCTGTAAAAGATTGGAATGAAGAATTTAAAGTTTCAAAGGCTGAAGAAATTGAAGTTCTAAAAAATCAACTTCAGAAGGAGTATAAAACAACTCGTGAAGCATCCAGGGAATATTCCACCATCGAAGAGATCCAAAAAGAACTTATTCGAAATGCATCTGATTTAGAAAAACTACAACCTCAGTTAAGATCACTTCCGTCTGAAATAGAGAAACAGCAGATTCAGGTAAATAATTTACAAACAAAGAGAGAAAACCTGGGCTTAAGAAGAGAAAATAAGCTATTAAAGGCAAGCCTAGAACAACATAGGCATAATTTAAAAGATGGTGAAGCCTGCCCTTTATGTGGTGCTTTACATCATCCATATGCTTCTCATTTACCGGAAAAGGAAGATGATCTAGATACCGAGATCAAGAAAATTCAAGAGGAGTTATCTTCACAAACGGCCAATTTGAATGCTTTTTCCTCCAATCTTGAAAATTTTAAAAAACAAGCTGTAGAGATAGAAGATAGATCTAAATCTTTAAATAAAGAACTTGAAAGAAATAAGACTCATTTTAAAGAGAAATTTGGTGGACTAGCAGATGCAGTAAATCTTCAGGAACTTGAAAATTCATGTGATGATCTGGAAAATAAAATTGAAGATATATCGCTTTTTGAAAAGGAACAGAAAAAATTACAGCATTTAAAAGCTGCCCTGCCGCTACTTGAAAAACTGCAATCTATTTTACGTGAAGGAAAATTGCTTAAAGAGAATTTAGATGAACTTTATACAGGTAATGATATTCAAAAGGATGTAGAGCAATTTCAAAATAGTTGGATTAGTTTTGAAAGAGATCTCAAAAATTTGAAGCAAATTCAGGAAAAAATTAATCGACAGCTAGATTTAAAAGAAAAGGAATTCCAAATACTGGAAAAAGAGCTGCTCCCCAAATTGAATGAAAGAGGATTTTTAACAATTTCTGCCAGTTATGAAGTTTTAATGCAGGATGCTGAAGCTAATAGATTGCGTCTTGATCGCCAGGAAATTCAAAAGAAGATTGATAATTCTAAGGCCTCTTTAAAACTTCTGTCCGTCCAACTCGAAGAATTAAAAAAATTAGAGACCGATACTAAAGAAGAAAGCATAAAGGAGCAATTACATGAGAAAAACGCTCAATTAGAATTGCTAAGCAAAGAGTCTCAGGAAATTGCAAGAATTCTAAAAAATCAGGAAGAAAACTTTGCTCGAATGAAGAACCTTCAGGAGCAAATTGCAGAAAAAGAAAAACAGACTCGAAGATGGCGAATGCTAAATGAATTGGTTGGGGACCGGACCGGAAATAAATTCAATGATTTTGCTCAAGATCTTAGTTTAAGCAGATTGATAAATCTTGCTAATATTAGATTAAAAGATCTTAGCGACAGATATTTAATTGATAAGCCTACCGAGGAGGAAGATGATGGACTTGTGGCAATAGATGAACATATGGGAGGCCAACGCAGATCTGTAAAAACCCTTTCTGGAGGCGAAACCTTTATCCTCAGTTTATCTATGGCCCTGGCATTATCTGATCTTGCTTCAAAAAATGTAGAGATCAATAGTCTTTTTATAGATGAAGGATTTGGAACCTTAGATCCTGAAACACTGGATCAAACCTTAGACACATTGGAAAAACTTCAAGCCGAATCCTCTAAAACCATAGGAATAATAAGCCATGTAGATTCTTTAAAAGAGCGAATTGCCACACAGATAAAACTTACCAGAAATGGCCAGGGATATAGCACTTTGAAAGTAGAAAGCTTATAAAAAAAGAAGTCCCTGAGCTACGTTGTTCAAGGACTTCTTTAATTCAAATATTTAAATCTATTTACTTGTTCTGCTAAAATCAAGATCTTGAAAATCGAAACTAAAATCGGTCATGGGAGAAACCGGCTCCATTTTGAATCCAACTGCTTTACCTTCTTTATTTAAAGTAAATACTAAGAAAGCATCGGCGTTAAGCGTTCTTTGATCCCATTTTACCAAAAAGGTATTGCCTTTGTAATAAGACATGTTTCCTTTAAAATCTGAAATGTTTTTAGATTCAAAAGATAATTTTCCATCTTCTTTGCTAATTTTTACATCCCCAAACCAATCATCGTTATAAGTTCCAGCATATTCTTCTAGATTAATTGCTGTCTTATTATTCTTTTGTTGGGCTTCAATATCTTTCCAAACCTTAGCAACTACTTTATCTGCCTCTGCTTCTTGCTTTAATCGAGAATCATTGTATTGCTTAATTCTATCTTCTCCTTCAATTCCAAAATAAGCATCTTTAATTGAGTTGGTGATAGATCTAAAAGCAGCGCCAGACTGCTGATTGGTTAAAACAATAATTCCCAGATCCATTTCCGGGATCATGGTAACCTGACTTACAATTCCTAAAAGCCCGCCGGTATGAGTCACTTCTAATTTTCCGTTTACATCACTTAAAAACCAACCCAAACCATAAGCAGAGAAATGAGTATTATAAGCTCCTTTTCTAGCATTCAGTAAAGTTTGAGGAGACCACATTTCGGCATGCATTTTCTTGCTAAAAATACTGTCTTGAAGCTTTTCTCCATATTTACCCTCATTTAATTGCGCCATTACCCATTTGCTCATATCATTTACAGAAGAATAAATTCCTGCTGCAGGATTGGCAACTTTTGTAAAACTTAGCCCTACGGTTTCCAGTTTTCCATCTACCGGAGCATGACCTTCAATTACATTATTGTAATCTTTAATACGGTGCCATGACATTGCGGTACGATCCATTTTTAAAGGCTCAAGGAAATTTTCTTTTACAAATTCTTCATATTCCTGTCCTGACACTCTTGTTACCACTTCCCCGGCAACTATATACAGAAGATTATCATAATCAAATTTAGACCTAAAGGAAGAAACGGGTTTCAGATATCTTAAGTTATGGATCAATCCATCCTTGTCTGTAACGTTCGATGCTGGAAATACCATCATATCTCCCGCTCCTAAACCTAATCCACTGCGGTGCGTTAATAGATCTCTAACGGTAAATTCGCTAGTAACATAAGGATCGTACAATTTGAATTGAGGAATAATGTCGGTAACCTTGGTATCCCAGGATAATTTTCCCTGATCTATTAGTTTTGCTAGAGCCGCACTAGTAAAGGCTTTGGTATTAGAGGCAACTCCAAAAAGTGTATTTTCATCTACCTTTCCTCCTTTTTCTAGAGAACGAACACCGTATCCTTTAGAATGAATTACTTTACCATCTTTAATAACTGCTACAGCAATTCCTGGTACATTAAAGGTAGACATGGTTTTTTCTACTAAACTGTCTATTTGCTTTTCGTTTAAGGCTTGTGCAGGAATTAAAAGGTATGTAAAGAAAAATAGGAAGGTAAAGAGACTCGCTCTTAGTGAATGGTTTTTCATAATTGAAGAGTATAATAAAATTTTATAGAGTCTAAAGGTATTAAATCTTTTAAAAAATTTCTTCAATTTTTGTGTGTCCTTGAGTCTTATAAAAAGTGTTTAAATGAATTTTAAAGAAAATCTTAGCACAATTGATTTGTGAGAACTAAGGCTTCTCCCGAAATTTGCGTCTTCAAAAAAGAAAGAAAAATTGTAATGATCAAAATAATACGCAGACTTTCATTCTTCATTTTGATCGTGCTTCAAATGATCTTTTTACTCGCTATTTTTTTTGATCGTATTGACACTCCACTTATCCTAACATTTATCATTGGAATTTCACTTTTAATCAGTTTTGCATATTTTAAAGCTCCCCGAGAGGAAGAAGCCCATTTTATTGAAGATGTTTATCTCATTTTATTTGCGGTAATAGGAGCTGTACTTACGTTTTACTTGAATACTTCGGCTCATTTGGGGCCTATTATAGCAGCGAGTTTGGTTGGATTTGTGGCCTCTTATATTCCCTTATTCAATAAGAAATCTGAAATTTTAGAGGAATTTCCGGCTGCTGTTTATTGCGGCTCTTTTGTAGGAATGACATCCTTACAGGTAGCTCCTGATATAAAATTTATTCTTTTTGCTGGCTTTATAGCAGGAACTATTTTGATGCTTTCAAAAAATATCTTTAATGGGTTTGGCGGAAAATTAGGGACAGTTGCCTTTGGAGGGGTTGCAATAACTTCTGTAATAATTTATATACTATTCTAATGTTGGAACAAATAATACTAATTATCACCGGAATAGTTTCAGCAACTCTAACATATCTGGTTAACAACAAATATGAGCAAGGAGCGGTAAGAGCATCTGCCGGATTATCATTGATAGTAGGCTTGTTCTTTTATTTATTTCCAGAATTATTTTCAGCTTATTTAACTAAGAACATTCCCATAGTCTTTATTGGCGCAACCTTTATAGGAATGGTCTCTTCAAAAGTCCTTCAAAATATATTCTTAATTGCAATTGCAGGATTTGTTTTTTCTATTATTTATTTAAACACCAGTCATTTCTTTAAAGGATATGGAGGTGCATTGGGTACTACCGCGGCAATTTCAGTTCTGGTTTCTTTGAGTCTGGCTTTTGTAGCTAAAAGCAAGCGATTAAAGAGATGGAAATCCTCAAAATTAAAAAAATAGGATGAATGCATATCTTAGAATAATTCTCTAATTTTAAAGAAGTTAAAAATCAGAAATGTGTTACAGAACTAAACTTAACGCCGAATATAAATCTATAGAGAAGATCTTCGATTCTAAATTTATAGCTCCAGAAGAATATACACCTATGGAAGAGATCAATGCGTTCAGCTTTTTAAAAACCCCAGTGATTACAGATGAAAATAAAGGTGAAATTGATCTTTACAATTGGGGTCTAATTCCTTTTTGGGCCAAGAATGATGACATAAAAAAAATGACTTTAAATGCCAAGATAGAAACACTTACCGAAAAACCAGCCTTTAGAAATTCTGTTGAAAATAGGTGTTTGGTAATTGCAGATGGCTTCTACGAGTGGCAGTGGATTGATGCTAGAGGTAAGAATAAACAAAAATATCTAATCACTTCAAAAGACCAGGAAATATTTGCCTTTGCAGGAATTTATTCCAGCTGGAAAGATCCGAAGACAGATGCCTTAATTCATTCTTATACCATAGTCACTACAGAAGCTAATGAACTTATGAGTGAAATTCATAACAATAAAAAAAGAATGCCCATTGTGCTAAACAAAGCAGATCACGAAAATTGGCTTAATGGCGCAGCACTTTCAAATTTCGCATTTCCTTATGAAGCTTCCCTAACGGCAGAACCTGTGGACTATTAGATTTTAAGTTTTGATGAAAATTTCCGGAGAATCTTCCATATTACAATTCCCTTCTCTAAAATGGCAGTAGCTCATTCTATCATTTTCTAAATACATACTCTTAACCTGTGTATCTGTAACTACTCCTTTTCTAATTATTTTCTCTTGACAATCATAATTAAAAGGCATGATACTTATCTCCATATAATATAGATCTTCCCCATCATGATCTGGGAGTTGCATACACAAAGGCTCTGATGACATTTCTGAAGAATCTTCATAATCTGTTATAATAATACTATTCTCTCTATTAATGAATAATTCTTTTCCTTTAGGATCTTGTGGATCGCCACTATACATCCAACCACTAACCTTATATTTAGCTAAATGAGATCTTCCCACCTCATCACAAAAACTTCCAAAAACGCAAAAATCTATAGCCTGAGTTGGTTGATATTGAACAACTTCTGCATCAAAAAACAAATAACCATATTCATCTGCCAATCTCTGGTCATAACATAGAACTTCTACATTAAGATATTTTTTGGTTCCTGCTCTAAGTTCAAAATTTATTGGAATAGCAGCATCTACAAAATTCGAAAATTCACCATCAGAAGAAGGTGCAACCCATATTATTTTTGAATTAGGATCTTGAGGATCTCCATCTAAAACCGCAAAATAATCCAAAGAATAATTTCCAGGTTCTAATTCTAGATCTACAGATTCTAAGGTAAAATAGGTGCTGTTGCCATTATTTTGAGATTGCCCGGAATTGGCCACAACTTTTATTACCACCGGATTTTCCATAGTTCCAACATTAGTTACACCACTTATAACAACTTCTACATAAGCGGGAGAATTGTTAGAACATTCCGGAATATTATCTTCTAAAGCTTGCCTAATTTGGTCCTTGTTCAGCATCATATCGTTCAAAACTGCTCCAAAAGAAAGAGTTGCCGTTCTATCTAGTTGTTTATTAAATAAGGAGTTATCAGAATCTTTACTACAGGAAGTAGTTAGTAGAATAAAAAAAGTACAGAAGACCGCAATGCTCTTAAAATTTCTCATAATGCAAACGTTGTTAATGATAAAACAAAAAATCGTTCTCTAAATGAACCTAAAGGGTCAATTAGAATTTATTTTAATAATTGGGATACATTTGGGAAAAATGAACTCATACGGTTATAGAACTTTTACAGGGATAAGTAAAACCTCGTATAAGACAAAGGGAAATTAAAAAAATATAGCATTAAGAGGTATAAGGGTTTTCCCTTAATTTTTGAAATTCCAGTTTATTTTTAGTTAGATGCTTCTTCTGCTCCGAGCTTTTTAACCAATCTGCCTACAGTTAGACCTTGTACCAGGATTGAAAACACTACTACTACATAGGTAATCACTAAAAATAGTTCTCTATGCATTTCACTGGTTAAACTCAGCGCCAAGGCTATGGAAATTCCTCCTCTCAGTCCGCCCCAGGTCATAACCAAATTGGTATTTGGCACAAAATTAAGTCGGTTTTTGAAGAAATTGATGGGAATTAAAAGAGATAAATATCTACATAAAAGAATAACAGGAACCGCAATTACACCTGCCCAAATGTATTGACCTTTAAATGTAAGAACCAACATTTCCATTCCTATAAGAACAAATAAAATAGTATTTAATAAAATATCTACAAGCTCCCAGAATTTATCTACATATGCCTCTGTAGTTTCAGACATGGTGGAGGCTCTAACCGTATCATTACCCACTATTAGACCGGCAGTAACCATGGCTAAAGGAGCAGAAAAATGAAATTTTTGAGCAATTGCAGTTCCTAACATTACCGTAGCTAAGGTTATAATTACTTCAATATCATAATCGTCTATAGATTTCATGAGTCTATAAGTTATGTACCCTAAAATCATTCCCAACACTATTCCCCCTATCACTTCTTCCCCAAACAATTCTAATATATGAAGTGGTTCTACGTTAGAGGATCCTGCTGAGGCTATCTGATATATTGTTAGAAATACTACCACTCCCACTCCATCATTAAAAAGAGATTCTCCCACGATCTTGGTTTCAAGGATTTTGGCTACTCCTGCTTTCTTCAAAATTCCTAATACAGCTATAGGATCGGTTGGAGAGATCAAGGCGCCAAATAAAAGGCAATAGATATATTCAATTTGCAAGCCTAACAAATAAAGAATATAATACAAAGCGGTTCCTACAAGGAAAGTTGAAACCAGCACCCCAAGTGTAGAAAATATCAAAATTGGCCAACGCTGCACCTTTAATCGTTCAAAATTGGTATGTAAAGCTCCCGCAAATAACAGAAAGCTTAGCATAACATCTAATAAAACCGTTTGAAAATCTATTTGATTGATAATACTGATCTCTGCTTCCAACAAGGTATCATCAAAATATCCCAACAGAAATACCGCTAAGGTGAATAAGATTGTAATGAACATAAGCCCTATACTGTTAGGCAGTTTAAAGAACCTAACGTTTATGTATCCAAAAACAGCAGAAAGAGTGACCAGGATCGTGATTATTAAAAAGTAGTCCATCAAGAAATAATCGGATTTGGTTAAATTAGTGGATAGCAATTCTAATGTCAATAATACATAAAATTTACTAGTTTAAAATAATGCCGCTAAGAGTTAATAGGAAAACCACTTAAGGTCTAAAATTAGAATACCAGAAATTTATATTCTTATAAACATTCTTTTAACTTGCGCCTCTCAATAGAATACAAAAATGAGTGTTGAAAAAGCCTATAATTCCTGGGCAAAAACCTATGATGATGTCGAGAATAAAACCAGAGATCTGGAAGAATTAGCGGCGAGAACTAAGCTACAAGACCAATATAACCACATTTTAGAACTGGGTTGCGGTACGGGAAAAAATACAAGTTGGCTATCTAAGCAAGCTCAAGAATTAACTGCTTTAGACTTTTCTGAAGAAATGCTTACCAAAGCTAAATTAAAAGTTAATAGAACTAATGTCAATTTTATCAAGACCGATCTTCAAAAAGATTGGCCCGTGGCTTCCAACAAAATAGACCTTATAACTTGTAGCCTGGTATTGGAACATTTTAAAGATCTAGACCTTATTTTTCAACAAGCTTATGATCGTTTAATTTCTAATGGCGAATTTTTCTTGTGTGAGCTTCATCCCTTTAAACAGTACTCCGGAAGTAAAGCAAGATTTGAAAATGGAAATAATATTGAAGTTTTAGAAACCTACACGCATCATATTTCAGATTATTTAGATGCCGCAAAAAATGTAGGTTTTAAGTTGAAGGATCTAGATGAATGGTTTGATGAAAATGATAGAAATGAAATCCCGAGATTGATCTCGTTTGTATTCAAAAAATAAAAGTTAGTTTATATTACATGCAAGAACATCAACATTTTAAAATTTATAAGCCTTACGGATATTTAAGTCAGTTTGTATACAATCAAAATGCGCGCAGAAATAAAAATCTCTTGGGGCAATTACATGATTTTCCTGAAGGAACTATGTCTATTGGAAGATTAGATGAAGACTCAGAAGGCCTATTATTTCTCACCACAGACGGGAAGATGAGTGAAGAAGTACGAAGTAAAAAAGTGGAGAAAGAGTATTACGTACAAGTTGATGGAATTATAGATACCGAAGCTATCTTAAAACTTCAGGAAGGCGTACTTATTGGAATTAAAGGTGACAAGTATCAAACTCTACCGTGCAAAGCAAAACTTATAGAAACAGTTCCAAATTTCCCGGAACGAAGTAAGAAAATTAGAGATGCACGGCATGGACCCACAAGTTGGGCTTCTATAACTCTTACTGAAGGTAAATTTAGACAGGTAAAAAAAATGACAGCTGCTGTAGGGTTTCCAACCCTAAGATTAGTAAGAGTAAGAATAGGAAATGAACTCTTATTTGGAATGGATACTGGTGAGATCCAACCCGTTTCTAATTTTGATATTTAAACATTTAAAGACTCTTCGGGTTTTAAGGATGTAAAGATCAAACCAAAAAATTCAAAAGTTTCTTTTGCCTTTCTAATAGCTTTTTCTTCATCTTTTTCAGAAAAATCGATAGCTTTCAAGGCAGCACAATAAGCTTTCCACCCGTTAACAGATTTTCTATCTCCATTAAAAAAATGGTGCTCCTCAATTTCAGATAAATTCTTACAATTTGGAATTTCTTTTGAGATCATCATACCTCCAAGAACAGAGCCTTCCACCACATACCAGGCTCCCCAGGCTTCTTCAGAATTATTAATTTTAAACTCCTCTTGAAAATCTTTATAAATACTGGTATCTACATTTAAGTTTTGAAGATCCTCCTGTAATCTATCGGCCTTATCAGACTTAAAATCTGGTATATATTTAGCTATTTCTGCATCTACCACTTTATAGGCGATAAAATTTTGAAGCAGTAATAATTTGTAATTCTCCAGGCTAATGGTATTATTCATAATTTCACCGGCTAGATTTCCCTGCTCGATCTTTTTATGAAGGCTATTAGTGGCTTCTCTTAATTTATTCAGCATCTCTGTCTAAATTTATCTGATCTATGTTCTCTCTAATCTTATGAATATTCTGGCGCTGCTCTTCATTATCGGCATTAATACCATCCAGATATTGGTAGATTTGATTGACCGCTATTTTATTTCTTCTGATATTCTCTCTTAATTCTTCTTGCTGCACCATATTAAATACCACTTGTTTTAAAAGCGGTTTTAATTTTTCATCTAAAGTATTCATGTGCTTTTTCAAAATAAAACCAGATGCCCCAGAAAGGATGGTATTGGCCGCCAATTCATCATCATCTATAGTTCCTGTAATAAAAATTAAAGGAATAGAATCATCTATAGAATTTGCAAGTTTGAGTACATCTAAGCCGGTACAGGTAGGTAAATTATAATCTGATAAAATTACATCTGGAACAAAATTTCTCATAAAATCTTCTACCTGATCAAGATTATCTGTTACCCTAATGTCCGGATTTTCAACAATTTTCCTGATTTGATATTCTATTAGTTCGGCATCTGTCTTAAAGTCTTCAACCAATAAAATTCTTAGTGCTGTCTTGATCATCTTAGTAAATATTCTAATTAAATAGCTTTAAAGTATTAGCTCTGGTCTTCAGGAATACTAAAATAGAAGGTGGAACCTTCATTAAGCGTAGATTCAACCCATAACTCTCCGTTATGTTTATCTATAACTTTCTTAGCGGTGGCTAACCCAACTCCACTTCCAGAATATTCTTCGCCAACAAGTCTTGAAAACACTTCAAAAATTTTATCCACGCCAGAAGGGTCTATTCCAATTCCATTATCTTTTACAAAAAAGACATGACTGTTATCTTTCGAGAGAAATCCTATTTCCACTTTAGGATCATTTTTTAGAGAAGAATACTTAAACGCATTGCTTATTAAATTAGAAAGCAATTGTGAGATCATTCTCTTATCTGCCATTATTTTAGGCAAGTTTTGATCGATTATAATTTCTGTGTTTGGGTAAGAACTCTGTGTATTTAAAGAATTAATAATATTTTCTACCATTAAATTCATCGAAATTAATTTGGGGTCTATTTTGGTTTGACCCACCCTGGAATAAGATAAGATATCATCTATAAGCGTATCCATTAATTCTGAAGATCTCACGATGGTATTTAAAGCATTCTTTCCATAATCGTCGACCTTATCTTTATAATGATCTCTTAAAATCCGGGCATATCCATCTATTCCTCTTAAAGGCGCTTTAAGATCATGAGAAACATTATAACTAAAACTTTCTAGTTCTCTGTTTGCTTCCAGTAACTGATCATTAAGTTCTTTAATATAATCCTTCTGATCTCTTACAATTTCATGGGTAATGCTTTCTTCAAGATTGTAAACCGCTTCAAAATCATATTCTGCCCAAGCCGCTGCTTCTCCAGATTTATTTTCGGTCCATCTATCAAAAGATTTTCTTGGAGATAAATATTCTACCCCATCTTTTACATAACCCTCCTTTTCAGGATTACCTCCCCAGGCAACATTTTGACTTGCTTGCGCTCTAAACCAAAGAAGATAATCGTTTGGATTTTCTCCAATTCTTATACTTAAAATTCCAGAAGCTTTATCTTTATAGGCCTCAGCCTTTGGAAATTTCTTCATCAAATTTTTAGTGAAATAAACTCCCTCCTCTTGTTTATTTAAAAACTTTTTAATGAGTTTCTTAATTTCTTTTTCTGAAGGTGTATTGCCAACTAGCGTTATTTTCTCATCATATATTAAAGCTCCCCCAGTACATTCAACTATATCTGTAAATTTTGGTTGAAAGCGGGTTAAAGCTTCAGAAATATTCTTGATAGAAGCCATTTGTAGCACCAATTTCTTCCTAACATCTTCAGACTTTGCTACTTGCTCTATAAACACATTACTGGTTCTTAGGGCGAGCTTGTTCGAGAACACCTGAGTTAAAAACTTACAGGATTGTCTTTGGTTATAATTGATGAATTTAGGCGAATAATGATGACAGGCTAAAAGACCCCATAACTCTCCATTTAGAACGATAGCCGCCGTTAATGAAGCTCCAACCTTCATGTTTTGAAGGTATTCTATATGTATTGGAGAAACAGCTCGTAATTCAGATTTTGAAATATCTAAGGCTTGCCCTGTTAATGGGGAAAGTTCCGGATAAATAGGAGATGGAGTATAATTTACATCTGCTATTATACGCACGCCTTGTTTTAAAAAAATATCTCTTGCAGGTTTAGGAATATCTGTTGCCGGATAATGCAAGCCTAACCAACTTTCCAGTTCTGGTTCTCTTACTTCTGCTACTACTTCACCGTTCCATTCTTCATCAAATTGATACATCATAACCCTGTCATAATTAAACAGGTATTTTACCAATTCCACCGCATTCTGGCACATCTCCGGAATGGTTTGCTTGTCGCCAATCTCATTTAAGATCTTGGTAAGTTGCTCTTGATATATTATAGGATCTAGAGATTCTCCATGAGGGTCAAAATCTAGAATAAGACTATCTCCAGAAATATTAGGAATTACAAAAAAATCTCTATTGTTTAAGTGAACCGTTCTGGGTAGCAGGGTGATTTTATCCTTTAGTTTTCTCACTAAAGATTTCATGATATCTTCTGAAAAGAACTTTTCAACATTAGAACCAAGTACCTCATCCAGATCCAGACCTAACACTTTCTTGACATTTTCGCTACACTGAATAATATCTAAGGTGGTGATATCACAAACCATAATAACCCCATGCTCCTGAGCCTTACCTATAATATGAATTGGCTCCCTGTCACAATTTGTAAGAGTTACCTTTTCATTAGAATTTATAGCGTTTTCTGCCATTATAATTATGTAGATTTAATCTTGAAGTAGAACGTACTTCCTACACCCGGTTGCGAGTCAACCCAAATAGTACCATCGTGTAATTGCACAATTTTATCTACATGAGCTAAACCAACTCCTGTACCTTCAAATTTTTCTTCTGTTCTCACCCTATTAAAAATAGTAAAGATATTTTTAAGATCTTCTTTCTTCATTCCAATTCCGTTATCCATTACAGAAAATACCCAAAACTTCCCATCTGGATAGGCGGAAATTCTAATCTCCGGAACTCTTTCTTTATCTCTATATTTAAGGGCATTACTTAATAAGTTCTGAAATAGCAATCTCAATTCGGTTTCATAAGCCTTAATTTTAGGTAAGGCTCCAATATGAATTTTTGCATTTGTTTCTCTTATTCTTTTTCCCAGATCATATTTTACCACTTCCACCAGTTCTTTGGTATTTACCGTGGTTTTTTTAGTATCTCTTCCTATTCTTGAATGCTCTAATAAAGCTTTAATTTGATTGGCCAATCTATCTGAAGCTTCATCTATATAAGAAATATATTCTTTTCCTTTAGCATCCAACTTGTCTGCATAGATTTTCCCCAAGATGTCGCTACCAAATTTAATAGTAGATAAAGGTTCCTGAAGATCATGAGAACAGATAGACACAAACTGCTCCAGATCTCGGTTTGCTCTTTCAAGATCTGCTTTTTGTTGTTTAAGTTTAGATTGTGCTTCTTTTAATTTTGAAATATCTACACAAGTAAATCTATTGGTAATAATATTTCCTTCTTCATCTAATTCTGCTGTAGAATTTAAGATGATAGGCATTAATCTACCCGTACTGGTAACCATTTCCTGCTCAATATTTTTAAGCTCTCCGGTTTCCTTAAAAACCTTATTAAGTCTTAAAGCTTTTAGCTGAGCTTCATCTGCGTAAAGATCAAAAATTGGCTTTCCAACAATCTCATCTTTAGACGTGTATTCCAACCTTTCTACCGCTTCATCATTACACTGAAGAATTAAGGAGGTATGAGGGTCTACACTAAAATGCATTACAGGATCATCTTCATAAAAAGATTTAAAGCGTTTTTCGCTGGCAATAAGCTTGTCTTTAGCCACTTGTAGTGTTTCAATATCTACAAATGTTATAACCACCCCTTCTGCTTCCTGAGCAGAATTCCTAAAAACAGAAATTCGCTGTAAATAATTCTTCCCCTCTTTAGAAAGAATATGCTTCTCTAAAGATTTTCCAGATTTAAGTACTTTTTTACATCTGGCTACCAGGCCTCTTCCCTTATTTGTGCCAAATGAAGTTGTAAAGTTATCTATGGGTCTTCCAATATCAGAATTTATTAAGCTGAAATGTCTCTTAATTGCAGGTGTAAATTTTCTAATTCTTAGGTCGGAATCTAAGAAAATTGTACCAATATCTGTGCTTTCTAAAAGGTTGATCATATCTGCATTTAATGCAGCCAGATCATCCATTTTCTGAACGTTCTCCGCATTTACAGTATTAATTTCTTCGTTAACACTTTGAAGTTCCTCATTCGTACTTTGCAATTCTTCATTACTCGCTAATAATTCTTCATTAGCCGCCTGAAGCTCTTCATTGCTGGTCTCAATTTCCTCTAAAGAAGATTGCAGTTCTTCTTTGGTTTTCTTGAGCTCATATTCCAATTCATCAATATATACTTTCGTCCGACTGTCTACGGTAACTTTCTCTACCTTCGGTTACTTTAGAAAGATCTAATTCCTTTTCAATAAAAGTGATAGCAAAATTAGTCTCGTTATCTAAATTATCATGTCTAAAAGGTTTTACGATTAGATCTAAACTCTTAGATTCTCCTACATGTTCATATACAGCATCTTCGTAAAACACCTTAGTATTTTCTTTCATCGCCTTTTTCACGCTAGATTGTACTACGTGCTTAAGGTCTGATGTTAACATGTCTAAAAGGTTAATGGAAAAACCATTAACGGGTAAGATTTGCATATTTTCTAAAAGCTCCAATGGCCTGAAGAATATTATATTCTGAATCTACATATACACTAGCTCCTCCAAATTGTTCTAAGATAGCCTGATTAAGTTCATTCATGAACCTAGATTTATTAGTACTGGCGGTACTCACTTCCCCTTTATTTGTTGTTACCCTACTAGTTGGCAATACATTTCTATTTGCTGAAGAATGAAGAGTTTCAGGTCTTAATCTTTTTTTAGGATACACGTTTCTGTATATTTTCCATTTTCGGCTTATATCTTCAAAGAAATCTCTGTGCGTGTTCACACTTTCTGAAGTTCCCAACACAAGAAAACCATCTTCTTTTAATCCGTAATGAAGAACGTTTAAAGCTCTTAATTGAATGGAGGGTTGAAAATAAATTAGCAGGTTACGGCAAACTACCATATCCATATTGCTAAAAGGTGGGTTTTTAATTACATTATGTTTAGAAAAGATTACCATTCTTCTTAACTTTTCTACTACATGATACCCGTTGGTTTTACTTACAAAATATTTATTCAATAAAAATGGATCGACATCTGCAACCACGCTTTCAGAATATATTCCGTTTGCTCCTATGTCTAAATGTTGTTGAGAGATATCTGTTGCAAAGATCTTTACCTCAAAATTCTTTTCCTGGCGTTCCATTTCCTCATGAATGTACATGGCCAAAGAATAGGGTTCTTCTCCAGTACTACAGGCAACATCCCATATTTTTAGGGCTTTTCCGGCTTCAACGCTTCTCACCAATTCTGGAATTACTTCATCTTCTAAGATCTCCCATACGGCAGTATCTCTAAAGAATTTGGTTACTCCTATTAAAAATTCTCTATATAAGATTGGGATTTCGTCTGGCTGAGATTTCAGATAGGTAAAATACTCTTCTAAAGATCCACATTTACAAACACTAACTCTACGGGCTACCCTTCGGGCTAAGGTAGAATGCTTATATTCTCTAAAATCTAAACCTGTTTCCTCATCTACAAAGTGTAAAATTTTAGAAAGGGTTTGTTCATCATATTCTATATTTTCTTCATCATAACCTATTACCAAAGGAGAGTTTATAAAGGTGGAAATCTCTTCCCCCATTTCTTCGGTCTTTAAAATATAATCTACCAGGCCAGTATTGATGGCGCTTTTTGGCATTCCATCAAATTTAGATTGCTCAGGATCCTGTACCATTACCATTCCATCTACTTCCTTAATGGCTCTAATCCCTCTTGTACCATCACTCCCGGTACCACTTAAAACCACTGCAATGGCATCTTGTTTAAAATATTTTGCCATAGAGGTAAAGAACATGTCTATAGGCAAATTAAGCTTCTGGTCTTTTGGCTTGTCTAATAAATGTAATTTTCCCTTTTTCGATCACCAGATTATTAACCGGCGGAATAAGGTATATCTTACCGCTTTCAATCTCAGAATTATCGGTAATTTGTTCTATGGGTAATGCTGTAGATTTAGCAAGTAATTCCCCCATCATACTCTTATAATCTGGAGAAAGATGCTGAATGACCACATAGGTATTTGGGTCATTTTCGGGAAGATTTGCAAAGAAAGATTTTAATGCTTCTAACCCCCCTGCACTTGCTCCAACAGCAACAACTCTGGAAACTTTATGTCTTCGTGAAGACGGTCTTGGTTCTTTATTCAAATTTTGGGTTTTCGTCATCCTATAAAAAATGGTAAGGCAAAATGTTCAAATTCAAAATTTAATTCGAATTTAAATTTAAAAATAGCTGTAAAAATAATAAATTTAAAGATTATGATCTTTTTTTGATTATTACACTTTTAAACCATATCTACTTAATATTACTGTTTTTAGTCAATATAAGTTGAAATTTTCAATTATTAGTATCTTGTGGCTTTACTAAAGCAATTATCGCGATAATTGTTTAACCCAAAATCTTTAATATATGAGTAAATCAATTCAGACTTTTAAATCGAATTCAGTCAAAGTCTTTACTGTTCTTGCATTAGGAGCAACGCCAATGATGAATATGCAAGCACAAGAAAAAAATCAACCTTCAACAGAAATGACAGAAAATACCAATTTTGAAAATCCTTTATTAAAAAAATGGGACGGTCCATTTGGGGGAGTTCCTGCCTTTAATAAAATGGATTTGGAGCAATTAAAACCCGCCATGGAAAAGGCGATGGAGTTGCATTTAGAACAAATAGAGAAAATAGCCAACAACCCGGAGCCTGCAACTTTTGAAAATACAATTGTCGCTATGGAAAGTGCTGGAAAACCTTTGGACAGGGTTTTTACCTATTATGGTATTTGGAGCAGCAATATGTCTTCCCCAGAATTTAGAGATATCCAGCAGGTTTTAGCGCCAGAAATTTCAGAGTATTCTTCTAAGATCTCACAGAATGAAAAATTATTCCAACGCATTAAAGCGGTTTATGACAAATCTCAGAAAGAGCCTTTAGAGGCAGATCAACAAAGAGTAGTTCAGCTTATTTATGAGAATTTTGCCATGGAAGGTGCTAATTTAGATGCCAAAGCAAAAGAAAGATACGCCGAGATCAATAAAGAGCTAAGTAAACTTTATACAGATTTCTCTAATAACATCTTAGCAGATGAGGAGAATTATGTAGAATATCTTAGTAAAGATGAGCTAGGTGGTTTACCGGATTCTTTTGTAAAAGCCGCTGCCAAAGCTGCTACAGATAGAGATCATGAAGGGGAATATGCTATTACCAACACCCGGTCTTCTATGGATCCATTTCTAACCTATTCTAATGAGCGAGGATTAAGAGAAAAGGTTTGGAAAACTTATTATTCTCGTGCGGACAATGGAGATAAGTATGATAATAACGAGAACATTGTTAAGATCCTAAAACTTCGTGACGAGCGCGTAGAGTTGATGGGGTATGACAATTTTGCGGAATGGAGACTGCAAAATAGAATGGCTAAAAATCCTGAAAATGCCATGAAGTTGATGAATGCAGTTTGGCCGGCCGCACTCGCAAGAGTGGAAGAAGAAGTGGCAGATATGCAAGCTTTAGCAGATGCCGAAGGAGCAGATATCACCATTAAACCATGGGATTATAGATATTATGCCGAAAAAGTTAGAAAAGACAAGTATGATCTGGATTCAGATGAAGTAAAACAATATCTGCAATTAGATAATCTTACTCAGGCCCTATTCTTTACCGCCGGAGAATTATTTAATTTTGACTTTACCCCAGTAGAAGAAGGCAGCGTTCCTGTATTTCACCCAGATGTAAAAGTTTGGAAAGTAACAGATAAAACCAGCGGAAAACTTATCGGACTTTGGTATTTAGATCCTTACGCACGTAAAGGTAAAAGATCTGGTGCCTGGGCAACTACTTATAGAAGTTATACAAATTTTGAAGGTGAGAAAACAGTGTTGGCCTCCAACAATTCTAATTTTGTAAAACCTGCGCCTGGAGAAGTTTCACTTATTTCCTGGGATGATGCCGAAACTTTCTTCCATGAATTTGGGCATGCGCTTCACTTTCTTTCTGCAGACGTGAAATATCCTACCCTTCAGAGCGGGGTTAGAGATTATACCGAGTTCCAATCTCAATTATTAGAACGTTGGTTATCTACAGATAAAGTAATAGAAAAATTCTTATTGAATGCAAAAACAGGTGAGCCTATGCCAGCGGAATTGGTAGCCAAGATCAAAAAGGCATCTACTTTTAACCAAGGATTTGCTACTACAGAATTTTTAGCTTCAGCTTTAATGGATATGAAATATCACACTACAGATCCAGATAAGATTGGAGACCCTAGAGTTTTTGAAAAAGAAAGCTTAAAAGAGTTAAACATGCCAGAAGAGATCGTAATGCGTCATCGCTCTCCTCATTTTGGGCATGTATTTTCTGGGGAAGGATATGCAACCGGATATTATGGATATTTGTGGGCAGATGTTCTCACTGCCGATGCGGCCGAAGCTTTTGCTGAAGCTCCAGGTGGATTTTATGACAAAGAAGTTGCTCACAAATTGGTGAAATTCTTATTTGCTCCAAGAAATTCTATGGATCCTGCAGAAGCTTATAAAAAGTTTAGAGGGAGAGATGCCAACATAGATGCCTTAATGAGAGATCGTGGTTTCCCCGTCCCTTCTAAAAAAGAAGATAACGGACAATAATAACATTTAGTAGATATTATTAGCTAATGGGCTGTGCAAAAACTTTTGTACAGCCCATTTTTTATGCGATTTAGGTTGATTTGTTCTAATAACTTTAACAAGTTTGAAATCTTAACTTTATATCTTTACTGCTAAAATCCTGAATTTGAACAAAACAGTAAAAAAGATCTTAAAAATACTTGCCTGGATAGTGGGCAGTATCATTGGTCTTTTCCTACTCATCATCTTATTACTTCAAATTCCTGCTATACAAAATGTGGTAAAAAATAAAGCGGTAAGTTTTATTGAAGGAAAAATACACACCCCGGTTTCTATAGATAAATTAGAAATTGGATTACCAAAGAAAATTGTTCTTTCCGGGTTTTATTTTCAAGATCAGGATAATGATACTTTGATCTACGGAAAAAGATTAGCCCTGGATATTAGTCTCTTCAAATTGATAAATGGAGATACAGAGATCAATTCTATAGAATTAGATGAAACACAAGCTTATATTAAAAGAGATAAAGATTCAGTTTTCAATTTTGATTATATCATCGAAGCCTTTGCAACTACGCCAACAGATACTACTTCAACTTCCACTATAACATTAGGTGATATTGATCTTAATAAGATCAAGTTTAAATTTGAAGATGCCATCACCAAAACAGATCTCAACCTTCAGCTCAAGCATTTTGATACTTATGTAGAAACATTTGATCTTGAGAACATGAACTTTTCCATTCCAGATATCAATATAGACGGATTGACGGTTAGAGTAGATCAGGCAGCCTTAGAAAATAATTCTATAGCAATCCCTTCAGAAGAAAAAAATAGTGAGCCTGCTGCCCCATTCAACATCAATCTGGAAAATATTGCGCTTTCTAATATCGATATAAAATTCAATAGCCTTCAAAGTAAAATGAATGCTGAGATTGCTTTAAATAAGTTGTCATTAGATTTTGAGAATTTCAATTTTGCAGATCAAGATGTGGTTATAAACAGTTTGGAAGTAGAAGATCTTAATGGAGATGTTTTATTACTTAAAAATGAAAAATTAGCTTCAAAAGTTGCTACAAGATAGCACTTCTGCTGCAATGCTCCAATTATTATGGAAATTAAAAATCGCGGAAACCAATTTAAATTCTGTCAATTTTAAATTTAAAGATGAAAATGCAAAACCAGTACCAGATGGAATAGATTATATGGATCTTAGATCTTACCAATATGAATCTTGGAAGCAAAAGACCTTGTTTATACCGCAGACACTATTTCTGGATCTATTTCTTCTTTTAATATGAAAGATAAAAGCGGACTTGCAATTAAATCTCTTCATACAGATTTTCTTTATGGCAGTAAGTCTTCTTATTTAAAAGACTTGTATTTAGAAACCCCTAAAAGTTTAATTCGTGAGAAGATTATTTTAGGGTATCCATCTATTGAAAGCATGCAAGAGAATCCGGGTTCTATAGAAATTAATGCCAATTTTGTGGAAAGTAAGATCGCATTTCAAGACATTTTAATTCTTGCGCCAGATCTTAAAAACACGAATCCGTTCAAGTCCAATCCAAATGCGGTTCTTTATGTAGATGGGAAGATCTCAGGAAAACTAGATGATCTTAAAGTGGAGCAATTTAGCGCATCAGGAATTGGAAATACTCGAGTAAGTGCCACGGGAACTATTAAAGGATTACCAGATGTTGAGAATGCCCGATTCAATTTAAACATATCCTGAGTTTACTTCTACCGCTCAGGATATTAAACAATTTGTGCCGGAAGGAACTATTCCAAATAACATTACCCTTCCGGAAAGAATTAATTGAAAGGAAATTTTGCCGGCTCTATGAAAAATTTTAGAGCAGATCTAAAATTAAAGAGCAGCTCCGGGGATGCAAGTTTTGATGGAAATTTAGACATGCGAACGGAAGGGAATGAGATCTACGATGGGAATCTTAAACTTTCAAATTTTGATGTAGGTAGACTTATTCAAAATGATTCTATTGGTATAGTGAGCATGAATGCTAAAGTAAAAGGTAGAGGTTTTGATCCAAAAACTGCAAAAGCCAGCGCATCTGGAACTATAACCAAAGCTCAGTATAATAGCTATGATTATAAAGATTTAAAATTTGAAGGAGATATCGCTAGCGGAGATTATAATCTAAAAGCAGGAATGAATGATCCAAATTTGGATTTTGATCTGAATGCTTCGGGAAGTTTTAGTGGAGAGCATCCTTCTTTAAATTTAGAGACCAATCTTAATAATGTAGGTTTAGATTCGCTTAATCTATACGGAACTCCATTAAGATTCACCGGAAAAGTAAAGGCAGAACTTACAAGTGCAGATCCAGATTATTTAAACGGAAATATTTATATCACAGATCTTATTATAGATAATACAAAAAAGCAATTCCCATTAGATACTATCTCTCTTACTGCGGTTTCTAAATAAGACAGCACCTCTTTGGTCTTAAAATCGCAATTATTAGAAGCCAGTATAAAAGGCCAATTTCAACTTACTAAAATAGGTACTGCCCTTACCAGATCTATTTCTAAATATTATGAGATTGCTACAGTTTCTGATACTGCTACTATAAAAGATCAGAACTTTGGTTATCAGTTAAAAGTTCACAGCGATCCATTATTAACCCAAATAATGCCCGCCTTAACACTTAAAGAGCCATTAACTGTATCGGGAAGATTTAATAGCATAAATGATACTATTATTTTGAAGGCAAATATCCCGGATATGGATTATTTGGATTATAAGATCACCAATGCAAATCTTAATATTCAACCCGAAGGAAATGCGCTTGCTTATGATCTTACTATAGATGATGTAGATAGTCCGCAGATTAAATTGCCTTACACTTCGCTTACCGGAAAAGTGGAAAATAATATCGTTAATTATGATCTTAGAATTGATAATTCTAAAGGGCAACCGCATTATCAAGTTGCCGGTACTATGGAAACTTCTGCTGGAAACACGTTATTTTCTTTAGATCCTTCAAAATTATTGCTAGACTATGAAAATTGGAGCATTCCGCAAGATAACAAAATTCTTATAGCTAGTGAAGGGATACAGGCTACCAATTTTAACTTAAGCCACAATAATAGTGCTATCAAGATCAATTCTCAAACTCCAGATCCAGCTTCTCCTTTAAATGTAGATTTTGAGAACTTTAAAATCGAGACTGTAAGTGCTATGATCTCTAAAGATACTCTATTGATGGGCGGACAGATAAACGGAGAATTATCTGTGGCAGACATGTTCACAAAACCAAAAATTACCTCAGATCTTAATATTGCTAATTTTAATTTCAAGAAAGATACTGTTGGAGATATTCGATTAAGAATAACTAGCCAGACTTCTACCCTACTGAATACCAATATTAATATTACTGGCCAGGGCAACCAGGTAGACCTTACAGGAACCTATGAAACTACTGAAGGGGCTTTAGATATGAAGCTCGATATCAAAACTCTAAATATAAAGAGCATTCAAGGTTTTAGTTATGGAGCTATTTCAGAAAGCACAGGAAATGTATCCGGAAATTTTGATATTTCAGGAAGTCTTGCAGAACCTAACATTCTTGGAAGACTGAAATTTAATGATGTAGGATTTCTTGTCAATCAGCTGAATTCAAAATTCCATACCATGAATGATTGGATTGCTTTTGACGAAAGCGGAATGAACATGTCTACCTTCACTCTTTTTGATGAAGACGATAATAAATTGGTAATAGATGGAAGCATTGCCACTACAGATTATACCAGTTATAATTTTGATCTGGATGTAACCGCAGATAATTTTCATGCTGTGAATTCTACCGCAAAAGACAACGAGTTCTATTATGGAGATTTGTATTTAGACAGCCGATTAAAGATTGGAGGATCGCTTGAAAGTCCTGTGGTAAGTGGAAGCATAGATATTCAAAAAGATACCGATTTTACCATTGTAATGCCACAACCAGATCCTTCTATTGCAGACAGAGAAGGCGTAGTAGAATTTGTAGACGAGCAAAGTCTTAGAGAGGCACAGGCAAAGCAAATGGAAGACCAGTTTGCTAATGCAGAATTGGAAGGAATGGATGTTTCTGTAAATATTACCATTACAGATGAGTCTAAGTTTACCCTGGTTATAGATGAAGCTAATGGAGATTTCCTGAATTTGGAAGGAAACGCACAACTATCAGCCGGAGTAGATCCTTCTGGAAAAACAAGTTTAACCGGAAGATATGAGTTAACTGACGGAGCTTATGAAATGTCATTCAACTTTATCAAAAGAAGATTTGAACTAGAAAAAGGCAGTTATATTCTATGGACTGGAGATCCTACTAATGCAGATATAAATATTACCGCTATCTATGAATCTGAAACTGCACCTATAGATCTTTTAGACAATCAGCTTTCTGGTCTCACGCCTTCAGCTAGAAATATATACAAGCAAAAACTTCCATTTCAAACTAAACTGAATATGAAAGGGGAATTGTTGGAGCCAATCATCAGTTTTGATATTGTATTACCGGAAGGAAATTATAATGTGGCTTCCGAAGTTTTATCAAATACAAGAGCAAAATTAGCCCAGCTTAGAGATCAACCTTCAGAATTAAACAAACAGGTATTCGCGCTATTATTGCTGAATAGATTTATTGGCGAGAATCCATTTGCAAGTGAAGCCGGAGCAACAAGCGCAGGAACTTTGGCAAGACAAAGTGTGAGCAAGATATTATCTCAACAGTTAAATGATCTGGCTGCAGATCTTATCAACGGAGTACAATTAAATTTTGATCTGGAATCATCTGAAGATTATACAACCGGGCAACGCCAGAACAGAACCGATCTTAATGTTGGAGTATCTAAAACATTTATTGAACGACAGATTAAAGGTTACCATTGGAAGCAGTTTTGGTCTGGAAGGACCTCAAGGTGCCAATCAACAGTCTACAAATATTGCCGGAGATGTGGCTATAGATTATATGCTTTCTAAGGATGGCAGATATTTATTGCGAGCTTACAGAAAGAATCAATATGAAGTTGCCGTACAAGGGCAGGTAGTAGAAACCGGACTTTCATTTATCATTACCATGGATTATGATAAATTTAGAGAGCTCTTTCAAGGGAAAAAAGACAAAAAATAGTCAGTTATAAAAATGAAAATAAATCAATTCATATTCCTCATATTATTAACGCTAATCATAAGCGCATGCAGTAACACCAAGTATTTAGCTGAAGGAGAATTGTTATACACCGGAGCTACGGTTAAAGTAAAAGGAGATAGTTTATCATCTAAGTCTAAAGCTTATTTTGAAGAGAACTTAGAAGGAATGGTGAGGCCAAGACCCAATACCAGCATTCTGGGCTTAAGACCTAAATTATGGTTCTATAATATTGCCGGAGAACCCAAAAAAAATAAAGGATTTAAATATTGGTTAAAGAATAAAATGGGAGAACCCCCTGTACTTTTTAGTCAGGTAGACATGGATTACAACTCTAAGATCCTTGAAAATTATGTTGAAAACAAAGGTTTTTTTAATGCAGAAACCAAGGCCGATTCATCCTCGAGCGGAAAAAAGGCAACTTCAGAATACACTATTAATTTAGGTGCTAGATATATTATAGATTCTGTGAATTTTCCAAATGATTCTATCCCCTTAACTATAGATATAAAATCTACAGAGCCAAATTCATTGCTTAAATCTGGAGATCCTTATGATCTGGAAGTTATAAAGACAGAAAGAGAAAGAATAGATGCTAAATTGAAAGAAATTGGCTATTTCTATTTTAATCCAGACTTTTTATTGGCGCAAGTAGATAGTACTGCCGGAAAACATGAGGTAGATATTAGAATGAAAGTAAAAGATGAAACTCCAATTTTGGCGCAAAGAACTTTTACAATAGGAAATATCTATGTCTATCCAGATTATTCCATTTCTAAAGACACCTTGCCGGAAGATTCTTCTGAAGCTACGTATTATAAAGGTCTCACCATTTTAGATCCGGAGGATAAATTTAAACCTCAGGTTTTTAAAAGATCTTTATTATTTGAAAAAGGGGAATTATATAACAGAACAGATCATAATAAATCTTTGAATAGACTGGTTAATCTTGGAAATTTCAAGTTTGTAAAAAATCAATTCAAACCCTCAGATTCTATAGATGGAGCTTTGGACGCCTATTATTATCTAACACCCTTAGCTAAAAAATCTATTCGATTAGAGGTAACAGGAAAGACCAATTCTGCCAATTATTTAGGAACCGATGTTACCTTAAGTTGGAGAAACAGGAACGCTTTAAGAGGAGCAGAATTGTTGACTATTTCAGGTTCTGCGGGATATGAAGCGCAATATTCGGCTAAAAATAAGGGTTTTAATATATATAGATTTGGGGGAGAGGCTTCATTGGTTTGGCCTCAATTAATTTCTCCTTTCAATATTAAATCCAACAGTGCATTTGTGCCAAAGACCAGGGCAAGCTTAAGCTTCGATTTCCAGGCGAGATCTCAGCTATATTCATTAGAATCGTTTAAGACTTCTTTTGGTTATCAATGGAAAGAAAATATTCGTAAAGAGCATGAATTAAATATTTCTGAAATTACCTATGTAAGACCTTTTAACGTTACAGATCTTTACAAAGAACAAATAGCGAAAAATCCCTCTTTAGGAAGAGTAATAGAAAAACAATTGATTTTTGGTCCTACCTACAAATATACGTACACCAATACCATGGAGACGGCTAAAACCAACACGATCTTTTATCAAGGTTCTGCAGATCTTTCCGGTAATATTGTTGGGTTAGTAACGGGTGCAAATGCTAAAGATGGAAATCAAAAAGAATTATTAGGTGTTCCGTTTAGCCAGTACATAAAACTTGAAAATGAATTTAGACATTATCTAAAATTAGGTCCTGGAAAAGAATTGGCGAGTAGAATAATAGTCGGGGCCGGACTTCCTTATGGTAACTCCACCCAGTTACCATTTATAAAACAATTCTTTGTGGGAGGAACAAACAGTATACGTGCTTTTAGAGCCCGAACATTGGGTCCCGGGTCTTATAATTTAGAAGTAGACGATAATACTTTTCTTCCAGACCAATCTGGAGATCTTAAATTAGAATTGAATACCGAGTTAAGAGCCGATCTCTTCAGCATTGTAGAAGGCGCGGTATTTATTGATGCCGGAAATATCTGGTTATTAAATAAAGATGATGAGAAACCCGGGGCACAGATTTCTGGAGATTTTTTAAGTGAGATGGCTGTTGGAACCGGAGTTGGATTAAGATTCGATCTGCAATTTCTGGTATCTAAGAACAGATCTTGCATTTCCTATAAGAGTTCCTTATTTAGAAAAAGGAAATAGATGGGTATTAGATCAGGTGGATTTTGGAAATTCTCAATGGCGACAAGACAACCTGGTTTTTAATCTTGCCATAGGATATCCTTTCTAGATCTTTATTCTGAAAATACTGCATAAAAAAAGGCTTCCTTAAAGGAAGCCTCATTAAAAATATCAAGAAAATTCTGAATTAGTTTACAGAAGTTTCAGTTGTATTTTCTTCAACTTGAGTAGTCTCATCGCTGCTCATGGTATCTACTACTTCTTCAGCAGGAGTTTCCATTACTTCAGCAGGAGTTTCAGTTTCAATAACCTCAACTTCTTCAGTTTTTTCAGCTGAATCTTCTTTACAAGAAGTAAAACTTAAAACTAATGCGATAGCTGCAAGAGTCAAAAAAGATTTTTTCATTTTAATGTATTATTATTTGATTTAGTAAGCCAAATGTATATGATTTTATAATACAAAAATCAATGTTACAAATTTTTTTTTAGGCCTTAAACCCTTGATTTTGCTGCAATGTCAAAATTATTTTCATTAAGTAGCACCACAGGAGATTCAAAAACATATCTAAGAGCGTGATTTTTTAGAAAAAAGTGAATCGAGGAATTATATAATTACTCTTACTTCCCCTAACTGTTGTACTCTATAAGGGAAGTTTTCTCCGGGAGCCCCTATAAACATAAAGTTGATAGGAATTTCCCAACGTTGAGATAGTTCTTTGATCTTTTCTGGACCAAAAACACCCTTTTCCTCCACAAATTCTATTCGGATATTAGGGTAAGCTCTATCTAGCACCTCGATATCTTCCTTTAGATTTTCTGCTACAGAGGTACTGCTATCTGTTACCGATACAATTTTAATCCTCCTAGTAGGTTCATTATTTCTCATATAAAGCATCACCTTATTAAGGGTTTCTACATTATCATGGTTGGTGAAGAACACGAATTCCTGTCCTCTAATTTCTGCCAGTTTGTATCTGGTTCTTTTATGCAAAGTTTTGAACAGCTTATTATTTATAGGAAAGACTGCTTCTATAAACATTAAGAAAGCTCTTAATATATAGTTTCTATAAAGCATAAAGAAAACTACCAATAAGGTGGGAATTAGGTATTGAAAGAAAATTAAAAGATAGCCGGGGTTAAGAACTATATTTCCAATTATAGCCGCTAACACAGCTAGAATAGCTACTATTAGGGCTAACCAGGTAGATCTCTCTGGTCTTGGCAATTGCTTTCGGTTCACTTTTAATAATAAGTTACCAATTCCAAACAGCACCATTACAGATAAGAATGCAATTGTATAAACTCCTGCCAATTTTGCAAGATCCCCACCGGTAACAAAGAGAATTGAGGTACAAAGTATAAAGAATAGAATAAAGATTAAATAAGGGCTTTTACGTTTGTTCTTTTTAAGCAGATAGTTAGGTAAAATCCTGTCTAAAGCCATACGTTCCATCAAACCTCCTACTCCCACAAACGATGTAAGAACAGCACCACTTAACACCAAAGCTGCATCTATACCTACTAATAAGGACAACCAATTTCCTCCGGAGATATTACCTAAAAATGATAATAAAGCTTCCTGGTTTGCTCCCACCACATCCATAGGAATTAAGGCAAGTGCCAGAAACGCAATAAGTGGATTAAAGACACTTACTACAATCCACATGTTTCTAAGAGTCTTTGGAAAAACTCCTTCTTTTTGCTCTTCAACATAGTTAGCAGAACTTTCAAATCCACTAATACCAAGCATAGCGGCAGAAAATCCAAAGAATAGCGCCATCCCAACACTGCCATGTACAGGCATTTTAAAATTGGCCATTAATACATCAAAATCATGCGTAAAGAAATAGAATAAACAAAATCCGCATAATAGCGTTAATGAAATCAAATGAAATAAGAAAATAGCGATAGCCACTTTAGAAGATTCGCCTATTCCCAAAATTACAAGCCCCATAAATATGAGCAACAATACAATAGTGGTAGGAAGCACAGGAATGGCATCCCAAATACTGTAGGCATATTTAACGGCTTCACTGGCCGAAATTACGGCGGTAGCCATATAAGATAAGACGGTAAGGGCTGCTGCTAAAGAAGCAGTAGATTTTTTTGAAGTATTCAGTAAAGCATTATACGCTCCACCATTTAATGGTAAAGCACCAACCACTTCGCCATAAATTCTTCGGAAAAGAAAAAGAACTCCTGCAACCATCAATAAAGAGATCCACGCATATTGCCCTGCATAGAAAATAGCCAGGGCGGACACATATAAACAAGATGAACTTATATCATTACCACAAATTGCGGTGGCCTCTAACTGATTTAATTTTTTAGCCATAAATAATGAACTAGGAAATTTAAATTAAGATCTTTAAATAGAAATAGTGTTCTCTATTTAATATTAAAAGCCAAGAAAACACTAAGAATAACGAAATTAATAGAAAATGTACGATAATTCTAAGAAGTAGGTAAATATTTAATTTTAATTCCTATGATATTGAACCTTTATAAATTAGACTAGAAAATTATTATTTAAATTTCATCTTTAGAAAGTTAGAGTCAATGATCTTTGTAAAAGTTAAATTGTTCTAACTTTGGGTTTCTAAAATTATCAGCTAGGTGATTATCTTTAAATTTTACTAAGATTTCACCTCTATGTTTACCGAATTAAAATCTGTTCATGAAGGCTACTTTTTATAAGATCTTACTACTTATTTTTATTGTTTTTAATCTGGGATTGGGAAGTTTTGGTCTAAGTGAAAGTAGCGAAGCTCGATATGCTGAAATAAGCAGAGAAATGGTTAAAACCGGAGATTATTTAAGACCTAATCTCTTAGGCATAGATCATTACCATAAACCTCCAATTACTTATTACATTACCTCGTTAGGTTATCAAATCTTTGGAATTAATGAATTTGGGGCACGTTTTTTTTTAGGCGTGGCTTTACTATTACAAATCTATTTAGTCTTTAGAATAGGTAGAATTCTATTTAAAGAAGAAAAAATAGCAATTGCTGGAGCATTAATTTATTTCAGCTTTCCCATAGCTATTATCGCTGCTCGAAATCTTACTACAGATGCCTACCTAACTACATTTATATTGTGGAGCATTTATTTATGGCTTCAAAATAGAGCTTCTCAATCCAGAATCTGGTTATATGCGTTCTATGCTGTCTTGGGGCTTGCATTTCTAACCAAAGGACCGGTGACAATTTTACCAATCTTACTTTTTGTAGGATGCTATCACGTGGTTAGAAAAGAAAGACTTAAACTCTCCATTCATGATCTTCTGGGTATACTACTTTTTCTATTGATTTCTGCATCCTGGTTTATAGCCATTATTATAGATAACCCGAAATTATGGGAATATTTTGTTCAAAAACAGATTGTGGAGCGTGCAACAAATGCTGAGAAGTTTCATAGAAGTAAACCTTTTTGGTACTACTTTTTATTTGGACCGCTGCTAGGTTTACCCTGGGTATTTTTTCTATTTGCGGGTTACTTCAGAAAATATAAACAACTGGCTAAAGAGAATAATATCATTAAAATTGTGGCTTTAGTTAGTTTACTATTATTTATAATTTTCTCTGCCTTCTCTTCCAAATTAATTCTATATATCCTACCCATTTATCCCTTTTTGGCAATGTTGGGAGGTTATCTTATTTATCAACTCTCAGATGTTAAGTTGTCCTGGTTTATAAAAGTTTATCAGTTTTTGTTAGGGCTCTTAATAATTGGCTTGATAGCAGCAAATTTTATATCGAATGTTACTATGAAGCTAGTATATACCATTCCTTTAATACTTTTAATTGCTGCTACTTTAATTTATTTTATAAAATATACCAGATTTGAAAGCCATCAAAAATTACTTTACCTGGGGGTTTCCTTTATTCTTTGTTTAATTCTTACCCATACTTTATTTAGTGCTAATAATCCTTACCAGGTCAACTCTGTTAAAGCTCTTATTGGCTTTGTAAAACAGAAAAAAGGAAAAGATCTTAATAGATTAATTGTATATGATTACCTATTGCCTTCGGCCGCATTCTATTTAGATGAAGACGTAGTTACAGTTCATAATCAAAGTTTTCCAACAAAAAGAGAAATTCAATTTGAAGAAGGAAATGATTATAAAGAAGATTTTATAGATCTAAATCTTCAGGAAGACCTTCAACATTTTGAAGATCTCATGCAAGAAGATAATAATGTATTAATTGAAAGAGCGCGTTCTCCTCTCCCCGATTCATTACAATATTTATTGAAAAACTATCCGAATGAGAAGCAAATAGACAAATGGATCGTTCATTATTAACCAACTTTAAAATTCCTTTAGATTCTCTTCTTACATTCGATGTTTTAAAAATTAACTGCATTTATGAAGAACGCTTATACAAGAATAAGATCAAATTTATTTGGAGTTCAAAGACCTTCCATTCTATTAAAACTCTTTAGATTTGAAAAATAACGTTCTTTTAAAAATTCCCCCATTTTATTTATAATGGTTTTATAAAAGTGGAGATAGCCACTTAAAATTTGGATATTAGTATTTTATTAATTTATGACTATACTTGAAGTCTAATCTATCCCTACCTAATTGTCTGAACAGAAATCAAACTCTTTTCAGGCAATTTTTTATTATTTTCAAAATAAATTAGTTAGCATCCTTATGAAAAAGTACTTACATCAAACTATCTTATTTTTATTACTAAGTTTTACTTTTCTAACTTCAAATTATGCCAACGCGCAGTTAATAGAGCCAAAGAATAAGGCAATAAAAACCGCAGGAGATGTTATATTATATACCTTACCCGCTGCCACCTTTGCAACTACCTTAATTTTAAAAGACAAAAAAGGAACCTGGCAATTTGCCAAAGCATTTGCTGCCAATGCTGCTATTACTTATGGCTTAAAAATTGCGCTTAATAAGCCAAGACCATATAATGGTGGAGACAATGCCTTTCCGTCTGGTCACACCTCAACTACCTTTCAGAGTGCATCTTTTATTCATAAAAGATATGGTTTTAAATATAGCATTCCGGGTTATGTGCTAGCCGGTTTTACCGCTTTTAGCCGTATTAATGCACAAAAGCACGATGGCTATGATATACTTGCAGGCGCGGTTGTAGGTATAGGAAGTACTTTAATATTTACTACTCCATATCAACAGGAACATATGGAATTAAGTTTTAGTGGCGAAAAAGGCAAATATCTACTCGGTTTTAATTATAGGTTTTAAAACAACACTTCAAATAAGCTCATAATCCCTTAATATACTTGACTTTATAATCATAAAGATGATTTATATCATTTTTATCAAGATGTCCATTTTCTAAATTTGAGAATAGCGAACATGGTATGGAATCATCCTATTCTTTTCTGGACAATCTAAAATCCTTTTTTATAGAAATTGGAAACCTATCCTCTTTTGCCGGAAGATATTTTAGAGAAGCTATTACCCCACCGTTTGAAATTAAAGAATTATTAAAGCAGTGTTACAATATGGGGAACAGGTCTTTGCTTCTTGTGAGTGTAACAGGATTTATTCTTGGCTTAGTGTTTACCCTTCAATCTCGCCCTACTTTAATGGAGTTTGGCGCTGTGGCCTGGATGCCATCTATGATTAGTATTTCTATTGTACGAGAAATTGGCCCGGTGATCATCGCCCTGATTTGTGCGGGTAGAATAGGTTCAGGAATTGGAGCAGAACTGGGCTCTATGCGAGTTACAGAGCAAATAGATGCAATGGAAGTTTCTGGTACCAACCCGTTTAAATTTCTAGTGGTTACCAGAATTATGGCTGCCACTCTTATGCTGCCATTGCTCATATTTATTGGCGATTTTATCGCTCTTATTGGTTCTGCAATTATAGAGAATATTAAAGGAGATGTTTCTTTTCAATTATATTTTAATCAGGTTTTTGAGGCTTTGGAATTTAGCGATATTTTGCCTGCAACCTTTAAATCCTTTTTCTTCGGATTTGCTATTGGGTTGGTAGGATGTTTTAAAGGATATAACAGTAAAAAAGGAACCGCAGGCGTAGGAAGAGCATCAAATTCGGCTGTGGTTTTTACTTCTATGTTGTTATTTATCATCGATTTTATAGCTGTTTTTATATCTGATATTTTCTATTAAGACAAAATGAATTCAACTCAATTTGACACTTCTAATCCGGTTCTTGAAATTAAAGACCTGCATAAAAGTTTTGGAGAGCTTCATGTGCTTAGAGGTTTCAATCTTAAATTATATGAAGGAGAGAATTTAGTGTTAATGGGAAAATCTGGAGCAGGGAAATCTGTTCTTATTAAATGCATGGTTGGGCTCTTAGATCCCGATGAAGGTAGTGTTGAAATTCTGGGAAAAAACATAGAGGGTATTAACCGAAAAGACATGGATATTCTTAGAACCAATATTGGATTCCTGTTTCAGGGAAGTGCGCTTTATGATTCTATGACGGTGAGAGAAAATCTTGAATTTCCGCTTAGAAGGCATTTAAACAAAAAAGAATTGAAGAATACAGACGAATTAGTTTTGGAAGCCCTAAGCAATGTTGGTTTGGCAGATGCTATCAACTTAATGCCAGAAGAATTATCTGGTGGGATGCAAAGAAGAATTGCTTTAGCAAGAGCCTTAATTTTAAAACCAAAGATCATTTTATATGATGAGCCAACAACTGGCTTAGATCCAATAACTGCGAAGGAGATCATTGAGCTAATGAGTAATATTCAGAAAAAATATAAAACCTCATCTCTTATAATCACACACGATGTGGATTGTGCGCGAGTAGTTTCTAACAGAATGATCTTGTTGTTAGATGGTATTAATTATGCGGAAGGAACTTTTCAAGAATTGCAATTAAAAGAAGATCCTAAGATCAAAGCATTTTTTAAATAAACGATCATGAAAAAAGGAAATAACCAGAATTTACTTTTGGGAATATTTGTGACTGTAGCCTTGCTCATATTTATTCTTGCTATTTATTTTATTGGTAGTGAGAAGAACATGTTTGGTAAGACTACTCGCATTAGTTCTGTGTTTAAAAATGTAAATGGGCTTCAAATAGGCAATAACGTGCGATTTTCTGGAGTTAATGTGGGAACTGTAAAGGCTATTTCCATTATTAATGACACCAGTATTTGTGTGGATATGATAATAGATGAAAGCGCCATAAAAATGGTGAAACCCAATGCCCAGGCAACTATAAGTTCAGACGGGTTGGTGGGGAGTATGATAGTAAATATAATTCCAGGAGAGGAATATTTTTCAGGTCATTTAAAATCTGGAGATACCATACAATCTATTAGTAAGATTGCCACGGCAGATATGTTAACTACCCTTAATACTACCAATGAAAATGCTGCTTTACTTACTGCAGATCTCTTAAAAATTACCAATGCTATAAATAACGGAGAAGGTACCATTGGTGCCTTGCTAAAAAATGAAGAGTTAACCAAAGATTTTAAAAATAGTATTGCAAATTTTGAAAAAACCAGCAAGGCTGCTTTAACCACAATTCATAAATTAAACAGAACCATTTCTGATATCGATATGCAAAATAGCGTGGCAGGAAAATTTTTGAGCGACACTATTTCAGCAGAAAAAGTTGATGTTTTTATAGCTAACTTAGAAGAATCTTCTGCTCAAATCAAGCAGATCTCTTTGAACCTGAATAAGTTTTCAGAAGAATTAAATACAAGTGAAGGACCAATCAATCATATCATTTCAGATACTTTGATGGTAAATCATTTACAAGAAACTTTGAAGAATGTTGAATCTGCTTCTAAAAAATTCGATGAGAATATGGAAGCGCTTAAACATAATTTCTTTTTTAGAGGCTACTTCAGAAAATTAGAAAGGAAAAAAGAGCGGGAACAGCGAAAATTAGAAGATTGATATTTATCAGAATTATATCTGTTCTAACGGTTTATTTTTAGTTTTAAAATTCTTCATCATGAAAAAGATAATTTGCACCACAGATTTTAAAGAAAAATCTACCGCTTCATTAAGATATGCGTTTGAATTAAGCAGAATGCTACAATCAGAGCTCACGGTACTTTACGTTTGTGATGTAGAAAATGATGAAGACTACCATTCTTCTTCCAACACTGAATCTGTTATAAATAATCATCAACAATTATTAGAAGAATTTTGTAGTTTAAATTTAAACGACAAATTTGAAAATCTGGATATTACCGCTACCGTAATTAATGGTAAAAATATTGCTCAGAAAATCCTGTCATTTATTAAAGATCTTAACTTTCAATTTTTAGTGATGGGAACACGTGACAGCAGTACCTTTAAGCCATTAACGTTTGGGAGCATTACCAATAAGATGATAGAATCATCACCTGTTCCAATCTTGGCCATCCCTCCTTCCTGTAAGTTTAAAGAGCCTAAAATTATTGTTTACACCAGCGATTTTGAAGAAGACGATATTTATAATCTAAAAGAATTGGTGAAGATCTTTGATCCTCAGAAATCTAAAATTATCGTTTTACATATCTATGCCTATGAAGAGCACATGAAGCATGAAAGACTAATAGGTTTTCAAACCTTATTAGCAGAGAAGGTTTCTTTAGATAATTTTTACTTTGAGCTCATTTTCTCCCATAATACTTTTAAGTCCCTACAAACTTTTATAAATGATAGCAATGCAGATATTGTAGCAATGATGCAACGAAAGAACAAATCTGAATTTAAGAATATGATCCATAAAGATCTGGTGAAGAAAATGGATAATAATACTCATATCCCTCTACTAAGCTTTAATACAGTCTATTAAATTAATGCTAATCCAATGAAAATTGAATATTTAGAAGAGCGCATAACAGAATACAAGAATTCTATTAAGCTTGTGGTGGATAAGCGTATTTACTGGAACGAAATATTGAAGAAACTGATTATAAAAGTGCTGGAAGAGGCAGAGGCTACTTATAATATTGGTTGGAAGGTGCAAATATTAAATTGGATACATACTAATGAAGCTATCAACATCACCTTCAACTCTTTTCCGCCAGAGCTCATTGAAACCACTAATAAGATCCCAACATTTCAGTTCTTACAAGGAGGCTCGTTGGTTTTCTCACAAGTTCACAATGGCGATATTGATGTATTTGTTCTGTTTCCAATCATGGAAAATATGATTCCTGCAGAGAATGATTTAATCGAGTTAGGGACGTATCAGCCTACAGAAATTACAGAAAAATTGGTGGTAGAAAAGATCGATGAATTTCTAAAAGAAATGATTAAATGGGAAGTGCCTATTATTAAATCCAAACTGGGCTTCACCCAACCCCCACCATTATAAACTCTTCTCTGAAATTAGAACCTTATTATTCTGGCGCATGAGTTTGCTTATAGTGGAAGAGTAATTGTTTTAAATCTTCCAGGTATTGTTTAAATACTTTCTCCGTCATATGTGGATGTTCAAAGGTAGGAAGCGTTACCTCCTGTTCTTCCAGAAAATTATAGATGCAGGGATATGAGGTCTCTAACTCTGAAGTAAGGTTTGTAATTTCCGCCATAAGTTTATCTAGATTGTCCATGATTGAGAGGTTTAGTTTGGTTTAAAATTACCTTTTAAGCGAATTGGAAACTATGATATTTATCATTTTACAACAGCTTGCTTTTTAAAGCTCCTTCTATAAAACCATTTTAAGATCTCAAACCAAAAAACACTTAAAAACGCTACCAAGAAGAGTATAGAAAACTGCAATAAACTCAAAGCTTCTAGTTTAAACAGGTCAGAAACCCATGGGAGATAAATTATTACTATCAGTAAAAAGAAACTTAAACCTACAACCCCGGCAATGAGATTATTTTTATAGTGAAGAGTGGTCCAGAAAGAATAATAAAAAGATCTATTTACCAGGGTTAGAAAAATATTAGCAACTATAAGAGTTCCAAAAACCATTGCCCTTGTAACCTCTTCAGAATACAAATTTTTTACAGAATATTGATAGATGAATAAGCAACCCAGAGTAATCACCAGTCCCTGAATGATACTTACAGAAAGTTCTCGCCATCTTAAAAATGTTTCTTTCATTTTTCTTGGGGCTCGCTCCATACTAAACTTTTCTAATGGCTCATTTTCGTAAATGACAGAACATGTGGGGCCCATGATTAATTCTAAAAAAATAACATGAACGGGAGTAAAGATAACCGGATAGATCCAGCCCAGGATTACAGGTAATGCTACCGTTAAGATAATTGGTATATGTATAGAGATGATATACTGAATTGCTTTTTTGAGGTTTAAATAGATCTTTCGCCCCATGGCTACAGCATCCACCATTTTCCCAAAATCATCGTCAGATAATATTAGCGATGAAGATTCTTTGGCAATATCAGAGCCTCTTTTTCCCATAGCAATTCCAATATGAGCGGCTTTTAAGGCGGGAGCATCATTTACGCCATCTCCTGTCATCCCCACAATTTGATTTTGAGATTTAAGGGTATTGATGATCTTTAACTTTACCTCCGGAAATATTCTTGTGAAAATGTTGGTTTCCATCACTTTCTTTTCAAATTCTGGTGCTGAAAGTTGCATCAATTCTTCACCGGTTATGGCGGGGTGATTGTTTCTAAAGTTTACAATTTTTGCAATTGCCGTGGTGGTAACAGCATTATCTCCAGTTAAGATCTTAATCTTAATCCCTGCAGCGTATAATTTTTCTAAAGTTTCTGTAATATTTTTCTTTGGAGGATCATAAAATCCTAATAAACCAATGAATCTAAACTCAAATTCTTCTTGGGTCTCGGGAAATTCTGGTTGATCATAATGAGATAGTCCAACGCCTAATACTCGCAACCCGTTGGAAGCAAATTGAGCGGCTACAGCTTCAATTTTTTCTTTTTCTGAAGGAGATAATGCCGAATGTTCTAAAACCGCTTCTAAAGATCCTTTAACCGCTATTTTTCTATTTCCTTTATTATTCTGAAAAATATGCGTCATCATAGGAGGTCTTCCCCCTAGCGGATATTCATGGATCATATTAAAATTGGGTCGCTCATCTATATTCATCACGCTTTCATATACCTGATGCAGCGATTTTTCCATAGGATCAAAAGGAACACTTTCACTTGCCCACATTCCAGTTTCTATTAACTCAAAGTCTTCAGAATCATTCCAGCTATTAGCATCAGAAACTTTATCGGTTTTAAATACATAAATTTTGCTGAGTTCCATCCTGTTTTCTGTAATGGTTCCGGTTTTATCTGTACATAAAACGGTTACAGAACCTAGCGTTTCTATGGTTTGAGTTTGCTTAACTACAATTCCTAGTTTCATCAATCTATAAGCCCCCAAAGCCATAAAAGTTGCAAACGCTACGGGAATTTCTTCGGGAAGTATAGACATGGCAAGAGTTAAGCCTTTTAAAAGACTATCTAGTACATCTCCTGAACTTCTAAAGCTAATTCCCCAAATAATAAGAAATACAACTATTCCGGCAATTGCCATTTTTTTAACGAACAAGGAGATCTGTTCCTGCAGAGGAGATTTTACCTTTTTTATCTTGCTAAGGGAAGTATCTATTTCTCCTAATTTAGTATTGGCTCCAATTTTATCGACCTTAAAAACACATTGCCCAGATACTACAGAAGTACCGCTATAAACCCTATTGTTTTCGACATTATCTGGATCTTTTAGAATGCTGAAGGCTTCTCCTGTTAATATAGATTCATTTACAGAGAAATCATTTAACTGAAGCACAATTCCATCTGCAGTAATTAATTCTCCTTCCGAGGCTATCACCAAATCATCTATAACTATTTCATCAGATTTAACTTTAATTACTTCATTATTTCTAATTACTGTACTAAGCGTTTGAGTGTATGCTTTTAAAGCCTCTAAAGCCTTTCTACTTCGGGCACTTTGATAAAAAGAAATAGTAGATATCAGGATGATTGCGCATAATAGAAAAATGCCTTCTGTAAGCTCTCCTAAAATAAAATAGATAGTAGAGGTGGCGAGTAAGATCAAAAACATTGGTTCTAAGAAAATTTCTTTAGAAACTTCCCAAAACCTACTGCCTTGAGCATTGTTTATAGAATTTTTACCATGAATTTTTCTAGAGTTTAGAACTTCTTCTTTACTAAGTCCTTTAAAACTATACGGGTTTTCGCTCATATTATTAAAAATTAAGCGGGTAGTATAAAACAGGTTTATTAATTACATAAAATCCATTTTCCACCTTTTTAATCGAGGCAGAATATTAATTATATGTTCAGCCTCTTCAATGGTAATTTCATTATGAACTTTAGCCATATCCTTTAATCGCACTTCCAACTTATGAACGTCTAAAGAATGATCTGTAAATTCTCCATTCTGATAACAATGTATACAATAATCATCATTTACAGTCTGATCTCTATTTGTCCCTTTACTCTCCTCCATCAAAATAAATCCGCAACTTTGACATACTGTATGTTCCATAATTTCAATCTTTTCGAGGGATTTTTATTGGTACTTAAGACATAAGAATTTAATCAAAATCTCATATCGCTATAAAATTATATAATTATTATTCTTTATTAAATGATAAATATCAGATTTATATAGAATATTAAGAGTAAAAAATAGGTTTAATTCTAATAATTAATTACTTTAAATGTCTATTTAAAAGCAAGTTAACACTTTAATTTTAAGTTATTACAAAAGCCTTATTTAAGTCATTAAACTGCTAATAAATGACGATGAGTAAGTGGAAATTTAATTCTATTCGTACCCAAAACAATTAGAATTTAGTGCCCCAATTAGCAGAAAATGATTCTCCCTATTATCCCTACATTTTAATATTTTGAATTTTTAATTGGGTAAGACTACACAAATAATTTGTCTTGTTATGAGGGGGTATAAAAAGATATTGATAATTGAAGATGATGACGTCTTACGTTCTAATACGAAAGAACTTTTAGAACTTTCAGACTACAAAGTCATTACTTCCTCAAACGGATATAGAGGGATTGAAGCAGCTAAATTATTTATTCCAGATTTAATCTTATGCGATATCTTGATGCCTGGACTCAACGGATACCAGGTTTTTGATGTGCTTAAAAAAGATAGTACTACAAGATTTATCCCCATCATCTTTATATCTTCAAAATCTGAAATTAAGGATATAAGAAAAGGAATGAACATTGGAGCAGATGATTATATTACAAAACCATTTACGGAAGAAGATCTTCTTGATGCAATTAAAAGTAGACTTTCTAAGTATGAAAGTTTTAAAATTGATTTACCTACACCAAATAATTTAAATTTAGATTCTCAGCTTAGAATTACTACACTTAATAGTCTCTTGATGTATTTTAAAGAAAATGGGGAGATTTTAAAACTTGAGAAACACAAAGTTGTTTATAAAGAGCAAAAGCATGCTAACTACGTTTATCTGGTGGAGAAAGGACTCATAAAAATTCATAGAATGGATGAGTTTGGAAAAGAACTCATTACTGGATTATATAAAGTTGGAGAATTCTTTGGTTTCTATTCCTTCAAAGAGATTTCTACTTATCCAGAAACCGCCACATGTTTAAATTCTACTATATTATTGAGAATTTCTAATTTAAGATTTTATGAGATACTTTCTCGAAATTCAAATTTAACTTTAGAACTCGCGCAATTACTTTCTGATAATCTTTCGGTATTAAAAAATCATCTTTTAGAAATGGCTTATGGATCTGTTTTAAAAAAAACTTCCAACACCATTCTTCAATTTGCTGAAAAAACTCAAGATGATAAAAAACAATTTATAAATATCTGCAGAAATGATCTGGCTAATGTGGCTGGAATTTCTACTGAAAGCTTAATTAGAAGCTTGTCTTTGCTTAAAAAAGAAAGACTAATTGATATTGACGGAAGAAATATTAAAATATTGAACTATGATAAATTGCAGAGCATAAAATAGAGATAGCAAAAACTGTTAAAACTTATTTTTACTGATATATATCATAAAAATCGAAACTTCCTCAACTTAAATTAGCGTTATAAAAGAAACCAAAGTTTTACTTTGAGTTTCTACAACATATAAAAATCTTGATCTCTGAGTACATTATTGGAGTTAGAGATCAGGTTAAGAAGATATCAAAGATGTTTTAACAACCAGATACGCATATTTTACCATTGTGTAAAATCACTGGTATTAACGAAGAGTTGATTAGCAAACTTGATATTTTCTAAGAAACAGGAAGTTTTTGCTTCCTGTTTCTGTTTTAAATACTCTTCAACTGTTAAAAATTAAATAGCTGATTTATATCATTTTACAGCATAATTTATTGAAATAACTTAGTGTCATAAACATTAAAAACTTAAAATTATGTCATTAGTTAAATCAAAACCAAGTAGTGCTTCCAGATATGGCAGCAACTTATTAGCCCAAGATCCATTCTTTTCAGAACTTCTTAATTCTAGAAACAATTTATTTAATCTGAACAGGTTCTTTAATGGAGATTTTGGAGATGATGTGAATATGCAGCCTGCGCTAAACGTAAAAGACCTAAAAGATAAATATGAAGTAGAATTGGCCGCTCCCGGATTAGATAAGCAAGATTTTGATATTACTCTGGATGACGGAATTCTTACCATCTCTGCTGAAAAAGAAAATAAAATGGAAGAAGAGAAAGAAGGATATATGAGAAAAGAGTTTAGTTATACCACTTTTTCAAGATCTATGAGTTTACCAGAATCTGCAGATGTCACTAAAGAATTTAAAGCCAATTATAAAGATGGTATTTTAAAACTTGTTATCCCTAAAATGGAAAACAAGAAAGCTACGCCTGTAAAACAAATTAAGATTTCTTGATCTTAATTATATTGGCTTATTCCCTTAGTATGCCCGATAAACCTCCTGTTATTGGGCATTTTTTTATACATATTTTTTTAATTATTGAATGCTCTAAACTGATAATAATCATAGTTTTAAGCAACCTTAGCGATTTAATTTTGAAGATCAAAGATATCATCATGAGAAAAATCCTTCTTCCAACCGACTTTTCTGAAAATGCTTTTAATGCATTAAAATATGCTGTAGAACTATTTAAATATGAAAAGAGTGAATTTATACTGCTTCACGCGTATGCAGATGAGGTTTATAACAATGGAACCCTGGTTTCTGAAGAGATCTTTGAAGAATTAAAAACAGCTGCAGAAAGAATTTCTAGATCTCAGTTAGACATGATCCTAAATAAGATCAAAGAATTATCTCCCAACCCAAAACACAGTTTTACTACCATCGCTGCCTTTGGAGCTTTGGTAGATGAAGCCAATGAAATTATAAACCAGGAGAATATAGATCTGGCAGTAATGGGAACACGTGGTAAGACTAATGATAGGCAGCTTACTTTTGGAACCAATACCATTCAGGTTATAAAATATGTACAATCTCCGGTATTATGTATACCAGAGGATTATAATTATAAAACTCCAAAACAAATCTTGTTTCCCACTAATTTTTTAATTCCTTATCAAAGAAGAGAATTAAAACTTTTGGCAGACCTGGCAAGATCGTACCGTTCTGAAATTCATATGCTTTATATCTCCAATTTTCCAATCAAGTCTTATAGACAAAAAGACAATCAGATGTTCTTAAAAGAAGAATTTGCAGATGATATTTTTAATTTTCATCGAGTTCCGGAAGGAGAAAAGACAAAAGTTATTTTAGACCACATAGATTCTATGAAAATAGATATGTTAGTTATGGTTAGATCCAGACATACCTATTTAGAAAATATCATTCAGGAATCTACTGTAGATAAAATTGGTTTACATCCAAAAATACCGTTTTTAGTATTTCAAAATTACTACAGAGCCATTCTGTAAACAGCTAATAACTGATAATTGTCATAGTAAAAATCTGAAGCAGTCTTTAATTTTAATTAGCTTTTAAATTAAAGATTATGAAAAATATTCTTCTTCCCACAGATTTTTCTGAAAATGCATGGAATGCTATAGATTATGCTATCAATCTTTTTAAAGATGAAGAATGTACTTTCTACCTTTTAAATACATATACCCCAATTTTATATGATACAGAATATATTCTTTATAGTCCCAGCCACATAAGTTTAGATGAGATCTATAAAATAAATTCTCAAAAAGGTTTAGCTAAGATCGAGAAACGATTGTTAAGAGAATATGCCAACCCAAAACATAGTATAGAGAAAATTTCAGCATTTAATCTTTTAACAGATGAGTTAAGAGAACAGGTTAAAGAAAAAGATATAGATCTTATTGTTATGGGAACCAAAGGAGCCACCGGTGCAGACCAGATCTTATTTGGATCTAATACCGTGCATGCTATTAAACGGGTTAATTGCTCGCTTCTAGCCATTCCTTCAAATTATAAGTTTAAACCCGTTAAGAATATTCTCTTTCCAACAGATTATGATATAGATTATACCGATAAGCAGTTTAAATTGATAAAACTAATAGCTAAAAATTATAACTCCGTAATTCATATTCTTCACATTTTCTTCGGAACTTATTTAAAAGCAGAGCAGGAACACAGCAAAAAAGAATTGATACATCAATTCAAACATTTTAACCATAAATTTCACAATGTAGATAAAAAGAGTGTGCCACAGGCTATCTATAATTTTCAAGCAGAAAATGACGTAGATTTTCTGGCAATGATTAATAACAGACATTCCTTTTTCGAAAATTTACTTTTTAGACCCGTAATAAATGAAATAGGATTTCATGTAAAGACACCGTTTTTGGTAATTCCTTCAGGAAAATATAAATCTTAATCATGAAAAACATTCTACTTCCTACAGATTTTTCTGAAAATGCATGGAATGCTATTCTTTATGCCACTACGCTCTATAAGCATGAAGCATGTAAATTCACTTTTTTGCATGCCTATAGCGTAAATGATTATCATAACTCAACCAAGCTCACACCTATTCCTGCCGAAGAGACTTTGCAGAAAGCTAAAGAACTAACCAATCATGATCTAAAAAGATTAATAGAAGTTATACAAAAAACGTATCCTAATTCCCTACATGTTTTTGATACGGTTTCAGAAAATAACAGTTTAATACAAGCCATTAGCACAGAAATAAATTCTAATAATTATGAATGTATAATTATTGGAACTCAAGGAGTCACAGGATCTTATGAGACTCTGTACGGAAGCAATACAATAGCAATGATGGAGCAAATAAAAGATTGTCCTATTCTGGCAATTCCATCTCATGTTTCATTTAGAGGACTTAAGGAGATTGTTTTGGTGAATGGGTACAAGATCTCACAAGAAAAAACCGATCTTCTTTATCTTATAAAAATGGCAAAAGAAACCAGTGCTGCCATTCGGGTTTTGCACATAGATGAGGGAGATGGATTGAGCAAGCTTCAAAAAGACAACAAAACCTTGTTAGACACTCATCTAATGGAAGTGCCACACAGCTTTCATTCTCTGGCACACGTAACCATTCCTATTGGTATTTATTGTTTTACAGAAAGCAGAGGGAGCGATATGATTGCATTTATCAATAAAAAACATAGTTTTTTTCAAAAATTGCTCTTTAATCAACTTTATCGAGATGTAGGAAAATACTCTTTAATACCAGTTTTAGTACTTCAGAAAAAAATTTAATCAAGAAATAGAATCAACAGCTCTAAACTGATGGTTATCATTTTTTGAAAACTTGTAAGACAGTAGCTTTATACCTTAATTCATACTAAGATGAAAAAGAAAATATTAATACCCACAGATTTCTCTAAGAACGCATGGAATGCGTTAATCTATGCCACCACATTATTTAAAGATGATGAGTGCACTTTCTATATATTAAACGCTTTTCAGCTCTATCATTTTACCACAGATAGTTTAATAGAACCGGAACCAGGACAGCCTGCTTACGAGCAAGCTAGAGAAGAATCAGAAAAAGGTTTAGAACAATTAATAGATGGCATATCCATTAGATCTGATAATTCTAAGCATAAATTTGAGATGGTTTCTACTTACAATAGTGTTCTGGAAGCTGTAAGAACTACTATAAAGAACAAGCATATAGATTTATTGGTAATGGGAACTCGGGGCCAGAATAATCCGGAGAATTTCCTTTACGGAAGCAATGCTATAAATGTAATGGAAAAACTTAGGGATTGTCCAATTATTGTAGTTCCACAAACTATAAAATTAAAAGAGAATTCTCGAAAAGAAATCGTGTTTGCTACTACCTTCAAATCTGCAGTAGAACCACATGAACTGCAGGAATTACTGGATGTTGCCACTAAATTAAATGCAGCTATTAGAGTTCTTTATATTCAGAAAAATGGAAATCTAACAAAAGATCAAGAGTACAATAAAAAAGAATTACAAGAATATTTAAAGAACGTGGTTCATACTTTTCACACTTTAACAGATATAAAAGTGGTGGCTGGTATTCACTCATTTATTGAGAGTCGAGGGTCTGACATGCTGGCCCTGATCAACAAAAAACAGAACTTTCTAAACTCTATATTCTCAAGAACTCTTGTTCATGAAATAGGATTTAAGCCGCAAGTGCCGCTATTAGTAATGCATCATCGTAAGTAATATCTAGCATATTTAATTCATACTTTTAATTAAAATCCTATGGATTTCACTAATCTTCATATCATTAAAGCATCTGGAGACAGAGCTCTTTTTTCTTCAGAAAGAGTTAAAAATTCTCTGAAGAGAGCGGGTGCAAATGATAAAGTTATTAATGAAATACTCTTACTATTAGAAGAAGAATTATATGAAGGTATTACTACTAAAGAGATCTATAACAGAGCATTTAAATTACTAAAATCTGAAAGTAGCGTATTAGCTTCTAAATACAAGCTTAAAAAAGCTATTTATGAACTTGGCCCAACTGGATTTCCATTTGAAAGATTTGTTGCAGCTATATTAAAATATAGCGGTTACGAGGTAGAAGTGGGAAAAGTTCTACAGGGATTATGTGTTAAACATGAAATAGATGTAATAGCACAAAAAGGCGAAGAAACCCTCTATATGGAATGTAAATTTCATGGAGAACAGGGCCGAAATTGTGATGTTAAGATTCCCATGTATGTAGATTCAAGGTTTCGAGATCTTAGAAACTACAATCAGAATAAAGAGGAACAAAAACATCAATTTTCTCAGGGATGGGTGGTTACAAATACAAGGTTTACGGCAGATGCACTTGCGTATGGCAAATGTTGCAACATGAATTTATTAAGTTGGGATCTTCCTAAAGGAAATGGTATTAAAGACAGAATAGATAAAACCGGACTCTACCCAATTACGGTTTCCAATCTCTTAACTAATAGAGAAAAACAATTTTTATTAAGTAGAGATGTAGTGTTGTGCAAAGAACTTCTAAATGATAAATTTTATCTGGATCATTTAGGAATTTCTGAGACTAGAAGGAAAAAGATCCTTCAGGAAATGGATAAACTTTGCTTTTTTATAAATAATTAGCACCCATGATATCATCTGTTAAAGTCCATTTTTTGGGAGCTTCCCAAACCGTAACCGGATCTAAATTTCTTCTGGAAACTTCAGAAATGAATATTCTTATAGACTGCGGAATGTTTCAGGGGTTAAAAGAACTTAGATTGCTGAACTGGGAGACCTTTCCTTTTTCTCCGGATAAAATTGATATGATCTTACTCACACATGGCCATCTGGATCATACTGGATATCTCCCAAAATTAATGCTTCAGGGCTTTAAAGGACCAATAATTGGCTCTGCTCCTACTTTAACCATTGCCTCCATTATTTTAAGAGATAGCGCCAAAATTCAGGAGGAAAATGCTGAAAAAGCAAATGAAGAAGGCACTACTATTCATGAACCTGCGCTAGCATTCTATACTTCAAAAGATGCTGAAGAAACCATCAAACTATTTCAGGTAACTGAAATTGATACCTGGATTGAGGTTTCTCCAAACATCAAATATAGATTTAGAAAAAATGGACATATTATCGGCTCAACTTTTATAGAACTTAAAATAGGAGAAAAACAGTTTGTATTTTCTGGAGATGTAGGTAGAAAAGAAGACAAGTTATTAGAAACTCCTCAAAAACCTGAATGGGCAGATTATCTTTTTCTTGAAAGCACTTATGGAGATAGATTACATCCAAAAGAAGATGTTGATGATATCTTAATTACTTCTGTAAAACAGGTCATGGAAAACAAGGGCAACTTGATCATACCAAGTTTTGCAGTAGAAAGGTTGCAAACTCTTATGTATATTTTCTGGAAATTATATCAAAAAAATAAGACTCCCCAATATTCCTATATTTATAGATAGCCCTATGGGAAATGAGGTGTTTGATGCATTTGAGAGGTTTACTTCCTGGCACAAAATTGCCCCAGAGGAATTACATATGATGAAAAATCATTTTGAAATAATTACCTCTTATAAAGACACCTGGAAAACCTTAGATAATCCCAGACCCAAAATAGTGATAGCTGGCAGCGGGATGGTAACGGGAGGAAGAGTTCTTACCTATTTAAGATATTTAATTTCTAAACCAGAGACCATTGTGATCCTGGTTGGATTTCAAGCGGAAGGCACAAGAGGGAGAACCTTACAAGAAGGCGGAAAAGAACTTAAGATCTTTGGTAAATATTGCGAAGTAAAAGCTAGTATAAAGAATATTTCCAGTCTTTCTGCCCATGCAGATCAAGGAGAGCTTTTAGAATGGGTAAGCGGAATTAAAAATATTCCAGAAAAAACCTTTTTGATACATGGAGAAAGATTAGCTATGGATGCACTTCGATTAAAAATTAAAGATACGCTTCATTGGCCAGTTTATATCCCCTTTCTACAAGAAGAACTAATACTACAAGTTTAGAAAATCAAAAATTAAAGGACTGATATTTATCATTTTAAAGCACAGCGCCTATTTGTAAATTAGAGTGAATTTTAAAATAACAAAAGATGACCATTTATTAACTCTTCCTATTTTCATTTTAAGAGAAACCGTAAACAATTAATGGTTTTGGTAAGTATATGGCAGGAATCTTTGATAGCCTCTAAAAAGGAACTCTCCTTTTTAGAAACTTATATTTCTTCTCCTATATTTAAGATCACGCCAGAACTTTTATCAAAATTCGAAGATTTTCAAATGCGAATTAAAAAACTTAATAGCGAGCAAGAAAATCTTACGGCTTTAGCAAATAAACATCAGTCTGTTTTAGATGAATGGGATGAGATAGATGAATCTACTTTTGAAGACTTTCTTCTAAATGAACAGAAGAATGATAGAAACTAAGCTATTAGATTATATGAAAGAATACAATCAAACTTAAATCAGAGATCTTTAGTTATACGGCAGATAAGCTCATTCAAAAACAAGGAAATTAAAGGTTTTCTTCACCTAAAAAATCACAGATCATGAAAAATAATCCAAGTAATTTTAGATATCTGGAATGGAAAAGTCCAGAAGAAATGCACTTTTCTTCTGTAGAATGGATTTCAGAATTAAATTTTATAAAAGATGAGCATTCCTTTTTTGAAGACATGCTTAAAGAATATACCATGCCTATTATTGAGTCTCATCTTATAGATAAAGTTACCGTTTTAATAGACCAGTTATCGAGTTCTACAAAAACTGCAGAGAAGCTTTATAAAGACATTCAAAATCACATGAACGAACTTGAAGTAATGATAGATGGAAAAGATGAAATTGAAAAAGAAAAAAAATACAAAGAAGAGCATAGACATTTATTAACCGAATTCTATAAATTTTCAAGAAACTACAACAGGTTGAAAAAAGATATCTTTAAGACGGTTTCTGAAGCTCTTAAACATCAAAAGCAAAAAAGACTTCTTCAATAGAGCTGATTTTGCTGCATAATTTATAGGAAAAACATCAAAGGAATTAGTGTTCTTATTTATTAAAAATCCAGTATTTGGTTGTAAATTTAATAGGTAACATTAAATAAGGATGTCATGAAAAATCTCACCTATAATCCAGACTCCGAAAGCGAAAAAACTGTTGAGCAACTTCAGGAAGATACTTTTTTATGGGATAAATGGCTGCATGTAAGTACAGACGAGATCATATTTTTAAGGCAACTTTTATCATCAGATATTTTTGAAAAGAATACTATGGAATTTTTCGAGACCCTCCATGAAAAAGTAATGGAACTTGAAGAGTTTAAAGCCGAAAAAATGGATCTACACGTTACTATTAATAATCATAAAAATGATCTTAATGGAATGCGAGAATGTGAAGATATAAGTTGTGATATGTTCTATCATTCTGAACACAAAAAATTAGAAGAGCGAGTACAACATTTTATCAGTAAATTTCAGGAATTGAAATTAGAGATCTACAATTTTATTACTCCACATTTCAGAAAAATAAAACCTCAAGAAGATTAATTTTATAAGGTCTGCCAAATTTGCAGTTACCAGTCATACCGTCCCATTTGGGGATTATTATTCCTATAAATAAATTATAGAATAATAAATTTTTGAAAATTTCAAATAAAACCAATCGGCTTCTATCCTACTTATAATAAACCTTAACAGAGATACTCTTTCCTTCATTTTAGGTAGCATTAAATTTATTTCCAAAATTATCTTCGAATCAAAATTCGCTTTAAAAAAGCAATAAAACCTTCCAAAATAAAACTTTTGCAGCATTTCTGGCCGCTTGCACAGTCTTTGTACAATATAGGCTGAATGTTTAATTGGTAAAAAACCAATTGAAGTTTTAATAAACCAAAAAATATAAAATGAAAGTATTAGTAATTGGAGCAGGAAATATGGGGCTAACCTATGCGGAAGGTATGTCGAAATCAAGTTTGCTTAACAGGCATAACTTGATGATCTACGATAAATCTCCAGAGCTTGTAGTATCGCTAAATAAAAAAGACCATTTTGATGTTTATGATGATATTGAAGAGTGTCTACCTAAAGCAGACGTGGTATTTTTAGCCGTAAAGCCTTATCACTGCGAAGAATTATTTAAAGAAATCAAAACCTTAGTTCATGCAGATCAAATTGTGGTTTCTATTATGGCTGGAGTTACCATAAAAACCATTCAAGATGGATTAGGAATACAAAAAGTTGTGAGAGCAATGCCTAACCTTCCTGCACAGGTTGGCAAAGGGGTTACATCTTATACAGAGGCTAAAGAAGTTTCAAGAATAGAACTTTTAATGGTTAGAAATCTTTTGGATACCACAGGAGAATCTATACATGTAGAAACTGAAAATTATATTGATGCCTCTACAGGTATTTCTGGAAGTGGACCTGCATATGTATTCTATTTTATGCAATCTATGCTGGAAGCTGCTTTAAAAATGGGCTTTTCAAAAAACGATTCGAAAGTATTGGTAAGTCAAACTTTTGAAGGGGCGGTAGAACTTTTCAATCAGTCAGACCTCTCTCCTAATACCTGGATGGAACGTGTTGCATCTAAAGGAGGTACAACTCGCGCAGCTTTAGACTCTATGGAGGATAATAATGTAAAAGAATTGATTAAAGATGCGGCATATGCAGCTTTTGATCGCGCGGTAGAATTAGGTAAAGAGTAATAATAAAATAATAAGATCAGATTAAATCTGAAAATAGAATAAAATGGAGAAGAAAAGAATAGTTGTAAAAGTTGGTACCAATGTAATGACCAATAAGGATAATAGAATTTTAGGTCCTGTATTGAAGAATTTGGTAGAGCAAATAGCAACTTTATATGAAGAAGATATTATGGTGGTACTAGTTTCTTCTGGGTCTGCAATTGCGGGTAAAGAAATCCTGGGTGAAATTAGTATTAAAGATCCATCTCAGCGCAGACAGGTTTTCTCTTCTGTAGGACAGCCTAGAATGATGAGACACTATTATAGTATTTTTCATGATTTTGGGATGAGATGTGCGCAGGTACTTGCTACCAAACGTGATTTTACTCCCGGAGTTCACCGCGAGAACATGATAAATTGTTATGAAGCTTTATTATCTGAAGGAATTATTCCTATTGCAAATGAAGATGATGCAGTTTCTGTAACCATGTCTATGTTTTCTGATAATGATGAATTAGCGAGTTTGGTGGCAGAATTAATTGGAGCAGATGCTTTAATTATTTTAAGTGATACTGAAGGATTATATACCGGACACCCAGATCATGAAGATTCTGAAAAACTTAATAATGTACAAGTAAACGAAAATGTTGAAAAATACGTCCAGGAATCTGATAAAGGCGAAGGTGAAGGTCGTGGTGGAATGGAGTCTAAAATTAAGATCGCCAAAGATACCGCCGCTAAGAATATTCCAACTTTTATAGCAAACGGTAAAAGAAAGAATGTAATTCTTGACATAGTGAACGGGAAAAAGGTGGGAACAAAATTCACCAAATAATAAGTAAACGAAAGAGAACAAAATTTATAAAAATTTTAGAATGAAGTTGATAAACACAGATACTAAGAATAACGTTTTAAAATCTATGATGAGAATTCTGGATGAGAAACGCGAAGATATAATTAAAGCGAATAAAGAAGATTTGGAAGCTTTTGGTGAGAACGAAGGCGCCATGTATGATAGATTGATCGTTGACGATAAAAAAGTTGATGGAATGATTCAATCTGTTAAAGAAGTAATGCAACAAGAAGATCCTGTAGGGCAGGTAATAGAACACCGACGATTGGATACCGGTCTCGATATTACAAATAAAACTGCGCCTTTTGGAAACATCATGATCATTTACGAATCCAGACCAGATGTTACTATAGAAGCGGCAGTTCTTGCATTTAAAGCCAATAATAAGATCTTTTTAAAAGGTGGAAAAGAAGCCATTAAAAGTAATGAGATCTTAGAAAAATGCTGGCATGAAGCGCTTGAGGAAAATAACCTCAGCAAAGATTGGATAAAATTATTGCATCTTGACAGAACGCAAACTCAAGAATTCTTAAAAAATCCACCGGAGCAATTAGATCTAATTGTACCTAGAGGTGGAGAACGTTTGATAGGCTTTGTAAAAGAACATGCTACCGGAGCAGTTTTGGTGAGTGGTAGAGGAAATAACTTCTTATATGTTTCTAAAAATGCCGATTTTGAGACCGCTAAAAAAGTGATCTTAAATGCGAAAACCGATAAGATCTCTGGTTGTAATGCTTTAGATAAAGTATTGGTGGATATTAATTTACCTGATTATGAGAATAGACTGAAAGAACTTCAGCAAATGTTGAATGATCATAAAGTTCAGATCCTGGTAGATGAAGATGTAAGTGAAGTGTTAAGAGATGAAGATAAGATTCCGGGTGAAGATACCTGGTATGAAGAATTCTTAGCAATGAAGATTGTACTTGGTAGTATAGATGGGATGGATAATGCCATTGATAAGATCAACAAATACTCAGGTGGGCATTCTGCCGTAATCATTTCTAAAGATAAAGAGGAAGCTGTAGAATTTATGGAGCAGGTAGACAGTGCCGCTGTTTATCAAAACGCTTCTACCAGATTCACCGATGGTGGACAAATGGGTGTTGGTGCCGAATTGGCTATTAGTACAGATAAATTACACCATAGAGGTCCACTAGGGCTTAAACAACTGGTGACCAATAAATATTATGTTCTTGGGGAAGGACATATTAGAGAGTAAATAACATAATTATTATTTGTCTCTGAAATGTCAGGTTGAGCGGAGTCGAAACCTAAATTTATTGCAATTATTCGGTTCTCCACTGCGCTCGAACAGACAAAATTTCGTTAACACGTCATTCTGAATTTGTTACAGAATCTACACAGATTAATTTTTGATTTAAGGAGACCCTGAATCAAGTTCAGGGTGACGAAATCAAAGTTTTGACAATTACTAGCATAAAAAAAAGGCGCCAATTGGCGCCTTTTTAATTTTATATAAATGAGAACTTAGTTCTTCATCACTTTTACCGGAGCACTTCCAAAAGTGGCTCCTTTAATCTGGATCACATACATTCCAGTGATCATTCTTGAAAGATCTACTGTAAAGTCTGAACTTCCTTTTTTCAACTGAACTTTTTGAGTGCTCATTAAGTTTCCGCTAAGATCAAAAACCAATACCTCAGCTTTATCATTTACTGCGCTTACTACTCTAAGAGTTGTAAAGTTATTAGTAGGGTTTGGCGCTACTGCTACCGCCTGAATTGCAATTGCATTTGCACAACTTCCAAGAACTGCTCCTTTTCTTAAATGAGCTTCTACCGCGGGTAATGCCACACAAATTGAATTTCCATTATAACATAACTGAACTTTGTCCTGCCCTTTTCCGTTTCCACAAGAAACATCCTGAACAGTTACTGTAACCTCTCCAGAAATTGAACATCCCGAAGCATCCATAACCTCAACTGAATAGGTTGTAGTCGCTGTAGGACAAACAGATATTGTTGCAGAAGTTTCACCGGTGCTCCAAGCATAGGTGTAAGAACCTCTTCCTCCCGAAACGGAAGTAGCACCAACTGTAGCACAACTTGTTCCATAACCAGTATAAACTAGTTGATCTTCTCCCATTACCAATTGTAAAGCATCAGCTTCATAAATTATCAACATCAGCAGTAACAGTATTAGAAAACCATCTTTAACCTCAACAGAATAAGTTCCAGCAGCTAAATTAGTTGCAGTTTGAGTAGTTTGCCCATCGCTCCATGAATACGTATAAGGAGCAATTCCACCATCTACATTTACAGTAGCACTACCAGTTGCAGTTCCATTACAGGTAACATCTGTAGTTTCTACTGAAGCTATAGCAACATTTTCAAGGATCATTCTTACAGAAACCGGGAAGTGATCTGAGGTGGTAGAGGCATAATCTCCATCATAAAGATCGTAATGAACGCCTGCACTGTTTTCTATGTAGTTATCAAACAATTCATCTGAGATCATAATATGATCTATCATATCTGGGAATCCTACTGTAGATCTAAATCCTTGTTCACTTAAAGTTCTTGTAACAACTTTATAATCTTCAGATTCTAAGAATTCGTAATAAGAAGATTTTGTAGTGGTGTAATTTTCAACGATGGTTTGATCTACATCATCATTATAATCACCCATCACCATTAAATTACTATTGCCATAGTACGTATCTAAACTGTCTTTTAACACAGCATTATCGTATTCTCTTCTTTGGTAATCTTCAACCTGATCTCCAGATTTTGCGTGAACCACTACGAAATTATAATCTGTAGTTTTTCCATTTAAGGTAACAGTAGTTTCCATCATAAATGGCAATCTACCGCTAGACCAGAATTGAGAACTGTTTCCTGTTGGATAATCCTGAATATAGCTTGTGTTATTCCCATTATAGAATGGGTGAACAGTTTCTAATAAAGCCTTAGAATCATTTACCTTAACAACATCTGTCTTATAGATAAATCCAATTCTTTGAGTTCCAAAACTATCATCAGGACTGTTTGGATAAGAAACAGCATCAGATAAAATAAAATCGTACCCGTCAAGTTCGCCAATCATTTCTGCAAAAAGTTCAACATTCACCACTTCTTCAACAGCAATAACGTCTGCATTAAAGCTTAAGATTGCTTCTTTTACAGCTTGCTTTTGAACCGCTGCTGGCGCCGGAGCTTTACGATCTTTTTCACTATAGAATCCGAAGAACTCTAAGTTCCAGGCAACAACGTCTAAAGTCTCATCGTAAGAAACATCTATACCGTTACTTGGATCATAAGCTTCTACACAAGGAAAATCTTGAATATTACGTGGGATAATATTGAAATAAACATCTGCTGCAATTCCAACAATTTTTGAACAATTTCCGGTAACTGTTTTCCCAAAGAAATCTGTAGTTCCATTATCTATTCTAAGTAAACCATTGCCGCTAGCGTCAGAAATATTGAAGTTAGAGTTCCCCAAAATTGGGCTTCCCACCTGGCTTGCATCAAAAGTTATATCAGAAATAGAAATTAACTGATCTGGATATTGAGACAATTCACTTAAAGAGATCTCAAGAGGAACAATTGGTTCTGTTGAAACTCCAAGATCATCAACTCTTACAGCATCTACAAGTTCTAGCTGCCCATTATAAGAAGTTTTAGTAGCAGTTATTTTGATAGCTGTACCAATTTCAAATAATCCTTTTCCATACACAGAATCATCATAGATTGCGATAGCACCTGTTTTATCCTGAATATAAGCAGGTCCGTAAAATTGGTCTGTAACGGTTAATGTTCCTTCAATTGTTACAGATTCCCCATCGGCTGTATTTCTAGCTTCAGCAATACTGATCAATTCTCCATGAGGTACAATAATTTCCACACCATTTTCGGTTCCCGGAGTTGGATCTGTAGCTACATAATTAGCAGTATTTCTTACTCCACCTTCCCCGTTTGGAATTCTTTGTAAAGAATGAATAGCTTGGTTTCCTGCAGCATTTTCATCTGCCTGAAGTTGACCTGCATTTAAAAGTGCGATCAATTCTTCATCCTGAGCATCATCTGTTCCATACACCAAGGCATCTACCAAATTATCTGTAGTAATAATAGATCCATTAGGAAAATTAGCCGCAGAAGTTTGATAAACCGCAACTGCATCTGCTCCATTCTGGAAAGTATTATTGGAAACAACCATATTTACATTTGCTACCTCTGCATTTCCCATTACAAAATATCCGTCTGCATTGGTTAACTGCCCAGCAAGATCTATGGTGTTATAACTTAGATCTCCATTCCCGTTAAAAAGAACCACAATGAATCCGTCTAAAGGAGTATTTCCTTTTCCGCCATCATATAATTCTAAGAATTCTTGAGAGTCAGACCCCGGAGTATCTGCATCTAATTCATTAATTACTAAATTAACTGGCTCTGTAATGTTGGTATTAGCTTTTCCAGGAGTTGGTAATGCCTGAACATAAGTTTCAGTATTTCTAAGTCCGCCAGATCCATTTGTAAAACGTTGAGAAGAATGAGCATCCTTATCTCCCTTTCCATCCTCATTAATTTGTGGCTGTCCTTCATTTAATAATACTAACAATCCAGCATCATCACCATCATTGGTATCATACACAAAAGCATCTAGTAAATTAGTTGTAGAAATAGCCGTTCCGCTTGGGAAATCTGCAGCAGACCCTTCATATAAAGCCACTGCATCTGCTCCATTCTGAAGTCCGTTGCTGTTAAAAATTATATTTACATTTTCAACATCTGCATTTCCTAGTACAAAATATCCATTAGCATCTGTAGTATAACCGGTAAGATCGAATGAATTATAGCTAAGATCATTAGAGCCGTTATAGAAAACCAATACTTTTCCATCTAAAGAACTATTTCCTACTCCTCCATCATAAAGCTCTACAAATTCCAATACATCTGTACCCGGAGTATCTGCATCTACTTCATTAATAACTATGGTTGGTGGCACAACTTTTCCCCCAAAGTCCTGGCCATTATTTATGGCATCATAAGTACTTAAAGAAGCAGCTTGCCAGGTAAAATCCTGATAGTTTTGTCCATTTCCAGTTAATTGTAATGAATATCCTGCATCTGGCGCAGGATCTTCTTTTACTCCTACATCTGTACTAAGCATTCCGTTAGCAATTCCTGCAGTAGCAGTAAAACTACCTTCGTAACTTAAAAATTGAACAACTTCTGAGTTGTTATTTACCAGAGCAAATCCATCTGGTGCTCCATTCTGCAATCCTGAAATTGGAAAGAAAATTGCTCCATATCCACCTTGAAGATCTGGAATTGTTCCAGAAAGCACAGTAGTTCCAGAAGTTCCTCCCCCATTTCCGTTATATTCTACAATACTCCACCCGGTAAGATCTGTACCGGCAGGCCCGGCAATCTCTATTCCTTCATTAGTATCTCCACTATAGTTATCGTAATGAAATTCATTTACGAAAACCGACTGAGCTAAAAGATTCCCAGTAAATAAAAATGAGACAATTAACAGCCCCAAGAAATGTAATTTTTGTTTCATCATTTGTTATGTTTTGGTACTGCAAGAACTAATTTTTTACGCAAACTCATCTTAAGTTTTTATTAACAGTAGGTTAACTAATGAGCTAAAATTTAAAAAATTACAGACTTTATGGACTCTCCCAATAAAAATTGGTGTAACATTTGGTGTATAACTTAGTCTTATAAAAAACGATTAAAACTTACTTGATGAAAAAAATAATTTATTCTTTAGCATTACTGTCTGTAATGTTTGGTTGTAAAACTCCGCAGCAAATAACTAAAGATACTCCACAACCAGTGGTAGTGAATATGGATCTTGTAAACGTAAAGAACGATCAAGTTAAAGTAACTGTAGATCCAGGTAAATTCACAGAGAATCAAACTACTTTCCACATTCCGAAGACTGTTCCTGGAACTTATAGTATCGATAATTATGGAGAGCTTATAGAGAACTTTAAAGCTTTTGATTACCTGGGGAAAGAGTTATTGGTTGCAAAAACCGATGAGAATTCCTGGCTTATAGAAAACGCAGCTCAACTAGATAAGGTTACCTATCTTGTAAATGATTCTTTTGATATGGATGGGGAAAAAGGCGTTTTTTCTCCTTCTGGAACCAATATAGATAAGGATAAGAATTTCATGCTTAATCTTCACGGATTTGTTGGATACTTCAAAAATCTAACCGAGCAGCCATATGAGTTATTAATTCGCAGACCTCAAGGTCTTACTCCTGGTACATCTTTAACAGCAGCAAGTTCATCTCCAGATAAAGCTTCTGCAACAACTATGGTAGATCTTTTTAAAGCACCAAGGTATTTTGAAATTACAGATAACCCAATTATGTATGCAAAACCGGATACGGCGTATATTAATGTAAAAGGGATGCGAGTATTATTAGATGTTTATTCTCCTAATGGTGCACATAGTGCCAAAGAGATTAAGCCAGAAATAGAGAAAATGGTAACCGCACAAAAGAACTTTTTAGGAGATATAGATCAAACCGCTAATTATGCTATTATTCTATATCTGGCTAATCCTGGAGAATTAGATGCAAAGGGTTATGGAGCTTTAGAGCACCATACTTCTACAGTGGTTGTTTTACCTGAAACTATGCCCTTAGATAAATTAAATCAGTCTATGACAGATGTGGTTTCTCACGAGTTTTTTCACATACTTACGCCTTTAAGTGTACATTCTAACGAAATTCATTATTTTGATTATAATGATCCAAAGATGTCTGAACATTTATGGATGTATGAAGGAGTGACAGAATATTTCGCAAATCTATTTCAGATCAATCAAGATCTTATTGAAAATGACGAATTCTACAGCAGAATTTCAGAAAAAATAGAAAGCTCTAAGAATTTTAATGATACCATTCCTTTCACCGTAATGAGTCGAAACATTTTAGAAGAACCTTATAAAGGTGATTATTATAATGTTTATTTGAAAGGTGCTCTTATTGGAATGTCTTTAGATATAAAATTAAGAGAACTTAGCGACGGGAAATCTGGAATTCTGGAGTTGATGCATAAGTTGAAAGAAAAGTACGGAAAAGATAAACCATTTAAAGATGAAGAATTAATTCCTGCAATTGTATCTCTTACCTATCCTGAAATACAAGATTTCTTTGACACGTATGTTACCGGAACCACGCCAATACCCTATGGAAAATTCTTAGAAATAGTGGGTCTAGAATTTAGTGAAAAAGAAGTTGAAACATCTTTCTTTATAAATGGTCAGGTTCCATATATAGATGGAAATCCTGAAAATATGACCTTGTTCTTTAGAAAAGGAATTAAATTAAATTCATTCTTTGAAGATCTAGGTGTTGAAAATGGAGATGTGATTAAAACCGTAAACGGAGAATCATACACCATTCAAAATGCATATGATCTTGTAATGGCATCTCAAAACTGGAAAGAAGGAGAAGATTTTAAGATGACTGTAGAAAGAGAGGGAAAAGAAATCACTTTAGAAGGAAAGATCGCTACCCCAAAAGATATGGAAGTAACTCTTGGAGAAAAAGATTTACCGGCAGATAGTAAAGCGGTAATGTTAAGAAAAGCTTGGTTAAAAGGTTAATAAGGGTTAATCTTAGTAAGAGGGCGGCAATTTAAATATTGTCGCCTTTTTTATTTTAATCTCTATGTACGTAGACCCTGAGCAACTTAGCCTAAACTGTCTAAATTAATTTCAAAATTAATTTCCTATTTGTAAATTGAGGCCATACATTTAGAGATTCTAACACCCAACCAACTATGGAAATACCAATTTTAAAAGACATCGTGGTTATACTCGGCCTGTCTATTTTTATAATTCTGGTATTTCAAAAATTAAAAGTTCCATCTTTATTAGGATTTCTTTTAGCCGGAATAATCGCCGGGCCACATGCTTTTAACCTAATTAGTTCCAGGCATGAGGTAGAACTTCTATCTGAAATTGGAATAATATTTCTTCTATTTATTATTGGAATAGAACTTTCTCTTAAAGGTCTTGCCTCCATTAAAAGAATGATCTTGTTAGGGGGTGGCGTGCAAGTAGGGGGAACTATCTTAATTACCGCAGCCCTGGCGTATTTGTTTGGAATAGATATAAGCTCAGGGGTGTTTTTAGGGTTTCTATTTTCATTAAGTAGTACTGCGATTGTTCTTAAACTTTTTCAAGAAAAAGGGGAGGTAACTTCACCACATGGTAGAATTACGGTGGCTATTTTAATCTTTCAGGATATTATAGTGGTACCAATGATGCTTCTTACCCCACTTTTAGCAGGGAAGTCTGATGATGTTTGGGCTACTATTGGAATATTGTTAGCTAAGATTGTTGGAGTATGTATAGTAATCTATTTGTTGGCCATTTATGTAGTTCCACGGGTTTTTAAAATGGTTGTTAAAACAAAGAATAGAGAGTTATTCATCCTTACTACTATCGTTTTTTGTTTTGCCATTGCATGGTTAACCTCTTCTGTTGGATTATCATTAGCCTTAGGAGCTTTCTTTGCAGGACTTATTATATCAGAATCAGATTACAGTCATCAAGCAACGGCAAATGTTCTACCCTTTAGAGAGATCTTTATAAGTTTCTTCTTTATTTCAGTTGGCTCCTTATTAAATCTGAATTTCTTTTTTACTCATATTCACTGGATCTTGTTATTGGTAATTGGAGTGGTATTATTAAAAATGCTGATCATTGCTTTTACGGTTATTTTGCTGAAATATCCGCCTAGAACAGTATTTATGGTGGTATTTGCCATATTTCAGGTTGGAGAATTCTCACTTTTACTTTCAACTGAAGGTTTAAAGAATGGATTATTGGGCGAGAATTTATACCAATATTTCCTGGCCATTTCTATAATCACAATGGGGCTAACTCCCTTTGTAATGAATTATTCCAGTAAACTCACTTATTATTTGGTGCGGTTACCAATTCCTTCCGCAGTAAAGAAAAGATTGAATCATATAAGAGAACATGCTCCCAAAGAAGAGGCACAAAAGGAGATCTTAAAAGATCATTTGGTGATAATAGGTTATGGTATTAATGGAAAAAACATTTCTAAAGCCGCCAGAAATACCAATATTCCCTATACCATAGTAGATCTTGAACCGGAAGCTTTTCAGGAAGCCAAAAAGAAAAATGAACCTATTACCTTTGGAGATGCTTCTAATCCTGTAATTCTTAAACACCTTAATGTACAAGAAGCAAGAGTGGTAGTAATTGCTATTTCAGACCCTGCTGCTACTAAGAAGATCATTCAGGCGGTTAGAGCTTTTACACAAACAGCTTGCATCATCGTAAGAACCAGGTATGTTAGAGAGATAGAAGATAATATTCGTTTAGGCGCAGATGAAGTAATTCCGGAAGAATTTGAAACTTCTATTGAAATATTTAGTAGAGTACTTCGAAAATATTTGATCCCTTTTGATGAAATTCAAAACTTTATCAATCAGGTAAGATCTTCAGATTATGAAATGCTTACGAGTATAAAAGAAGGCCCACACTCCCCTTCTTATACTCATTTAAATATTCCGAATAAAGAAATAGTGACTTTAAGCGTTCAACAAGGCACCAATTCTGTAGTTGGAAAAACCATTGAAGAAGCCGGAATTGGTAGAAATTTTGGAGTTACGGTATTAGCAATAAAAAGAGATAAAATTATTTAACCGAAATTTCTCCGGCAACTAAGATTGAACAAGGAGATTTGTTATACTTATTTGGAGCGCCAAGTAATATAAATAACCTCAACAAAATCCTGACTTTTTAAGTTTCTTATTATTCATATAATTTTTATCGGAAAGTAAAAGAGTAAATTCACTCTTGCTCCTTTAAAAACATTCTGTTGCCGATAATGTTTTTAATAGATATATTTATTCTTTCAACAACCTAAACCAAATTACATGTCTATACTTCCTGACGATCTAATTCGCTATCAAAAATTCATTGGTTTCATGCTGAAATATTGGAATAGCGATTTGTTCAATCAAACTGCTAATACAGCGATGGAAGAAACCGAAGGAGATGAAGAAAAATTAGAAAGTTTTGATCAGTCTCCAGAAGAATTGGTAGAAGATCTTAAAAACATGGGGCCAACTTATATCAAAATGGGCCAATTGCTTTCTACCAGACCAGATCTTTTACCGGATGCATATTTAAAAGCTTTGGCAACACTTCAAGATGATGTGCCGCCAATACCTTATGCAGAAGTTCATGAAATTGTTGAAACCGAAATAGGTGACAGAATTTCAAAAGCTTTTAATTCTTTTGAAGAAGAACCTCTGGCAAGCGCCTCCATTGGTCAGGTTCATAAAGCAACTTTAAGATCTGGAAAAGCTGTTGCCGTAAAAATTCAGCGTCCGGGAATTAGAAAACAATTTTTAGATGATCTGGATACGTTAAAAGAAATTGCTGAATTTGCAGTTAAACATACTTCAACAGGAAAGAAATACGCTTTTGATGAGGTTTTGGAAGAGCTTCGCCACATACTTTTACAAGAATTAGATTATAATAGAGAAGCCCAAAATCTACTCACTTTAGGAAGAAACTTAAAAGAATTTAGTTTACTTAAAGTGCCACAACCCATATTAGATTACTCATCTTCCAGAGTGCTTACCATGGAGTATATTGCAGGAAAGAAGATTACTTCTATCTCCCCATTATATAGAATTGAAAATGATCTTTCGCCCTTAGTAGATCAGTTGGTAGAGGCTTATTTAAAACAAATTATTACCGATGGTTTTGTACATGCAGATCCACATCCGGGAAATATTCATATTACAAAACAAGATACTATTGCCTTGATAGATCTTGGAATGGTGGCCAAATTCACTCCTAATATTCAGCAAAAGATACTGCAATTGCTTATTGCCCTTAGTCAAGATGATGGGGAAGCAACGGCAAATGTGCTCTTAAATATGAGTGAGACCACAGAAGATTCTGATGTAAAAACCTTTAGAAAGGTGATCAACCAGATCGTTATGGATGGGCAAAACCAGATGGCCAAAGACATGAAAACCGGGAGAATGCTTATCCAGATGAATAGAATTGCTGCAGATAACGGAATTCATATAGCTGTAGAAGTGAATATTCTAGGGAAAATTCTTTTAAATATGGATCAGATCATTGCAGTTCTAGACCCAGAATTCGATCTAAGAAATGCAATTCAAACTCACGTACACAAGATCATGAGATCTAAGATGTATGATGAATTGAAGCCTGAAAATATGTTTTCGGTATTATTAGAAACTAAGAAGCTTTCAGAAAATTTACCAGAACGTTTAAACAAGATCACCACCAATCTTGCGAATAACGAATTCAGAATGAAAATTGATGCTATAGATGAAAAACGATTTACAGATGGTTTTCAAAAAGTGGCAAATAGAATAACATTAGGTTTGATAATAGCGGCCATGATAATTGGTGCTGCCATGCTTATGCAAGTTCCAACTTCTTTCACCTTAATGGGTTACCCCGGGCTAGCCATTATCTTTTTTCTAATTGCGGCTATTGGTGGGGTATTTTTAAGTTATATTATAATTTTTAAAGATGAAGGATTCACTCAGAAGAAGAAATAATTTGATCAATTATAAATTAGACACCAACACATTCAGTATGAAATTTTATTACATTCTTTTTTTTACATTTTTCACCAGCTTGATTTATGCGCAGAAAGAACTTCCGGTAGATACCATGGTAGTTTCTCAACATTCTGTAACTATTAACGGTAAAAATATAAATTATACCACTCAAACTGGAACTCAGCCGGTGTGGAATAAATCTGGAAAAGCTGTTGCCGGATTGTTTTACACTTACTATAAAAGAAACGATGTTAAAAATGTAGAAAATAGACCCTTGATAATTTCTTTTAATGGAGGTCCAGGTTCTGCTTCGGTTTGGATGCATCTTGCGTATACAGGTCCTAGAATTTTAAAGATAGATGATGAAGGTTTTCCTGTACAGCCTTACGGAATAAAAGAAAATCCATATTCAATACTTGATATTGCAGATATTGTTTATGTAAACCCTGTAAATACTGGTTATTCTAGATTTGTTGAAAGTGAAATGGAGAATATCGATAAAAAAGATTTCTTTGGAGTAAATGCCGATGTGGAATATTTGGCAAAATGGATCAACACTTTTGTTACCAGAAAAAACAGATGGTTATCGCCAAAATATTTAATTGGGGAAAGCTATGGAACTACGCGAGTTTCCGGGTTAGCTTTAGAACTTCAAGAACAACAATGGATGTATTTAAATGGAGTTATTCTAGTATCTCCAACCGAAATTGGCATAGAACGAGATGGTCCGGTAGAAGTTGCGAACAGATTGCCATATTTTGCGGCAGCAGCATGGTATCATAATAAATTACCCCCAGCGCTTCAAAATAAAGATCTGGATGAAGTTTTACCTGAAGTTGAGAAATATACAATAGAGACGCTTTTACCTGCAATGGTTCAAGGTGGTTTCCTTTCAGATGAAAAGAAAAAAGAGATCGCCTCTAAAATGGCATATTACTCAGGAATTTCTGAAAAAGCCATCCTCCAAAATAATTTAGCGGTTCCTTTTAATTTTTTCTGGAAAGAGCTTATGCGTGAAGAGGGAGGCTATACGATTGGACGTTTAGATTCGAGATATTTAGGTATAGATGCTAAAACTGCAGGAACATCTCCAGATTACAATGCCGAGCTTACTTCATGGTTACATTCCTTTACCCCTGCTATTAACTATTATCTTCAAAATGAATTGAATTTTAAGACCGATGTTAAATATAATATGTTTGGCTCTGTTTATCCCTGGGATAGAACCAATGATAATACCGGAGAAAATTTGAGACAGGCAATGGCTCAAAATCCTAATTTAAAAGTGATGATCCAATCTGGATACTTTGACGGTGCTTGTACCTATTTTAATGCGAAATACAGCATGTGGCAATTAGACCCTAGCGGCAAAATGAAAGATAGATTGAGTTTTAAAGGTTACAGAAGCGGACATATGATGTATTTAAGAAATGAAGATCTACAATCTGCTAATAACGATATTAGATCTTTTATAGAAAATTCTATCCCTAAAGAAGGAACTTCTGCCAGGTATAAACTTTAGACTATAAAAAAGAGAAAAGTTCAGAATTCGGCTTATATATAAAGCTTAATTCTGAACTTTTTATTTCTAATAATAAGAGATTGAATCTATCCTACCGGCTTAACTCCTATTTGTTTTAAGATTCCAAGTTCATCACTACTTCCCCATCTTTCAACCAATTTAGCATTTTCAAATCTTCCAATTTGCATTCCGCGTACGCTAAATGATTTTCCAGTTGGCGAAACTCCCATAAACTCTCCTTTGTGAGTTCCTGTTATTGTATAAGCAAAACACACATTATCTTCATCTGTCACCAAATGTTCAACTTCAGCATTAAGATCTGGAAATGCAGATCGCATCATGCTGAAAAAATCTATAAATCCTTGTGGCCCGGGACCTTGAATCTCTGCCGCATCGTGATCTACCACGTTATCTGCAACCACATCTCTAATCATTTCAAGTTTTCCCGTGTTTATAGCTTCTGCAAATTTTTCCTGTGCAGCTACATTTTTATCTTTACTCATCTATATATTTTTTAATTGATTTAAAATTTTATAATCCGCTGATATAGCTTCCGTATAGATCTTTGAATTGGATACCTTCTGAAAATCTATATTTATTTAATTTCTTGAATTCTACCAAACCCCATAGAAGAAACTCTTTTAAAAAGTATTTATCTTCATCGGAAATTTCGGGTTGATATTTCTTTATCAACTCATTTAATGGCGGTACAGAATCTAATCTTTCTTTGTACTCGGCATCGGTAAGATCATCTAATAACTCAAATCCACTTTCTGCAAAGAACCATTCCACAAGATCGTTATAAGGATTTTCGGCATCTGGTTTCTCCAGTTTTTCAATTTTAGGGAAATAGTTTGGAAATAAAGTTTTAACTGCATCTCCAATTAATTCCTGAGCTACAGAGGCACTTCCCTCCTGTTCTCCTTCATAAACCAACTCTACTTTACCGGTAATTGCTGGAATTACGCCTAAGAAATCTCCAAATCTTAGTAAGGTTTTATCTTCGCCATTTTTAATCGCTCTTCTTTCTGCAGTACTTAATAAATTTTCGAAAGCCGAAATGCTTAACCTTGCACTAATTCCGCTTCGGGCATCTATAAATTCATGTTCTCTTGCTTCAAAACTTATTTGTTCTAAGAGATCTTTAGCCAATTCTGGAACATGTATCATTTCTGTTTGACGAGAATCTAATTTTGCTTCCTGTTTGGTAATAGCTTTCGCTATTTCGATATTATGAGGGTAATGAGTCAGAATTTGAGACCCAATTCTATCTTTTAATGGAGTTACTATACTTCCTCTATTGGTATAATCTTCTGGATTAGCTGTGAAAACAAATTGCATATCTAGAGGTAATCTTAATTTAAATCCTCTAATCTGGATATCTCCTTCTTGCAAAATATTAAATAAGGCTACCTGAATACGAGCTTGTAAATCTGGCAATTCATTAATTACAAAAATACTTCTGTTAGCTCGTGGAATCATCCCAAAGTGTATCACTCTATCATCGGCATAACTCAACTTTAAATTTGCAGCTTTAATAGGATCTACATCTCCAATAATATCTGCAACTGTAACATCTGGAGTTGCCAGTTTTTCAAAGAATCTTTCCTCTCTATGCAACCAGGAAATAGGAGTATCGTCGCCCTTTTCTTCTATCAACTCTTTGGCATAACGCGATATTGGGTGAAATGGATCGTCATTAATTTCAGATCCTTCAACTACAGGAATGTATTCATCTAAAAGTTTCACCATTAATCTGGCCAATCTTGTTTTTGCCTGTCCGCGTAAACCTAAAAGATTGATGTTGTGTTTAGATAGAATAGCTCGCTCCAATTCAGGAATTACAGTATGTTCATAACCGTAGATCCCTTCAAAAGCAGGCTCCCCTTTTTTAATTTTATCCAGTAAGTTTTGTCTTAATTCTTCTTTTATACTTTTACTCTGGTAACCTGATTTTTTCAAGGCTCCAAAATTCTTGATCTCTTCTATTTTCATTTTCAATACTTCTTTTAAGAATTCTATATTTCAATTAATTACGGAAAACTATCCGCGAATTCGTTTTTTTCTATTGGCTTCATAATCTTCAAAGATCATTTCTCCCAAACCTTTTAAGCCGGTGAAAAATGCTTTCCCATGATTTGCTTGAGTAAATTCTCGCACAAACCTTTCTAAATAAGGATCTTGTGCAATCATGAAGGTGGTAATTGGAATGTGCAGTTTTCTGGCTTGTTGTGCCATGTTATAACATTTATCTATAATATATGGATCTAATCCAACACTATTCTTATAATAAGTGCCATCTCTTTCTCTTATGCAGCTTGGTTTTCCATCTGTTATCATAAAGATCTGTTTGTTGGTATTTCTCTTTCTTCTTAACAGATCCATCGCCAATTGTAATCCCGCAACTGTATTGGTATGATAAGGACCCACTCTTAAATAAGGAAGATCTCCAATAGAAATTGCCCAGGCATCGTTACCAAAAACAAGAATATCCAGCGTGTCTTTTGGATACCTGGTAGTTATAAGTTCTGCAAGCGCCATTGCAACCTTCTTTGCTGGAGTTATTCTATCTTCCCCATACAAGATCATACTATGACTTATATCTATCATTAAAACGGTGCTCATCTGAGATTTATGATGAGTTTGCTCCACTACAAGATCATCTTCTGTCATATTAAAACTACCAGCTCCATGATTGATTTGAGCATTTTTTAAACTCTCTGTCATAGAGATCTTATCTAAAGAATCTCCATAATGAAATTCCTTAAATTCTCCTGTATGCTCATCTCCTAAACCTTGATATTTGGTAGAGTGATTTCCAGATCCACTTCGTTTTAATTTCCCGAAGATCTGATTTAGGGCTTGTTGCCTTATAGCTCTTTCAGTTTTTGCTGTAATGGCCATCCCTCCATTTCCATCTGGATCTATCTCTTCTCTTATATAGCCTTTCTTTTTAAGATCTTCTATAAAATCGTCTATGGTATAATCTTTATCTGTAAGCTTATATTCTACATCCAATTGTCGCAACCATTCTATAGCTTCATCAAAATCTCCAGAGGTGTGGGTAATAAGTTCTTTAAATATTTCGAAGAGCTTATCAAAAGGAGATTTTTCCGGCTCTTCAAACTTTTTGAATACAAAACCGCTTTTCATACTATCATTCTTCTTTTTCATAGTTTAAAGTTAACGCATTTAAGACGGAATTGGAAAGGTTAACCAACTCAACATGGGATAAACTTTTGTTAATTAATTTCTGAATGAACATTTATTTACAATTTACATAATCATAATTCCCTAAGGATTTCTGGAGTTTTGCGCTTTCAACTTTTGGTATAGCTCTTTTATTCATTATCCCTTTCTAATATAGCAACAGCATTGATTTTGCTGTTATACTTTTCTTAAAGTCATTTCTTAATTGAACAAGTTATGAGAGATTTGACAAAAATTTTATATGAGCCCAAAATCTATATTTTTATTCCTCTTTGGAATGGTTATTAGCATTAATTCTGTAGTTGCACAAGACAGAAATACTTCCCCCTATAAAACTGATCTTTTGAAAGACGGAATTTTTGTAACTGCCGGGATTGGTTTAAATGTATTAGGATTAAGTTTTGTTCAAAATAAAGATGCTTTAACTTTAGATGAGCTGAATGCGAAGTCTAAAAATGATATTTGGAAGATAGACAGGTGGGCAGCAGGAAATTATTCAGATCAGGCAAATTCAGACAGTTATATTCCGCTATATGCATCTTTCGTACTTCCTTTTGCTTTAATGATTAATGAAGATGAAAGACAGCATGCGGGTCAAATTTCGGTATTGTTTATAGAAACTATGGCTACTACCGGTGCGCTATTTACAATGTCTGCAGGATTGGTACAAAAAAGCAGACCTTTAGTATATAACACCTCACTTCCTGAAGAAAAAAGAATGGCTAAAGATGAGCAACGATCATTCTTTGCAGGACACACCGCTGCTACTGCAGCAGCTACCTTCTTTGCTGCCAAAGTATATAATGATTTTCATCCAGATTCTAACTTAAAACCATTGGTTTGGGGAGTTGCTGCAGCAATTCCGGCAAGTGTTGGATATTTAAGAATTAAAGCGGGAAAACACTTTCTTACAGATAATCTTATAGGATATGCCGTTGGGGCCGCAAGTGGGATACTTATACCAGAATTGCATAAAAGTAAAAATGAAAATTTAAAGATATATCCAACAATGGGATTAAATCCGGGAGGATTAAATTCTAATTATCAAGGATTAGGAATGAATTACAGCTTTTAAATTCGCTAAGAAATTTATTATTAGGGAATTGTTATTAAATTTGTATACATGACTACATTTCAATTAATAGTTACCATCTTCGGAATTATAATGTTAATTCCAACGCTGGCATCGCTTACCAAATTTGATGAATGGTGGGTTCGTGGTTTCGATTTTCCTCGAATTCAAATAAGTTTTTTAATTCTTCTTACCATCGCCTTTTCTGTAGAAGTTTATGATTTTGATAAAACCTGGCAAATTATTCTGGTTGTCTTCTTAGTACTAAGTTTTCTTTATCAAGCATTTCAAATTTTTCCTTATACCATCTTAGCTAAGAAACAGGTTTTAGAATTTCAAGGTGAAGATGATAATGCAATTATTTCCATCTTAGTGAGTAATGTTCTTACCACCAATAAAAGATCAGATAAACTAATAGATCATGTAAATAAATATCAACCAGATATTTTACTTACGCTGGAAACAGATCAGCGTTGGGAAGATGAACTTTCAGTTATTGAAGAAGATTATCCTTATACAGTAAAGATCCCGAAAGATAATTTATACGGAATGCATTTATATTCAAAACTTAAGTTGGAAGATATAGATGTAAAATATATTATCACCGAGGAAATTCCATCTATTCATGGATATATTAGAATGAATAATGGAGTGAAGATAAAATTGCATTGTTTACACCCAAAGCCACCAAGTCCAACTGAAGATGATACTTCTACCAACAGAGATGCAGAATTGTTATTTGTAGGGAGAGATGTAAAAAAAGATCAAGAATCTGTTTTACTTATTGGAGATCTAAATGACGTGGCTTGGTCTAGAACTACAAAACTTTTTCGAGAATTAAGCGGACTTTTAGATCCAAGAATTGGGCGAGGTTTTTATAACACCTTTCACACCGGCTATGCATTATTACGCTGGCCGTTAGATCACGTTTTTCATACCTGCGATTTTACCTTGGTGAAAATAGCCAGATTACCAAGCATAGATTCAGACCATTTCCCCATGTATATCAAACTTAATTTTGAACCCCGTGCAGAGTTATTGCAAGATGAACCTGAAGAGGCCGATGAAGATGAAAAAGAATGGGCCGATGAAAAAATTGAGAGCGGAAATCCTAAATATGACGATGTTTAGCTAAATTCCTAGTGAAAGAAATTAGCTAATTCCTGAGTTGCTTTTAACTCATTACATCTATCTACGGTAATAGGTTTTTCAATAAAACTGAAGACGTTTTTATAATTTACCGCTTTTTTCTTATCATAAGCATCTATAGAAGAAGTTACCATGATAACTTTAACTTTATTAGAGTAATCCATTTCTTCAACTTTTTCCAGAAATTCCCAACCACTCATAGACGGCATATTAATATCTAAAAAAATAAGATAATCTGATTGTTCATTCATCTCCTCCTGTAGATATTTTAAACCTTCCAGAGGATCTTTGAATGCTAATGGCTCATAAGAAACCCCACATTTTTGTAGTATTTTTTGTTGAACAAAAACTACAATGCTATCATCATCTATAATTAGGATTTTTGCCATTATACTTCTTGTTCTGTTTTTTCTGTGATCTTTCTTATAATTTCATCTAATTCCTGCGCAGAAGTTACAATATACCCCAAAAGTTTAGATTGTGCCTCTACATCCAATCCTTCTCTATCATTCAAAAGATCTATTATTGCCATTATTCTTGCTAATGGTGCTCTCACTACATGAGACTGTGTCCAGGCAATTTCTTTTAAACGGGCATTTCTATTTTTTATAGTATTAATATATTCATAGATCTCCGTCATATCCTGCATTGAGCCAATCATTCTCTTAGCATTTCCATTTTCATCTGTTACTAGATAACTTCTATCTAAAATATACTTATAAGTTCCATCAGCACATTTAAATCTATATTCTATCTTGTAAATTGGAAGCTCCAGATTTATAAAGTTCTTTTGTCTTCAGCTCTAACTCTTTCACGATCCTCGGGATGCACTTTATCATCCCACCATTCTCCCTTTGTACCAATTTCTTGTTGAGTATAACCAAACATCTTCTCCATGCCCTCATTATACTCCATTTTATCTAGCTGTACATCGTAATCTGTAACAGTATCACTAGTAGCTTTGGCTACAATATTATATCTAAGTAAGCTTTCTATAAGCTTATTTTCTTGCTCTACAAATTCGGTTATGTCTCTTGAATTTGCTACAATTCCACCTACAGAAGGATCATGATACAAATTGGTTAAAATGGTCTCCACCCATCGCCAGTCATTACATTTAGATTTAACTCTATATGATTTAAGATGAATTTGTTTTGTATTGGGAAGTTTATTAAAATCTGCTTTAACTACTTTAACGTCATCTGGGTGAATTAAATTAAAGAAATTTTCATTTATATAGAGTTTCGGCGTCTATTCCCAAAATCATTTTTGAAGAAGGACTTACATAGGAGTAATTTCCATTAAAATCTAAAATTGTAACAATTTCTGATGCTTCCTGAACCAGCGCTTTAAACCTTTGTTCACTCAAAATTAAAGCTTTTTCAGCCTTTACTTTGGCAGTGATGTCTGTAGCCAAGGTTACACGGGCATCCTGACCATCAAAATCTATTGGATTACTCTTAATTTCAAGTTCTAAAATCTCACCAGATTTTGTATAATGCCTTACGCTTGTCTTAAAAAAATCGTCCATATGGTTTTTCCAAAGAGACTCAATCTCGTCTGACTCCTCTTTTACCCAAAGATCCCTCACCGTCATGGAAAGAAATTCTTTATGAGAATACCCATACAATTGAATAGCAGCTGTGTTTACATTTAGAAATTGCAAGGTCTTTCTTTCCAGAACCCACATGGGTAGTGGACTGGAATCAAACAAAGATTTATATTTTTTTTCTGATTCGCCTAACTGAATATTTACATTATTACGCTCTAGGCTATAGAAAATGCTTTTTGAAAGTTGACGTGCGCTTAATTCATCTTTTAATAGATAATCTGAAATTCCCAGGCTTAAGGTTTTTACACCAAATTCTTTATCAGCATAACCTGTTAATACAATAACCGGAATTTTAGGGGCTAATGCTACTACAGCGTTTACTAAACTTTCATTATTATCTGCATCGGGCAAAGAAAGATCCATTAGAACCACATTAAAATCGTGATTTTTTGAAAGATGATCCTTAGCCTCAGAGAATCTTGTAGCTCTTGTAAGCTCAATATTTACATGCTCTTCATTTAAATAATCTTCTATAAGAATATAGTCGCCTAAATGATCTTCAATAACAAGTATGTTTAGTCTTTTGTCTATCAAAATAAAGGCTATTTACTGTTAGGTAGATTTACCACAGAGATCCAAAAGTGTTTTATAGATGAAATTACTTTTGTAAAATCTTCTACTTCCACTGGTTTGGTAATATAGCAATTCACATGATTTTTATAAGATAGGAATACATCTTCAGAAGAAGATGAAGTGCTTAACATTATAACAGGTAAATGTTTTAGGTCATCTTTGGATTTTATCTGCTCTAAGACTTCATGACCATTTAATTTAGGAAGATTGATATCTAGTAAAATTAAATCTGGAGTAAGAACATTAGAATAAGATCCTTTTTTCTCAAGGTATTGCAATGCTTCCCATCCGTCTTTAACTACGTTAACCGAATTTGCAATTTTCCCCTCAGATAAGGCCTCTGTGGTTAATAGAATATCACCTTCATTATCTTCTACCAATAAAATATCAATGGGGCTCATAGGGTTAAGGTTAGTTGGGGCTCGTAAATATACTAAAATTGTTTTTTGATAGTAAAATGAAATTTACTTCCAATTCCTTCATCAGATTCCAGCCAAATATCGCCTCCATGATTTTCAATAATCTTCTTGCTAATGGCTAATCCAATTCCGGTACCGCTATAATTTTCTTTAGCATGTAACCTTTGAAAGATAATAAATATTTTATCAAAAAACTGAGAATTAATACCAATTCCATTATCAGACACAATAAATTCCCACATTTCTGCTGTTTCTTTTACTTTAATCTCAATTTCAGGAATATTATTTTCTTTTTGATATTTTAAAGCATTGCTTATCAAATTAGATAACACTCTAAGCAGTGGGGTTTTAGCAGCTTTTATAATTGGTAGTTGGCAATAATTAATTTTAGCTTTAGTCTCTGAGATTGCATTTTGGTGCAGTAAAATAATTTCCTCTAATAAAACATTTAGATCGATATTTTCCATCTGATAGTTTAATCTACCTACTCTAGAATATTCCAGAAGATCTAAAATAATCTGTCTCATTCTTACTGCTCCATCTGTGGCAAAGTAAATATACTGTTGCGCTTTATCATCTAACTGATCTTCATATTTCTTCTTTAACTGCCCCAGGAAACTGGTAACCATTCTTAAGGGTTCTTGCAGATCATGAGATGCTATATATGCAAATTGTTCTAACTCCTGATTTGATATTTTAAGATCTTGTGCTCTTTTTACCAATTTTGCATTAAGTTCTTCAAGTTCTCGTTCATTCCTCTTTCATAATGGTAATATCTTGAAGAGAGCCAATCATTCTAATTGGTTTATTATTACTATCTCTAATAATATATCCGCGTTCCATCACAAAGTTGATCTCCCCGGTAGATTTAATCAACCTGTATTCCATAAACCATTCCGAATCTTTAGAATTTAAAGTAGTTTCTAAAGTTTCAAGCACTAAATTCTTATCTTCAGGATGTAAATGTAATTCCCAATCTACAATGGTTTCAGGACCAGATTTTTTTTCATATCCAAAAATGGAATAATAAGCTTCGCTCCATTCTAATATATTCTTATTGATATCCCAATCATAAATAGCTTCTTGAGTTGCTCTTGAAACAAGGTCATAACGTTCTTTTGCAATTCTAATTTCTTCATCTACCTTTCTTCTATTGGTAATGTCTTTAAAGTATATGGACAAACCTTCATCATTACTTGGGTAAATATTTATTTCGAACCATTTATCTTTTATTTCGAGATATTCTTCGTAAGATATCTTCTTACCTTCTGTAAAGGCTTCATCTATTTTTGAAAATAATACCAAATTATTATTCTGACCATAGAATTCTTTTAAATTTCTTTCCAAAATAAATCTTTTGAAATATCCAAAAGTCTTTCAGCTTCATTATTCCAATAGGTAATTTGCCAGTTCTTTATCTAGTGAAAAGAAGCCATCTGTAATACTTTCTAGTATATTATTTATTTTGTTATTATATTTTTTGAGTGCGGTTTCGTGAAGCTTTCTATCACTAATATCGGTATGCAAAGCAAATAAGGCTACAAGTTCATTATTTTCATTAAAAACAGGTCCTGCATTTAAATGAAAATCATGCATTTCTCCCTGCGAATTTTTTAATTTAATGTCTCCATCCCAATATTTCCCGGCAGTTAGATGAGTAAAGACTTCCTCCACTAAATGTGGATCTCCGTACATCTCTTTTACCGCCTTTAAATTTGAAATTTTGGACGCATGACTCCCAAGCATTTTTTTGAGTTCAGCGTTTAAGAAGACCTCCTGGGTTTGAATATCTATTAGTCCCACTCCATTTTTAGAACTCTCTACAATATTCTTATATTTAAGTAATTCTAGATTTGCAGATTTTATTGGGGTAATATCAATTCCAAATAGATAAAGAATTCCCTTTTCTTCAATAACGTTAGATGGAGTCCAGGAGATCCATTTCCAACTTCCATCTTTTGCAAGACATCTATTTTGAAATGTTTCTGCTATTTTACCCTGAGCTACTTCATCTAATCGCTTAATAGCAATATTTTCTTCTTCCGGATGTAAAAATTGCTTAAATGGCGTATGAAGCATTTCTTCTCTCTCATAACCAAAAACCTTTTTAAATGCAGGATTAACTTCTTTTAAATATCCGTCTGTTCCAATAATTGCGATTAAGTTTGGAGAATAATTGAACATGTTATTCAACTGTCCCTCTGTAGATTTACGTTGAATAGAAGAAGAAATTTGATATATTATTCGTGAAATACTATCAGAAAGATCTTCATCCCAATATTTCTCATTATTAGAAAAGAATGCAAAAACGGCAATTATTTCTTCTTCAACTTTAACCGGAACCCCAATCGCTATTTTGAATTGTTTATCTTCAGATAAATTACTTTCCTCCTTATCATAATTTCGAATTTCTATACGTTGTGATTTCCAGGTTTCACCTGGTAAACCTTCTCCAAATTCAAATTCATGAAATTTCGATATTTTGATCTTTAGTACGAAATTAACCGAATAGTTTTTTTTCCATACCCTACTTCCCAGGCTTCCGCAGCATCAAAACTATAATAATTACTTATTTCTTGAATAGTTGCTAATAAAGCAGCTTTGTGATTTTTAGCGCTGTTAATAATTTCAATTATCTCATGAATAAGTTTTTGTTCTTGTTGCAAATTATAGGTCTGCGTAATATCTCTTCCTATGCCCACCAGACCAACAATCTTATCTTTACTCCAGAAAGGAACCTTGCTTAAGGATATAACTTCCAGATCGCCTTTATGATCATAAATTTTATCTTCTCTATTAATAACAGGAATACCAGAATCCATCACTTTCTGATTATCTGCCATGATTTCTTCCCCTTCATCTATTGGAAAATAGTCGATAGGCTGAAGATTTAAAGTATCTCTTTCAGATTTTTTACCTAAGTATTCTGAATAGAACTTTTTATTGGTAAGAATGGTCTCGTGATTTGAATTAATTACAAAAATATAATCAGGAATATTATCAATAATAGCCCGGAGCATGTTTCGGTCTTCAATGATTTTCTGCTGAGCCATTTGAATTTGTGTAGCGTCCTTAGCAACACAATACATGATTTGTTCTTTTTCATTCCATTTTACAGACCAAATAACAGGAACAACTCTGCCATCTTTATGAAAATATCTATTTAAAAAATTAGTGATAATTACACCATTTATGCTTTCTTTCCAAGCATATTGGGTCTTTTTAATATCTGGAGGATATATAATTTTTGAAAAGTTGACTCCTCTTAATTCTTCAGGATCGTAACCCCAAATAGTTTTACAGGCAGCGCTAACTTCCAAGAAATCACCATTCTTAGTAACCGTACATATAATATCCTGAGATTGATCGAGTATATTTTTATATTTTTTCTCACTTACCTCAACCTTCTTTATACTTTCTTCAACAAGAGTAATATCTCGTGCAATCCCAAAAACTCCCGTGATCTCATTATTAGAGACGATAGGGAAATTTGTAATATTTATTTTTTTTCTTGTTCCCTTATAACTTATAAAATCTGAATCGTATTTTTGAATTTCTCCATGGGCTGCTTTTTGAAAATGATCCCACACTCGCGGCAAATCTTCGCTAGGGATCATAGACTCAAAACTGTGATTAATGATTTCATCCAAATTTCCTTCGCTTAACTCAAGTCCGCTTTTATTAATACTGATGAATTTCCCTTCAAGATCAAAAGAATATACCGCATCTGGATGACTATGGAATAAAGATTCCAAAATTTGAGTAGTTTTTAGAAGATCAATTTCCCGTTCTTTTTTATCTGAAATATCAATTACAACAGTACTCGTTAGCAATTCATAATCTTCATTTTCGTAAATTGTAGAATACACCTGAATGGGCAATTTACTCCCATCCTTTTTAATAGCAGATAATTCTGCACTCGCATGACCTTGAGATTGTCTATTTTTAATGAAATTATTCATTTGGATATTCTCACTTCCAAATAAATCATCACGTTTTATAGACCTTAATTCTTCCCCGGTGTAGCCAAACATTTTATTTGCGGCTTTGTTAGAATCTAGAATTTCGCCAGATGGCTTTGTAAGTAAGATACCTATAGATGCATTTTCAAGAATTTCTCTTAATTTATTTTCAACTTTATGATTTTCATCTATTACAGTGTTGGATAAGAAAACATCTACGCTTATAATCTCTCCTAATGCATTATATATTGGAGTTAATCGAAGATATAATGCTGGTTGATCTATTCTTATACTGAATCTTAAAATAGGATATTTTCCCGGATAAAGTTTCTTTGAATTTTACTCCAAAAGATTGAAGATACGTTGTAGGAATAAAATCAAAAATTAAACTTTCCTGTTTTAAAACTGATGTGAGATTTACTTTCAAAAGTTCTTCGGCTGCTTTACTTGCAGAAACCAAGCTCCCATTTTTAGCAAGTTTAAGAATAGCTTGACTATTTAGATTTTCAAAATGAAGCTCTTCCTGAAATGATGTAATAAAATTTTGCCGATCTAAAAGTTCACCAGGGTTAATAGCCATATTTTCAAGACTTTGGGGTAGAAATAATATTCTTTAATGTACAAAATAGAAAGAAATCTTAGAACAGACTTTTTGTAAGCTGAATTCCTCCTCCAAAGTTAGGGGCAGCTTTAGAATTAAAATCTGTTCCAACCATTACATTTACATTTACGAAATCTTGCCAGATATTTAGATCCAAATAACTGGATAAAATGGAGTTATCCAGAGTATTATCCCCTTTGGCTCCATAATTTAGTCTATAGCTCGTTAAGTAGTTTATAAGGTAATTTTTCAAAGGCAACACCGGAAATTCCAAAATGATGAACAAGTAGGGTATTGTTGGCTATTCTAAATCTATCATTATCTAAAGTGATAAAGGGCACTCCTAGAACTCTATGTTCATAGGTCCAACCAGATCTATAAAGATTATTATTGAAATAATTATCTCTTCCGTCTGTGGTTGGGCTATTCTTACTTTGATTTTTTGTGTAGAATAATTCATACATAAAAGAATCTATCCAATTACCCTTATTTTGATCTTCAATAAATATTCCATATCTCCCATCTGGAGTATTTGCTAAAACACGGCCAGATCCATCATCAAAAAGGTGGTTATAAATTAACTGTACATTATAGTGAGAAACAACTGTTCCTAAATAGACCTCATAACTTCCCATCTGATTCCCGAGTGCATTTACTTCCTGGCCACCAACGCTGTCATTACCTTCTCTCCCTGTAAACACATCAAGATAATCATTAAAACTACTAGGTAATTTGCCATATTCTGGCGAAGTTCCAGCCCATTCAACAAAATGCTGTAAACCAATTTTCAATTGAAATTTTTCATATTTATCAAAGACAAGATGAAAACTTTTATGATGAATTCTTGTATCTTTTACATACCTATCTTCATCATCTGTAATAAATTCTTCTAAACTTGCCTCAAACCCAATTCCTGCAGATTTTAAGAAATAAACAGGTCGATTAGTTTTAAGGCTAACCCCTAAAAGAGGTCTAGCATTTAAAGACCATAATATATTTTCATTTGTAGCACTTAAGCCATTATATAACTCTTTTCTCTGTTTTCTACCTACATACGTATCCAACCAGCTATTTTCAAATCCCAGAAAAGACTCGTCAAATTGCAATTTATTAGAATATCCATCATGATAGAGTAATCCAACTCCTGCCACCATTCTGAGACTTTTCTGATAACTTATAACTAGCCTCTCCGTTAATAAATGTTGAAAAGTTGGTAGTCTCATCTATACGTCCCCTTGTGTTGCTATATAACCAAAATGGTAATTCATCAGACGAAGCGACCAAACCAGCAATAGATGCTGAACTCTTAATTTCTATACTTTGAGCATTTAAAAAAGAAAAACTGATTAAGAAAAATAGGAAGGGTAGTCTTAATTTCATTCAAAAGATTTAATTGTGAAGCTATGTCCAATTTTAGACATATATGAGTTAAAAATATGTAATTTTATCGTATAAAAATATATTTGATGCTTTCGATTTTTAAGAAAAAGGAATTTTTAATTGATCATTTGGGAGATATTACAGATATCCATAATCATATCTTACCCGGAATTGATGATGGAGCTGCTAATATTGAAGAATCTATTCAATTAATTAAAAAGTTTAAAAATTTGGGGATAACAAACTTTATTGCAACGCCGCATGTAATGAATGATTATTATCCAAACACCCCCGAAACTATAAATAACGCATTAAACATTTTAAAAGAAGCTATTTCTAAAGATGAAAGCCTTGAGGGAATAAATGTTGCTGCAGCGGCAGAGTATATGATGGACCATAGCTTTTTAGAGATATTACAAGATCAACCTTTATTAGCTTTGAAAGGAAAATATGTACTAGTGGAGATGTCTTATTTTCAAGCCCCAATAAATTTAAACGAAATTCTATTTCAGTTACAAACAAAGGGATACAAGCCGGTTTTAGCACATCCGGAAAGATATGGTTATTATCATGCCTCTGATCTTAGAAAATATGAAGAATTAAAAAATAGAGGATGTTTGTTTCAGCTAAATACCCTCTCTCTTACCACTCATTATGGAAAAAATATACAGAAGACGGCGCAAAAATTATTAGAAGCAGATATGTATGATTTTCTTGGTAGTGATACTCATCGAATGCAGCATATTGAAAAACTGAAAAACATTCAACTCAATAAAAAAACCCTTGAATGTGTCAAGGGTTTGATAGTTTCAACTAAAGAGATTTTTTAAATTAAGATTTTTTAGAACTTCTTTTAAATATCTTTTTCCATTTAGATTCTTCATCGGCTCCATATCCATATCCATACCCATAAGAATATCCATATTTAGCACCATAGGAGAATTTAGAATAATCTACATCGTTCAATACCACTGCCAGCCCTTTTAGCTTTCCTTGCTGTTTTAAATCTTTCGGGAAATCTAATAATTTCTTTTCGGTATATCCGGCACGAGTTACGTAAATAGTAGTATCTGCCAAAGGACTGATTAAAAGCGTATCTGTAACAATCATGGTAGGTGCGGTATCTACAATTACAAAATCATATTCATGACTAAGATATTCAAGAAGATTTTTCATTCTATCGCTCATGAACAGTTCAGCTGGATTGGGCGGAATCGATCCTGATAGAATTAAGTCTACTTTTATGTCTTGATCTAAAGATGGGTTCACAATATCTTCAGATTTCAAATCATAATTATATAGATAATCCGATAAACCTTTAGTTTCCATTGGTAAGATCTATATATCTATGCAATTTAGGATTTCTAATATCTGCACCAATGATAACAACTTTCTTTTTGGTACTTGCAAGAGTTCGAGCCAAATTATATGAAATAAATGTTTTTCCTTCCCCCTTAATAGTTGAAGTTACATAGATAATTTCCCCTCTATTATCGTTTTTAGCTTTTAATAAATAAGCTAAGTTCGTTCTCAAAATCCTAAAAGATTCTGCAAGAGGAGATCTATCGTTTAATTGAATGATTTCATTTTTTAATTCAGTGACTTTAGGGATTTCTCCTAGAAAAGGAATATTTTTAATTAATGGTTCAAGATCTCCTTTATGATGCACTTTTGTATCTAACATAAAGGTTATAAACAATATTATTAAGGGTAGAATCAAACCAATTGTGAAACCTGCAACCAATATCAACCAAGGTTTAGGGTCTACTGGCGTTGGAAATGTATAAGCTGGATCAATCACTTTCGCAACAGGTGAAGTTACCGCAAAAGCTATAGCAGCCTCTTCTCTTCTTTGTAATAAGAATAAATAAAGTTGTTCTTTAATTTGTTGCTGTCTTTCAATACCTCTCATTCCCTTTTCCATTCCTGGAAAGGAACTAAATTTGTTTTGAGCAATAGCATCCTTCTGATTTAAGCCTTTTAACTTGAAGATTGAGGGTATTTATAGCGTTCTGAATATTACTTTTAAGATTATCTTTTCAAAGTATCTAATTGATCAGTAATACCTGCTACAACTGGATTTTGAGGGGTAGAAGTTCTTAATAGAGCATTTCTTTCTAATACTAAGGCATTATAGGAATTAATAGTTCCAGCTATTCCTCCATCAGAAATTCCCAAATTCGCAGGAAGTAGTTTATATCCATTATCTTTATTTATTAATTCCTGAACAGAATTAATAATCATTTTTTGAGTTTCAAATTCAAAAATTTGTTGTTCTGCTTCAGTAGATTTTGAGATAAATTTCTCTGCACCACTGCTTACGTCCATAAAACTGTTTTCTCGCTTAAAGTCGGCAATTCCTCCTTCAACTGAATCTAATTCAGTAGTAATTAATTCTAATCTATTTTGAATGAATTGAGTGGTACTTAAAGCAACTTGACTTTTATCTGCAACTCCATCTTCATTAAATTGAAACATTAAATTATTTAGAAAATCTTCAGATCTTTTACTCTCTTCTTGAGTTAGAGATAAAGATAGAATTTCATTAGCCTTACCCTTAGGTCCTATATCGAGTTTTTGAATATATTCTGTTGTAACGTCTTCTAATGGTCTTACTAAAATTTTAATAGTTTTATTACCGTTGAATTCTGTATTTACCATCTTTGAATTTGGAACTATAGTAAACTTAGCCGATTCAATTTCTACAACATCTCCAAAAGCATAATTTTCAACAGACGTCCGTAGATTCATTTAATATCGAATAATTTGTAATAGAAGTAGGTGTAACAGATAATGATAAATTTAAATGATTTACTACTGAATCTTCGGTTATAAATTTAATCAATACTGGACTATCTTTGTAAGCCTCAGTAGTAATAACATTACCCTCAATAAAATAAAAGATATTTTGATCTAACTCACTAATAACTTTACGTACTAGACGTTTAGATTTTAAGGTTACAATTTGATTATCTAGACTATTATCTTCTAATGATAAAATGGAACCACCTCCAGAAGGTAATGCCCCAGCAATATTTTTACTATCACTGTCATTTAAAATCATCATAGATGATTCTGTTCTATACTCAGGAATTGAATATCTATTATATAAATACGCAATACTTCCACCTAACAAAAAACCAAAAAGTAGCCATTTCCAAAAGGCTAAATATTTAAATATTTCGGCCTTTAAATCAAAGTTCGATTCTTTTTCTTCTGTAAAATCTTGTAATTCTTCCATTTATAATTATCTGGTAATGAGTACAACAATTCCGAATATCGTGGTTGCCAATGATATTAAACCTGTATAGGATGTAATGAAACCTGCAGATTTCACTTTACGATACGTTGGTTCTACATATACGATATCATTTTGCTTTAGATAAAAAAACGGATTTTTAAAAACATCTGCATTTGTCATATCAACTCTTCCTATGGATTTCACTCCGTCAACTTCTCTAATCACTAAAATATTATCTCTTTTCCCATCATAAGTAATTCCTCCTACACTTGCTATCAATTCGGGAACACTAATCCTTTCGTTTTCTACGTCAACTACGGTTTCCGATCCAGCCTCTCCTAATACAATTACTCGAAAGTTTAACAGTCTTACCGCCACTACTGCATCTGTTACATAATCATGAATCTTCTCCGTCAAAATTGATTCTAACTCACTTCTACTTTTTCCAGCAACTTCAATTTTCCCTAAAACCGGAAATTGTATGTTCCCATCTATATCTACAAGATATCCCATGAGAGCCGGATTTTGCTGTCCACCTCCTCCCGAGGATTGACTTCCACCAGTTTGCATCTGAAAGGGCTTAACAACTTCCTCATTCAAGGATGTTACTTTTATATGAATAATATCATTAACTTCAAATACAGGCTCAAATTCCATAGCAGTTTTCATATTCTCAAGTTTTTCGGCATCTCGAAAATATAGAATTTCTTTTTTTGTAGAGCAGCTCGTAAATACAGCAATCAGGAAGAGTAAAAGGAATTTATTTCTCATAAAAAATTAGTTCAGTGGCAAATATACTATGTAATAAATAGATGAAATTAATATTTGAAAATTATAAATTCAAAGTTTAAATTATTCTCTTAGAGCTATCATCAGTCAACTCTATCCAAACTTTGATAAGATGAATTCTTGCTAATAAATTCAGGTATAAGTTCTTTAAGTTTAGCTACAACTTTATCATTTTTCAAGTTATTAGCAGATTTGATAATTTTATTGATCTTATCATTTATAAATTCATAATCCTGAACCTTATCAACCCCAATCATAATCTTCTTATGGTGAGTTGGTAAAGTCTTACATTCATCATTCAATAATTCTTCGTAAAGTTTTTCACCAGGGCGCAAGTCCTGTAATTTTAATCTTGATATGTTTATTAGGAATATAACCCGCTAGTTTTATCATTCTAATTGCAAGATCCATAATTTTAACAGGTTCTCCCATATCAAATACAAAAATTTCTCCCCCTTTTCCCATGGTTCCCGCCTCCAGAACTAATTGACAGGCTTCGGGAATGGTCATGAAATATCTAATAATATCGGGATGCGTAATGGTAATGGGACCACCTTTCTCAATTTGCTTCTTAAATAAAGGAACTACAGAACCATTTGAACCTAGGACATTACCGAATCTTGTAGTTATGAATTTTGTTGTATTTGGATCTAAATTGTTCTGACTATGAAATAGAGACTGCACATACATCTCTGCAGCTCTTTTAGAAGCTCCCATCACATTACTTGGATTCACAGCCTTATCTGTAGAAACCATTACAAAATGTCCTACTTTATATTTAACAGATAGATCGGCTAAATTTTTGGTTCCATTAATATTGACAAAAATGGCTTCATGTGGATTCCCTTCCATAAGAGGAACATGCTTATAGGCAGCCGCATGATAAACTACATCAATATCATTATTCTGGAACATCAACTCCAAGCGTTTCTGATTTCCGACATCGCAAATAATACATTTATAATCTAATTCAGGGAACTTAGCTTCAACTTCTAATTGAACATTATGTAAAGGTGTTTCAGCCTGATCAAGAATTAATAATCTCTTTGGCTTATATTGGGCCACCTGTCTTACAATTTCACTACCTATAGAACCAGCTCCACCTGTTACCAAAATGGTCTTACCCGTTAATTGTGCCTGTTTATTTTCTTTATCTAAAGTGATAGGCTCTCTATCTAGCAAATCTTCAATTTGTAATGTCTTTACTGTTTGAGCAATCGGTTTATCTCGATCTTCCCATGAAGAAACTATAGGAGCATTATAAATCTTAATATCATGTTCTAAACAATCTTCAACAATGCAAATTTTTCTTCAGATGTAAATTTATTTTCAGATAATATAACTGCTGAAGCTCCTAATTTAACAATTTGAGCATGTACTGTACTATGATATTTCACTACAGGTTTATCAAGAATACGAATACTTCTATTGTGATTTTCCTTGGTTAAAAAACCTGTTATTCTAAATCTCCGTGGATGTTCAATATCTAAAGCCCCAGCAATAGAAATAGCATTTTCATCAACACCCAAAATCACAGCATCAATAAGCTCAGCGCTTTTTTGAGCTATCTTGAAATATTCATATACCTGTTTAACTGTTAACCTGAATAAAAATAGAAGAGAAAATGATATCCAAAGATTGATAAGCAATCCTCCTATTAAATAAATTTTTGCACCTATTACAAAATAGGTAACGTAATTAATAAATACTAAAGTTAAAAAAGAAGATGAAGTGGCAAGTAACAATTTTATAGCATCAATATTAGATGAATATCGAATGATTCCCGCATAGGTCTTAAACACAAAAAAGAAAAAGACATTAATTGCAACGGTAATTAAAGCCTTTAAAGGAAAATCTAATATTGTATAATAATTAGGGGTTAAATCAATTATTATTAGGATCGTTAATAAAGTTGAAACCGAAACTAAAAAAATATCAATAAGAAATACAACCCACCTTGGCAGATATTTTATATTTCGAATATCAAGAGAGGTATCGTCTCCTGATAAACTAAATTTAAGTGCATTCTTTATTTTATTACCCATATTTACTCTCTATCTATTAAAACACTTATTTATAGTGTTTGCAATTCGATCTCTGTCCTCATCTGATAAATTAGAACCAGATGGTAAACATAAACCAATTTCAAAAAGTTTTTCAGAAACTCCATTTCCATAAAATGGCGCATTAGCAAAAACCGGCTGCATATGCATTGGCTTCCATAACGGTCTACTTTCTATGTTTTCTTTCTCCAGAAACAATCTAAATCCTCTCGATTAATTCCTCCTGTTAATTCCTCATCTACTTTTATTACCGAAAGCCAATGATTAGAAAAAACAGCTTCATTATTTTCATAAAAAACTGTTACCCCTTCAATATCAGCAAAAATATCCTGATAAAACTGATTCATTTTTCTACGCAAAGCAATATGGTCATCTAAAACCTGCATTTGTCCCCTACCAATACCTGCAGAAATATTACTTAATCTATAATTGTAGCCAATTTCGCTATGTTGATAGTGGGGTGCGTCATCTCTTGCCTGAGTAGCTAAAAATACTGCTTTTTTCTTAAATTCTTCATTTCGTGTTACAAGTGCTCCACCTCCAGAAGTTGTGATAATCTTATTACCATTAAATGATAAGATTCCAAGATCGCCAAAGGTTCCACACTTTTGACCATGATAAGTACTTCCCAATGCCTCTGCACTATCTTCAATAACCGGAATATTATATTTCTGTGAGATAGCCTGTATCTCTTTCACCTTATATGGCATCCCATAAAGATGTACTGCAATAATTGCTTTTGGAGTCTTCCCTTTCTGTATTCTATCTAAGATAGCTTTCTCCAATTCTATAGGACAAAGATTGTAGGTTTCCATTT
>CAWFKK010000007.1:0-17101 GCA_963816375.1 uncultured Flavobacteriaceae bacterium
AAAGCTCATACCATTGTGCCTCTGCGCCTATGGTAATCAAAGATGATCCAACCCTGATGTTTACCAATGCAGGGATGAACCAGTTTAAGGAATATTTTCTTGGAAATACGGTAAACCAAAGTCATACCAGAGTCACCGATACCCAAAAATGTTTAAGTGTTAGCGGGAAACATAATGACCTGGAAGAAGTGGGAATGGATACTTACCACCATACCATGTTTGAAATGTTGGGTAACTGGAGTTTTGGGGATTATTTTAAAAAAGAAGCCATTCATTGGGCATGGGAACTGCTTACGAAGGTTTAAAATTGATAAAGATATTTTATATGTTTCTGTTTTTGAAGGAAGTGAAGATGATAATATGCCTCTGGATAAGGAAGCTTTCGATCTTTGGAAAGAAATAGTTGCCAGAAGACAGAATTATCATGGGGAATAAAAAAGATAATTTCTGGGAAATGGGAGATCAAGGCCCATGCGGGCCTTGTTCTGAAATTCATGTAGATCTTAGATCTGAAGATGAAAAGGCTAAAGTTCCTGGAAGAGATCTTGTAAATGCAGATCATCCTCAGGTGGTAGAAATCTGGAATTTGGTTTTTATGAATTCAACAGAAAAGCTGATGGATCATTAGAGAAATTACCGGCACAATCATGTAGATACAGGAATGGGCTTTGAACGACTTTGTATGGTTTTACAGGACAAGAAATCTAATTATGATACCGATGTTTTTACACCGCTAATTAACGAAATAGAAGTAATTACCAACTACCTCTTATGGTGAAGATGAAAAAGCAGATATTGCTATTAGAGTTATTGCAGATCACGTTCGAGCAGTAGCTTTTGCAATTGCAGATGGGCAGTTGCCAAGCAATGGGGGTGCAGGATATGTAATTAGAAGAATACTTAGAAGAGCTATTAGATATGGCTTTACTTTTCTAGATACTAGAGAACCATTTATATATAAGCTTGTTGGAACGTTGAGTAAGCAAATGGGAGATTCGTTTCCTGAAATTAGATCTCAGCAATCGCTTTGCGAAAATGTAATTAGAGAAGAGGAACAATCTTTCTTAAGAACCTTAGATCAAGGACTGGTTCTTCTTGAAAATATTATTGAGAATACAGAAGGCAAAACGGTATCCCGGGAAAAAGGCTTTTGAGCTTTATGATACGTTTGGTTTTCCTATAGATCTTACAGCTCTTATCTTAAGAGAACGTGGATATGATCTTAATGATGCTGAATTTAAAGCTGAATTACAACAGCAAAAAGATCGTTCTCGTGCTGCATCTGTAATGACAGCCGGAGACTGGCAAATTTTAGGTGAAGAAGAATCTGAAAACTTTATAGGTTACGATCATACTTCAGCAGATGTTAAGATCACCAGAATCAGAAAAGTGGATAGTAAGAAAGATGGAGAGATCTATCAATTAGTATTGAATAGAACTCCTTTTTACCCTGAAGGTGGAGGACAAGTTGGAGATAAAGGTATCTTTAGAAACTGAAAATGGGGAGTCGATAAAAATAATCGATACTAAGAAAGAGAATAATCTTATCATTCATTTTACTAAGAAGTTACCGGAGGATGCCTCTGGTACTTTAAAAGCTAAAGTGAATACAGAAAAAAGAGATCTTACTCAAGCAAATCATTCTGCTACTCATTTATTGCACCAGGCTTTAAGAAAAGTGTTTGGAACTCACGTGGAACAAAAAGGTTCTATGGTAAGTCCGGATCATTTAAGATTTGACTTTTCACATTTCAGCAAACTAAGCGCTGAAGAATTAAAGGAAGTTGAAGATTTTGTGAATGATCGTATAAAGGAACAAATTCCAATTTTAGAGCAAAGAAATCTTACTTATAATGATGCCTTAGAGCAAGGAGCAATCGCATTATTTGGTGAGAAATATGGAGATTCTGTAAGAGCTATCAAATTTGGTGATTCTATGGAACTGTGCGGAGGAACTCACGTTCAAAACACTGCAGATATTTGGTATTTCAAAATAGTTTCTGAAGGCGCAGTTGCAGCCGGAATTAGAAGAATTGAAGCTATTACAGGAGATGCGGTAAAACAATTTTTTGCTCAACAAACAGATACTCTTCATCACATCAGTTCAGAATTAAAAAATTCTAAAGATCCTGTAAAGGCTATTCAAACCTTACAGAATGAAAATATAATTCTTAAAAAGCAATTAGAATCTTTACTTAGAGAAAAAGCTAAAAATTTAAAAGGAGATCTTCAAAAAGAACTTGAAACTATAAACGGAGTAGATTTTCTTGCTAAAAAAGTTGATCTGGATGCAGGAGGAATTAAAGATCTTGCATTTCAATTGGGAGAGAATAAAAATAATTTATTCTTGTTCTTAGCTTCAGAACAGGATGGAAAAGCCTTATTGTCTTGCTACATTTCTAAAGAACTGGTAGCAGATAAAGGTTTAAATGCAGGACAAGTTGTTCGTGAACTTGGTAAATTTATACAAGGTGGAGGAGGAGGACAGCCTTTCTTTGCAACCGCCGGGGGTAAAAATCCTGAAGGAATCGAGGAGGCTCTTCAAAAATCGAGAGAATATCTTAATTAATAAAATGGTAGCTGTCTAAAAAATTATTCTTTTGTCAAGCTGAACTTGTTTCAGTTTCTAACTTATATTGACAATCAATTAATTAAGATTCTGAAATAAATTCAGAATGACGTTTTTTCTATTTTTTAGACAGCTTCTTCATTTTATATAAAGCTTTGAGATGAAATTTAGAACAGAGATATCAGTTAATCCGCAGGAGAATCCTATTTCCTATCACTCTAAAATCTTTCTATTAGGTTCGTGTTTTGTGGAGAATATTGGAAAGAAACTAGATTATTTTAAATTTCAGAACTATAAAAATCCATTTGGAATTTTATATCATCCTGCTGCCTTAGAGAACTTTTTAAGTAAAGCCATAAGGGGATATACTTATTCTGAAAAAGATCTCTTTTATCATAACGAACGCTGGCATTGCTTTGATGCACATTCTGAACTTAGCAATGTTGATAGCAATCTTTTAATACAAGATCTGATCAATAATTTAAAGCAGACCAAAGCTTTTTTAGAAGATGCCTCCCATATTATAATCACTCTAGGAACTGCGTGGAGTTATCATCATCTAGAAACAGATAAAACGGTTGCTAATTGCCACAAGTTGCCTCAAAAGCGTTTTAAAAAGCAATTGATGGACGTTGATGAAATAGCTGAGAAGTTAAAATCTATTGAAGATCTAATTTTCGAAATCAATCCTAAAATTCAACTCATTTTTACAGTTTCTCCCGTAAGACATATTAAAGATGGAATAGTTGAAAATCAATTAAGTAAAGCGCACCTTCTTACAGCTATTCATAAAACCATTAGTTCTAATTCTATTAACAATACCGTTGGATCTTATTATTTTCCTGCTTATGAGATCATGATGGATGATCTAAGAGATTATAGATTTTATGAAGAAGACATGCTGCATCCCAATAAAATTGCCATTAAATATATCTGGGAAAAATTTATAGAAGCCTGGATATTAAAAAATGAAAGAGAAACTATGGATCAAGTGGATAACCTTCAAAAGGGGTTGTCTCATAGGCCTTTTAATAAGGAATCTGAAGCGCATAAAAAGTTTATAACTCAACTTCAGCAAAATATGGATTCCTTAAAAAAGCGATATTCCTGGATGAAATTCTGAAGCATACGTTATTAAAATCCAGTATTGATTAAAAAAACATTCAAAATTGGCTATAAAAAACAGAAAAATCTATTGTCAACAAATTAACAGATTCTTTATCTATCTTTCTGATTACTATATATTTGAATAAAAAATTTAACACTTTTTTGTTGTTTGGTAACTAAATTGTTGTATTTTTATATAGGCAATAAAGAGGTACTTAATCATAGATAAACTTTATTATTAGTTCTAATTTATTGCTAAGTTTCTAAAATTTGTTGGGGTAGATTTTAGAATTTAAAAGCTTATGGACGGGTGGGGCCGTCCATAAGTATTTTTAATAGGTCCCACTTCTTCACTTAATTTTATAATTATCCTTTTTTCTAATTAGTATCTTTAGTGCAAATTATTTGCTATGAGAAAGGTTATTGCGGTTAGTTCTTCTGCTTTTAGTCGTGTTTTTCGGATATCAATATTTTGATTCTCGAAATGATGAAAGAAATCAGCTTTTAGAAAGTACAGATCTTATCCAAAAACAAATTAAGAATGTAGGAAAGCTGGTAGTAACCGAAGGTAATTTTGCTCAGGTCTTTTCTTATAAAGACTCTAAGAAGTTTTATTTAGATATTTTTTCAGCCAGAAAAAAGGCTTTGATAATCGTAAATGCAGATGTAACAGTTTCTTATGACCTTAGTAAACTAAAAACAGAAGTTCATCCGGAAACAAAAACCGTTACCATCACTTATATTCCCGAAGAGGAGATCAAAATAAATCCAAATATTCAGTATTACGATGTTACTCAAGATTATTTAAATCAGTTTGAAGCTGAAGATTACAACATCATTCAAAAAAAGGTGACTAAAATAATAAGTGAGAAAATTGAGAAATCTTCTTTAAAGACCAATGCTAAGAACAGGCTCATAAGTGAACTTCAAAAAATTTACATTCTAACCAACTCTATGGGATGGACTTTAGAATACAATGGAAATTCGCTTGATAGCAATAAAGCGCTGGAATCTTTAAAATTATAAGAGTCTTTATTCGTTATTTTTTTAGATCGATTAACCTATTAATAGCTACTAAAATTTATAGTGGTTTGGGTTATTTTCGAATAAAATTGAAGTTCTGCTTTTATTCTTATTGTTGAGTTAAATAATTTTTCTAAACCTGTCCAAAGTAAAAACCATCCCGCGGGTTCAGATACAATTAGTATTAAATGGATATAAAATATATTTGGATTAGAAAAAGAGATATATCCTGCAATTATTAAAAAAAATATCCCAGTAAAAGTTAAATATATTCCCTGTTTTATTTTCTTTCTTATCTGCTTTTTCAAGAAATTGGCTTGAAAATTAAAGAAGTCCTGCAAACGCAGATTAATTTTAATTTCATCTTTCTTATTTCTGACATTCTCTGGGAATAGAAACACTAATGTGAAATTCTTTGCAAGTGATGTCTGGTAACTTTTTTTAATTGAAAAATAAAATCATCAGACAATACTCTAGTTGAATATGGATTTGAATCAAAATCAGAAAATAGATCGTCATAAGAATCAAACCACATTTTAATTTCATTATTTGCGGATTGATTTATATGTTCTTTATGAAGTGATTTGCGGTTTTTATTGAAGAGTGGCATATCTCAGCGAGCTAAAAACAATAAAAAATACTTAAGATTTTTCTCTAAACTATAAGTGAAAAAATACATCTATTTCGACCTCAAATTTTCAGAATAAAAGAATCTCTGCGGCTTAAATAGGCTTTGTGATGAAGAAAGTTTTTAAGTTCGTTCCACTATGGGTGTTTCTATTAATTGTATTCCGCCTTCAATTAAATGAGCTATATCTTTACGGTGAGCTTTAACTTCTAATAAATGCTCCTTTACTTCTGCGGCAAATTTAGGATCTTTATCTATAACCAATTCATAGATTTCTACAGAAAGTAGCCAATCTTTTGGATGATGTTTTTTAGCAATCTCGAAAGCTGCTTCTAGAGAGAATTTAGTGTTTTCTCCATTTCTGCTGTTTCTTACAGATTGATATAGACTTTCTAGCTCTTCCTTTTCAGACGTCTTTTTACTTTTTATAGTGGTACTGGAAACTTTGTGGGTAATAAGATCAAAAGATAAAGGATCTGCAGGTCCTGCAAATGCAGAGATTACTTCTTTCCCAATAGCCATATCATAATTCCCCCATTCAGGCTTAAATAATATTTCATCTTTATAGGTAACCGTGCAATTTTTTAAACTGATAAGAATTATTTTTCCCTGAAGATTTCTAGTACCGGTAATAATTTCACCCTGAACAAAAAGCCCACCTTCAAACTCGAACGTGATATTTTCTCCTTCATAGATGTCATACGCTCTAAGATCTCTCGGGCTCATATCTTCTATGGCAAGATTAATTCCTTTTAGTTTACCAATGGGAGAACCAAAGCCTTTAGGATGATTGTGCGTGCCATGACCTACTAATTCTTTATCTCTGTTTGATAAGGCTGTTTTTCCTGTAGTTTGAAAATATATTGGCTGATCTTTATGCGAAATCACTCGTGGTAAAATCTCCTGAAATTTGTATCCCAGTACTTAATTCTATAGTTCCCAGATTCTTGGAATTTATTAATTTCTCCAATCCAGATAAGCCTCCTTTTCTTAAAGCCATGGTATTAGCAAACTCTTCCAGAACCTGACTTAAATATGAGAAATCTGGAGTTACATAAAGTTGTGGTTGGGGTTTGGTAATATCAAATTCCTGATTGGCCGCTTCTAAACTATATTCTAACTTCTTTACTTCATCTGTCATACACCAGGCACTTTCGCCTATAGAAGATAGAAGTCCGGCACCATAAATTTTAGGTTCTTTTACAGATCCAATCAATCCATATTCTACGGTCCACCAGTGTAGATTTCTTATTTGAGCCATTTCACTAGGCTCTCCCATGTTATTCTGCAAGATAATCCACTTTTTCTTCAGCTTCTCTTATAGTTTCTTCCGGGGTATCTTCAGCTTCTTTTATAATTGAAAGATGACGAATAGCTTCGTACATTTCATAATCTTTAGCGCTAGAAATTGCTTTACATCCAATCTCACCAAATCTTCTTAGATATTCTGCATATTCCGGATTGGCAATAATTGGGGCATGACCCGCACCTTCATGAATAATATCTGGAGCAGGCGTATATTCTATATGGTCTAATTGTCTAATATCACTTGCGATAACCAAAACATTATAGGCTTGAAATTCCATAAATGCAGCCGGAGGAATAAATCCATCTACGGCAACTGCGGCCCAACCAATTTCTTTAAGAATTCGGTTCATGCCATACATATTGGGGATGCTATCAATAGAAATTCCGGTTTGTCTAAGACCTTCTAAGTAAGATTTATGTGCCACTTTGCTTAGGTAATCTACATTTTTGCGCATTACATATCTCCACACCGCCTGATTAATTGCTGTATATTCATCATAATCTTGTGGTTTGATGAATTGTTGCAAATGTTCTGGCAGTCTATCTAAAATTTCATTTGATTGAATTTCTTCCAACATAAAGTTCTGTATTTATTGCAGCCTAAAGGTACAAAATTAGCTTTGGAATTTATAGAATTTAGAAAATGTGTAACTATAACTGTTACTAATAAAAAACGCTTCCCAAGGAAGCGTTCAATTTAAATTATTTAGATTTTTCTGGTGGGAATTTTTTTAAGATCTCGGCAACGATCTCATTAATTCTACCTTGTTTTCTATCAACATCTTTTGCTAAAGCAGCAGTTCCCATACCTTGCCATACCAGCTCTTTATCTTTTGCATCTATAAGATCTATGTATAAAGTTCCTTCACTTGTAGAAGTTACAGTATTTCTTCCGGCTCCCCAGTAATAAGGATACCATCCACCCCAACCATATCCATAAGGGCCCATCATATTGTTTTGATAGATGTTGATGTTCTCATTGGTTTTAGTGAAAATACTTACCAACATATCCGGATCTTCAGATTTGGTAAAGCCTTGAGCGCTCATTGCAGTTTCAATTCCACGGAGGATACGTTTCTTGTCCAGATCAGAGACTTCAGCTTTATCTATGCCTGGCTTAAAAAAGGCGTAAGTCTTGTATTTATTAAAATCTACTGACTGATCATAATCTGATGCTACTCTTACCGAACTACAGGAGGTTAACACTGCAGCAAAGAGTAACATTACGAAGGTAATTTTAATGAATTTCATAAATAACAGTTTTAGAGGGTTACACATCTAAAAATAATGAATCTTCTACAATATTTGGGATCGTAACTTTTAACTTTGGTTCCAATTGCATAGCTCGATTAATAGTAAAAACTGCTTCGCTATTTCTCGCCCAGGAACGTCTGGCTAAACCGTTGTTTACATCCCAAAACAACATAGATTTCAATTTATCTTCAGATGCTTTAGAACCATCAAGAACCATACCGAATCCACCATTTATTACCTCGCCCCAACCAACACCACCGCCGTTGTGAATGCTTACCCATGTGGCTCCTCTAAAGCTATCTCCTATAACATTTTGAATAGCCATGTCGGCTGTAAATTTAGATCCGTCGTAGATATTTGAAGTTTCTCTGTAGGGAGAATCGGTTCCCGAAACATCATGATGATCTCTTCCTAGAATAATTGCTCCTTCCAATTCACCTTTAGAAATAGCTTCGTTAAAGGCATTGGCAATTTCTATTCTACCTATAGCATCTGCATATAAGATTCGGGCTTTAGAACCTACAACTAATTTATTCTCTTTTGCATTCTTGATCCATTTAATATTATCAGCCAATTGAGACTGGATCTCTTCTGGCGCTTCTAATTTTAATCTTTCAAGAATTTGAGTTGCAATTGCATCAGTTTTGTCCAGATCTGAATCTTTACCGGAGGCACAAACCCATCTAAAAGGTCCAAAACCATAATCAAAACACATTGGCCCCATGATATCCTGAACATAAGAAGGATATGCAAAAGGAGCATTTTCAGCCTTCTCTTTGCTCAATTCAGAAACACTTACAAATTCATCATTTTCATTCTTAAAGATCTTCGCTCCGGCTCTAGAAGCTTCTAAAAGAAAAGCGTTTCCATAATCAAAGAAATAAGTTCCTTTTTTGGTGTGATTATTTATAGCATCTGCCTGTCTTCTCAAACTTTCCTGAACCTTTTCTTTAAAAAGATCTGGATTGGTGCTCATCATTTCATTGGCTTCTTCAAAACCTAAACCTACAGGATAATATCCTCCGGCCCATGGATTATGAAGAGAGGTTTGATCGCTTCCAAGATCTACATATATATCTTCTTTATCAAAATGCTCCCACACTTCAACAATATTTCCAAGAAATGCTATTGAGACTGTTTCTTTAGTTTCTTTAGCTTTTTTAACTCTAGCAGTTAATTCTTCAAGATCTGAAATAACTTCATCTACCCAACCTTGAGAATGTCTTACATGAACTGCTTTTTCATTTACTTCCGCACACACAGTAATACAGCCGGCAATATTTCCAGCTTTGGGCTGTGCCCCGCTCATTCCACCTAATCCAGAAGTGACAAATAATTTCCCGGCAAGATCTTCTTTGTTCTTGGCAATTTTTCTACCCGCATTTAGAACTGTAATTGTTGTACCATGAACAATTCCCTGAGGCCCGATATACATATAACTACCAGCCGTCATTTGTCCGTATTGTGAAACTCCTAAAGCATTGAATTTTTCCCAATGATCCGGTTTAGAATAGTTGGGAATCACCATTCCATTAGTAACAACAACTCTGGGAGCATTAGTGTTGGAAGGGAATAATCCCATTGGGTGCCCAGAATAGATCACTAGGGTCTGATCTTCCTCCATTTCAGCTAAATACTGCATAGCTAGAAGATATTGTGCCCAATTTTGAAAAACAGCGCCATTTCCACCATAGGTTATTAACTCATCCGGATGTTGTGCTACTGCAGGATCCAGGTTGTTTTGGATCATTAACATAATAGAACGCGCCTGCAAACATTTTCCAGGATATTCTTCAACAGCTCTCGCCCGCATCTCATATTCAGGCTGGAATCTATACATATAGATCCTTCCGTAATTTTCTAACTCTTCTCTAAATTCAGGCAATAAAGTAGCATGATGTTTAGCTTCAAAATATCTTAATGCATTTCTAAGTGCTAACTTTTTTTCTTCTTTATTAAGTATGTCTTTGCGTTTTGGAGCGTGATTTGCAGAGGGATTTAAAACTTTTTTTGCTGGAAGTTCGGTTGGAATCCCTTGTAAGATCTGTTCTTTAAATGTCATTTTTTAGGCTGCTGTTTATTAGTATTTTTATTATAACCATACGGGCAGTGGCGACAACCGCTTTCACAGCAATATCCTCTTTTTAGATGATATTGTTCTGTAAAACATTTGTAGCCTTCCGGGGTTAGATAATAATCTCCCTCTTCAAGAGGAATTTTTTTCTTTAAAAAGCTCATATCACAAAAATACAATTTCTTATATTCAAACCCATGATACTTATTGTAAACAAGTACATATTAAAGAAGGGGTTTGTGGGGGTGAGTATCTGGCCGTTTGTAATATTGAAAGATAAAGAACTAAGTCATGATCCTGTTTTTATGAATCATGAAAAAATCCATTTAAGACAGCAATTAGAATTACTTATTTTACCATTCTATGTTCTGTATTTTTTGGAATTTATGCTGAAATATTACCACTATAAAAATGCCTATATAGCTTATAAAAATATTTCTTTTGAAAGAGAAGCTTACCAAAACGAGAATAATTTATACTACCTGAAAAATCGAAAAATTTGGACTTCCTTTCGATATCTAAATCCTCAAACCTAGTGTTAATCAGAGATTATTTCTGTTCAATTCAACCTAAAATTCCAATCTTTGCAGGATGATAGAAATGCTGGATTTCAATTTAAAATCTTCACCCCTGCAACTCCTAGAAAATTTTGCAGGTACCAATATCAGTTTACATATAAAGAGAGAAGACTTGCTGCATCCTTTTGTCTCGGGGAATAAATTCAGAAAATTAAAATATAATCTTCTAGAGGCTAAAAAAATAAATGCTAAAACCATCCTGACTTTTGGCGGAGCTTTTTCTAATCATATTGCTGCGGTAGCTGCGGCCGGAAAGCTCTTAGGATTTCATACTATTGGTATTATAAGAGGAGAAGAGTTAGGCGTAGATCTAGAAAAAACCTTAGCTAATAATCCTACTTTAAGATTTGCCAAAGAGCAAGGAATGAAATTCCATTTTGTAACTAGAGAAGAATATAAAGCGAAAGATTCTTCAGAATTTATTGAAAATCTAAAATCAAAATTTGGTGAATTTTATTTGGTTCCGGAAGGTGGAACCAATGAGCTTGCGGTAAAAGGTTGTGAAGAAATAATAGGAGAAGAAGAATCTAATTTTGATATTATCTGTTGCCCTGTGGGAACAGGCGGAACTATTTCTGGTATTATTAATGCATCTAAAAATAATCAGCAAGTATGGGGATTTCCGGCTTTAAAAGGAGATTTTCTACAAGCAGAGATTGAAAAATATACAGCTAAAACAAATTGGAAATTAATAACAGATTATCATTTTGGAGGTTATGCTAAAGTGAATCAGGATCTCATTAATTTTATAAACGATTTTAAAAGGAAATACCATATTTCTTTAGACCCAATATATACAGGAAAGATGATTTTTGGTATTTTTGACCTGCTGGAAAAATCAGCCATTCCTGAAAATTCTCGTATTTTAGCCGTTCATACCGGAGGCCTTCAAGGTATAGAAGGAATGAATCAGCAATTATCTAGAAAAAAATTACCCTTAATAGATGTTTAGAATGATCTTCAAACGACTTTTTTTCTTGATCATGTTAGTGATAATGGCTTCTTCTTGTGGAAGTAAGAAAAAAGTAACTTCAAATAAATCTACTCACAAATCTGAAAGTAGAAGAGACGATAAATCTTCAACTCCGGCAAAACCTGTAGATGCAGGAGTTAGATCCAGACCTACCGGGAGTTACGCTAATATTGTAGAGAATTATATTTCAGAATTTTCTGAAATCGCCATGGAAGAAATGAGAATTTATAAAATTCCTGCAAGCATTACTCTGGCGCAAGGAATTCTGGAATCTGGAGCGGGGAGAGGAGAATTAACTCGTAGAGCCAATAATCACTTCGGCATAAAATGTCATGATTGGGAAGGAGATAAAGTGTATCATGATGATGATCGCTCTCAAGAATGTTTCAGAAAATATAACGATCCAAAATATTCTTATAGAGACCACTCGCTTTTCTTAAGTGAAAGAAGAAGATATGCAGATCTTTTTGAGTTGGATATTGATGATTATGAAGCCTGGGCGAAAGGATTGAGATCTGCAGGATATGCTACAGATAGGCTCTACCCAAGAAAATTGATAGATATGATTGAAAAATATCAATTATATAAATTCGATGAGCAGGTTTTAGGCAAAAGATCGAAACCAAGAGAAAGAATTACTGAAATAGCAGATTCCGGATCAAATGCTGGATTTCAAACTTATACGGTTGAAAAAGGCGATACGCTTTATTCAATTTCAAAAAGATTTAATACCACAGTAGAAATGCTGCAGGAAATAAATAATTTAAGATCTAATGACATTTCAATTGGACAGAGATTAAGAGTTAGTCCTGCTAATAACGAATTTTAAAATATGATTTATAAAAGAAGTAGTGAGCTATTTGAAGATGCGCAAAAGGTAATTCCGGGCGGGGTGAATTCTCCTGTTAGAGCTTTTAAGGCGGTAGGGGGCGATCCTATTTTTGTAGAACGTGCAGAAGGAGCTTATTTATATGATGCAGACGGAAACAAGTTTATAGACTATATCAATTCCTGGGGACCAATGATTTTGGGTCACGCTCATAAACCGGTAGTAGATGCGGTTATTGAAAAAGCAAAAAAAGGAACCAGTTTTGGAACTCCTACCGAAATTGAGACCAAAATCGCAGAATTAGCGGTAAAAATGGTTCCGAATATCGATAAGATCAGATTTGTGAATTCTGGGACTGAAGCTTGTATGAGTGCTGTGAGATTAGCACGCGGTTTCAATTCAAAAGAAAAGATCATAAAATTTGCGGGTTGTTATCATGGGCATAGCGATTCCTTTTTAATTCAAGCGGGGAGTGGAGCTATAACTTTTGGAACTCCAAATAGTCCTGGTGTTACTCAGGGAACTGCGAAAGACACTTTATTGGCAAAGTATAACGATCTTGAAAGTGTAAGAGAATTGATCGAGGCTAATAAGCAAGAGATCTCCTGCATAATTTTGGAACCGGTTGCCGGAAATATGGGATGTATTCCTCCTCAAAAAGGCTTTTTAGAAGGGCTGCGCGAACTTTGTGATGCCAATGATATACTTATTGATCTTTGATGAAGTAATGACAGGATTTAGACTAGCCCCGGGAGGTGTTCAAGAAACTTCTGGAGTTAAAGCCGATATAGTATGTTTTGGAAAAGTTATTGGAGGTGGATTGCCGGTAGGTGCTTTTGCCGCAAGAAATGAGATCATGAATTATTTGGCACCAGTTGGGCCGGTATATCAGGCAGGAACTCTAAGCGGAAATCCTTTGGCTATGGCTGCTGGTTTGGCAATGCTAAAAGAATTGGATGAAAATAGACAGATCTTTGAGAGCATCAATAAAAAAACCGAATATCTGCACAAAGGAATTTCAAAGGTTTTAAATGAAAATAATATTACTCATACTATCAATAGATTTGGATCTATGATCTCTGTTCATTTTGCTGAAGGAGAAGTAATAGATTTTGAATCTGCAGTTCATGGTAATAATGAAACCTTTAAAAAGTTCTTCCATGGCATGTTAGATCATGGAATTTATATTGCTCCAAGCGCTTTTGAAACCTGGTTTATTACTGAAGCCTTATCTTATGAAGATCTAGATAAAACTATTAAAGCTGTAGATCAAATAGCGAAGACGTTATAAATGAATATTTTATGAGATATAGCTTTGAGTTATGGCATGACGAATCTCATACTGATGTCACCCCGAGCCGAGTCAAGGGGTCAATAACACTTATATAACTAACTTATTTATTGACTAATATTAAGAGATGCTGAAACGAGTTCAGCATGGCAATTTTAATAATGATGTCACCCCGAGCGGAGTCGAGGGGTCTGTATCAAATTAATTGATTTTTACTTATAAAAAACCCGTAAAAGTTCTTCCGAGATCTTTACGGGTTTTTTGGTTTTATAATCCATCAAACACCAGGTAGATTTAGCTTTCACTAAGATTTCTCCGGTTTCTTTATTCAAAATATTTACATGTCTTTGTGAAGTAACATGAGTATGTTCTCCAACAAAGGTTTGTATAAGAAGTTCTTCATTTAAAAATGCCTGCTTCTTGTAATCTATTTCATGTCTAATCACCACCCAGAAATATTCTTCCTTAACTTCATCACTCGCTCTAGTTTCCCAATGAGTTTTGGCTATGTCTTGTATCCATTGCACATATTGTACATTGTTAACATGATTGAGTTCATCGAGGTCAGACTCAGAAACCTTTAATTTTTGTTCAAATATTTCAGGAGTATAACTCATTCTATTTTTTCATTATTTCCACCTCAAATAACTTATCCCAGTTCTTTCCGGTTACATAAAGTTTTTTGGTATTTGGGTTATATGCAATTCCGTTAAGCACATCCAGTTTTGGGTGCTGAGTTACTTTTTCTCTTAGATCGTGAAAATCTATGATACCCTCAATAGCTCCATTTTCAGGATTGATAATGGCAACTCCATCTTTTTGATACGTATTTGCATAGATCTTGCCTTCCACCCATTCCAGTTCATTTAGTTGAGTGGAGATAGTATGATTTGTAGTTGGCTGAATATAATCCATCTCTGCAAGGGTTTGCGCGTCCAAAGTCCAGATCTTCTCTGTTCCGTCGCTCTTAAAGAATTTTTTTCCATCATTACACAGTCCCCAACCTTCTTTACTTTGATTAAAGTTGAAGCTTCCTATTTTCTCTAAGGTTTTAATATTATAGATAAAACCAACCCCTTTTTGCCAGGTTAACTGATAGATCCTTCCGTTTAGAATAGACAGACCTTCTCCAAAATAGCGTTTATCAAGGTCTATTTTTTTCAACACCTTTCCGGTTTCAAAATTGGTGATCCTTAAAGAAGAACTTCCGTATTGCCCGGTACTTTCATATAATGTATCATTCAAGAATTCTAGACCTTGGGTATAAGCACCGCGATCATGCGGATAAGTGTTAATGATCTTATAAGTGTAAATTTCTGGGGGAGCGTCATTATAAATTTTAACAGAGGCTTGAAGCGTATCTGTAGTTCCTTCAGAAAAAACTAAGGCACTTATTTGCTGATTTCCCAGTTTTTGATCTTTCAAAATTAATTTTAAACTGGTTTCTCCATTTTTAGTGGAGAGCATTTTATCGTGAAGATAAAAGTTTATAGAGTCTATTTTTTTGTTTTTTGGATTCAAAATGGAGATTTCCATCGTGTCTCCAAGTTGATATTTTGCTTTTGATTGATTTAATTTTAAAGAAAAATCACTTATTTTTTTATCAGAATTGCTTCCGCAAGAAATCAAAATTAAATTTAAAATAAACAGTAACAGGAGGTTAGCTTTTTTCATGAAATTATGTGTGTTTGCTAAGGGCTAAATTAATTAATTCAGGTTAAAAAATACTTGTAAAATGTATCAAAGATTGTATATTTGCCCCGGCAAGTCCCACACAACCAGCTCCTGCTGAATCCCCCCAGGGCGGGAACGCAGCAAGGGTAGGCGGTCGAAGCGGTGTGATGTGGGTAGCTTGCCATTTTTTGTATCTGATATTTAAATTTTATCGCATCTTTGTGATCTATGAAAACAGATGCTTCACAATCTCCAAAAGTTGTACTTATTACCGGTGGTTCCTCAGGAATTGGTAAATCTATAGGCGAATATCTTTCTGATAGAAATTTTAAGGTTTACGGTACAAGTAGAAATCCTCAAAATCAAACAAATTCAAAATTTCCTTTAGTTGCTTTAGACGTTACTAAGGTGGAAACTATTAAAGATGCCGTAGCTTCTATTCTAGAAAAAGAAGGTAGAATTGATGTTTTGCTTAACAATGCGGGCGTTGGAATTACTGGGCCATTAGAAGAAACTCCAGATATAGAAATTAAAAGAGCTTTCGATACCAATTATTTCGGTCCGCTAAATGTTATAAAAGCTGTGTTGCCTCACATGAGAAAGCAAGGCGCGGGTCTTATAATTAATATTACCTCTATTGCGGGATATATGGGCTTGCCATATCGCGGCATTTATTCTGCCTCTAAAGGAGCTTTAGAATTAACTACCGAAGCTTTTAGGATGGAATTAAAAGACTTTAATATCCAAATGACCAATGTGGCCCCGGGAGATTTTGCAACCAATATAGCAGCAGGTAGATTTCACGCCCCCGTAATTAAAGGTTCTCCTTACGAAACCTCTTATGAGCGTACGCTAAATATTATGAATGATCATGTAGACCATGGAAAAGATCCTCAGGAAATGGCGAAAGCTATATATAAGATCATCAATACTAAAAATCCAAGAGGACATTATAAAGTTGGAGAACCCTTACAGAAATTCTCTATTGCTTTAAAACGAATTTTGCCAGATAAAGTCTACGAGAAAATATTGCTTAAGCATTATAAATTGTAATTTTACGTCATTAAATTTTCTATTAAAATCTTAAACAAACCACTATGAAATTTTTTATTGATACTGCAAACCTTGATCAAATAAAGGAGGCCCAAGACCTTGGAGTGCTTGATGGAGTTACTACCAACCCTTCTCTTATGGCGAAAGAGGGAATTACCGGAAGAGAGAATATCATTAATCATTATAAAAAGATATGTGATATAGTAGATGGAGATGTAAGTGCAGAGGTTATTGCTACAGATTTTGATGGAATGGTGAAAGAAGGAGAAGAGCTTGCTAAACTTCACAAACAAATTGTGGTAAAAATTCCTATGATTAAGGAAGGAATTAAAGCTATAAAATATTTTAGCGATAAAGGAATTAGAACAAACTGTACTTTGGTTTTCTCTGCAGGTCAGGCATTATTAGCAGCAAAAGCAGGTGCAACTTATGTTTCTCCTTTTATTGGAAGATTGGATGATATTTCTACAAATGGATTAAATCTTATTGCAGATATTAGATTGATCTATGATAACTACGGATTTGAAACTGAAATTCTTGCCGCTTCCATACGTCATACCATGCATATTTTACAATGTGCTAAAATTGGTGCAGATGTAATGACGGGGCCACTTTGTTCTATTGAAGGATTATTAAAACACCCATTAACAGATATTGGATTAGAGAAATTTCTGGCAGATTATAACAAAGGAAACTAATACTATTTTCGCAATTAAGAATAGAATAAAAAAAATCCCTGA
>CAWFKK010000008.1:0-92697 GCA_963816375.1 uncultured Flavobacteriaceae bacterium
TTTATAAAAATTCTGGTAAGAAGAAAGTTTTTTTAATTTATTAATATAATTTACAGCTATAAGCACCAACGCATTTAAATAATTTATTTAACAATTTAAATAACTACATTATGACAAGACTTCACCTCAAATTAATTTTATTACTATTCTTAACAATGGCCATCAGCTCTTGCCAGAAAGAGGACACACCAGAACAGCCAGATTTTATTTCATCAGATATAAATGTGGAGGAATGGGAAGCTGTTCCCTATATCAGATTCCTGGACAATGATTCCATATGGCTAGGCGGATTTAGTGAAGAACAGGATTTTACCAAGGGTTTAGCCTTTAAAATTAAATTTCATGGGGAAGGAGAATACACTCTAAATAAATCCACTCACTACAATACAGTTTATCAAGGTGACATAGAGACCAGTTTATATAGATTAGATGAGAATTCAACTTCTCAATTTACAATTACAGAATACAATTCAGAGCAAAATGTTATCAAAGGAAATTTTGAACTGTCTCTCCTTCTAGAGAGTGGTGATCCAGAAAATTATGAGGATAAATTAGTGGTCAAAAACGGAAATTTTAAAGCTACTCTTATTGAATAGTTTGATAGAACTATTGTAACGTTAGAAGCACTATAAAACTGCATGCAGCAACGGTTCATCGCAAATTCCGGGTTTTGTCGGAAAAGTATTAATTTGTATGCTATGTAAGAAAATACTTAAAATCAACGAGTTCGTTTCCATATTCCGCGCTGCTTTAAACAAAACCGTTGGGAAATAATATTTTAAATACAGATTCATGAACAAACTATTACTGTTGCTTTTTTGTTTTTCAATAACAAGCTATTCACAAGAAAATAATATTAATACAACTATAGAAAAAGGTATAGCTTATCACGATGCTGGAGAATATGACAAAGCTATTAGAGAATATGAAAAAGCCTTGGAAATTGATCCAAATTCTAGTTTAATACATTACGAAATTGCCTTTTCATACTTTTCAAAAGAAGACTATAAGAATGCAGAAAAATACAGTAAGAAATCTATAGAATTAGATGATCAAAATTTACTCCCTAGCTACATTACCCTTGCAAACTCTTTAGATATGCAAGGCAAACCTGAGAAAGCTCTTAAGGTTTATGAAAAGGCTATGAAAAAATTTGATAATTACTTATTATATTATAATTACGCTTTTACCAGCTTAAATCAAGGTAAAATAGATCAGGCGTATGAGGCAATTATTAAAGCTATTGAAAATAATTCTACTCACCCAAGCAGTCATCTATTATTAAGCCAGATAATGGATACTAAAGGCAAGAGAATAAAAGCTATGCTTCCATTATATTATTTCCTATTACTAGAACCCAATTCCTCTCGATCTATGAAAGAATATAAGCGACTAATTAGTTATATGGATTTAGGAGTAGAAAAAACTTCTCCCACCAATATTAATATTAACGTTCCCATCAATGATGCTTCAGATTTTAGTGCTGCAGAAATGATGATTAGCATGAAGAAAGCTTCCAATTCCATGGAAGAAAATAAAGATAAAACCCAACTTGAATTATTTGCAGATAATAATAAATCTATCTTTTCAATTTTAGGAGAATTAAAAAAAGAAAAAACTGGATTTTGGTGGGAACTATACGTGCCAATATTCTATGATTTTGTAAATTCAGATCTTGTAGAACCTTTTAGTTATTACATCTCCATTTCACAAGGTGAAAAGGCAACAAATTGGTTAGCTAAAAATGAAGATAAATTTAATCAGTTCGCAAACTGGTTTAAAAAGTAAAAAAAATTCTATGAAATATCTTAAGATTACATTTCTATTATTACTTATTTCAAATATCAGTTATGCACAAGATTACCAGTCTAAAACTGAATTAGAAAATCAAATAACTGGATCCTGGCATCTAGAAAATAGTATTCAAGATAGAATAACATTTTTTAAAGATGGAACTGTGAAGAGATTTGTGGGCGATGAATTAAGATATACTGGAAAATATGAAATAACTAAAAAATGTAACGGAGAAAAGCTTTCAAATGAGGACTACTTTTTAAGGGAAATAAGTGAAAATGGTACTTCAAATTGTGCCTACATTGAAGCAATAAATTATAAAAATAATGGATATCTTTCTTTAATGACTAAAAATCAAGGAAAGATCATTGTTTACAAAAGGATCTAATGAACATCTCTTAAATAAAACTGGCATAACAACATTTAATCGGCGATAGAAGGTAGCGTTAGAAAGATATAATTGAATAGACCAACAAATCAGTACCTAGCCACCAAATCAGGGTTCCCTACTCCGCCAACTTTAGATAATTGAAACCGTTGTCAACTACCATAAAATGGAGGAGTATTTTAATACGATAAAGCAATGGTTAAATTTTCAAATTTGTAGGGAGTTTATTTGAATCTTCCCGAGTTTAGAATATATGAAGTAAAATTAAAGCTTTGATATAATAACCTAATCTACGTGGTTTTATTCATTATCAAAAAGAGTTAAAATACTATTAGAGTTATTACCTGCCTGAATGTATTCTCATATCATTTTTCTCCAGATACAATAATTAAAAAATAACTCGCTGATGGATTTTCATTTGTAGTTGTACAATTAATACAGTAGAGTTTACTGGAAAATAGGGATAAATTAATTTTATTCTGTAACATTTAATATAAACTGAAATACAAATGAGGCAAAATCATAATAGTATGAAACGTTTAATTATAATTTGTCTTTTATTCAACTTTTTAGGGTCTTTAACAAAAGTTAATGCCCAAGCAGATTCCCTCTTTGTAACCACCTCAGACGGAGTAAAATTGTTTGTAAAAACCGCTGGTAAAGGGGAACCAATGCTTTTTATTCATGGCGGACCAGGTTCCAATTCCTTCTACTTTGAAAAAGAAGGCGGAGCTATTTTTGAAAAAGAAAATACCATGATCTATTTAGACCAAAGGGGGTGCGGAAGATCGTCAATTCCAGAAAATAATGATTATTCCCTTGCCCGAGTAGTAAAAGATTTTGATGAAGTACGACAAGCTTTAGGCTATGAAAATTGGAACACAATGGCGCACTCTTTTGGAGGCATTTTAGTAACTGAATATGCGGTTCAATATCCTAAAACCATAAAATCTATGGTATATTTAAATTGTACCATCAGTATTTTAGACTCAGGCAAAAGTGTTATTGAAAAAACCATTGAACTACTTCCTGAATTATCTTCGGAAGAAGTAGCTTCACTTAAAAATGAAAATGTACCACCTTTGAATCGCTTTTTTGAAGCATTTAATAAAATGAGTGAACATGATAAAAAATATCTTTTACAGTTTGAAGATAAAAAAAATGCAGAAAGAGATGATCGCTTAATGAATAGTCCTTTCCTTAAATGGGATATGGGACAACACATTTGGAGTTATCCGGAATACTTGGTTTCTTTTGCTCCCAAAACAGCACAAATAGCCCTACCAGTACTGGTAATCAGCGGAACGAAGGATTATGCAATTGGTGTCAATCATCCGGATTTAATGAAGTTTCCAAATATGAAAATAGTATATATCAATGGGTCTCACGGTTTATATGCCGAACACACACAAGAATTATTCGATGTAGTAAGTGGTTTTCTCAAATAATTAATTATCATTCAACAAAACTTTGTTTAATATTATGAAGGGTGCTACTGTAATTTGATTTATCCAAGAGAAACAACAGAAGACACCTAAGACATCAATTCCACTTCCCTACTCGCACCTTGTGCTAAACGAGACCGTTAGAATAATGCTGCTTAGAAATTAGTTTGCCTCCATTAGGATACTTAAGATGTTTTTTTAATAAATTTGAGTTAGACCGGTAACAGAATAGAAACTCTTAATATAAAAATTATGGCATTTATAAATCCGCATATTAGCTTCAATGGGAATGCCGAAGAAGCTTTCAATTTTTACAGATCTGTCTTTGGAGGAGAATTTATGCAAATTGTTAGGTTCAAGGAAATGTCCAGCGATGATTTTAAGCCTTCAGAAGGTGAAGCCAACAAAATAATGCACATTGCTTTACCCATTGGAAGAAATATTTTAATGGCTAATGACGTACCAACAAGCATGGGTGTGGTAAATGAAAATGAAAACAGGTCTAAGATTTCCATAACTGCCGAAAGTCGTGAGGAGGCTGATAAATTATTTAAAGAACTTTCAGAAGGTGGGAAAATTGAAGTTCCTATAAGCGATAGTCCATGGGGTTCATATTTTGGTATGTTTAGAGACAAATATGGTATTGAATGGATGGTAGATTTTGATCCAAATTTTAGTGATAAGAACTAATCCTGAATTCTTTAAAATTGACCAGCTAGCTTATAAACATTACCATATAGTTTCGGTTTAAATGAATGTTAGAACTCAAAAAATCATAGTTTGATCAGAAGTACACATCAATTTAATAATGAACATTGCCAACAGCTAATATTACAAATTACAGGTCTTAATGAAAAAGTGTATTTTAGGAGCTTTAGAGCTAAATTTTATCAATTAACAACTTTGCATCGCTATCATCGGCGTCTAAGATCAATAGTGTAGCCATAAAAAATATATGAAAATAAAAAAATGTACTTTCTTGTTACTTTCATTTTTAATGTTGCAAAGTTGCGGTACTACAAAAGTTGAAAATTCTAAAAAAAATTATGCTAAATATCAAGCTGTTATAGATTCCATATTCCAGGCCCATCCAGAATCAAATGGAATAATGGTTCATATAGAAGCTCCTAAAAAAGAAATATCTTGGAGTGGGAGTGTTGGATATTCTGATGTTGAAAATAAAATAAAATTAACTCCAGATCAACCTGCATTAATTGCAAGCACTATTAAAACCTATATTTCTGCTACTATTTTAAGGCTACAGGAACAAAATAAACTTGACATAGATGAACCTATCAAAAAACATCTCACCAATAAAACTATTAATTTATTTGAATCTGATGGATATGATTTAGATAGTATAAAAATTAAGCATCTATTATCACATACAAGCGGAATACAGGATTATGCGAATGACGAATATTTAGATTGGGTAGATAACAATCAAAAACACAGATGGACTAGAGATGAACAGCTTGAACTTACCATAAAGACTGGAGACCGCTTAGGTAAGCCCGAAGATGTTTTTAATTATGCAGATGCCAATTATTTATTATGTACTGAAATCATAGAAAATACAACAAATAAACCTTTTTATGAATCTATAAGAGAACTGCTTAAATATGAAGAATTTGGATTTTTAAATACCTGGTTTCCTACTTTAGAATCAAAACCCAAACAAACTAAACCTTTGGTACATCAATATTGGGGAGAAAAAAATTGGGATTCACATAATCAAGATATCTCCTGGGATCTCTATGGAGGTGGCGGAATTGCAACTACAACAAAGGAATTAGCGCAATTCTCCTACAATTTATTTAATAATAAAATAATCAAAGACGTTAATACCCTTAATCTCATCTCCACTCCCATTCAAACAAAAGATGGAAAAGATAATAAATACGGTTTAGGATTATCTTTAGGAGAGGTTAACGGTTACACTAGCTATGGGCACGGTGGGTTTTGGGGCACTGTAGTGTTATATTTTCCCCAATTAGATACTTCTATCGCGGTATATATTTTGGAACGGGATAAAGGGAAATTAAGGAAAGATGTATTAGAAGCATTGGTATTTGAATTAGTTCAAAAAGAATAATACAGTTTTCGTAGCTTTAGGAAAATAAAATGATGAATTAGAAGGTAAACGTAAACTTAGTACTGTGGGGTTTGCGCTTTATGAAACCTTAAGCCCTTCACAAACCTTAGCCACAGCAATCATCACATTTATCTGCCAGATTATTTTGAGTAAGATTTGGTTAACCTATTATAAATATGGCCCATTAGAATGGATCTGGAGATGCTTCACTTATAACAAACTACTTTCAATAAGAAAACTGAAAGCTTACAAAACTGAACCGGAATTAATAAATCAGGGTGAAATTTGAGGATAAAGCGCCGAAGATTTTGGATTAGAGGTTACAATAATTGAAATTTTCAGGTTAAGAATCGAATCATCAATTATCTAAAATTTCCTTTAGGATTTATATCCGGTACTTAAATTAGTGGCTTTTATAATTTTTGATATTGTCATTAAAATCATAACCGATATGATTTTCTAGAGAATTAAAAAAAATGATAGCATTAAAGGATCCCACCTATTTTCGATAAAATTTTAGTAAATTTAAACAACCACATCAGAAATAAGGCTTATCCTCCAATTAGATTTTTTTGACTGACTTCATTTCTGACGAGAACCCTTCATTCAATTAAATCGTAAATTCCTATTATTTATGATAAGATCTTTATTAATAATCGTATTCATACTATCTCCTATTATAACATTTGCTCAGGTTAACGATAGTGTGGCCGAACCGCTTATCTCTTCAGAAAAGCTACAACTCCTTAAAAATATAAATATCACTTTTGATATGCGAATGGAGTTTCAGGCATATACCTTTAGGGGTGGAGATAATTATTATAACGGAATGCAATTTGAAAACGGTCATACAGCGCTGGGAATTTCTGGGAAATTGCATGAAAAAGTAAATTTTAGGTTTAGAAATAGATTTAATAAAGGCAGTGATATTCAAACCTTAGATCAGCTTGGAAGTAATATTGAATTAGCTTATATAGATGTAAAAGTAAGTCCTCATTTAGATCTATTATTAGGTAAAATGACCGCCTATTACGGTGGGTATGAATATGAATTTAGTGCCATGGATATTTTAGAATATAACGACGTTCATAATAATGCTCTTGCGTATGTAACCGGTGCCGGGTTAACATACAATACCGCTTCCAATCAAAAATTTGGATTACAGATATTAAATTCTAGAACCATGCTTTATGATGATATTTATGGAGATACAGTTGCTCAGGGTATTGAAGAACCAACTTGGCCGGTGGCAGTAGTTGGAAATTGGAGAGGTAGCTTTTTTGATGGTAAAATTCAAACTATTTATAGTGTGAGTTATTCCAATCAGGTAAAGAATAAAGGAACTTATTTTTTCACGTTGGGTCAAAAATATCAAAATGATAAACTTACTATCATGTATGATTTTGATTATAGTTATGAACAGGTTGATACCAAAGGAATTGTTACTAATATTATAGATAACGATAAGATATCAGAAGATGCCATGTACATAGAGCATTGGTTACGTTCAGAATATCAATTCAGCCCAAAATTTAAAGGATTGCTTACTTTAATGACCAGTAGCGCTTATGATAATATTAAGAACGATAAGCAACATATGAGAACAAGTTATGGAATAATCCCTACTATTTATTATAGTCCGTTTGAGAAAATAGACGTGCGATTTTATTTGGCTTACATCGGCAGATATTTTGATTATTCAAATTACGCTATTGAGCAATTGGGCGCCTCCAGTTATAATAAAAATGAAGTTAGAGTTGGTTTTATTGCGCCGCTGCTATTATTATAGCGCACCTTATTTTTTTAATAATTTCAATTTAAAATGATAAATTGAAATTGAACGAATCTTAGCAATTTAAAATATATCCTTTTTAGAAAATCCTATCATTTAAGAATTCATAATATAAAAATCTTTATCCCCTCTAAATGAAAAAGTATATTTCAATTATTACAATACTTTTAATAACTTCTTTTTTAGCTTATAAAATAGATTGGTTTAATTATATCTTAATTTTAAGCATTTGTCTCTCCCTCCTATTTTTACTGATTGTAGGTTTGATCGCCATCTTCAAACACCTAAGTAACAGCTTATTTAGAATTTCTTTTCTAATTATTGGAATTTGTGTAATTGCCATGTTAATTTCATTTTTTAGACCTTATGATGATGCTATCATTAGAACTGAGAATATGAGTGAAAATTTAGAACACGCTTATAATACCGATCAAAATGACAGAAAAGAGATAAGATCATTTATAGGATTTTTTAGCAAATTGGAAGACAGAGACCAGCTAAGGTTGGATCAAGCGCGAACGTATTATTCTGAAGATAAAATATCAAAACCGATAGATAAGTTTCATGCTGCCTTTATTTTTCATCATAGCAATAATAGTAAAGACTATAAAATTGCCTCTGTCTTGGCTACAGAAGCTGCCAAAAACGAAGAATTAAAAGAAAATTATGTAGTGCAATGGTTAGGAAAAGCGGCATATGACAGATATATGAAATCTATCGGGAAGCCTGAAAAATATAACACTCAAGACAAATTCAGCATAGACTTCGAATAGAAGGCTTAAACATATTTTACATCATTTTATATAAACAAAAAAGGTGACCTCTAATAGATCACCTTTTTATATTAATATGCTAATAGCTTAAATACCTATTCCTTATTTAAGGTCAAATCGGTCAAGATTCATCACCTTATTCCAAACTTTCACAAAATCTTTTACAAATTTTTCTTCTACATCATCTGTTGCATAAACCTCTGCCAAAGCTCTAAGTTCAGAATTAGATCCAAAAATAAGATCTGCTCTGCTCCCGGTCCATTTCAATTCCCCCGTTTTTCTATCACGACCTTCGAAAGAATTTTGAGATTCTGAACTTTCTTTCCAGGTAGTTCCCATATCCAACAGGTTCTTGAAGAAATCATTATTTAATGCTCCTGGCTGATGTGTAAAAATTCCATGCTTAGAATTATTATAGTTAATTCCCATTGCACGCATTCCACCCAAAAGCACCGTCATTTCTGGAGCTGTTAAAGTTAGTAACTGAGCTCTGTCTAAAAGCATTTCTTCTGCTGAAGCCGAAATATTATCACGGTTTCTGAAATAATTTCTAAAACCATCTGCATTAGGCTCTAGTGGTTCAAACGCTTCCACATCAGTTTGTTCTTGACTGGCATCGGCACGACCAGCGGTAAAAGGAACCTTAACCTCATGACCGGCATTTTTAGCTGCTTTCTCAACACCTACACACCCTGCAAGTACAATTAAATCTGCAATAGAAACCTTTTTATTGCCTTGAGAATTATTAAAATCATTTTGAATATTCTCTAAAGTTTCTATCACTTTCCCAAGCTGCGCCGGATTATTAACTTCCCAGCCATTTTGGGGTGCCAATCTAATTCTTCCTCCATTAGCACCACCACGCTTGTCCGATCCTCTAAATGTGGATGCTGAAGCCCAGGCGGTAGCAACCAATTCTTGAATGGAAAGTCCAGAATCAAGAATTTTAGATTTAAGGTTAGCTATATCACTATCATTAACCAATTCATAATCTACCTTTGGAATTGGATCTTGCCATAATAATTCTTCCTGCGGAACTTCAGGTCCTAAATACCGCTCTATAGGTCCCATATCACGATGTGTTAATTTAAACCAGGCTCGGGAATAAGCATCTGCAAATTCTTCTGGATTTTCGTGAAAATGTCTTGATATCTTTTCATATTCAGGATCCATTTTTAGAGACAGATCTGTAGTTAACATAAAAGGAGCATGTTTCTTATTTGGATCATGAGCATCTGGCACGGTTCCGGCCCCCTCGTTATTTTTTGGTTGCCATTGATAAGCACCCCCAGGCCCTTTTATACATTCCCAGTCATATTTAAAGAGATTATTAAAATAGGTGTTACTCCATTTGGTTGGGGTATCTGTCCAGGCTCCCTCAATTCCGCTGGTTATAGTATCTGCACCCATTCCTGTTCCAAAACTATTCTTCCAACCCAAGCCTTGTAATTCAATTCCTGCAGCTGCGGGTTCTGCATCTATATATTTTTCAGCATCTGCGGCCCCATGAGTTTTTCCGAAGGTATGCCCACCGGCAATTAAGGCAACAGTTTCATAATCATTCATAGCCATTCTTCCGAAGGTTTCACGAATATACTGAGCAGATTCTACCGGATCTGGATTTCCATTGTGCCCTTCCGGATTTACATAGATAAGACCCATGTGCGCAGCACCAAGAGGGTTTTCTAGTTCTCCACTAGAATAGCGTTCTTCATTATTTAGCCATTCGCTTTCTGCACCCCAATAAACATCATTTTCTGGCTCCCATACATCTTCTCTTCCTCCTGCAAAACCAAACATTTTTAAGCCCATAGATTCATGAGCACAGTTCCCTGCAAGTACAATAAGGTCTGCCCATGATATTTTTTTACCATATTTCTTTTTAATAGGCCAGAGCAGAAGTCTTGCTTTATCAAGATTAGCATTATCTGGCCAACTATTTAAAGGAGCGAAGCGTTGTTGTCCGGCACCGGCTCCCCCTCTTCCATCTCCAATTCGATAGGTTCCTGCGCTATGCCAGGCCATTCTAATAAAAAAAGGACCGTAATGACCATAATCTGCAGGCCACCAATCTTGAGAATCTGTCATAAGATCGTACAGATCTTGCTTGACAGCTTTTAGATCTAAACTTTTAAATTCTTCGGCATAATTAAAGTCTTCTCCCATAGGATTGGTTAAAGCTGAATTCTGTCGCAAAATTTCCAGGTTGAGCTGATTAGGCCACCAATCTCTATTAGAAGTCCCACCTCCGGCTGTATTATTTAGAGCGCCACCCATAAATGGGCACTTACTCGACTCATTTACTTCCCAAACTTTATGGTTGTCTTTACTTCCTGAATGATTATTTTCCATGATTAAGATAATTTTTATTCGTATTGATTTTAGACTAGTTCTCTAATTTACGAATTTCATTGTTATAATTTTTATCTATAATTTTTATATCTGCATCAATAAATCAAATGGTTTCAGGTTAAGTAGATGATTAATTCTGAAGTGGAATTAAATATTTTATTATGAATAATTGCATACTCCAAAATCTAATTTTGCTTTAACCTTAAAAGGTAAAATTTCATATAGTTAAAGAAAATCCCTAAATTACCTTTATAAGTATTTAAATTTCAAAACATTACCCTATAATTATTAGATAAAATTTCGATTTTCATTAAAAATCATAAACTTTAAACGTATGCCTTTTATAGGAAAAATGATTAGAAGTCAACATAATCATAACAATTCTCTCCTACCTTCTAATAAACCAAAATTCAAAGAAAATATTCGAGAAAATATTTACAAAGATGAAATTCAGGATGATGGAGTATTATTCGATAGCGTTTCCGAAGAAAAATTAAATACAGTTCTTGAAAGCATCAGATTAAAAGCTAAATATGAAACTATAAAAGAAATTAAGATTCTCATACTATCCATAATAATTACACTTCTTATAACTTTTCTTTTTATAGAACGGGTTGAAAAAGAAATTAAACATCGAAAAATGGAGAATCTAAATCAGTTAAATTAATCATGTATTAGATTTATCTGATTTTATAAAAGACGAAAAAATACTCTTCAGCTTTAAGTATCTTTGAAAAAAAATAAAAATGCTTCATCTTAAATTAGAAACAGATCCGCGATGGGTAAATATTGTAGAATCTAATATTGAAGAGATTCTTACAGATCATGCCTGGTGTGAACAAAAAGCAGCTACCAACGCCATTACTATCATTACTTTAAATTCTGAATATCCTGAGTTGGTAACCGAATTATTGGCTTTGGCAAAAGAAGAACTGGAACATTTTGAAATGGTTCACGAGATCATTAAAAAAAGAGGGTTTACCTTAGGGCGCGAACGCAAAGACAGTTATGTAAATGAACTTTATAAGTTCATGAACAAAGGTGGAAGCAGACTAAATTCTATGGTAGATAGACTTCTGTTTTCTGCAATGATTGAAGCACGAAGTTGTGAACGCTTTAAACTTCTTTCTAAAGAAATAAAAGATCCAGAATTATCTAAATTCTATTACGATCTCATGGTTAGTGAGGCTGGACATTACACTACATTTATAACCTTTGCGCGTAAATATGGAAAAGATATAGATGTGGACAAACGCTGGCAGGAATTGGTGGAATTTGAAGGTGAGCTTATTAAAAGTTACGGGAAACATGAAACCATTCATGGATAGTTATACCAAAGTTACTCAAATTAAATATTCCCGGATTAAGCTTTCACTTTCTCTTTCATATGGTTAATAACTTGAGTATGCTCATGTTGTGGACTAAACATCACGATTTCTGCATCTTTAGTTACTTTAATATTATGTCCTGGAGGCCAATAAAATAGCTCATTAGAATTCACTTCCTCTTTTTCCCCATTTGCATCTGTAGCGGTAAGAGACCCACTAATTAAATAGCCCCAATGCGGGCATTGGCATAAATTACCTTCTAAACCAATAAATAGTGGAGTTGTATCTACCCCTGCAGCTAAGCTAAAATATTCTCCACTAATTTTGCCGTAGCCTGTAGAATCACCAAAACCTGTTTGTTGTCTTATAACGGCACCGGGAATTTCCATTTTTACTTCGATTTTGTCTTTTGCTATTTTCATAATTTATAGTTTTAAGATTGAATGAAAATCTAATTTGTGGGGTTATTGATACATTTTTAATTTCAATAATGATGGAGGGAAAGATTATAACTTAAAGGGTAGAAATTTTAGGAGTAATAAGTTACTAATTTTTATTTAATCTAAATGTCATTTTGTTGAATTTCAATTATTTAAATTTAAAATCTAAATATCTTACTCCCAATGATAGAAGAATCTTATTTTGAAAATTTTCCAGAGTTTCAAACCGATCGCCTAATTCTTCGGAAATTAGAAATTGGAGATGCTGCAGCAATGCAACAAATTCGTTCTAATGAAGAAGTCATGATCTTTATGGATTCTGAAAGACATACAACACCTGAATATTCTAAAAATTTTATTGAAACAAATTTGAAGATGTATTCTGAAAAAAAGGGTTTATTTTGGGCAATCATTCATAGATCTACCCACCAATTTATTGGAGATTTTGCGTATTGGCAAATAGATTATAAAAATTCCAGAGCAGAAATTGGATATACCTTACATCCAGAATTCTGGGGCAAAGGCTTAATGAAGGAAGCAATGAGCCAACTTTTAAATTTCGGATTTAAAAATCTTAATCTTCATAGTATAGAGGCTAATATAAATCCTCAAAATAGTAGATTCGAGAAGAATTTTAAAAAAGATTCGGCTTTAAGAAAGAAGCCTATTTTAGAGAGAACTATTATTATGATGGAAAATATTTAGATAGCGAAATATATTCGCTCCTCTTTCAAGATTTTAAGAGAGACTCATAGTATTTAATCTTGCTTATACTAGCATTAAAAAGCCCGGAAATAAATCTCGGGCTTTTTATTAATTATGCTTTAATACCTTCTTCCAGATCTTGCTTCTATTAGCTTTTCTGGAGTTATAGGTAAATCTCTCATCCTTTTTCCTGTAGCGTTAAAAATAGCATTGGCAATAGAAGCGGCAACACTGGTAATTCCCAGTTCCCCGATTCCTTTTATGCCCATTTTATTAGCTATTTTGTCTTCTTCTGGTAGAAATACTACGTCTATATTAGCCATATCCAGATTTACCGGCACGTGATAATCAGCAAAAGAGCGGGTAATAAAATTTCCAAAATTAGGTTCCACTCTTGTTTGTTCTGCGATCACCATTCCAGCACCCATGGTTAATCCACCAATAATCTGACCGTATGCAGTCTTTGGATTCAAAATTTTTCCCGCAGAACCAACATTCACCATTCGCTTAATTTTCCACATCCCAGTATCTTTATCAACCCAAACCTCACAAAAATTAGCTCCAAAAGAAAATATTGAATATTCTTCAAACTCTTCTGAAGGTTCTGCCATCCCCGTGGCTTCATAAGTGGTGATCTGATTTCTCTTCAAAAGTTCAGTCAGTTCTACTTCCTCATCTTTTGAAATATTTTTCTTGTCCTTCAATTCATTTACAGCATTCTCACATGCAGCTCGAGCGCCATTACAGTAAGAAGCTGCTCCCCATGATCCTCCGGAACCTGGAGTTTTTGGAAAATTAGAATCCCCCAGTTCAACCTTTACCTGTTCTACAGGAATTTTTAGATATTCTGCGGCAGTTTGAGCAACGATAGAATAACTTCCAGTTCCAATATCTGTTCCGTCCATTTGGATGGTAGCATTCACCTTATCTTCATTTAAATTGAGAATCACCTTTGCATGAGATTTCTGAAAAGGAGCGTTTCTTGAAGCAGCGCTAACTCCGTATCCAATAAGCCAGTTTCCTTCAGTATTTTTTCTAGGCTCCATCTTTCTATTTTTCCATCCAAACTTATCAGCTCCAATGCGTAAACATTCTACCAAAAGACGAGATGAAAATGGTCTATTTTCGTGAAGATCCTTTTGCGTATCATTTTTAATTCGAAAATCTATAGGATCCATTTTTAGTTTCCATGCCATTTCATCCATGGCCGATTCTAACGCAAAACTTCCAGTAGCTTCTCCCGGAGCACGCATGGCAAAAGGAGTCTGAATGTTCATCGGAATCAATTTATAAGTAACCTTATTGTTCGGCACCTTATAGAGCATTTTAGAGATCATCCCACATGGTTCTTGAAACTGCATATTTGTAGAGGTGTGAGAAAGTATTTCATGAGATAATGCTGTAAGCGTACCATCTTTTTTAGCCCCAATCTTCATCTTTTGTTCATTATGTTGGCGCAATCCAGTATTAGTGAACATCTGAGTTCTGGTTACTGTTACCTGAACAGGTTTTCCAACCATTTTGGCTGCCATTACCGCCATAATCACATGTCGTTCTAAATTTAATTTAGACCCAAATCCGCCTCCCACAAATGCAGAAACAACACGTACATCTTCTTTCGGAATTTGAAACGTATTAGAAATTGAAACCGTAGCATCATCTACAATTTGCTGACTGGAATATGCCATTACTTTCCCATTTTCCCACGACGCAATTACGGCGTGTAATTCCATAGGGTGATGGTGTTCTATAGGCGTATTGTAAGTTTGCTCTACAACCACATCGGCTTCCGAAAGCCCTTTTTGCATATTCCCTCGAGAATAATTTGTATCATTATCTGGGGTGTAAGCTTTTGACTTAGATTTATCAAAATTTATTACTGCAGAAGCATCTTTTTTATATTCAAATTTCACTAATCGAGCAGCATATTGCGCCTGTTCGAAAGTTTCAGCAACCACAAGTCCTACATATTCTCCATAATAATTCACTTTATTGCTTTGCAAGACTGGTGCAATGGTATCTGTTGCTATAGGAGTCATCTCCTTATCAAATGTCTTAAGTTTTTCAGCATTCTTATAAGTGATTATCTCAAGAACTCCTTCCTGCTTTTCTGCTTCAGAAGTATCTATAGAAACAATCTCTCCTTTCGCGATGGTACTATTAATTCCCTGTCCATAAACTTTGTTTGCTACCGGAAATTCAGATGCATAAGTTGCCTTTCCCATTACCTTAAGATGGCCTTCTACTCTATTTATAGCATTTCCAACTCCGGACTCATTTATCATTTTTGTCATAATTTTTATTTTTGGGTTGGATTAAGCTTTTCTATCGTTTGCCTGGGTTAGTGCTCTAATTATAGCATTTGTACCCATTTCCACTTTATATTTATTCCCTTCAAATGGCTTTGCATCTTTCATGGCAATTTCTGCAGCTTTCGCAAAATTCTCTTTTGTCGGTTTTTTTCCAATCAAGAAATCTTCGGCTTCGGTTAATTTCCATGGTTTGTGCGCTACTGCACCCATTGCTAATCCCACTTTTGTAATTGTACCACTTTTCACTTCTAATCCTGCAGCAACAGAAATCAAGGCAAAAGCATAACTAGAACGCTCACGAATTTTTAAATAATAATATTTATCTGAAAAATTGGGTTCATCAAGATGTATCGCGGTTATCAATTCTCCCTGTTCCAGCGTATTATCTTTCTCTGGCTCATCTCCAGGTAACCGATGAAAATCTGTAAATTCTATCATTCTTGAAGAACCGTCAGGTTTTTGAACCTCAACGGTGGCACCAATAGCAGCCAAAGCTACACACATATCAGACGGATTGGTAGCAATACATTTATCACTATATCCAAAAATGGCATGTTGAGCGTTCATACCTTCTAAGGCTCCACAACCGGATCCAGGTTCTCTTTTATTGCATGGCATGGAAGTTTCAAAGAAATAAGGACAGCGGGTTCGTTGTCTCAGGTTTCCCCCATTTGTAGCCATATTTCTAATCTGAGCTGTGGCAGCAGAAAGCATTGCCATAGAAAGCAATGGATATTTAGTTCTTACCTCAACATTATTAGCTGTGTCAGAATTACTAAGCATCGCACCAAGAGTAAGTCCGCCTTTTTCATTAGAAGTGATTTTATTATAATCGAGATTATTAACATCTATTAATTGATCGGGACGTTCTACATCTTCTTTCATTAAATCTACCAGATTTGTTCCCCCTGCTAAATAATGAGAAGTAGTTGTTGAAGCTTTTAGTGCCTGATCTATATTTTTTGCACTTGTATAAGTGAATGGTCTCATATTCGATAATTTTAAAGTCTTAAATAATCAGCGTGATTCCTTAAAGAATTAGCCATTTTTAGCATTTTCCATTTGCGCCTGAGTAGCAAACTCCCAGGTGGGCATTTCATCATCTCCAGAATGCACTTCTTTAAAAGCCTGAACTATATTATTATAGGCTCCACATCTACATATATTACCAGACATTCTTTCTCTAATTTCTTCTTCAGAAAGTTTAAGATCTGTTTCAACCTTTTTAATATCCTCGGTAACATAACTTATCTCACCATTCTTAGCTTCTTCTAACAAAGCTATAGAGGAGCAAATTTGTCCCGGGGTACAATATCCACATTGAAAACCATCATGCTTTAAAAAAGCTTTTTGCATAGGATGCATATCGTTTCCTTCAGCCATTCCCTCTATGGTTGTAATTTCTTTATCTTCACAAGTAGCTGCAAGGGTTAAACAAGAAAGTTTACGTTTTCCATCTATAATAACTGTACATGCACCGCACTGCCCGTGGTCACATCCTTTCTTAGTTCCTGTAAGTGCTAGTCTTTCGCGTAAAGCATCAAGAAGACTCATTCTAGAATCAATATTTAAGGCTTTCACCATATCATTTACTCGAATGTTCACTTTAACCTCGTTAAGTAGAACTGTTGGATTATTTGGTATATTTTTCATAGTAGTAGCAAACATATCTGAAGTTAAATAAGAAGAGGCCCAAAGACTTAAACTTGCAACCGATACCTGTTTAAGGAATTTTCTCCTGGAACTTCCATAAAGTCCCATCTGCTCTAAGATCTGCTTCTCATCTTCCGTAAAATCATCAGCATCAACCTTTTGGTGCCATTTCTCTATGTCTTTCATATTATTTTTTTTGGTGGTAAGTCTGTCTCTTAAAAATAAACAAAATATATTCTTAAAGAGTTAGAACTATGTTAATGAGTATATCATTTAACTAAAACACAAGAATTGTTTTAGTTATAAAATAAAAATTTTAAAAATATGCGAAATGCAATAAGCTGAAAATGATATGATTAGAAATGGTATTTTCTATAATTAAATACTGATTCCGAAACCATTTTGAAGAATAAGTCGAAGTCCTACATAGAAGACAAGAATGGCAGTAAGAATTCCAAGTATTTTTAAATTGAATTTTTTACTGGATAGATAAGAACCAATACTTCCGCCTAGAATTACAGCGATAATCAGTTTAAAAACGAGTTCATGATCTAAATGAAAAGTGCCGGCGACTTGCAAGCCTACCAGTCCGGCAATAGAATTTACCAGAATAAATACCGAAGCCAGGGAAGCGATAATTCTGGGATCTTTCCATTTAAGCAGATTTAGAACAGGAGATAAAAAAATTCCTCCTCCAATTCCAGATATTCCGGAAAGTAGACCGATACTTCCTCCCAATAAAAATTTCTTTGGATTTGAAAATTCCACCGATTTTATTTTACTCTGAACAAATCTCAACAACATGAAAATCCCTGCTAACACTAAAGCGCTACCCAAGATCAAGAAAAATACAGTTTGTGATAAGCTTAATCTGGGCTCCTAAATAAGCCATAGGAATACTCAAAACGAAAAATGGCCAGATTAACTTAGGCTTTAAAACCCCATTTTTAATATAGACGATAGTTCCTATAGTTACCACACATATATTCAGAATTAATGCTGTAGAACGTATCTCATAGAAATCGGTTAAGCACCAGACTAAGAATTGCCAGGTAACTGGAACCTCCCCCAAAACCTACAGAACTGTAGAATAACGCGATAAAGAAAAATATAAAGGGTAAATATTCTAAGCGGCATATTATGAAATTAGAAAACATTCAATAAGATCACCTTTTTGTACAGAAGTATCGGCATCTAAGAACGCTAGTGCATTTCCCATGGCCATAGATCTTATCATAGAAGAACCCTGCCCATCCAGAATTTCCACTTTGCCTTCTATAAGTTTGGCTTTTAAAAATGAAGGTCTATCGCTTCTATTCTCAAAATCATGAGTAATAGGAAAGGAATATCTTTCCAATCCGTTCTTTTCAGAGCCGCTTAATTGCTGAAGAAAAGGTAATACATAAATATAAAAACAACTTAACGAAGAAGCCGGATTTCCGGGTAAGGCAAAAATAAATTTGTTTCCTTTTCTTCCGAAGTAAAGAGGTTTTCCGGGTTTTTGAAATACTTTATAGAACAGTTCTTCTACGCCATTTTCTTCCAAAGCCTGCTTTACAAAATCATAATCTCCCACCGAAATTCCTCCGGAAAGTATCAAAACATCTGAAATCTCAAGAGAATCTTTTATTCCAGCTTTAATCTTTTCGAAATCATCTGCAATTTGCTTTTTCTCCTGACATTCAAATCCGAATTGCTCAGCGGCAGCGACTAAAGCGTAACTATTAGATTCATAGATCTGTCCTTCCCCTTTTGTTTTTCCGGGTGCTATCAATTCATTTCCGGTAGTGATTAAATGAATCGCGGGTTTTTTATAAACCTGCATTTTCTCAATTCCTAAAGCTCCTATTAAACCAATTCCCGCCGGAGTAATAGTATAGCCTTTTTCAAAAACCAACTCACCTTCTTCAAGTTCACCACCTTTTCTGCGAATACTTTGCCCTTCTTTAGGCATTTGTTCTAAATGAAGCATTTTATCTTCAACCCTGGTTTTCTCCTGCATCATCACCGCAGTGGTGTTTTCCGGAACTTTTGCACCGGTAAAGATACGCACGGCTTCTCCTTCTTTTAAATTGAAATCATTTATGATCTCCGGCTGCAACTTCCCCTACAATTTTATATTCTTGTGAAATCCCGCACAACGCATAACCATCCATCGCAGAATTGTCAAAAGAAGGCATAGCAAAGGGCGCCAGTGATATCTTGCTGCAAGAGAAAACCCAAGGCAATCGCTCAGATTTCTACTTTCAGATTTTAAGTTGATTTGCTGTTGATCTTTAAGATCTTATGTGCTTCTTCAATTGTTACCATTATCCTCCAATTGAGATCATAGACCTGTTCTGTTCATAATGCTTCTGGATCCATTTTTACATCCATCCCATCTCGAGAAAACTTCTTGGTCTTTGATAGAATTAATGATCAATTCATTCATTTCTTCCCCATTTCGCATGGGCGTTAATAGATCGGTTTCAGAATTAGCAAAGAGACAATTCTTCATTTTTCCATCTGCAGTAACACGAATACGGTTACATTCATCACAAAACGGATTGGTGATGGTACTCACAATTCCGAAGCTGCCCACATGGCCTTTCACCTGAAAATTGTTGGAAGTGCTATGTTTTGGGTTCTTCAGTTCTTCAATATCTCCGAACTTTTCAGAAATAATATTCAGAATTTCCTGTTCAGAAACACCCTTGCTCCAGTCCCATTTATTTCCTTTAAACGGCATGAATTCAATAAATTTTACCGCAAGATTCTTATGCCTGGTCAATTCAATAAAATCGTTGATCTCATTGTCATTCACTCCTTTTATCAGCACAATATTCAGCTTCACCTCCATATCCATTTCCAAAGCCTGCTAGAATATTTTTCCAGATTCTATCGAAATAATCCCGTTTGGTGATAAACACAGATTTCGCCTTGTCTAAAGTATCCAGACTGAGATTGATCTTTTTTAAACCTATCTTCTGAAACAGTTCCAGGTATTTATCTAGCATGATCCCGTTGGTAGTAATTTTAAGAGTAACTCCAAGTTTCGCCAGTTCTTCAACCAGATAGCCGAAATTCTTACGCACCAAAGGTTCTCCCCCGGTAAGCCGAATGGTATCTACGCCCAGATCACGAAAAGTAGTCGCCAATTGAATGATCTCTTCAATGGTCATAATACTGGATTTCTCCATCAACTCGATTCCCTCTTCCGGCATGCAGTAGAAACAACGCAGATTACACCTGTCGGTCAGGGAGATCCTGAGATAGGTATGCTTTCTTCCGAAGTTATCTACTATTTGTTTTTTTTCTTCAATCATGTCTTTTTCCTTCTATCACTTTAAAAACGTGCAATACATGCGGAAATATTGCATCCATGCATTCTGCAGCTCCTTTGGTAGATCCCGGTAATGCCAGCACCACTTTGCCTTTAGCGATTCCCGCTACAGATCTAGATAACATGGCATAAGGCATACGTTCCTGCCCATAGCTGCGCATTTGCTCTTCCACACCTTTCAACCTAAGATCCAGCATGGGCTCTATAGTTTCCGGGGTTACATCTCTCGGCCCAACACCCGTGCCACCTGTAAAAATGACCATATCTGTATCTGCCTCATTTAAGGCTGCTTTTATTTCTTCAGGCTCATCGGGAATAATAATGCGTTCTGCTTTAATTCCAAGCGCTTCTAATCTTGAAACGATCGCTTTCCCGGCTTTATCTTCTCCTTTTCCTTTGGAAATAGTATCCGAGCACACCACCACTTTTGCCGTTAAGACCTTCAGCATCTATCTTATAAGAAGATTTTCCACCTTTTTTACTCTGAAGCCTGATAGTCCCAATCTCTACATTTTTATCGATAGGCTTCAACATATCATACATGGTAAGCGCTACAACACTGGCTCCATGCATAGCTTCCACCTCGACGCCGGTCTTGTAAATAGTTTTTACCGTCATAGAGATCTGGATCTCGAGTCCGTTAATCTCATATTCAATTCCGGTATATTCAATAGGCAGCGGATGGCAATCTGGCAATAGATCTGGAGTTTTCTTAACCCCAATAAACCTGCAGCTTTCGCCATTTCAAATACATTCCCTTTCGGAACTCTATTTTCCTGCAAGGCCTTGATCGTTTCTTCGCTGGAAGTTCGCACGATCGCAATCGCAGTAGCTTCTCTCAGCGTATTTATTTTATGGGTAATATCAACCATTATTTATTCACTTTCCATTGATGGGTTTCATCTTCGAAAATCTCTTTTCCGAAAATTGGCACATTCGCCTTGATCTCTTCTACAAAATAATTGCAGGCTTCTATAGCAATCTTTCGATGTGCCGAAGAAGTGAAAACAAAAAGGCATATTTCCCCGGTTTTTACTTCGCCGAGACTATGATAGATGTGTGCGCAGGTAATATCAAATTTAGAAAACGCAGCTTCTCTTATTTCGTGAAAGACATTCTCTGCCATTTCCTCGTATGCTGAATAATGGATCGCGCTCACCGTTTTTCCATCAATTTCATCTGCCCGAATCTGACCTAAAAAGATGCTGTGTGCACCAATATCGGTCTTCGATTGATGATTTGCAATGGAAGTCGCGATCTTTTCCGGCGGAATCGCGCCCTGTACAAATACTTTTTTCGGTTTTTTCTTATCCATCAATCTCTATTTAATATCCTATTTTAATTTACCGTCACTTTCGAATTATTTCAGGATCTAATCATTTCACGAACTCCTTTTAGATGCTGAAACAAGTTCAGCATGACGTGGTACTTTTTTATCGTCACCCTGAACTTGTTTCAGGGTCTCCATTACTTCATCAGGAATTCGAAATTATAGTTTCTATTCCTCCTTCTACATTCTTTAAATTCTCGAAGCCGTATTCAGCTTTCAACAGGTCTACTACTTTCTTACTTCGTTTACCCGACTGGCAAAAAACAAATACTTCTTCTTCCTTCGGAATTTCCCAAAGCCTTTCATCCAGATCACTCATCGGTATCTGTATCACTTTTTCTGAAGTGATCCTGGGTTGTTCAAAAATTTCCCGAATATCCAGATAGAGTTTTGAGTCATCACTGATTTTACATTCAATTATCACCGGAATAATTCCATTTTCCTTGATCTTTTCGATCTCTTCTTCTCGTTTCTGAAGCTTCAGAATTTGTTCTGAACCTGTTAGCAAATTGGATAATTTCAGTTTTCCTGAAAGTACATTTCCAACTCCTAAAACTATCTTTAAAACTTCCATCGCCTGAAGCATTCCAAAGATTCCGGGAACTACTCCCAGAACACCTGTCGCTTCACAACTCACATTCTGTCTCGTGGTCTTCGGAAAAAGACATCTGTAACTTGGTCCGTCTTGATAATTAAAAACAGATAACTGACCTTCATTTTTATAGATCGAAGCATAAACCCAGGGCTTATCTGCTAAGATACAGGCATCATTGATCAGATATTTAGTTTCAAAATTATCTGTCCCGTCAAGGATAATATCATACTGACTAAAAAGTTTTTCCGCATTTTCGATGCTTAAAGCTTCTTCAATAGCAACTATTTCGATCTCACTATTTAGTTGCTGCAGTTTTTCCTGAGCAACCAAAACTTTCGATCTCCCGATATCATTCTCATTATATAAAACCTGGCGATGCAAATTGCTGATAGAAACTTTATCGTGATCCATCAACCCGATCTTCCCAACACCTGCTCCCACAAGATATTGCGCTGCAGGACAACCGAGTCCGCCCACACCAATTATGAGCACACTGGCATTGCGGAGTTTTTCCTGACCGGAAACTCCAACTTCATCCAAGGTTATTTGTCTATCGTATCTCATTATCCTCCTGCGAATGGCGGCAAAAATGCTACCTCATCCCCTTCTTTTAAATCTGAATTTGAATTCAAATCCTGATTCACTGCAATTTGAACCGCCTCAGGATCTGCAATTTTATATTTTTGAATCTGCTGATCTTTAAGATCCTGCACAGAAACTCCCGACTCCAAATCCAGAATTTCTTCAGATTTTCCGGCAGTTTCCGCAATCATTCCAAAATATTTTATGGTCACTTTCATTCTTCTTCCAACTTTTTTAATCGTTCCACATCTTCCGCAGTATCTACATCAAAATTTCCTTCTTCAAACTTCAGGGTTCGATAATCAAATTTATTTTCATGGATCAGTTTTTTTGCTCCCTGATCTCCTTTTAATTCTTTTAAATACTGAAAAACTTCCGAAGAAAAAATTGCCGGTACTCCAACATCTCCTGCATATTCTGAAAATGTTGCCGGACTATTTCCCTTCAAATGCTCATCTATCAATTGCTCAATTTTTCCTGACTCACAAATGGCTGATCTGATAAAAGAATCAGCAAATGATGCAGATCATTTTCAATTTCCAGAGACTTTTTCAATCCTGCAATAATACTAGTGGACATTCCTTCTTCCCAGTTTTCATTATTTACAATCTCAAAACCTTGAGTGTCAATTTCATTTTCTATCTTCTCTTTTCTTGCTCCAAGTACCAAGATCTTAGCATCAAATTCCAGTGGAGCTGAAGTATCTATAGTATGTTGCAACAATGATTTCCCTTTGAACTCCACCAACTGCTTGGCATAACCCAAGTCGGCTGGAAGATCCCGCGGCCAATATCACAACTCCTATTTTCTTATTCTTGATCAAACTTTTTTCTACATTATTAAAATCTTGTCATCCTGAATTTATTTCAGGATCTCATAAATTAACTATCAATCAAAATGAGAAGCTGAAACTAGTTCAGCTTGACGTTACTACTGTTTTAAAGCGGTTTTCGTCTTTTTCATGTATCGGTTCCGACTTATCTCTTAGATTTCCCGCAGATGTTCGAGTAAGTACCGACTGAATTTCAGCTAAAATGGAAAGTCCGATCTCTGCCGGAGTTTCTGCACCTATCTCCAAACCTACCGGAGCATATATTTTGTCATAATTTTTTTCTGAAAGATCAAAACCTTCATTTTCCAGATCGGTTTGCATTCTTTCATATTTCTTCAACGGACCCAGAATTCCAATATATGGGATCGCATCTTCTTTCAGCAACAATTTTAGAACTGCCAGATCATAATTGTAATTATGACTCATCAGTACAAAGCAGCTTCGTTCATCTATCTTAATATTTTCCAGGGTTTGCTCCGGTTTAGAAACGATCACCTGGCAGGAGCTGGAAAAACGTTGTTCATTCGCATGTGTAGGTCGGCCATCGGTCACCGTCACATCCCAACCAAGTAATTCAGCCTGTTGCGCTAATATTTGCGCATCGTTCCCTGCTCCAACAATTACCAGATTTCACCGGCGGCTGATAATTCTGAATAAAAATATGCTGTGTTTCTTCGGAATTCTGAAATTCTGCAAATTGAGATCTTTTACTCTCCAAACTAATTTTGGCTTGCTTCTGAAAAATTTGAAATAATTCTGACTCAGGTTTCTTGCCTAGAAATTCTGAATTTTCATCAATAATTAAAATCGTTCCCGATTGTTCTCTTGTCCGGTTCAAGTTGAATTGAACAATAATCGCCTGAGCTGAATTTCTGGAAATTAAATTTTTCAACAATTCACAAGGATTTAACTCATCCTGAAAATCTAAAGGCTCAAACAAAACCTGAATGATCCCATTGCATCCCAATTGTGCACCAATCACCGCGTCATCTTCATCACTGGTGTCATAAGTAATCAATTTATTCTTTTGTTGATGCAAGGCATGAAGAGCTTTTCGCAAAGCATCACCTTCCAGACAACCACCACTAATTGCACCGGTAATATTCCCCATCTCATCAATAAGCATTCTTGCTCCGGCCCTACGATAAGAAGAACCTTCTACATGCACAACTGTTGCCAAAACACAACCGTTTCCAGCCTTTTTCAGGTCATCATATTGGGCAATTATAGCATCCAGTTCTCTCATACTTCCACTTTCTTTAACTGGTTTACGCAAGACTTAATTTCTTCCACAGCAAAATCGATGATCTTCCTGAGTTGTATTTCTACCTAAGCTTACTCGGAAAGATGCAAGTGCAAGTTCATTATTTAAGCCCATCGCTTTTAGAACATGCGAAGGATTTATAGTGTTGGAAGTACAGGCCGAACCCCGAGAAATAGCCAAATTACTCAGTTTTCTTAACATCAGATTTCCATCTATATTTTTAAAGGAGATATTCGTGGTATTTGGAAGTCGGTTTGAATTTTTTGAATTGATCTGAACATCTTCAATTTCTGTCTAATTGTTCTTCGAAACCGTTTCTCAATTTGGAGATACGGATAGATTCCTCTTCCATTTCAGCTGCAGCTATTTCAGCAGCTTTTCCAAAGCCAACTATTCCCGGCACATTTAAAGTCCCCGGTCGTAATGCCTTTTTCTTGTCCGCCTCCAAAAACGGTATGGATCGATCTCAATGTTATTCTTTTTGTTGATATATAAAGCGCCTACGCCTTTTGGTCCGTAGAGCTTATGAGAAGAAAATATGGCAATATCTAGATTCAATTCTTTAAGATCTACCGGGATCTTGCCAACTGCCTGCGTAATATCGCTCATCAATTTAGCTCCTTTTGAATGCACGATCTTTTCAATTTCCTGCATAGGATGGATCAATCCGGTTTCATTATTGGCAAGCATCAGGCTTACCAAAATGGTTTCCGAAGTGATCGCTTTTTCTAACTCCTTTAAATCGATATTCCCTTCAGCATCTACCTCCAAATAGGTCACTTTAAAACCTTCCTGTTCCAATGCTTTTAGCGTATCCAAAACTGCTTTATGCTCGGTCTTACAGCTTATAATATGATTTCCTTTTGAACTATTTGCTTTGCAAAACCCAAAAAGAGCTAGGTTTGCTGCTTCGGTTGCTCCGGAAGTAAAAGTGATTCCGGTGGCTTTAGCATTTATCAAATTGCCAATTTGTTCACGAGCAAGTTCCACGGCTTCATTTGCATCCCATCCAAAAATATGATCACTGCTGGCATTTCCGAAATTTTCAGTAAAATAAGGCAACATAGATTCTAACACTCTAGTATCAACAGGTGTTGTGGCATTATAATCTAAATATATCTTCTTTTTGATCTTCATTAAAAGCGTTATGTATTTACAAACATATCGATACATAAAAATAACAAACACTAAGGACTAATCTTCAGGTTTAATGTTATTTTAAGAACTTTAATTTTTTTGTTTGCTTACTAATCAATTCTGTTACATCCTTCTGAAGCAGATCAAATTCTTCCATAACCAATAACCCATAACCTGTTACTTGTGCTCCTCCACCATGCTGACCTCCTTTTTTCAAAATAACTAAAGGTTCTTCAGATAATTGATTCAAGCGCTGCACCATGGCCCAGGCTTTTTTATATGATAAATGCATCATTTCGGCTGCTTTAGACAGGGAACCTTCTTTTTGGATCTGCTTCAAAAGCTCATGAGGTCCCGGGCCATAAAATTTTTCTCCATCTTCCTCGATCCAGCATTTGATCTTTAATTGCTTCATTAAAAAATAAACTTATGTTTTTAGATCGTCTTGCATATGTGAAATGAACGGCTGATCATAAAATCTTTTCCCTGTTGCCTTATATAATGCATTTGCTAAAGCAGCCTGTACAGGTGGAAATGGTGGCTCACCCAAGCCAGTTGGATCTATTCCATTTTCAACAAAATGAACATCAATGGTTTTTGGTGCTTCTTTATGACGAATTAATCTATACTTGTCAAAATTACTTTGTTGAGGAATTCCGTCTTCAAAGGTCATTTCGCTATAAAGAGCATGACCAATTCCGTCGATTGTACCTCCTTCAACCATATTTTTAGCCGCATCTGGATTTACTACAATTCCGCAGTCTACTGCACAGGTAACTTTATCTATTAAAGGCTGATTGTTTTCTACAGAAAGCTCTAAGATCTGGGCTACGTATGAATTGTGACAATAATAGGCCGAGACACCTCTACTTAAGTTGGAGTTATTCGCCCAACCAGATTTATCTCTAGCCAGTTTTAGAACTCCTGCATAACGTGCCGGGTCATAATCATTTTCTTCCCCTACAGGATTATTTTCTGCTCGATCCAACATCTCTAATCTAAGCTGAATTGGATCTTTTCCCATTTCTTCTGCAAGTTCATCTAAAAAAGATTGTTCTGCGCCAGCAATAAAATTAGATCGTGGAGCTCTAAATGCTCCTGTGGAGATATTTGACTCTAAACTCCAACTTTCAGCTAAATAATTATCTACAGCACCTGCCGGAAAACGATTTGGAAAAAGCGGACTTTCAGGAATTCCTCCTGCATTTACATGAAAAGCAGTTAATTTATTATTTCCATCCAGCGCAGCTTTATAGGTAATATGATAAGCAGGACGATATACCCCATTTGTCATATCATCTTCACGACTATAAACAAGTTTTATTGGAGCCCCCATTTTTTCTGAAATTACCGCGGCCTCCACTAAAAAGTGACCATAAAGTCGGCGACCAAAGCCTCCACCCATTCTAGTCATCTGAATGTCTATATTTTCAAGATCATAGCCTAAACGTTTATTTACACTTTTCTCTGCAAATTCTGGTGTTTGTATAGGGCCTAATAACATAGCCTTATCTCCACTTACATCTGCAAAGAAATTCATTGGCTCCATACAGTTGTGAGCAAGAAAAGGGCAAGTATAAGAGCGTTCTATAACTCTTGCTGCATTTTTAAATGCTTTTTCTGGATCTCCATCTCTTCTAACTACTTCAGACTTTTTAGAACCAACATCTGCCATTAATGATGCATGAATCGAAGTGCTTTCTAAACCGCTAGCACCATCCATTCCTGCAGATTTCTCAAGAATTTCTATTTGTTTAGTAAGTTCAGGATTGAGATCCCATTCTACCTTTACTTCTTTCTTAGCTTGCATCACCTGCCAGGTAGTTTCCCCAACAACTACCACCAACTTAGAAAAAGATCCAACATCACTCCACTCTTTTTCCATGTCTTCAGGATAGGTATCTATAGTAAACACATCTTTAATACCCGGCATTCCTTTGGCTTTCTCGGCATCCATGGTTTTAAATTCCATTCCGAAGGCCGGAGGTTGAACGATCATGGCGATAAGCATTCCATCTTTATAGGTATCTATATCCATATAAAGGTTGACCTGTAACTATTTTCTTGGCATCTACATTTTTACGAGAGGTACCAATAATTTTAAAATTATCATTATTCTTTAATTCTACTTCTGTTGGGAACTTCAACATCCACAGCTGCTTTAGCAATTTCACCGTAGCTTATAGTTTTATCAGAACCTTGGTGTTTAATTACTCCATTTTCAACAGTTAATTCAGATACAGGAACTTGCCATTTATTTGCGGCAGCAGTAAGCAGCATTTGTCTTGCTGTTGCTCCGGCGGTTCTTAGAGATTGCCAACCTTGACGTATAGACTGACTTCCACCTGCAAGCTGACGAGTGAAAACTTCTGTATTTAAAGGCGCTTGTTCTACTATAACATTATTCCAGTCTACATCCAATTCTTCTGCCACTATCATAGGCATAGAAGTTTTTACGTTCTGCCCAATTTCTGGATTTGGAGAATAGATAGTTACAATTCCATTTTCACCAATTTTTAAATATCCGTTCAACTCGAACCATTCCTTTGGCATTTGCATAGCCAATTCTTCTCCTCCTTCTTCGTCTGGACCTTTACAAGCCAGCCAGTTAAAACCTATAATCAGTCCGCCTCCGGCTAAAGAAACACTTTTTATAAATGATCTTCTACCAAACGATGTTTTTACTTTAGTCATTTTATTGTATTTAAATTAAACGGAAGATTATGAGAGTTGAGATTTGGAAGCGGTTTTAATTGCGGCTTTAATTCTGGTATATGTTCCGCATCTGCAAATATTTCCATTCATAGCATTTTCTATATCCTTATCGGATAGGATTAGGATTTCTTTCTAATAAAGCTGAAGCAGACATGATCTGACCGGCCTGGCAATATCCACATTGTGGCACATCGTGTTCTAACCAAGCTTTTTGAACCGGATGATCTCCTTTTTCTGAAAGACCTTCTATAGTAGTAATTTTATTATCGGCTGCTGCCGAAACTGGAAGTTGGCAGGATCTCACAGCAGTTCCATTTAAATGAACGGTACAAGCCCCACATTGGGCTATCCCACATCCATATTTTGTTCCTACCAATTTTAAGTGATCTCTTAATACCCATAGCATAGGAGTACTGGGATCTACATCTACTTTTTGATTTTTCCCGTTGATGGTAATATTGAATTCGGCCATGATCATAAATTTTTGTAAAAATTAAGAAATTAATCTATTATCATCCTAATAATATGAAGAGATATTGATTCCTGATTGTACAGCGACTTAATATTATGAATATGAACTTTGTAAGTATTTAATTACATTTAAAGTTTGGAGCCTATTTAATAAATTCGATAGAATAGCCTTCATTTATTAATGATTAAGCTTTATTTTTAAGAATTATTACTTGAAGAAGATACCGCTTATCCAATTTATGCTGAAATCAAAATCCCAAATTCACTCCAAATTAATATTGACAGTAATTGTTTTATCTCAATTTTGCTGTACTTCCCTATGGTTTGCGGGTAATGCCGTATTAGGGGATTTAATTTCAAATTTTAATCTCGATCAAAATGCATTAGGGAATTTAACTTCTGCAGTTCAATTCGGATTTATTTCCGGCACCTTAATTTTTGCTGTTTTAACCATTGCAGATAGATTTTCTGCTCCCAAAGTTTTCTTTATTAACGCAATATTAGGGGCTGTTTTTAACTTTGCCATAATATTTGAAGCCAATACCTTTATTAGCATTATCGCACTTAGATTTTTTACAGGATTCTTCCTCGCAGGAATCTATCCGGTAGGCATGAAAATAGCTGCAGATCAATTTAAAAATGGTCTGGGAAAAGCGTTGGGATATCTTGTTGGGGCCTTGGTTCTGGGTACTGCATTTCCTCATTTGCTTAATGATCTTTTTCAAGATCTACCGTGGAAAATGGTTATCTATACCACATCCATACTTGCAGTAATTGGAGGTTTATGTATGATACTATTTATCGCTCCCACTAAATTACATTCATCTTCCAAATTGAAATTTGGTGCGTTTATAAAGGTATTTGACAATTTAAAATTTAGAACGGCTGCTTATGGGTATTTTGGCCATATGTGGGAATTATATGCTTTCTGGGCATTTCTACCAATAATTTTGAACATATACTTAAAACTGCATCCACACACATATCTTAATGTCCCTTTTATTAGCTTTATAGTTATAGCTATTGGGAGTGTTGGCTGTATAGCTGGCGGCTATATTTCTCAAATTCTTGGGGTTAAAAGAACAGCCTTTATAGCCTTACTTTCTTCTGCGGTTTGTTGTTTAATGTTACCTTTTATATTTTATTTAAATTCTGAAGCTGTTTTAATCTCATTTTTGCTTTTTTGGGGCATAATGGTAGTTGCAGACTCCCCCCTATTTTCAACCATGGTGGCACAAAATTCCCCGTCAGAATTAAAAGGAACAGCGCTTACCATTGTAAACTGTATTGGCTTTTCAATTACAATCATTAGCATTCAGCTATTGTCTTATTTAAGTTTAAAATTCAATTCTCCTTTTATTTATATGATTTTGGCTCTAGGTCCAATTATCGGATTAGTTGCTTTAAAGAGAGAAAGTGGCAAGTTGAATTAGTTTAATATCCAGACTTATTTCAAAAATCACATGAAATCTTAGAAGAATTGATAGTTAGAAAAAAGGATTAAATTTCGATTCCAAAACTTTCAACATGAAGAAATCAATTCTCACAATATTCTTTTTTAGCCTGATATTATTAGTACTTTCTTGCAGTTCCAAGAAAATTGTCTCCTCTCAAATAGCGCCATATCAAGCTATAGATCAAGAAATTTATGATCAAATAAAGGCTATGGATACCAAATTCTTTAATGCTTATAATTCTTGTGATCTAGATTTACAAGCTGCTATTTATTCTGATGACATAGAATTTTTTCATGATAAAGGAGGATTAATGACTTCTAAACAAGACAATTATAAAGGCACTGAAAAGAACATTTGTGGCAAAGTAACCAGAACTCTAATTCCTGGAAGTATAGAAGTGTATCCTATTAAAGATTTTGGAGCAGTAGAAATTGGTTACCATAAATTCTTTAATAATCAGGAACCAGATGCAATTTCAAATCCAAGTAAATTTATCATTTTTTGGAAACGAGATGGACAGATGATGGAAGATCTACAAAAGTTGTGAGTTTGCACTAGTATAAATCTATGCATTTCTTTAGCCGTTATAAAAGGTACTATATTTGAAATCTGAAATAAATTTTGATCCATCCCCATATCAAGGAAAATGATAGAAAAATTAGAACACACCAATCCAGACATTGCCGAATTAATTTATAAAGTATTTCAAGTTTCTTACGCTGTAGAGGCTAAATTATTAAAAGCTAAAGATTTCCCTCCGCTAAAAAGAAAAGTACAGGATTTTCTTTCTTGTAAATCTGATTTTTACGGATATTGGAAACATCAGGAATTAGTCGCCGTAACCGAAATTAAAAAATTCGATGATTCTGCTCATATTCAGAGTATGGTAGTGGTACCTCAATATTTTAGACAAGGAATTGCACAGGAATTGATTGCATATGTATTTGATAATTATAAAACTCCTATGCATACAGTTGAGACAGGTGTTGATAATCTTCCTGCTATTAAACTCTATGAAAAGCATGGTTTTATTTTGGTAAAGGAATGGGATACGGAATTTGGAATTAGAAAAGTGAGATTCGAGAAGAATTGACGTAATTTCTGAACCTATATCATAAATCTTTCAAAGACTAAATTCATTATTTTATGAAGACTTTTTATTTTCTAATTTTATTATTGATTTCACAAAACATCTTTGCTCAGGAAAAATATATATTTGATTATTTGATTGAATATGAAAAAACAGAAAATATAACTGATTCTGTTGTTACTCCACAGAGTATTATCTCACCAATTCTAAAAATAATTCCTACACCGCAATTGTTAGTATAAAAGATAAAGACTCCTTCAATATAAATTTCAAACATCAAAACGGCATTAGATTAAAAGCAACTGTAGATAAAAATCAGTTTAATATTGCTGAAAGCATAAATATTATGTGTTCCAAATATTCTAAATATGAGAATCCTTTCAGAAATAAAATTAAGCTATATGATTTCCACAACTTAGAAGACACGCTTATAAACGGAAAAATATCGAAGCGATATTTATTTAAATCTAATAGAAAAAGAAGAATTAAACGTTTAAAGTTGGGAACCTTAAACTATAATATTCAACCAAATACAGAATTTCATTTGCCAATTTTACGATTTTCTACCGCATATGAAGAATGGAAGGATAATGCTTATATACCAAATGGGATTTTTAAAACAAGATTCTTCACAAATTATTCAGGTAAAGTAGAAACTTTAGAAAAACTGGTTCAGTATAAAAAGAACGATCTCATTATATACATTACTGAAGATTGTGATAAAATTTAAGATTTTAAAATAAATCCAAATCCAAGTTAAATGCCAAATTACATTGCAATTTTAAGAGGAATCAATGTTGGTGGCAGGCGAAAGATCTTGATGGCAGATCTTAAGAGTTATTTCAGAAATCTAGGCTTTCAAGAAGTTCAAACCTATATCCAAAGTGGAAATGTTCTTTTTTCTTCTAATCAAGATTTGAAAGCTGAAGCAATTGAAAATCTATTAGAAGCGGAGATCTTAAAGTCTTTTGGATTTGAAGTTCCTGTAATTGTTCGTACTTCAGATCAATTAAAAAAAGCTATCAATAATAATCCATTTTATAAATCTACAGATGTGGATATTGAACGATTACATTTAACTTTATTAAAGCAAGATCCTTCTCAAGAAAATCTAGATAAGCTGAAAGATTTTAAACAGGAGAACGATGATTTTAAGATCGAAAATAGAAATGTTTTTGTGTATTGCTCAGGAAAATATAGCGATTCAAAATTTAGCAATAAATTTTTCGAATCTAAATTAAAAGTAACCGCTACTACCAGAAATTGGAAGACCATTCTCAAATTAGCCGAAATGCTTTCAGATTAATATTTTTCTTGAAATTATCATTCATCTTCTATTAACCCTTATCAGTATTAAACTAACTAAATAATTTGACAGATTCAGATTAGCATCTAAGGAATTGAATGAAAAATAATACATAAATTAGTGGGCCAAACATTTTGCCCTATAGCCCTACTATTTATGTGCCGTCGTACTTCATCAATTTTAATCGCTTTAATTCTGATATTCAGCGTCTTGAGCTGTAAGAATAATGAGCCTCATTTAGAGCCGAATACCGATGTATCGCTTTTACAAAAAGATTTTATCACCTGGTGGAATTATCAATCTAATTCTATAAGATTAGCCGGGAATTTTACCGCCTTAGATCAAAATTCAGAAAAAATTAGCAAAGAGGAATTTCTCCAGGACCTTATTACAGGAGACTATATTCCAATACAGCTTAAGTCTCCAGACAATTCTTATAAATTGTTTCCCATAAAAGACAATGCGCCTGTGAGTATTAAGCAAACTATAAAATCTACCGCTACTACAGAATTGAAGTTCTATAAGATGGAAGGCGCCGATTTTCCAGATTTTCATTGGACAGATCTTACCGGAAATGAATATTCCTCCAAAAATACTCAAGGGAAAATCCTTGTAATTAAATGCTGGTTCATCAATTGCTATGCCTGCATTAAAGAGTTTCCAGACCTAAATGAGCTGGTAAATACTTATAAGGATAGAGAAGATATAGCGTTTATTAGCCTTGCTTTAGATAAAAAGCCAGCATTGGAAGAATTTTTGAAGAAAAATAATTTCAATTATCAAGTAGTTCCAGACCAAAGCGATTTTTTAAAAAATGATTTGAATATAAGATATTATCCTACCCATTTTATTTTGGATAAAGATGGAAAGGTTCTAAAAGTGGTTACAAATTTTGAAGATTTAGAGGAAGCTATGAAATACGATTTAGAACCTGAAGTTAAAAATTAAACGATCTATGATTACAACCAATAATATCTCAAAAGTTAAGTTAGGAGAGAATTTGAAGGTCTCCCCTATTATTCACGGGTATTGGAGATTAAAAGATTGGGGATTGTCCAATCAGGAATTATTGAAATTGATGAATGAAAGCATAGATCTTGGTGTAACAACATTTGATCATGCCGATATCTATGGAGATTATTCTTGTGAGGCTTTATTTGGGGAGGCTTTAAAATTGCAACCGGAACTTAGAGATAAAATTCAGCTCATCTCTAAATGTGGTATTAAATTACTTTCAGATAAATTTCCGGAAAGGAAGATCAAACATTACGATTATAGTTATGAGCATATAGTTGCTTCTGTAGAAAATTCTTTAAGAAATTTACATACAGATAGATTAGATCTTTTGTTATTACACAGACCAGCACCTTTTTTTGATCCAGATGAAGTTACTAAGGCGTTTACAGATCTTAAAAAGCTCAGGTAAAGTTTTAAATTTTGGAGTTTCTAATTTTACTCCACAACAATTTAAGATGTTGAATTCAAGCTTGGACCAAAAATTAGTTACAAATCAAATTGAGATCTCACCCTTTTGCTTAGAACATTTTGAAAATGAAAATATCGATTTTCTTATCGAAAATCGAATTAAACCAATGGCCTGGTCGCCTTTAGCCGGAGGAGAAATTCTAAACCCTAAAACAGATAAAGGAAATAGGATTTTAAAAGCTTTAAAGGAAGTTGGTCATGAATTAGGTGAAGATGACCTTGATAAGATAGTTTACAGTTGGATATTAATGCATCCAGCAAAAATTCTTCCGGTGATAGGCTCCGGAAAAATAGAACGCTTAAAAACAGCCGTAGCGGCTTTAAAACTTAAATTGACTTTAGAGCAATGGTATAAAATATATACAGCTTCTACGGGAGTAGAAGTTCCCTAGCAATGAATTTTATAGAAACCAAAATATTAAGCCCCAATCAGTTAATAAAGCTGAAAGCTCTTTGGAATAATGAATATCCAGAGAAACTTTATATTGATGAAATGGCTCATTTTGAAGAATACTTAAAGTCTTTAACCGAAGTTGAACATATTCTTGTATTAAATTCTAAGGCTATTATTCTTGGATGGTTCTTCACATTTATCAGAAATGAAGAAACCTGGTTTGGAATGATCTTAACTTCTAAAGTTCACAAAAAAGGTATTGGAACAGAATTATTAAATATTGCTAAAGAAAGGTATTTACAGCTTAATGGATGGGTTATAGATCATGATGGAGATAAATTGAAATCTGGAAAGATGTACAAATCTCCTCTTCAGTTTTATTTGAAGAATGAATTTACAGTCTATAATCAGTGTAGATTAGATCTAGACAAAATCTCTGCGGTTAAGATAGTTTGGAATGCTCAAGAACAGAGTAATTAAATAATTTTAATATAAGATCATCTTCAGCTAAAGCATTATTTTGCTGAGTATCTATTAAAAATAAAAAGCCTCCTTAAAAAAGGAGGCTTTTCTTATATATGATATTATAAAAGGATTAGTTTTTTCCTTCCATTCTATCTTTCAACGCTTGAAGATCAGCATTTACATCACCAATAGTGGTTTTGTCGTTACTGCTTTGCGCAGCTGCTTTTTTAGCGGCTTGCTTCACAATTTCTTGCTCTTCTTCTTTGTGGATAGCAGTATGAGATGCAACCACACGTTTGAATTCTTTATTGAATTCGATGATCTGGAATTCTGCAGACTCTCCAGCTTTCAATTTCTTACCATCTTCTTTTTCAAGGTGACGAGTAGGAACAAATGCAGTGATATCTTCATTAAAGTCGATAGTCGCTCCTTTGTCTACTATTTCAGAAATTTCAGCAGTATGAGTAGTACCTACAGCAAACTCAGTTTCGTATTTATCCCAAGGATTAGATTCAGTTTGTTTGTGACCTAAACTTAATTTACGTCCTTCAACATCTAATTCTAATACAACAACCTCTAATTTATCACCAACATTAGTGAATTCAGATGGATGCTTGATTTTCTTAGTCCAAGAAAGATCAGAAATATAAATAAGTCCGTCAATTCCTTCTTCTAATTCAACAAATACACCAAAGTTTGTAAAGTTACGTACAATACCTGTGTGCTTAGAACCTACAGGATATTTAGAAGTAATATCAGTCCATGGATCTTGAGATAATTGCTTAATACCAAGAGACATTTTTCTGTCATCACGATCTAAAGTTAAGATTTGAGCTTCAACCTCATCTCCAACTTTTACGAAATCTTGAGCAGATCTTAAGTGAGTGCTCCAAGACATTTCAGAAACGTGGATAAGACCTTCAACACCTTCAGCAACTTCAATAAATGCTCCGTAATCTGCGATTACAACAACTTTACCTTTTACTTTATCACCAACTTTAAGATCTTGATCTAAAGCTTCCCATGGGTGTTTGTGTAATTGTTTCAATCCTAATTGAATTCTTGTTTTAGCTTCATCGAAGTCAAGAATTACAACGTTTAATTTTTGATCTAGTTCTACGATCTCATTTGGATGGTTGATACGAGACCAAGAAAGGTCTGTAATGTGAATTAATCCATCTACACCACCAAGATCAACAAACACACCGTAAGAAGTAATATTCTTCACAGTACCTTCTAATACCTGACCTTTTTCTAATTGACCGATGATCTCTTTTTTCTGCTCTTCGATATCTGCTTCGATAAGCGCTTTGTGAGATACTACAACGTTCTTAAATTCATGGTTGATTTTCACAACTTTGAATTCCATTGTTTTTCCAACGTATGCATCGTAATCTCTAATTGGTTTCACGTCTATTTGAGAACCTGGCAAGAATGCTTCAATTCCAAAAACGTCAACGATCATACCACCTTTAGTACGACATTTAACAAAACCATTTACTATTAAGCTTTCGTCGTGAGCTTTGTTCACACGATCCCAAGCCATAATCACACGAGCTTTACGGTGAGAAAGAATTAATTGTCCTGTTGCATCTTCACGCACATCAATTAAAACTTCTACCTCATCTCCTACTTTAAGGTCTGGGTTGTAACGGAATTCGTTAAGAGAAATAACTCCCTCACTCTTCGCGTTAATGTCGATAATTGCATCACGATCTGTAATGTTAATTACAGTTCCTGTTACAACTTCATCGTCCAAAGTATCTACAAAATTCTCTGCTACTAACTGCTCAAATTCTTCTAATTTAGAATCATCAACAGGGTCAATTCCTTCTTCGTAATTGTGCCAGTTAAAGTCTGCTAAAAATTGCTCAGGATTTGCCTGTTGTGCAGCTGCAGTTGGTTGAGAATCGTTGTCTAGTCCGGCTACTGCCTGAACATTAGATTCTTGAACGTCTTGATTTTTTGTTTCTTCAGCCATTGCTGATTGTAATATTTGTATTCTATGCTTTTGTTCAGGAAAAATTGTGGCAATAAAAAAACGTAGAAGCGATTATTTATTTGATTTTCAGTCCCTTTTCTTTTCCTATAATATCGCCGAAAAGGTGTGCAAAAATACAACTTATTTTTTGATAATCAAATATTTGATTATTCTGATTTAAGAAACAGAATTTTTGAATGAAAAGTGGAAGATTAAAATAAGTAAAGAGTAGATCATTCCCAGTGTGGCAACGCCTGTCCATCCATAATTTTGCCAGGCATAAGCCCCGGTAATCGTTCCTAATGCACCTCCAATAAAATACCCAACCATATAGATAGTATTAATCCTATTTCTGGCATCCTGATTTTTTGAAAAGATGATGTTCTGATTGGTAATATGTAAAGACTGTAATCCCATATCTACAAAAAGAACTCCTATTATTAGGCCTATTATCGAACTTCCCGAAAATTCGAAAACTCCCCAGGCCAGGATCATGATAATGGTTGAAATGGTGATCAGCCTATTTTTATTCATCTTATCGCTAAGCTTTCCCATGACTGTAGCTGCAAGTGCGCCGCCAATTCCTAGAATTCCAAAAGCCCCGGTTACTCCACTTCCATAATTAAAAGAATCTTCCATTAGAAAGACTAAAGTTGTCCAGAATGCACTAAAACCCGCAAATCCCAAACCTCCTCTTACAGCAGCTAATCTTACCGAACTTTCAGATCTAAAATAATGAACTATAGATTTCATTAATTGAGCATAAGTTCCTCTAAAATCTGGCGCTAGTTCTGGTAATTTAAACTTCAGTAAAACCCAGTAAATTAGCATGATTGCGGTAGCTATATAATACATAGCTCTCCATCCTAGATATTCGCCTACCATTCCGCTAATAAATCTACTTCCAAGAATTCCGATAAGCAATCCGCTCATCACAATCCCAATAGCTCTCCCCTTTCTTTCTTCTGAAGCTAACTGTGCCGCCATAGGAACAAAGAGTTGTGGTACCACCGAAGAAAATCCGATGAAAAAACTTGCTATCGTTAGTACAAATAAAGACGGTGCTACAGCAGCAGCCAGCAAACTGATGACAATGGCTATAAAATCTATAAGAATTAAGTTTCTTTCGTGGAAATTTATCTCCGAGAGGAATGATAAAAAGCAAGCCTAAAGCGTACCCAATTTGCGTAAATAACGGAATATTACTTACTGCAGTTTCCTTTACATTGTAGGTGTCTGCAATAAGATTTAGAAGCGGCTGATTGTAATAATTATTGGCCACCACCAATCCTGCTCCAACAGCCATTAAGTACAATAAAGAATTTGGAAGTTTAGCCTCAGTCGACATTTAGAAAGACTAAATATTAGTTATTCTTAGCTATAACTTCATTAGCAAGATTCAATAAGGTTTGAAATTGCTCATCTAAAGTAAGAGAAGAATTATCTATTTCTATAGCGTCATCAGCTTTTACTAAAGGAGAATCTTCTCTAGTAGTATCTAAATGATCTCTCTCCTGAACATTTTTTAAAACCTCATCATAACTCACTTTTTGGCCTTTCTCTTCCATCTCTTTAAATCGGCGTTTGGCTCTTTCTTCAGCAGAAGCGGTCATAAAGATCTTTAACTCAGCATCTTGAAAAACTACAGTTCCTATATCTCTACCATCCATAACTACAGCTTTTTCTTTCCCTAAAAGTTGCTGTTGTTGTACCAATTTAACTCTCACTTCTGGCACTGCTGCCACTTTACTCACAAAATTAGAAACCTGCATTTGTCTGATCTCATCTTCAACATTTTCATCATTGAGATAGATAGCTGCAAAACCTAAATTTTCATCAAATTTAAATTTCAAGGTTACTTCCGGAAGCTTATCTATTAAAGCTTGTTTATCAAAATGAAGTTTCTGTGATATATGAATTTCTTAAGGCAAATAAGGTAATAGCTCTGTACATAGCTCCAGAATCTACATATACATATCCTAATTCTTTGGCTATTTGTTTAGCAACGGTACTTTTTCCTGTGGAAGAAAATCCATCTATAGCTATGGTAATTTTATGATCTGTCAAACCTGATTGTTTTATAAATTGAATCTGAATGCAAAAATACACAATCAGATCTAGCATTTAATCCCTCATAGAGGGTTTAATTAACGAAGGAGTATCTCCAATTTTAAAAGGATTTCCGATTCAAATCTCGTAGGCTTATGTTGAGAATACTCTAATATAAAACCCGGCCTTTAGCCGGGTTATAATCTTATAATGTTTTGGCGTTCTTCACCTTTTCATCTGTGAGGGCAAGGTCTATAACTTCGCTCATATCTTTTACATAATGAAAAGTAAGGCCTTTAAGATATTCAGCTTTTATCTCTTCAATATCTCTTTTATTCTCTTCACATAAAATAAGCTCTTTAATTCTAGCTCGTTTTGCTGCAAGAATTTTTTCTTTAATTCCTCCAACTGGAAGAACTTTTCCTCTTAGAGTAATCTCTCCCGTCATGGCGATATTCTTCTTCACTTTTCTTTGAGTGAATAACGAAACTAAAGAAGTTAGCATTGTAATACCGGCACTTGGTCCGTCTTTTGGAGTTGCTCCTTCCGGCACGTGAATATGAACATTGTATTTTTCAAATACTTCAGAATCTAAACCTAATTCATCTGCATTGGCTTTGATATATTCCATCGCAATGGTAGCCGACTCTTTCATCACTTTCCCAAGGTTTCCGGTAATATTTAGATTTCCTTTTCCTTTAGAAAGTATAGATTCTATAAATAAGATATCTCCACCTACCTGAGTCCAGGCTAAACCTGTAACAACTCCGGCAACTTCATTGTTTTCATATTTATCTCTCTCCATTCTTGGGCTTCCAAGAATTTTGATCACATCTTCATTACTAATCTTAATGCTATATTCTTCTTCCATAGCAATGTTCTTGGCAGCATATCTCACCATCTTAGCAATTTGCTTCTCCAATCCACGCACCCCAGATTCTCTTGTATACCCTTCAACTATCTTTTCGAGCTGAGCTTTCCCAATTTTGATATTCTCTTTGGTTAAACCGTGTTCTTCTAATTGCTTAGGCAATAAATGTTGTTTAGCAATTTCGATCTTCTCTTCTATAGTATATCCGGTAACATTGATAATTTCCATTCTGTCTCTAAGTGCAGGCTGAATGGTTGATAAATTATTAGCGGTTGCAATAAACATCACTTTAGAAAGGTCAAATCCCATCTCTAAGAAAGTTATCGTGAAATTCGCTGTTTTGCTCCGGATCTAATACTTCTAATAAGGCTGAAGATGGATCTCCATTATGACCACTATGAAAGTTTATCAATTTCATCTAGAACAAATACAGGATTACTGGTTCCGGCTTTTTTCAAACTCTGAATGATTCTACCCGGCATCGCGCCAATATAGGTTTTTCTATGTCCGCGAATTTCTGCTTCATCTCGTAATCCACCTAAAGAAATACGTACATATTCTCTACCTAATGCTTCTGCTACAGATTTTCCAAGGGAAGTTTTACCAACTCCTGGAGGTCCGTATAAACAAAGAATAGGCGATTTCATATCATTACGCAATTTCAAAACTGCTAGATATTCTATAATTCGCTCTTTTACATCGTCAAGCCCGTAATGATCTCTATCTAAAATTCGTCTTAGCTCGTTTAAGGTCAAATTTATCTTTACTGAATTCATCCCAGGGAAGATCCAAGAAAAGATCTAAGTAATTTCTTTGAATGCTATATTCTGCAACCTGCGGATTCATGCGTTGCATCTTAGAAAGCTCTTTATTAAAGTGCTTTTTAATCTTTTCGTTCCATTTCTTCTTCTTCCCGCGCATTCTCATTTCTTCCAACTCATCATCTTGAGAAACTCCACCCAATTCTTCCTGAATGGTTTTCATTTGCTGATGCAAGAAATATTCACGCTGCTGCTGGCTCATATCGCTTTGAACCTTGCTTTGAATGTCATTTTTCAATTCCAGTTTTTGGAACTCTACATTCATATATTTCAAGGTAGCAAGCGCTCTTCCTTTCAGATCATTATTTTCTAACAACTTTTGCTTCTCCTCTACCGTAAGATTCATGTTAGAAGACACAAAATTGATAAGAAACGAAGGACTTTCAATATTTTTAATAGCGAAAGAAGCCTCAGTTGGAATGTTTGGGCTTCCTTTAATAATTTGAAGCGCAAGTTCTTTAATAGATTCTATAATTGCTCCAAACTCCGCATTATCGGTTTCTGGTCTCGCCTCCGGAACTTCTTTAATAGAAGCTGTTATATAAGGAGTTTCAGAAACAATCTCATCTATTTCAAATCGCTTTTTTCCCTGAATGATCACCGTGGTATTTCCATCAGGCATTTTTAAAACTCGTAAAATACGAGCAACCACTCCAGTTTTAAAAATATCTTTATCCTTAGGGTTCTCTACTTCTTCATCTTTTTGAGCAACAACCCCAATTACTTTATTTCCATTATTAGCATCGTTGATCAATTTAATAGAAGCATCTCTTCCGGCAGTAATAGGAATCACTACTCCTGGAAAAAGTACGGTATTTCTTAAAGGTAATATTGGAAGAACTGCAGGGAGTTCTTCCTTATTTATTTCTTCTTCATCTTCAGGCGTCATTAAAGGAATTAGTTCTGCATCTTCATCTATTCCTTGAAATGACAAACTGTCAATATTTGTTAATTTTGATTTAGCCATATCGTTATTTAGGTCAAACTGTCATCGCAGTTTATTATTCAATCTCTCAAAATGCCTAAATACAGCAGGTTTCATAGCATCCACCGCTCTATTTAAGATTCACTCTTTCAGTAATTCAATTCTTATGCCACCTCTCTTAGTTAAAATTATTTTTCCTAAAACTGTAACAATTTAAATTGAAAGGTATCTTTATAATAGAGCTAAGGATTATTTTTTGACAACAACCATCAATTATATAGACGATTTAGTGCTAAGATGCCGCCAGGGTGAGCAACGAGCACAGCTGGAAATTTATAATAAATATTATAGAGCCATGTATAATACCGCGCTTAGAATTGTGAATGATACTGCAGAAGCTGAAGATGTAATGCAAGAAGCTTTTATCAAGGCTTTCGCAAAAATTGAAAGTTTTGAAGGCAAGTCCACTTTCGGAGCATGGTTAAAAAAAATCGTGGTAAATCTTAGCATTAATTCTTTCAATAAAAAGTCTAAATATCAGGAGGTTTCTTATCAGGATGAATTTAAAAATGAAACTCAGGAAGATGAAGGAATAGATTTAAGAGATGAAGAAACAAATTCTAAAGTACAGAGAGTTTTAAATGCTATGAAATGCCTTAAAAGCAATTATAGACTCATTCTGAATTTGCATTTAATTGAAGGTTATGATTACGACGAAATATGTGAAATAATGAAGATAAGTGCTGCCAATTGCAGAACTACAATTTCCGAGCAAAAGAAAGCTTAAGAACAAAATTATTAGAAAATGAAAGATAGAGATTTAGATATGGACGAGCTTTTTAAAGATCAGGACTTTGATCTTGCAGAGCCATCTGCAGGTCACGAAGCCAGGTTTTTAAGAAAACTGGAAAAGGCTAAACAACCTGAAAAGAAAAAGGAAGCTAAAGATTAGACATCTTTGGACACCAATACTGGCAGTAGCAGCAACCTTAATTTTGGTAGTATTATTAACTGGAAATCTTTGGGCTCCAAAACTTAGCACAGATCATACTGATCTTGCAGCAGTTTCGCCGGAGATGAAAGAAACCCAACAGTTCTACAATCAATTAATAAGAACAGAACTAGAGAAAGTAAATAACGCTAAATCTCCCGAAACCGAAGCTGTGGTAAAAGATGCACTGGCGCAAATGGAAAGATTGGATAATGAATACAATCAATTAAGAAAAGACCTTGCTAATAGCGGGAAAGATAAACGCGTAATTTTTGCCATGGTTTCCAACCTGCAACAGCGCATAGATATATTAAATAACGTGTTATTGAGAATAGAAGAAATTAACGAACTTAAAAACCCTAATAATGAGAACAATTACATATAAGCTGTTATTCCTTTTGGCTATACTGCCAGCAGTTACATTCGCATCAACTTCACCTGGTTCAGAAGGATTGAACGGTAGACATACTAAACAGAAAAAAGTTTCTAAAACATATAATGTTTCTGCTAACGATTTGTTGAAAATAGACAATAGCTACGGAAATATTGATATTTCCACCTGGGATAAAAATACGGTGAGCATAGAAGTGCTTATTAAAACCAATGGAGATGATGAAGACAAAGTGCGTCAAAAATTAGAAGATATTCATATAGAATTCAATCAATCTTCTGGGATAGTAAGTGCTAAAACCCATTTTTCTAAAAAAGAAGAAAGCTCCTGGTGGGATGTTTTGTTTGGAGGAAGCAATAATGTAAATATGGAAGTAAATTATATTATTAAAGCCCCTGTAACCAATAGCGTAGAGCTTTATAATGACTACGGAAATATTTACCTGGATAAATTAAAAGGGAACTCTAAAATTAGTTGCGATTATGGAACTATAGATATTGGAGAGCTTCGTGGAAATAGCAATCGAATAAGTTTTGATTATTCCAGAAACAGCCATTTTGGGTTTGTAAACAAAGCGGTGATAAGTGCAGATTATTCTGAATTTACTATAGATGATGCTAACTCTGTAGATCTATCTGCAGACTATACCGAGTCTAGATTTAAAAAAGTTGAACTATTGAAATTTAGCTGTGACTATGGAAGTCTTACCGTAGATAAGGTGAAAAGAATTTCAGGATCTGGAGATTATCTAAGCACAAAATTGGGACAGATTCATCAAACCGCCGATTTAAGTTTTGATTATGGAAGTGTTTCTATAGACAGAATCGTAAAAGGTGCGGGAGACATTACTCTTAATACAGATTATACCGGAGTTAAAATTGGATATGCGGCAGACCAGGCCTTCAATTTTAATGTGAATACTTCTTATGGGGGAGTAAATGGATTAGATGATCTTGAGGTGAATAAGCAAAGAACAGGTTCTTCAGATAAAAGCTATTCGGGTTATTATCTAAATTCTTCCAGCGGAAGCACTATTAAAGTAGATGCCAGTTACGGAAGTGTATCTTTCAGAAAAAACTAATTAATTATAAAACTAAAACAAATCAATATGAAAAAATCAGTATTTATAATAGCTGTTATGTTATTAGGAGTTTCAACCATGAATGCTCAATGGTTTGGAGGAAAAACCATTAAAGGAAATGGAAAAATGACCACAGAAAACAGAAATACTTCCAGCTATGAAGGGGTTTCCTTAGTTGGATCTATGGATGTAGAATTGGTTGCCGGAAAAGAAGGTAAACTTACAATTGAAGCAGAAAGCAATCTAATTGAATATATCACAACAACGGTTGAAAATGGGAAATTAAAAATTTCAGTTGAAAAAGGAGTTTCTTTAGATCCTTCAAATAACAAGAAAATAAAAGTTACCGTTCCATTTGAAGAGATTGAAGAAGTAACACTTACCGGTTCTGGAGATATTTGGAATAAAGATCAGATAAAATCAGAATACTTGAAAAGTAAACATGACCGGATCTGGAGACATTAAATTAGATATCCTTTCAAAAGAAGTAAAAAGCGGTATAACAGGTTCCGGAGACATTTCTTTATCTGGAAAAACAACTTCTTTAGACTGCGCAGTAACAGGATCTGGAGATTTTAAAGCTTTCAATCTTTCTGCTGAATCTGTAGAAGCTACAATTTCAGGATCTGGAGATATAGAGGTGAGTGCTTCAAAATCTTTGGAAGCAAAAGTTTCAGGTTCGGGAGATATTGTTTACAAAGGAAATCCGGAAAAAGAAAATTTTAAAACCTTTGGATCTGGAGAGATCTCAAAATATTAAATATCATATTCTCATCAAAAAAAAGACCTGTTAGTTGACTAACGGGTCTTTTTTATTCATGTTTTCTTTTGGAACCCTCAATAACAATAATAACCCCTGCGATAAAAAAGATCACGAAAAACAAAATGGAACTTCTTACGCTTCCAGTTATTTGAGCCACAATTCCGTACATAAGCATTCCTATTACGATCCCTATTTTTTCTGAAACATCATAAAAACTAAAATAACTGGCGGTATCTAAGGTGTTTTCCGGTAACATTTTAGAATAGGTAGATCTGGATAAAGCCTGTATCCCTCCCATGATCAATCCAACTCCGGCTGCGGCAATATAAAAATCTTGTGGTGTAATTATAAAATATGCGTATACACAAATCGCTATCCAGAAGATATTTAAAATGATAAGTGTTCTAATATTTCCTATTCTTATAGCTAGTCTAGAAGTTAATGTTGCTCCAGCAACTGCCACAAGTTGAATTAATAAGATACTTACAATTAATCCTGTAGTTGGATCCTGATCTCCCCAATCTAATTCTTCTATTCCAAAATAAGTTGCAATTAGCATCACGGTTTGAACGGCCATACTATAGGTGAAAAATGCAATTAGATATCTTTTTAAAGTCTTTTGATGAGTTAAAGAATTCCAGATCTTACTTAGCTCTTTATACCCATTAAAAAGGACATTCTTGGTCATTTTTTGTTTCTTATTTCCGGTAGGCAAGTAGTAATAAGTATATTGACTAAATCCTATCCACCATACTCCTGTTAGCACAAAAGATAATCTGGTAGGCAAACCTTCATCTTCAAAACCAAACCAATCAAATTTTAAGATCATGATAAGACAGACAATTAAAAGAATCACGCTTCCTATATATCCAAGAGAAAATCCTTTTGCGCTTACTTTATCTTGTTGTTCTGGGAAAGCGATATCTGGCAAGTAAGAATTGTAAAAAACCAAACTAGACCAGAAATCCGATTAACGCTAAGAAATAGCATAATAGTCCAAACCATAAGAAATCCAGACTAAACCAGAAAAGGCCAATACAAGAAACTGCTCCCAGATAACAAAAGAACTTGAGGAAAGATTTTTTATTCCCTACATAATCTGAGATCCCCGAAAGAAAAGGACTTAATATTGATACTACTAAAAAGGCTAAGGCAGTAACATAGCTTATCAAGGAATCATTATTTATACTGTATCCTAGAAAATCTACTTTATCATTAATGATTTTCCCCTGATCGTTTTTTATAATAGTTATAGCTCCGTAGAAGATTGGGAAAATAGCCGAAGTGATCACTAAACTATAAACGGAGTTAGCCCAATCATAAAATGCCCACGCATTTAATAATTTCTTACTCCCTTTTTGAAGGTTTTCCATTTGTTAAAAATAGAAAAAGCTGCCTTAAAAAGACAGCTTTCATTTTATAATTTTTATGTGGAGACTATTTAAAGGAAGTCACTCCATATTTTCTAGCTTCAGCTTTAGCCTGTGGCGCCCACTGAGATAGGTTATTTATTCTTGTTTGGTTAGAAGGGTGCGTGCTTAAAAATTCTGGCGGAGCTTGTCCTCCAGCCTCAGCCTGCATTCTCTGCCATAGTTGAGCAGCTTCATCTGGATTGTATCCGGCAATTGCCATTAAGGTAAGACCAATATGATCTGCCTCAGATTCATGACTTCTGCTAAAAGGTAACATTACTCCTACTTGAGACCCTAGTCCATAAGCTTGAGCAAAAATTTGTTGAGTTTGTTCGCTTTTTCCGCTAAGAGCTACAGAACCTGCAACAGCACCTAATTGTTGTAACTGGGCAGCACTCATACGTTGCGCTCCATGATCTGCCAAAGCGTGAGCTACCTCATGCGCCATAACAACAGCCAATCCGGTTTCATCTTTAGCAATAGGAAGAATTCCTGTATACACTACGGTTTTACCCCCTGGCATTGCAAATGCGTTCACAGCCTCGTCTTGAACAAGACTAAATTCCCATGCAAAATCTTTAAGATATCCTTGATATCCATTTGCATTTAAATAACGCTCTGCAGCAGTTACTATTTTTTGTCCCACATTCTTAACCATTTGTGCTTCTTTTGTTCCTGTAACAACCTTATTCTCACTTAAGAATTGGTCATATTGTGCAAAAGATGCAGGGAAAATTTGCTCGTGAGATACAAAGTTTAAATTCTGTTCGCCTGTAAATGGATTCGTTTTACAGCCAAGTACAGTTACCACAGTGAAAATGGCTATAACTAGTGATTTAATTTTCATAATTATTGGTTTTAGTTCGATAAATGTACAAAAGCCTAAGGCTAGCCTTAAAAAGTTTATGCTTGCTTTAACAATTAACATTTTTTCAAAAATGATACCAAATTGAAGTTTTATCAATTCTTATGTATCAAATAATGCCGAGTTCTGGCCAAATTAGTACCTTTCGCGTTTATTTAAAACATGGCTAAAAAACATTCTCATAAGAAACCTGTTCAGGTTTTACTTACCCCTAAATACATTCTTGCAACTGGAAAAATCTTAACCCTAATTTCTCCATTTCTTGCCAGTAGGTTTGCAGCTCGTTTATTTCTATCTCCATTTAAATATAAATTACCAAAGCGAGAGAAGGATATGGATGAAAATTCCATTCAAGAGAAAGTAATCGTTCCTTCTATAAAAAGAGAGATCGTAGTTTATAGTTATGGAGCTTCGCCTAAAAAAGTATTACTGGTTCATGGTTGGAGCGGAAGAGGAACTCAATTGGCATTAATTGCAAAATCTTTGGTAGAGAACGGTTATTCTGTTGTTAGTTTTGATGCGCCTGCTCATGGAAAAGCTCCAGGCAAGATTAGCATGATGCCTTTTTTTATTGAATCTATCCACCATCTTGAAAAAACATTTGGCCCATTTGAAGCTGCTATTGGGCATTCTTTAGGAGGAATGTCTTTATTAAGAGCAGTAAAAGATGGATTCAAGATTAAAAAATTAGTCATTATAGGTACTGCAAATAGCATCACTCATATTACTAAAGAATTTGCGAGAAATATGAAGCTGAATGAAAAGGTTGCCGGAAAAATGAAATCTTATTTTGATGAAAGATATGAGGAAGACATGGATAATTATTCAGGCGCATTTTCTGCAAAAAATGTCAAAATTCCCACACTTGTCATTCATGATGAAGATGACGTAGATGTTCATATAAGTTCTGCATATGAAATAGCAGAAAATTTAGAAAATTCACAATTATTCATCACTAAAGGGCTTGGACACAGAAAGATACTGGGAGACCATGAAGTAATTAACAAAACCACAACGTTCATCATGGTATAATCTTTGTAATTTTAAATAAAAAACAAAGATGAAAAAGTTAATTTTAGTTCTCTTGGCAGTTGTCACTTTTAGTTGTGATGGCAATGCACAAAAGAAAAAGGAACAATCACACGAAACTTTTAAGATCACAAAAACAGATGCTGAGTGGAAAGCAGAGCTTAGTCCAGAAGCTTACCAGGTTTTAAGACACGCAGCTACTGAGCCACCTTTTTCCAGTGAATTGAATGACATCAAGAAACCCGGAACCTTTGTATGTGCAGCTTGCGGAAACGAATTATACACCACTTCTCACAAATTTGAAAGTGGTACCGGATGGCCAAGTTTTGATAAGCCAATAGATGAAGATGCCTTATATATTGGAACAGACAGTAAACTTGGTTATTCCAGAGATGAAGTTCTTTGTGCAGATTGTGGTGGTCATTTGGTCATGTTTTTAATGACGGCCCAAGAGAAACTACAGGAAAAAGATACTGTATGAACGGAGTAGCCATGAAGTTTGTTCCTTCAGAAATAATAGATTCCATGAAAAAATATAATGTAGAAAAACCAGAGGCTGAGTGGAAAGAAAAACTTTCTGAAGAACAATTTAGAGTTCTTAGGCAAAAAGGTACAGAAGCTCCACATAGCGGGAAATATAATCTTCATTTTGCTGAAAATGGCGATTATCATTGTGCTGCCTGTGATGCAAAACTTTTTGAAAGCAATTCAAAATTTGAAAGTGGTTGTGGATGGCCTAGTTTTGATGAAGCTATTGAAGGAAGCGTAGAATATATTCAGGATAGAACTTTCGGAATGCTGAGAACCGAAATATTATGTGCTAACTGCGGAAGTCACTTAGGCCACGTTTTTGACGATGGCCCAACAAATACCGGACAGCGCTATTGCGTGAATTCGGCAAGTATTGAATTTGAACAATAACCTTAAATAACAAATTATGAAAAAGACATTTATACTTTTATTTTTAGCTGCAATAACATTTTCATCTTGCAGTAACGATGGACCACAAGGGCCTCAAGGACCGCAAGGACCAGCGGGAGCAGATGGATTGATTGGAAGTACTTTTGAAAGAACGGTAGATTTTGAATATCTTCAGGATGTAGGACTTTACTCTGTACTTAGTAGGAATTCCAAATTCTATTGAAGTACTACCATCTGATGCGGTTTTGGTTTATAGATTAGAGATTGCACAAGATAGTAATGGTAATGATATAGATACCTGGAGTATGTTACCTCAAAATTTCTTTCTAAATGAAGGAACTATTCAATATGATATTTAATCATTCTGATGTAGACGTATGAATTATTAATAGATGGAAACTTTAGATCTGAGTAATTTAGATTCAGGATATACTCGAGAGTCAAAGCTTTAGATTTGTTGTTATTCCTTCTGATGCTATACCAATACTTCTAAGATAGATTTTACTGACATGGGAGCTGTAATGAATGCATTAAAGATTGATAAACACGACATTAAAACTATGAGTTTCATCTATTAAGAAATCATTAATTTTTTAATAAATAGGACATACTTCTTGTAAAAAATAGGCCTATTTTTATTTTCAATACTATTAATACAGGTATCTAAGTTTTCAAACGCTTTTAGTTTAAGCTATTATTCCTTAAATTCGCAACTTCTTAAACTGTCACAAAAAATTCCGAATATGAGTAAATACGATATTATTGTTTTAGGAAGTGGTCCTGGAGGATATGTTACCGCCATTCGCGCTTCACAATTAGGTTTCAAAACCGCTATTATCGAAAAAGAAAGTCTTGGTGGTGTATGTCTTAACTGGGGTTGTATTCCTACAAAAGCCCTTTTAAAAAGTGCACAGGTATTTGATTATTTAAATCATGCTGAAGATTATGGATTAAAACTGGAAAATCCCGATAAGGATTTTGGTGCAGTTATAAAACGTAGCCGTAACGTTGCTGATGGAATGAGCAAAGGAGTTCAATTCTTAATGAAGAAGAACAAGATAGACGTAATTGAAGGTTACGGAAAACTAAAAGCAGGTAAAAAAGTTGTTGTAACAGACAAAAATGATAAAACCAGCGAAGTTGAAGCAGATCACATTATTGTTGCAACCGGAGCAAGATCTAGAGAATTGCCTAGTCTTAAACAAGATGGGAAAAAAGTTATTGGTTACCGTGAGGCGATGACGCTTAAAGAGCAACCAAAATCTATGATTGTTGTAGGTTCTGGAGCTATTGGAGTAGAATTTGCTCATTTCTATAATGCAATGGGTACAGATGTAACTATAGTTGAATTCTTACCAAATTTAGTTCCTTTAGAAGACGAAGAAGTTTCTAAGCAATTTGAACGTAGTGTAAAGAAAGCCGGAATCAAGGTAATGACCAACTCTTCTGTAGAAAGCGTTGATACTTCTGGAAAAACGATTAAAGCTAAAGTTAAAACCAAAAAAGGGGAAGAAACTTTAGAAGCAGACATCGTACTTTCTGCGGTTGGAATTAAAACAAATATTGAAAATATAGGTCTTGAAGAATTGAACATTAAGACAGATAGAGATAAGATTGTAGTTAACGAGTGGTACCAAACCAACGTTTCTGGAATTTACGCAATTGGAGATGTTGTTGCAGGACCTGCATTAGCTCACGTTGCTTCTGCGGAAGGGATTACCTGTGTAGAAAAAATCGCCGGAATGAATGTTGAGCCTATCGACTACGGAAATATTCCTGGTTGTACTTATGCAACTCCAGAAATTGCAAGTGTTGGAATGACAGAGAAGCAAGCTAAAGAAGCTGGTTACGAACTTAAAATTGGGAAATTTCCTTTCTCTGCATCTGGAAAAGCAAAAGCTGCGGGAACTCCAGATGGTTTTGTAAAAGTGATCTTTGATGCTAAATATGGAGAGTGGTTAGGTTGCCATATGATTGGTGCCGGAGTTACAGATATGATCGCGGAAGCGGTTCTAGGTAGAAAACTGGAAACTACAGGACATGAAGTATTAAAAGCTATTCACCCTCACCCAACAATGAGTGAAGCGGTTATGGAAGCTGTAGCAGCTGCTTATGATGAAGTGATTCACCTATAAGCTTACTCAAATAATATATATAAAAAGCTCCGAGATATTTCGGAGCTTTTTTTATATGTAATTGAATAAAAGCTGACTTCAGGGTGATGGGTTTCGTCAAGTTGAACTTGTTTCAGCTTCTAACATTATTAGAATATCAATTGGATAGGTAACCTAAATAATTCCGTTAGCAAGTGGCACAGTCTAAAAGTTATTCATTTTTTTATTAATGACTTGTTTTAAATCGCAATAGTAAAATCTGGAATCCCAAGTATTATTTTCATTTCCTCCGGAATATATCTTTTCATAAACTTCTCCTTTTTTAAAAGATAACTGGAGTAGAGAAAATTGGACCATCAAAAACAAAGGTGTGAAATTCCCCATTTTCCCCACACGGGTCTACTCCTTCTGGCAGCGAATCAATAAAATTTCTGTCTATAATTCTTCCGCAGAAATCCTTGCTTAAGAACTTAGCATTCACACAAACTGTAATGGCTTTAAAGCCTTTATCAATAAAATCTAAAACAAGTTCTCTAGTATCCATTTTCCATAAAGGAAAAATGGCTTGAATCCCAATTCCACTCAAATTATCTTCTCGATATTGTTTTAGATCTTCTAAAAAAATATCTCCAAAAATGCTGTAATTATAGCCTTCATTTTTAAGATCTATAACAGCATTTTTCATGATCTCATTATATGTTTCCATAGGAACTTCGCCTCCGGGAAGTTCGATTAAGTTGTAACGGAATTCCAATATTTTTAGCCTGAAGCTCTAGGAGTTGCACATCAAGATCATGCATAGAAACCTTATCCAAAGAAGTATTGACTGTAGTCACCAATTTTTCTATTGAATACTCCCCTGATTGCTGAATTTTAAATAATGAAAAGGCAGCATCTTTCCCACTACTCCAATTGAGATAGGCTTTCTTCATTTTATTTTATTTATCTAAGAAACTCTGAATAGCAAGCTCATAGCTTCTCAAGCCAAAACCTATAATAATTCCTTTAGCGTTTGGTGAGATATAAGATTTATGTCTGAATTTTTCTCTAGAGAAGGTATTAGAAATATGAACTTCAACAACTGGAGTTGAAATGGCTTTAATAGCATCTCCAATTCCTACCGAGGTATGTGTATAGGCAGCTGCATTCAAAATAATACCATCAAAATCTGCATCGGCCTGTTGGATTTCATCAATTAACTCACCTTCAATATTACTTTGAAAATAGGATAATTCTATCTCTCTAAATTTAAACTGAAGTTCAGAAAAGTATTCTTCAAAACTCTTATTCCCGTAGGTGTCCGGCTCTCTTGTTCCCAAAAGATTAAGGTTAGGCCCGTTAATGATCATTAATTTCATTTTATAAAGATATTAATTTAGGGCATAAAAAAAAGCAGTAACCTAAGTTGCTGCTTTTTGAAGTTATCAAAATTTCATTTTCTAAAGTCCGAATTCTACTCCTAAGTTCACAGAGCTCCAACTTCCACCGTCTACAGCAATCCCAGAATAAGATGCTATTAAGCCAATAAGCCCAAAATCGTAGCCAATTTGGGGTCTGTAATAGAAGCCGCCGTCTAATCCATCTGTTAAGCCAATTCCATAACCTAGATCTGCTCCAAGAAAAAAGGAATCGTTAATTCCAAATCTACCCGATGCTGCTACTGGCAAAAATTGCCCGTTATCTGGATCAAAACCATCCTGGCTTTCCGGAAAGAAATTTATGTATCCTAACATTGGTCCAACAGAAAATCTATCGGCTACCCCAAACATATAGGCAACATCTGCAGCAAATTCAAAATTATATACGTCGGACACATCTCCAGTTGGAATTCCCACACTCAACCCGGCTTTAAATCCCTGGCCGTAAGTTATTGAAGACATTAAAATGAACATTGCAATGATTAATAATTTTTTCATAATTCTTAAGTTTTAATTGGTTAGAATATTAAAATTATTAAAAAAATCAATAAATATTACAAAATCAAGGCGTAAGTAAGAATATATTCACACTGATTATCAATACAGTTACGATGTAGAGCATAAAAAAAAGCGGAAGGTTCAATTTTCCGCTTTTTTAAAAATCTATATATCTCATTGTTTTCTAGAACATAAATCCTATACCACCCTGAAAAACAGAGTGTTTAGCATCTGCATTCGCAAAAAAGTTGTTCGCAGAATCATCATAGATATCTGAAAGTCCTAAATTATATCTCCCACTTAAAAAGAATCCACCTCTAAATTTATAAGATGCTCCTAAAGCAACGCTAAGATCTAATTTGTTGAATTGGTCTTCGTTTAATGAAATCGAGTTATTATCATTAGTATTAGATGGATTATAATCGATCTCACTATTTACCAAAAATCCAACTTGTGGACCTGCTTCTAAGGCCAAACCATCGGTAACATAATATTTCGCTAAAACCGGCACATTGATATAATCTAACTGGTACTCGATGTCATTAGCATCGTTTCTGTCTGCAATATCATAACCTTGCCCAGAATAAAGAACCTCTGGCTGAACAGAGAATTTATCGCTTACAGGAATTTCAGCTAATAATCCTAAATTAAAAGAAGTTCTTCCATTTGGATCATTGTATTGATTGATTCCATCTCCATAAAAATTGGAAAAGTTAACTCCCCCCTTAATACCAAATAATGGAGATTCCTGTGCAGAGGCAGCGTTAATTCCTAAAAATGCAATCGCAATTGCTAATATTGACTTTTTCATATCTTTCGTTTTAAAGTTCGGGTCAAAATTAGCCGTACTTTTGTTAAGAAAGTGTTAGTCAAACTTAAAGTATTGCTAATTGATTTTACACGAAATGTTAATAAACTAAGTAATGAACTGGAAACAAGCCATTAGCGATTTTAAGAACTATTTACTTATAGAACGAGGGCTTTCAGAAAATTCTGTGCTTAATTACACCTTAGACATTCAAAAACTTATCAACTTTTTGGAAGTCAATTCCATAGCTGTTTCTCCTACAAAAATTGACTCAAAAACCTTACAGCAGTTTATATATGAGATTGCCAAAATCTTAAATCCAAGATCACAATCAAGAATAATTTCGGGCTTAAAAAGCTTCTTTAATTATCTCATTTTTGAAGATTATAGAAAAGACAATCCTATGGAGCTTATAGAAACTCCTAAAATTGGTAGAAAACTTCCAGATACACTTTCTTTAGAAGAAATAGATGAAATGATTTCCTGTATAGATCTAAGTGTAGCAGAGGGAGAAAGAAACAGAGCTATTATTGAAACGCTTTATGGTTGTGGCTTAAGGGTTTCAGAATTGATAGGATTAAAAATTTCTGATCTATATTTTAAGGAAGGATTTATACAAGTTACAGGGAAAGGAGATAAGCAAAGATTTGTACCTATAGGCGATATAACTCAACAATTAATTACAGAATACATAGAAAATTCCAGAGGAAACGTTCCATTTAAAAAGGAACATCAGGATATTGTCTTTTTAAATAGAAGAGGAAATGCCCTTACAAGAGCCATGATCTTTACTATTATAAAGAATCTATCGGTAGCTGCAAATCTTCAGAAGAAAATAAGTCCACATACCTTTAGACACTCTTTTGCAACCCATCTGTTAGAAAATGGTGCCGATCTAAGAGCTATTCAGCAAATGTTAGGGCATGAAAGCATTACCACTACAGAAATTTATATGCATGTAGACAAAAGTCATTTAAAAGAAGTGATCTCCTCTTTTCACCCTCGCCGAAATTACTAAAGTTGTGCTAAAGTAAGTTCAGAATTTTCTATTGGGAACTTCGATTCGTAAATTCATGAAAAATCAAAAAAAGCATGAAAACATTAAAATTTAAGAACGGAGATGTAATGCCATCTATTGGCTTGGGAACCTGGAAATCTGGAAAAGGAGAAGTAGGAAAAGCAGTAAAAATAGCCATTGAAAATGGATATAGACATATAGATTGTGCTGCAACTTACGGGAACGAAGCAGAAGTTGGAGAAGCTTTAGCCGAAGTTTTAAAAGAAGGAAAAGTAAAAAGAGAAGATCTTTGGATTACTTCAAAACTCTGGAATAATGCACATAAAAAGGAGGATGTAATTCCTGCGCTCAAGAAAACCTTGAAGGATCTGCAATTAGATTATTTAGATCTATATTTAATTCATTGGCCCGTAGCTTTTAAACCAGGAGTGGCATTCCCTGAAAATGATGAAGATTATCTTTCTCTAGAAGAAGCTCCAATAATAGATACCTGGAATAAAATGCTGGAAGCTAAAAAAGAGGGGCTAACAAAACATGTTGGAGTTTCTAATTTTAGCATCCCAAACTTGCAAGATCTGTTAGATAAGACAGATGATGCACCAGAGATGAATCAGGTAGAACTTCATCCCTATTTACAGCAAAATGAATTATTAGAATTTTGCAGTAAGAAGGGAATTCACTTAACAGCTTATTCTCCTCTAGGAAGTGGAGATAGAACTCCTGAAATGAAAGCGCAAAATGAGCCTTCGTTATTAGAAAATAAAGTGATTAAGAAGATTGCAGAAAGACACGGAGCATCTCCTGCTCAAGTTATTATTAATTGGGACATGATGAGAGGTACTGCTGTAATTCCTAAATCTACCAATGAAAGTAGAATTATTGAGAATATGGAAAGTACCGGTGTAAATCTTGAAAAAGAAGACTTTCAACAAATTGCAGCGCTCGACGAACATTTTAGATTTGTTAACGGAGAATTCTTTGTAACCAAGGGAAATTCTTATAATGATATATTCAATGAGCAATAAAGATTAAAGTTTATCCAATAAAAAATCCCCGTAATGAGAATTACGGGGATTTTGTTTTTATAGTCTAAGAGAATTACTTTGCTATGTTTACAGCTCTTGTCTCTCTAATTACAGTTACTTTAACCTGACCCGGATAGGTCATATCTGTTTGTATCTTTTGTGAGATCTCAAAAGATAAGTTTGCAGCTTTATCATCAGTCACTTTTTCACTTTCTACAATAACTCGTAGTTCTCTACCAGCCTGAATTGCATAAGCTTTCTTAACTCCGCCAAATCCAAATGCTATTTCTTCAAGATCTTTTAATCTTTGAATATAAGAATCTAATACCTGTCTTCTCGCTCCAGGACGTGCACCGCTAATAGCATCACAAACCTGAACAATTGGAGATAATAAGGAATTCATTTCAATTTCATCGTGGTGAGCTCCAATAGCGTTACAAACTTCCGCTTTTTCACCATACTTCTCTGCCCATTGCATTCCTAAAATTGCGTGAGGCACTTCAGTCTCTGTATCCGGCACTTTCCCGATATCGTGAAGTAATCCTGCTCGTTTAGCCAATTTCGGGTTTAAACCAAGCTCAGAAGCCATTACACCACATAATTTTGCAACTTCTCTAGAGTGTTGCAGTAGGTTCTGCCCATAAGAAGAACGATATTTCATTCTACCTACAGTTTTAATAAGCTCTGGATGTAAACCGTGAATTCCAAGATCTATAACGGTACGTTTTCCGATATCAATGATCTCTTCATCAATCATCTTTTTGGTCTTCTTAACCACCTCTTCAATTCTAGCTGGGTGAATTCTACCATCGGTTACCAATTTATGAAGCGATAGTCTTGCGATCTCTCTTCTAACAGTATCAAAACAAGAAAGTATAATAGCTTCTGGAGTATCATCCACAATGATCTCTACTCCTGTAGCTGCTTCTAAAGCTCTAATGTTTCTACCTTCTCTCCCAATAATTCTACCTTTTACATCATCACTTTCAAGGTTGAATACAGAAACGCAGTTTTCTATAGCTTCTTCTGTTCCAATTCTCTGAATGGTGTTTATGATGATCTTTTTTGATTCCTGCTGAGCCGTAAGCTTTGCCTCTTCTATAGTATCTTGAATAAGAGCCATGGCATCTGCCTTTGGCAACATCTTTTAAAGATTCTGTAAGTTGCGCTTTAGCCTCCTCTGCAGAAAGTCCGGAGATTACTTCTAACTGTTGGATCTTACTATTATGAAGCTTATCAATCTCTTGTTGCTTTTTCTCCAAATAATCATTTCTGAAGTCGTAATCTTTAATCTTATCTTCTATATCCTTGTTTAGATTCTTGTTCTTAGCAAGTTCACTAGATAATTGAGATTCTTTATCTCTGATGCGTTTTTCAGCCTCTCCTATTTTCTTATCTCTTCCTAAGATCACCTTTTCATGCTCAGACTTAAGTTCGATGAACTTTTCTTTAGCTTGAAGGATCTTATCTTTTTTAATACTTTCAGCTTCAGTTTTAGCTTCTCTAATAATTGATGCTGCCGATTTTTTAGCGCCTTTTACAATTTTAGAAGCATTCTTCTTCTCTAATACTTTAGCAATTGCAAATCCTACTGCAACCCCTATAATGACTGAAATTATTACTATAACTATTGTTGTACCCATATGTTTGAATTAATTATATAAAAAAAGCCTGTATTAGCATTGATTTTGCATAAACTCCTTAAAACAAGTATAGGGCTAACAAGCTGATCAAGTATCCGCTCTCCCGAACTATAGACGGCACGCTTTTACAACTAAAACTCACCCTTTTTAAAGAATCCGTGTTGAGTTTATCAAAAATAAAATCACTAATACAGGCAGTAAACCTTCGTGTTATTTAAAAGAACTTACGTTGCTAAATGTTGTTGAAGAAGATCATTGAGTGCTTTCAATTTATCTTCTGCCAATTGAATTTCGCTGGAATTATCTATAGTTTTTTGCTCGGTTTGGGCGGCAAACTGTAAAGCACACATGGCTAGTACATCTTGCTTATCCCTTACGGCATAACTTTGCTCAAATTGCTTAATCATAGCCTCTATCTTCTTTGCAGCTTTACGCAAACCTTCTTCCTGGCTTGCCTGAATGGTTAAGGGATATACCCTATCTGCAATAGATATTTTTATTTTAAGCTTGTCAGACATTTATTTCTTTATTCAGATAATTGAACAATACATTGATCAATTTCTCTTATTAAGCTATTTATTTTGAGCTTTGTTTCCTTCTTGTAATCTTTACTGCCTAGCATCGCGTTGGCCGCTTTTAGAGTTTGTATTTGATATTCAGAATTCTTTGCTTCTTCTATCAAACGTTGATTTTCTTGTTTTAAAGATTGCAATTCTTCTTCAGCATTAAGATGGTTTTGCTTAAGTACATCATACCTATGAAGCAATTTGCTTATCCTATTTTCAAGACTATCAACTATTTCACTGAAATCACTCATAAAAGCTCAACGTGCTACTTCTTCCTACAAAGTTAACATACCGCTTGAAATTTCCCAATACTTTTAAATCTATTTTCAAAATCCTATAGTTTCAGGGCAATTGCCACGCTATAAACGCGTTAGTAAACCGTAAAACTTTAATTATATTTACATCACAAAAAAAATCTCAATTCCCCATACATCTATGAAGAAAATTCTAGTCATTTTCTTGCTATTTTCCGCAGAAATAATTCAGGCACAATCCAGCATTCCTACCGATTATTTTCAAAAGCCTTTAGATATTGACCTTGTACTTGCAGGCTATTTTGGAGAACTTAGGTCTAATCATTTCCATAGCGGATTTGATATTAAAACTCAACAACGCCAGGGCTTAAATGTACTTGCTGCCGGACCAGGATATATAAGCAGGATCAATATTTCACATTTTGGATATGGGAAAGCGCTCTATATTCAACATCCAAATGGATATACCACTGTTTATGGGCACTTAAAAGAATTCTCCCCAGAAATTGAAGCTTACATAAAAAAGCAGCAATATGCTAAGGAATCTTATGAGATCGAAGTTTTTCCGGAAGCTAAAGATTTACCGGTAAATCAAGGAGATCTAATTGCATATAGCGGTAATACTGGTGGAAGCGGCGGCCCTCATTTGCATTTTGAGATACGAGACGGACAGCAAAGACCAATGAACCCTGCCTTGTTTGGAATTGATATTAAAGATACACAGGCCCCAACTATTAATAGCTTATTTGTTTATCCTATAGGAGAAGAAGCACAGGTAAATGGTTCTGCTCAGCGCCAACGCCTTAAATTAACTCCGTTAAACGATGGAAGTTTTAAAACGGAAGAAATAGATGCCTGTGGAGAAATTGGATTTGGGATCTCCACTTTCGACAGACAAGACGGAGCACCCAACCAAAATGGGATCTATAAAATAGAGACTAAACTAAATGGTGACAAAGTCTTTGAAATTAAAATGGATAAATTTTCTTTTGCTGAAACCAGACACATCAATCAGCTTATAGATTATGAGTATTACAGCAATAATAATAGCAGAATCACTAAACTCTTTAGAGACCCCAACAATCCTTTAAGCATTTATGAAGAAGTGGTAAATCATGGAACCTTAGATATTAAAGATAGCCTGGATTATATGTACAATGTGAGCGTGGTCGATTATAAAGGCAATCAGCGAACTATCAGAATTCCTATAAAAGGAAAACAATCTGCTATTACAACGCCTAAAAACATCGAAAAAACAGATTATTATGTTCAGGCCAACGAAGCATTTTCAGCAGAAGAAGGACCTATAGATATTTATATTCCAAAAGGAAGTTTGTATAACGATACGTATTTAGATATCAAATTTCAAGGAGATACCGTTCATTTAGATGAAGATGATATTCCAATTCAAAGCAACATCACCATAGGTTTTGATGTGAGCAAATTTTCTCCAGAAGATCAGGAAAAAATGTTTATTGCCAAATTGAATAAAAGAGGCAGACCTTCTTATTCTACTACTTATAAGAAAGGAAATAGATTTACAACAGGAGTTCGAAATTTTGGAGATTACACTCTTGCATCAGATAATACGGCGCCGGTTATTTATCCTGTAAACTTTAAAGATGGTCAATGGATTTCTTCCAATAAGAATATTAGTTATTAAAATTTCAGATGATCTTTCAGGAATAAATAGCTTTAGAGCTACAGTAAATGGAAAGTGGATCTTGATGGAATATGAATATAAGAACAACACCTTAACGCACGATTTTAACGATGGTGTTGTTACAGAAACTGAAAATCATTTAAAAGTTATAGTTACAGATAATGTTGGAAATAGCAAAACTTACGAAGCTACTTTCTTCAGAAAATAATCAAAACCTCATTTAAAAAATAAAGCCCTATTAATTTGAATTTAACTTCAAATAATAGGGCTTATTTTATTTATTATCAGTTGTTTACTTATCTACAAACTCTTTTAAAGTTTGAACTACGTAATCTATTTCTTCTTTAGTATTATATCGTGAAAATGAAAATCGCACAGAAGGTTTTTTAAGATCTTCTTCTTCCAAGAAAGCATTTAAAACATGAGATCCTTTATCACTTCCACTTTGGCAAGCACTTCCTTTAGAACACGCAATTCCTTTAAGGTCTAATTGAAAAAGTAACATCAAGGCTTTTTCCGCAGAAACCGGCAAGCAAACATTGATTAAAGTATAAGTGCTTTTTTCAAGATCTTTACAATTCCCATTAAACTTTACGCCTGGAATTTCTTTTTCAAGACTTTCAATAAAATAAGATTTAAGCGAAGTGATATATTTTCGCTCCTCTTCCATATCCTTATGAGCAAGCTTCAAAGCCTCTTCTAAACCTACAATATTATGAACACTTTCTGTTCCGGCTCTATGACCTCGCTCCTGCTCTCCACCAAAAATTAAAGGTTTAAGTCCGCTGTTCTTTCTTACAAAAGCAAAACCCACCCCTTTAGGACCATGAAATTTATGTGCACTAACAGCCGTAAAATCTACAGGGATAGTTCCGAAATCTAAATTAAAATGCCCAACAGACTGCACCGTATCACAATGAAACAAAGCCTTGTGAGATTTACAAAGCATTCCGACTTTACTTATATCCAGAATATTTCCAACCTCATTATTAACATGCATTAAACTCACCAACGTCTTCTTATCTGAAGTTGTAAGAAGTTCCTCTAAATGATCGAGATCCACATCTCCTGTTTTGGTAATTTTTACATGAGCTACTTCCACATCAAAACATTCTTGCAACTGATTAACCGTATACAAAACCGCATGATGTTCTATAGGCGAGGTGATAATTCTTCGCACATCCAGATCACGAACCGCAGAATTCAAAGCTAAATTATCTGCCTCTGTCCCCCCGGAAGTAAATACAATTTCTGAAGCCGCTACATTTAAAAAACCGGCAACGGTCTTTCGAGCATTTTCAATTAAAGATTTAGATGATCTCCCGTAACTATGTGTAGATGATGGATTTCCGTAATTTTCTTTCATTACGGTAATCATTCTATCTATTACTTCGTCACGCATTTGGGTGGTTGCTGCGCTGTCTAGATATACTTTTTCCATGGGCACAAAAATAAAAGAAATAAAATTATTTATAGGAAGCTATTGTATAAAAACTTAAAGGTTTATTTTTGTTGAAAACCTTTACTATGCGCAGTGCTTTCGGCTTGATCTTTATTAGTCTTTTCCTAATTTCCTGTAGCGATGGAGATCTAATTGTAACTTCTTTTAATTTTGAAGATGGCACCTTAAATTTATGCGGAGATACTGAGACCAAAGTGTTCTACAATATCAATAATGAGAATATAAATGAAACGCTTTCATTTAAAACAACAAGAAATTCTTTTGGAAATTCTACTGAATTTAGAGAACTCATTGAAGCAAATAATTATAGTGCAATTACCAATGATACTATAAATACAATAGAAATTCAGATTTCCTCGAGTAATGAAGTGATCTATAGAACTTATGACGGAGAAGTAAACAGCAATTATTTTTGCAGTGAAATACCGCCCAGCACCCCTAAAGTTCTTACCGAATTCAAAAGCGTTCCTGGAGATGAAGAATCGGTTATAGAAATTACAACCAGCGTTTTAGGAAGTAATGATGATGACGGTGATAAATTAACTAATGCTGAAGAAAATAAAGGCAGCGGTCAAGATACAGATGGCGATGGAATTCCTGATTATCTAGATATTGATGATGATGGAGATAATGTGCTTACAAGTGCTGAATTAAAAGGAGAAGTGACAGATCCTGTAGATGACAATGGGAGATTAGATACAGATGAAGATGGTACTCCGAATTATTTAGATAAAGACGATGATGGAGATGGTGTTCTTACTAAATTAGAGGTTACTGCTGCCGATCAATTTCCACCAAAAAATGTGAATGAGGCAAATATTGCTAAATATTTGGACAAGTTTAGTGCAGATGAGTTTGAAGGAACTCCAAATGTAATTGAGAATAAGATCAGCATTAAATACATCTCAACACTTACCGCAAAGAATATTAAAGCTTAAAAAACAAGGAGATAATGGAGAAGAGATCTCTTACACCTCCCTTGTTCTAGGAACCTTCACTTCAAGCGCAATTCCAACTATCATAACTACTCAATCTGAAGAGCCCGAACCAACTCCTACTAATTAAAAGAGCAACCTAGATATTCTGAAAGAAATAGATCTCGGTAGCTCCAACGCCGTATTTTTGATAATCTGCATCATAGAACTTTAAATTATCATACCTGCCTAAGAGATAGTCTAATTCAGCTTTTAAGACCCCTTCTCCAACGCCGTGAATAAATACGATCTTTTGGATCCGCTTTCTCATCGCAAATTCTAGTTGTCGCTTAGCCGTATCTAATTGAAGGGTAAGAATATCGTAGTTGGACATTCCTCTAAAAGAATTTACCAATTTCTCAATATGCAGATCTACCTCCATCGGCGGAGCATTGCGCTCTTTAGGTTTAATTCGTACAGATTTCGACTTTTTTGCAGCCTGTTTTTCTTTTAATATTTCTGAAACCGGAACATCACTGGTTGCAATTAATCTGCTTTGCTCCTCATCTAATTTTATCAATTCAGAAGCATCATAATCTAGCATAAAACCTTCTGTAGTCTCTATAGAAACCGTAGAACCATTTACTTTTAATACAACGCCCTTTAAAGCATCGTCTAAAACCTCAACTTTATCATTTACCTTGAAACTCATACCTCATCTTCCTTTTTTTCATTTTCCTCTAAATGATCGTCTTTTGTATAAGACCAATGATTGGTAGCGCGATATAACCCGAACATAATAATTACAAGTCCTACAATTTGCAGGTACTTGTTTTTATCTTCTCCAGAGATCGTATAAAAAATAATACCTCCGCCAATAACAATCAAAATGGTATTTATTAGCTGCGCGTTCTTTTTAATCATAAAGTTCTGATTTTTAGCATTTAAGATAATTTAAATTTTAAATGGAGTCTTTAAAAATGCTATTTTTATATAAAGGAATTGCTTTATGAAACAAATATACGTTATCGGTTTATTTTTTATATGCTTTCAAGGCTATTCCCAACTATATATAAAATCAAATCCAGACCAGGATAGTTATGTTTATGCCGAAGGAAGTTTACTATTTGTAGAAAAGCAAATAGATCTTGCATTACCAAAGACAGATAATAATGTTTCTGGGCTATTTCTTAGAAATGAAGCACAATTACTGCAAGGCAAATCTAATATTCCTAATACTGGTAATGGATTTCTTTCGGTCTTTCAGGAAGGTGATGCTACCGCTTATACTTATAATTATTGGTCTTTACCTGTTCAGGATATAGCACAATCTAAGAAGATGGAGAATGTGATTTTTGAGCCGCAGGATAAATTAAACAGTAAAAAAGCTTTAATAACTACAGAACTTAACGGCACTTCCAATCCGCTTCAAATTTCTAATAAATGGATTTATAAATTCTCAGGAGAAGATTATTCTGATTGGATTTTTATAGGAAATAATTTTGATCTTCAACCCGGGGAAGGATTTACTATGAAAGGCGTAACCGGCACGAACACTCAAATCTCCATCTATAATGTCTTCAACAATCCAGGAAATAACCAACGATACGATTTTAGAGGTTTGCCCAACAGTGGAAGATATACGCTGAGTATTAAAAATGAAAAGAGCTTACTCGTTGGAAATCCATACCCATCAGCCTTAGATCTCAATCTCTTTTTAACCGAAAATATTAATACCAGCGGAATTGCGTATTATTGGGATTCTGCCACTATAGACTCTCATTACCTGAAGGATTATGAAGGTGGGTATGGTACCTACTCGCCTGCGTTAGGAAATTATGGATATGTTCCACCTATTTTCAAAAGATATAATACCAATGGCGAAGAATTAGAATCTACACGAAAAAATGGAAAATATTACGCCAGGAGATATGCGCCAATCGCTCAGGGATTTATGATTATTGGAATAAAAGATGGCGAAGTTAATTTTAAGAATGAGTATCGAGCCTTTATTAAAGAAAATGAAACCAGCTCTCAATTCAAAGCCCAAGATTCAAATCAAGACAAAAATCATGAGTTCTCTTTTTTAAGATTAAATATTGATTTTGGACCAAATTATACCCGTCAACTACTTATTATCAAACAATGACAATGCATCCAATCATATAGACAGAGCTATGGATGCGGAGAATATTTCCATCTTAGAATCGGATGCAGGATGGCTAATAGATGATAAAAATTGTATTATCAACATTAGACCCATTGAAATAAAAGACCAAATTCCTTTAGAAATTATATTAAATGAACCTTCAGCTCTCAATTTTGAAATTGCAGAAAATATGAATTTTACATATCCTGTGTACATTTTTGACAGTCTTACCAAAGAAACTCACAGTCTGAATAATTCTGAAAAATTTAATATAGAACTAGATAAAGGCAACTATCGCGATAGATTCTTTATGACGTTTTATAAGGAGGATCTAATCGCTTCAAAAGATATAACTCCTGAAATTATAGTAGAACACATTGGAACATTTCAAAACCAGGAATTTAAACGCCTTGAAATTAATTTACCAAGTACCTTAAGTGCCACAGAAATTGAGTTGTTTGATGACCGGGGACGTAAAATCAAACAATTAAAAGCTACACAAGCCGATAGTTATTATGAAATCTCCACCACAAATTTGAGTCATGGATTATATATTCTTAAAATAAAAGACGCGAAAGGCAAGTATTTCTCTAAAAAAATAATAATTTCAAAATAATAATTTTGAAATTTATGGAAGACTATCTTCTTCCCTGCTTAAACAAGCAATTATTCGGAATGGAATGTTATGGCTGTGGTGGCCAGCGTTCTTTATTGCTTTTAATTCATGGAAATTTTAAGGAGGCATTTTTTATGTTTCCCGCCATCTATAGCCTAATCATTTTATTATTCTTTTTAATATTTAATATGTTTTATAGATTTGATGGCGACTTTAAGCTGAAAATGCTGCTTATTTATGTTAATGTTGCCATTATAGTTATACATTACGCTTTTAAATTATTTCATTTTTTCACATTATAATCCATTCAAAAATTAAATCCCTTACATTTTATGGAATTAGAAAGACAAGAACTCCCCAACTCAACGCTCATTCTAGTATTAGGAATTTTATCTCTTATAGGTTGTTGCTGCTTTGGCGGAACAGGATTAATTTTTGGAATTATTGCTGTAGTGCTGGCAAACAAATCACTTCAACTTTATCATGCTAACCCAGAAATATATATTGGATATCAAAATGTAAAAGCCGGAAGAACCTTAGGAATTATAGGAATTGCCTTGAGCGCAGTGGTTGTTTTAGCGTTTATAATCGCCCTTCTTTTCTTAGGCGGATTGGAAGGAATTTTTCACGCTCAGGATGAATTTATTAGACAATACGGAGGCTAAAATATATAAAATAAAAGATCCCGATAATTCAATGTAGAACTATCGGGATCTTTTATTTATCGACTAAATTTTTATTTCAAAATTTCTATAAGTCTTTCCAAAGACACTTTTTCCTGATCTCCGGTCTTCATATTTTTGAATCCATATTGCTTTAGCTCCATCTCCTCTGCTCCTGCAAGAATTACAAATGGAATATCTCTTTTGTTCGCATAATTCATTTGCTTTTTCATCTTCGCATCATCAGGGTAAATTTCAGCAGAAATTCCTGCTGCTCTCAATTTCTGAACGGCTTGTAATGCATAAAGCGCTTCCTTCTCTCCAAAGTTGATAAACAGAACTTTGGTATTTGCGGTAACAGCTTCAGGGAAAAGATCTAATTCTTCAAGCACCAGATAGATTCTATCCAAGCCAAAAGAGATTCCAACCCCACTCATATTTTTTAATCCAAAGATTCCGGTTAGATCATCATATCTTCCACCTCCACCAATAGAGCCCATTTGTACTCCTTCTGGTGCGGCAACTTCAAAAATGGCTCCTGTGTAATAATTTAATCCTCTAGCAAGGGTAACATCGAGATCTAAATTTGCGGTTTGTAATGGCATGTTTGAAATTGCATTATTCACAAATTTAAGTTCTTCAATTCCTTTTTGTCCAATTTCTGAAGTTTCTAATATCTCATTTAGAACGTCAATTTTATGATCGAAACTTACCTTCTAAAGAAAAGATTGGTTGGATATTTTTTAAAGCTTCAGCAGAAATACCTTTTTCAAGCATTTCCTTTTTTACACCTTCTTCTCCAATTTTATCTAGCTTATCTAAGGCAACGGTAAAATCGATCAATCGCTCTTGTTCGCCAATAACTTCAGCAAAACCAGATAAGATCTTTCTATTATTAATTTTAATAGTAACCCCTTTCAATCCTAATTCTGAAAATACCGAATCATATAATTGTACAAATTCTACTTCTTGCCATAAACTATCACTCCCAACTACATCTGCATCACATTGAAAGAATTCTCTAAACCTTCCTTTTTGAGGTCTGTCTGCTCTCCAAACCGGTTGAATTTGATATCTTTTAAAAGGAAATTCAATCTCGCTTTGGTGTTGTACTACATATCTAGCAAAAGGTACTGTAAGATCATACCGTAAAGCTTTTTCACTTATAGAGGACGTTATCTTTAAACTGTCTTTAGTTTCGTATGCTTTAGCATCTGCCTTTTTTAAAAAATCTCCAGAATTCAAGATCTTAAAAATCAATCTATCTCCTTCTTCCCCATATTTTCCCATCAACGTATCAGAATTTTCAAAACTTGGAGTTTCTATAGGTTGAAATCCGAATTTTTGAAATTGAGCTCTAATTGTATTTATAACATAATTACGCTTTGCAACCTCTGCAGGTGAAAAGTCTCTTGTACCTTTAGGAATAGATGGTTTTTGTGCCATAATATTTTATAATGCTAAGCTTTACTGCTTTTAAAGATTAAAAAGTGTGATTGCAATTCTAAATGTATAATTTAGAGCGACTGATATTTAAGACTGCAAATATCTTAAATTTTAGGCGTTCACAAACAAATTTCAATTTTTAAGTAACATTCTATCGCTTTGTTAGTCTTATTAATGCGCTTTTAAATATAATTATGTTCCCACTATTAAAGGAAAATATAAGAATAGCTTTCGATTCTATCAAAAGTCAGCTTCTTAGAACCATACTTACCGTATTAATTATTGCAATTGGAATAACTGCCCTTGTTGGTATACTTAGTGCCGTGAGCGCGCTCGAAAACACCATTAGCAGCGATTTTGCATCTATGGGAGCAAACACCTTTAACCTGCAGCAATACGAATTCTCTACCCAAAGACGTGGAAGTGGAGAACGTGAAAAGGTAAATCCTATAATTTCTTACAGAGAAGTTTATGATTTTAAAGAAAGTTTTGTGTACCCTCAAACACAAACTTCAATTTCTTTTACAGGAACCGGAAATGCGGAAGTGAAGTTTGAAAACGAAAAAACAGATCCCGAAGTTTCGATATTAGGAGTAAATGAATTCTTTCTTTCCAACTCCGGATTAGCACTGGAAGATGGAAGAGAATTCAACTATTTTGATATTCAGAATAATAACAATGTAGCTATTTTGGGGTCAGATTTTGCCAACGGATTATTTAAAGATATCAATCCAATAGATAAGACCATTAGTGTTCGTGGGGTGAAATTTAGAGTGATTGGAATTTTAGAATCTAAAGGATCTACCTTCGGAAATAATCAGGATCTTAGAGTTCTTATCCCTATTCAAATAGCGAGATCTATTTTTACCCAACCTAATATCAATTATAACATAAGCGTTAAAGGTTGGCGATAAACAATTGATGGAAGGGGCACAAAGTGAAGCTATCATTACCTTTAGAAACATCAGAAAATTAAGCCCTTTAGAAGAGAATAATTTTGGGATAGGTAAAAGTGATGATCTTATTAACAGAATATTTTCTATTACCAGCTATTTGAACATTGCAGCCTGGATCATCTCAATAATCACCATTTTTGGATCTTCTATAGCGTTGATGAATATTATGTTGGTTTCTGTAACCGAAAGAACCAGAGAAATAGGAATAAGAAAAGCCCTAGGCGCAAAAGGCAGTACCATTGCTACCCAATTCTTTATGGAAACCTTAATTATTGGTCAACTTGGGGGGATTTTAGGAATTCTGCTTGGCATCTTAATAGGTCTAGGAGTTTCTGCTGCTGCCAATTTTGATTTTGTAACCCCATGGAAGGCTATGTTATGGGCAACAGGAATTACCATTTTGGTAGCAATTATTGCAGGAAGTTATCCTGCAAGTAAAGCTGCAAAACAAGATCCTGTAGAATCTTTACATTACGAATAGCTAAGAATTTACAAAAGTATCAAAATAACCATATAGCTCACCTTTTGTGATCACGGCTCCTTGTTGAATTAAAGCAAAGATATCTTTGTTCCTATCGTCATTCATCACCTTAGAAGAAGTAAAAAGGTTTACCGCATCATCTAGTATATTCTTTCTTAGCCAATTATAACCTTCACGAGTGGTAAGGTCTATAGCTTCATTTTCTACCTTAATAGCTATAAGATCTATCTCTACTGTTGTTATATTAAAAAGATAGATTTGCTGAGGAGAAAAATGTTCCAGAAATTCTACTTTATCTAAAACTCCTTCCCATACCAAATCACTAAAAAGATCTAATTCTTCTTCTGCAACCTCAGGCTTATTAGTTTTAATATCTTCCCATTCTTTAGCGGTAATAGATTGGGTTGCCAGGAAGTTAATAAACTCCTGATGCATTTCTTCTAATTGTTCTTTTGTAAGGCGCGTATATTTCATAATTAAAAGTATTAAAATAAGAAAAGCCCACTCTAGAGGAGCAGGCTTTTCATTATAAAAATTATATGTTAAGCTTCTGCTACAACATCAAAAGTAAAGGTAGAAATTACCTCACGGTGAAAACGTAAAGTAGCTTCATATTGTCCTAAACGCTTAATGTTACCACCAGCTATAGTAATATATTTTTTCTCTAATTCTACACCTTCTTTAGCAAGAGCCTCAGCAAGGTCAGCATCAGTAATAGATCCAAACATTTTATCTCCACCACCTGCTTTAGCAGTAAGTTTCAATTCCAATCCGTTAAGTTTAGCGGCTTGTTTTTTAGCTTCGTCTATGTTCTTTTGTTCTTTAAAGGCACGTTGCTTTAAAGTTTCAGCTAAAACTTTTTTAGCTGAAGGAGTAGCCAATTCAGCAAATCCTTGAGGGATAAGAAAATTTCTACCGTAACCGTTCTTCACAGTTACCATATCATTTTTAAATCCTAAATTATCTACGTCTTTTTTAAGTATCAATTCCATAATTGCCTCTTTCTTATTTTAATAAATCGCCAACATAAGGCATTAATGCTAAATGACGTGCACGTTTAACCGCAACAGCCACTTTACGTTGATATTTTAAAGAAGTTCCTGTTAAACGACGAGGTAACAATTTACCTTGCTCATTTACAAAACTAATTAACCAGTCTGCATCTTTATAATCGATATATTTAATACCAGATCTCTTAAACCTACAATACTTTTTAGCCTTGTTGGTTTCTATGTTTAACGGAGTAAGATATCTAATCTCGCCGTCTTTTTTTCCTTTTGCTTGTTGTTCAATAGATGACATAACTACGCTTTTTCTTTGTTTCTGTTTCTTCTTTTCTCTGCCCAAGCAATTGCATGCTTATCTAAACGTACAGTTAAATAACGCATCATACGCTCGTCTCTTCTAAATTCAACTTCTAAAGGATTGATAGTCTCTCCTGGAGCAGTAAATTCGAATAAGTGATAGAAACCACTCTTTTTGTGTTGAATTGGGTAAGCTAATTTTTTAAGCCCCCAATTTTCTTTTGATACCATCTTAGCACCGTTAGAAACAAGAAAATCTTCGTATTTCTTAACTGTCTCCTTTATCTGGTCATCAGATAAAACGGGATTCAAGATGAAAACAGTTTCATAATGATTCATAAATATTGATTTTAAATTTAATTGGCTGCAAAAGTAACATCTTTTTTTATATCTACAAAGCCTTTCTGCTACGGTAAAATACTATTTTACTCGACGAAATTTAATTTTATCTTGTATTAATAAGATATAATGAGTAATATTGTTAATACCTAACTCATGCTATAGTGGAAGAAATATTACTTAAATGTGCCGTAGTTGATGATTCTAGCTTACAAAGACTTTCTATTGTTAAGCTAATCAAAGATCACCCCAATTTAAAATTGGTGGCAGAATATAACAACGCTATAGAAACTAAAAATGGGTTGTTAGACACAGAAGTAGATCTTATCTTTTTAGATATTGAAATGCCTATCCTCTCCGGATTTGACCTTTTAGATGATCTCCCAAATAAACCTCAAATTATTTTTGTTACCGGAAAAACCAAATATGCTTTTAAAGCTTTTGATTATGATGCGGTAGACTATATTCACAAACCAGTGAATAAAGAGCGTTTTAACAACGCAGTTACGAAAGCCATTAATCTGCATCAGCTTAAAACAAATGGCGCTCCTGTTGAAGATGAGAACTTTATCTTTGTAAAGAGCAATCTTAAGAATAGAAAGGTTTTTTTAAACAAACTTAACTATATAGAGGCTTTAGGCGATTATGTAAAGTTTGTAACAGAGAAAGATACCTTTGTTGTCTTAGCAACTATGAAATCTTTTGAGAACCAATTGCCAAATGACAAATTTTTGAGAATTCATAAATCTTATATCGTAAACCTTGAAAAGGTGGAAAGATATAATAGTAAGAATATTGAAATTGCAAAAAAACAGCTCCCCTTAAGCAGACACAAAAAGACCAATTTAATAGAAGCATTAAGCGCAATGCAATAGCAAGTTCCTCACTTGGATTTAGATTCTCCCCTACACTTTTATCTTTAAATCTTTTATTTTTTTCACCTAACCGTTATTAGTCTAGCTACTATTAATATGGGTCTACATTTATAATAACTCTAACGGCTCTCCAGTTCCCAATTGAACTAAAGCTTCCAAGAATTTTATTGATATGAGATTTTGTTTTTCCTAATGATTGTTGCGGTGGGATCTTTAAAAGTATATTCTTATAATATTCATTTCTAATTCTGGCTACCGGAGGAAATTCTGGACCTAGTACATTTTCCTGAAAAACATTTTTTAAAGCTGTAGCAACCCATTCTGCCGCATCATTGGTTTTGGAGTAATCTCTGCTTTTCAGCGTGAATTTTATCAGTTTATAAAAAGGTGGATATTTATATTGATATCTGTCTTCCAATTGCTCCTTGAACATCCCTAAATAGTCTCCTGTTGAAACCTGCTGTACGATACGGTGATGCGGATTATAGGTTTGTATCAAAACCTTTCCCTGATTCTTTGTTCTCCCAGCTCTTCCTGCTACTTGAAGCATTAATTGAAAACTACGCTCATGCGCTCTAAAATCTGGAAAATTCAAAAGATTATCGGCATTCATAATTCCAACCAATCTTACTTTTCTAAAATCCAAGCCTTTGCTTAACATTTGAGTACCTACAAGTATATCAATAGTTTCTTGCTCAAAAGCGCTAATTATCTTTTGATGCCCGTGTTTTCCTCTGGTAGTATCAAGATCCATTCTTCCGATTTTCGCATCGGGAAGTAAGGCTTTTAACTCTGTTTCTATTTGTTCTGTTCCAAATCCTTTTGTAGTTAAATCTGCACTTCCGCAAGCCATGCATTTTTGCTGCATAGCCATGTGATACCCGCAATAATGACAGCGCAGTTGTTTGCTGAAATTATGGTAAGTTAAACTAACATCACAATTTGGACATTGCGGGGAATGACCGCAAGTGGTACATTCTAAAATTGGCGAATATCCTCTTCTATTTTGAAATAAATATCACTTGTTCTCCTTCTTCTAAAGTGAGCTTTATCTCCTCCATCAACCTATCAGAGAAATGCCCGGTCATTCTCTTTTTCTTATATTTCTCTTGAAGATCTACTACCTCAATTTCGGGTAATTGTACATTTCCGAAGCGTCTATCTAAAGACACCAGTTTATATTTATTGTGGGTGGCATTGTAATAAGACTCTAAAGAAGGCGTAGCAGAACCTAGTATGACTTTAGCTTTATGAATATTAGCTAGAACTATAGATGCATCTCTGGCATTATACCTTGGAGCCGGATCAAACTGTTTAAAAGTAGTTTCATGCTCTTCATCTACCACGATCATTCCAAGATCATGAAAAGGTAAGAATATTGAAGATCTTGCGCCTAAAACAATTTTAGCTTTCTCATTATTATTCAAAACATGAGAATAGACTTCCATACGCTCATTTACAGAATATTTGCTGTGATACACTAATACCTGTTCACCAAAATAAGCCTGTAATCTTGAGACTAATTGAGACGTTAAAGCTATCTCCGGAAGTAGATATAATACCTGCTTCCCTTGTGCAATAACCTTTTCTATACATTTAATATAAATTTCTGTTTTCCCAGAAGAAGTAACTCCGTGAAGCAAACAAACTTCGTCTTCCTCTAGATTTTGCTGGATTTCTGTAAAAGCTTGATTTTGATATTCATTTAGTTTAAAAGATTGTTCTTGCTCTTCTATATCAAATTGAATTCGATCTGTCTTTAAATGATATTCTACAAAAACATCTTTATCTATCAAGGATTTTATAATAGCTGCTGAAACCTTGCTTTCTTTGGAAAGTGTTTTTAATAATACAGGTTTTTTTGAATTTGCATAATGCTGAAACCAGGTTAAGATAGCTTCACGCTGCTTAGGCGCATTACTTAGATCATCTAATAACTGATGCATTTCTGCTTCAACCTTATATCTATCATGAAGCTTTACATAGCGCAGTAACTTAGGCTTATATTGTTGAAAAATCTCCTGATTTATTATCAGGATTTTTTTTGCCACCATCGAATTTATAACAGGCAACACCGATTTCTTATCTAATAATTGCATCACCTCATTTATCTTTAAAGATGACTGTCTTTGTAATGCTTCAACTATAAGATATTCCTGATCGTTTAAATTTGCTTCCTCCAAATCAAAACTTTTCTCAAGTTCTATTAGAGTTTCACTCTCCAATAAAAAAGCTCCCGGAAGAGCCGCTTTCATAACCTCTCCTACGGTACACATATAATATTTCGCAATCCAGAACCAAAACTCTAACTGCGAAGTAGTAACTATTGGTGCTTTATCAAGTATTTGCTCTATCGGTTTAGCTTCATAAACCAAAGGCTTATCATTATGAATCTTTGATACTATACCGGTGTAGATCTTTGTTTTCCCAAAGGGCACAGCAACTCTTGCTCCGGGCTCTAAAAAACCGGCTTCATCTTGATCAACCTCGTAAGTAAAAAGATTATCTAAGGGTAATGGAAGAATAACATCAATATAGAAATTCATTTCTTGGGGTATGATTCAAAACAAATTTAAACTTCTTTTTAAAGTAAAATAAAAAACCACTCTATAAAAGAATGGTTTTTTAAGTAATAAATATTATTAGATCTTATTTGGCGCGTTGCCAGGTTTGAGTCTTATAAAAGAAAGCAATATAACCTCTAATATTCAATAGGTCCGGATTTTCTTCATCCAGCCAGATCTTACATTTGTACTCTTTTCCAGATTTAGGATCGGTTACAAGCCCTCCGGAATATTCATCTCCATCTTTCTCAAGCCCTCTCATTACAACCAGACCTTCTATTTTTTTATCTTTTAATGCTCCATCACAATTAGTACAACGTCTATCGCGATCTTCCTCTTTAAGAATTCTAACCACTTTACCCTGAACTTCTCCCCCTTCTTCATAGATTTCTATGATAGAATTAGGCTTTCCTGTTTCTTCATTAATGGTTTTCCATTTTCCAAAGACACTTTGCGCTTGGGTACAAAGCGACGCAGAGAATATACAGAGTAAACATAAAATCAGTTTTTTCATCTTCATTATATCAGTAATTTCATTTATAAATTGATTAATGCAATTTCTAATTATTTCTTACCTAACATCGCCTTTTTAAGATCATCATCTGCTGGCTTATCAGAAAGCCAAATTCCAAATAATGCTTTTTTAAATTCAAAACCTTTAATAACTCCTTTTTTGGTTCCGTTCTTCGATACGGTTACCCCTACTTCAGGAACATACACAATGTCAAAAACATCATTTTTGCTTATTTCATCTGAAAAATAACTTTTAAAAGTTTCAATTTCTGAAGCTATTGGTTTTGTTTTTCCGTTGAGTTGCATTTTGAAATCCTTCATTTACAGCATCGATCATTTTCTCACTAGAGATCAATTTAGATACGATATGAATCTTAAGTGCCATTGCCTGATTAGAATTCATAATTTCTGTAGCATTAGAATTCTTAGCATTTAAATATAATGCTCCCGCGTACATATCCATCCAAAACTTCTCTCTTACCCCTACTCCATTCAAGATAAGTTTTTGTCCCTCTGCACTTATAGTGTTAGGCACAGTTACACCTGCTGCTTTTGTTTGAGCTTGTGTTGGCGCGAATGCGATCATTGCGATAAATAAAATCAGTGCTTTTTTCATAATTGGTTTAGGTTTAATAAGTTTATTTTAAATTTTTCTTCATTTTTAATAGGGATGCGTTCAATTCAAAACCGAGTAACAATATATTCGAATTTATCCAAATATATACCATCATTACAAGAAGAGCTCCAATAGAGCCGTAAAGCTCATTATATCTAGAAAAATTTTCTATATATAAACCAAATAAATAGGTTGTTAACACCATTAAAATGGTTGTAAACGTAGCTCCTAACGACAAGAATCTAGCTTGTTTCCCTTCTTTTGTTCCAAAATAATACAATGTTGCCACCGCTAGGTAGATCAATATAATTAATATTAGATATTTTATAATAACTGTCCAGGTCTTATTGTTTCCGAATATACCTAAGGTACTTAAATCATCTACTGCATAAGATAGGTAAACTGCTATTATTACTGTAATGAGCAACAACAATGCCATAACTATAGAAACCCCTATAGCCACTACATATTGTCTAATTAAAGATCTGTTTGTATTGGTATGATAAGAAAATTCAAATCCCGTGAATATTGCGTTTACTCCATTTGTCATTAAGAAAATAGAAAGTAGGAATGAAATAGACAATAATCCTCCACGCGGCGTATTGGCAATATCAAGAAAAATATCATTAAAAAATTCGGAAGTTGTTGGCGGCAATAAGGAGTCCATAAATACCAAAAACTGGAACTGGAAATCATCTATAAAATTTATGTACGGAATCAAATTCAGCATAAATAATAGGAAAGGAAATAAAGCCATAAAAAAACTAAATGCAATTGCACTGGCTCTGGTAGAAAAAGTACCTTTTATAATACCTCCGGAATAGATCTCCCAAAGATCATAAAAAGTAAGCCCGTCTAATCCGGGCAATACTATTTTTGAAGCATTATGTTCCCAGGAATCAGATATTTTCTGCAATACAGATTTAGAATATTTTAAAGGCTGCATTAATCTACGGCTTTTAAACTGAGATCCATATTATAAATTGAATGTGTTAATGCCCCACTAGAAACAAAATCTACCCCACATTCTGCATATTTTCTTACAGATTCTAAAGTTATACCTCCACTAGATTCGGTAAGACATTGATCTCCTATTAATTTCACTGCTTTTGCAGTATCTTCATAATTAAAGTTATCTATAAGAATTCTATAAATTCCTCCGCTTTCTAATATCTCTTTTATCTCCTCCATATTCCTTGCCTCAACAACGATCTTAAGATCTAAACCTTTATCTTTTAAATATTGCTTTGTTTTAGCAATAGCAGCTGTAATTCCACCGGCAAAATCTATATGATTGTCTTTAAGCATGATCATATCAAAAAGTCCGAATCTGTGGTTTTCTCCACCTCCAATTTTAACGGCCCACTTCTCTATAGCCCGAATTCCAGGGGTAGTTTTTCGTGTGTCTAAGATCTTTGTATTTGTTCCTTCCAATTTTTTCACAAATTCATTGGTCTTACTGGCAATTGCACTCATACGTTGCATGCCATTAAGCACCAACCTTTCTGCTTTTAAAATAGATTGAGAAGAACCTTCTACATAAAAAACAATGTCACCTTTCTTTACAGGAGCTCCATCATTGATAAGTGTTTCTACTTTTAGTTCTTTATCAACCTTAGCAAAAACTTGTTGTGCAAATTCAACTCCAGCAATAATACCATTGTCTTTAACAAGGAGTTTAGCTTTACCTTTTGCCGTATCCGGAATACAGGCCAGAGAGCTGTGATCTCCATCTCCAACATCCTCTCTTAATGCATTGGTGATAATTATTTCAATTTCCTTTTCAAATTGTTCTTTTGAGATCATTTCAATAGTTATTTTTGTAAATGTAGCAAAGTCTTAGTAAAATGACCATAAAATTACTGGCGATAGGTAAAACCGATGATGCCACTCTTCAAAATTTAACTGAAATTTATATAAAAAGACTTCAGTTCTATAACAAATTTGAAATGGAGATCATCCCCGATCTTAAAAAAGCCAAGAACCTGGATGAAAATCAGCAAAAACAAAAAGAAGGAGAATTGATTTTGAGTAAACTCACCCCTTCAGATTTTGTGGTATTATTAGATGAAAATGGAAAGCAATTCTCTTCTGAAGGCTTTTCAGAATTTGTTCAAAAGAGATTAAACAGCGGATTAAAACAACTCGTCTTTATTATTGGAGGTCCTTATGGGTTTTCTCAAGATGTTTACTCCAGAGCAGATTCTAAAGTTTCCTTGTCTAAAATGACATTTTCACACCAAATGGTGCGCTTATTTTTTACAGAACAACTGTATCGGGCTTTTACTATTTTAAGAAACGAACCTTACCACCATAAATAATAAAATTAGAATGAAAATTGTTTTTGCCACTCATAACAATAATAAACTCAAAGAAGTTCAATCTCAATTAGGAGATAAATTTGAAATTGTGTCTTTAACCGATATTGCTTGCCATGACGAAATTCCTGAAACTTCTGAAACTATAGAGGGAAATGCCATCCTTAAAGCAGATTATGTAAAAGTGCATTTTAATATAGATTGCTTTGCAGACGATACCGGCTTAGAAGTGGAAGCTTTAGATGGAGAACCTGGCGTTTATTCTGCAAGATATGCCGGAGAACAAAAAAATTCTGAAGATAATATCGATAAATTATTGCTGAATTTAGAAAATAAACAAAATAGAAAAGCCCAATTTAAAACTGTGATCGCTTTAAATATTGATGGAGAGCAACATTTATTCACCGGAATTTGCAAAGGAAGCATCGCCAAAGAACGCTCTGGAAACATGGGTTTTGGCTACGATTCTGTTTTTCTTCCGGAAGGTTCCACCAGAACTTTTGCAGAAATGACCTTGGAAGAAAAAGCAGTACTGAGTCACAGAGGTTTAGCTGTAAAAAAGTTGATATCTCATCTCTCTAAATAATCAATTTAATACTCGTATAATTCTGCAATAAGCTGTAAACTAATGCGTACCTTTGCAACTTATTAAAATTTTATATGAATAAATTTGAACAATTAGGATTAAATCCTGCTATACTTAAAGCTATTGAAGACATGGGCTTCGAAAGTCCGAGTGAAGTCCAGGAAAAAGCAATCCCTATTTTATTGCAAGAAGACACCGATATGGTTGCACTTGCCCAAACTGGTACTGGAAAAACTGCTGCTTTTGGTTTTCCACTCATTCAAAAGATTTCTGCTGAAAGTAAGCATACACAAGGATTAATTCTTTCCCCAACAAGGGAATTGTGTTTGCAAATTACCAATGAACTTAAAAATTATGCTAAGCACACTCCGGGCATGAACACCGTTGCCATTTATGGAGGAGCAAGCATTACAGATCAGGCGAAACAAATTCAGCGTGGAGCGCAAATTATTGTGGCTACACCTGGTAGAATGCAAGATATGATCAACCGTAAATTGGTTGATATTTCTAGAATACAATTTTGCGTTTTAGATGAGGCAGATGAGATGTTGAATATGGGCTTCTTTGAAGACATTACTGCTATTTTATCTCACACTCCAAAAGAAAAGAATACCTGGTTATTTTCTGCAACTATGCCGAAAGAAGTTTCGACAATTGCAAAAAAATTCATGCGTTCTCCTATAGAGATCACTGTTGGTAACAGAAATGAAGGTACTTCTAACGTTTCTCATGAATACTATTTAGTAAATTCTAGAGATCGTTACGCAGCTTTAAAGAGATTGGCAGATGCAAACCCAGACATCTTTTCGGTAATATTTTGCCGTACAAAAAGAGATACTCAAAAAATTGCAGAACAACTTATAGAAGATGGATATAATGCAGCTGCATTACACGGAGATCTAAGTCAGAACCAAAGAGATTTGGTGATGAAGAGTTTTAGAAACCGTACTATCCAGATGCTTGTTGCTACAGATGTTGCTGCTCGTGGAATTGACGTAGATGATATTACTCACGTAATAAACTACCAATTGCCAGATGAGATAGAAACTTACACGCACCGTAGTGGTAGAACAGGTAGAGCTGGAAAAAGTGGTGTTTCTATGGTTATCGTTTCTAAAAGCGAACTAAGAAAGATCAAGAGTATAGAGCGAATTATTAAGCAGAACTTTGAACATAAAGAAATTCCAGACGGAATGGAAATTTGTAGAGTTCAGCTATTCCACCTAGCTAATGACATTAAGGATACAAAGATCAATCATGATATTGAGCCTTACCTTCCTAGTATAGAAGAAGTGCTTCAAGATTTTTCTAAAGAGGAACTTATTAAAAAAGTATTCTCTGTAGAGTTTACTAGGTTCTTCAACTATTATAAGAATGCTTCAGATCTTAACTCAAAAGTTTCTCCAAATGCTAGAGACAATGACAGTAACGGAGACAGCACAAGATACTTCATCAATGTTGGTTCAAAAGACGATTTTGATTGGATGACCTTGAAAGATTTCTTGAAAGAGAATCTTGATCTTGGTAGAGATGATGTTTTTAGAGTAGATGTAAAAGAGAGTTTCTCTTTCTTTAATACTAACTCTGAAATTACTGAAAAGGTAATTGCTTATTTCCAGGATTTCCAACATCAAGGAAGACGCGTAAGCGTTGAAATATCTGAGAATGGTGGCGGTGGCGGTCGTTCTGGTGGAAGAAGCAGAGGCCGAAGCGATAAACCAAGAGGCGGAGGATTTAAAAAATCTTCTGACGGTGGCGGAGGTAGAAGAAGATCTGAAAAGACTTTTGATAAAGGTCCTAGAAAATCTTCATCTTCAGATGCTCCAAGCAGAAGAAGATCTGATTCTCCGGCAGGAAAACCAGCAGATAAAAGTGGTAGCCGCAAAAAGAATATCGAGAGTTCTGTAAATAGAAGAAAATCTAGACGTTCTTAAAAAAATAAATTAACAATGGGTGGTTTTGGTATAATATTTAATGTACTTTCCACCCATTGTATTTTAATTTTATGAGATTATTATTAGCCTTCACATTCCTCTTTTTAGTTAGTCACGTTGGATTTTCTCAAAATCCAGATATTGTAAAAGGAAAAGTTCTAAATGCCGCAAACGATCTTCCTCTGGAAAATGTTAATGTGGTAAACCTAAATCAGGTAAAAGGAACAACTACAAGCAGCGAAGGAGATTTTGAGTTACAGGCTACTGTAAATGATACCCTATTCTTTTCTTATTTAGGATTTAAAACCATCCAGGTTAGAGTAACCAATGACTGGTTAAAATATGGATCTGTTAAAGTAAAAATGACAGAACTGGGAATTGCTTTAGAAGAGGTTGTTGTCTCACCACTTAAACTTACCGGTTATCTTGAAATAGATGTGAAAAACATTCCTATCTACGAGAATTACAGATATAGTATTTCGGGTCTTAATGCCGGGTATGAAGGGGGCGAATATGCTCCAAGTGCAGCTAGTAAAGCTCTAGGCGCTATATTTAATCCTGCAGATGCGCTCTATAATATTTTTGGTACAAAGCCAAAGCAAATGCGGAAACTGCGTAAAATGAAGGATGATGATGAAATTAGAAATTTACTTCAAACTAAATTTGATAGACAAACATTAGCCGCGGTTTTACAGATCACAGAAGTTGATATAGATGAAATTTTAGCCAGATGTAATTATTCTAAAGATTTTATTAGAAGCGCCAATGATCTTCAAATATTGGATGCTATTAGCGGATGTTACGAAGAATATAAAGTATTGAAAAGAGACTAATTATCGGTATACCGATGGCTCGCGATACTTATTTTTAACTTCCATAATGGTCTTTAGATTTTTTAGACCAGCTTCCAGATCGTTACCATAAGCTTTTTCTACGGGATGCATTAGTGCTAAAACTGAAAAAGGAAATGCTAATCCACCTTTTACTCCCCAAACCATCTTGGTTTTATTCTCATCCATTTCTTTAAGCCCTTTATAATCCAACACTACTGTTTTTATAGGACTCACTATTAGAAATCTGGTTTCAATGATTTTACCCTGATGGATTTTTATAATTTTCTGAGTTCCTTCTTTAAAGTATTTATGACCCTTCCAATATAATAAGGCATCCAGTTTCCCGTCTTCTCCTTTATATCTAAGAACTCCGTCAAAATCTTCCACAAACCAGGGCATCCAGGTATGCTCATTTCTTAATTGCCTTACGTAATTAAAAACTTCATCCTTTGGACGGTTGATAACTACCGTACGGCTTATATCAAATTCTTTATTAGCCCAGGCATGCAGGAATGCAAAAAATGTTATTATGGCAATAAGGGTATAGAAAAATAACGTCATGGATGAAAATTACGAACTTAAATTATTATTTTAATTACTTCTTCTGAAAATTTTCTATGATTTTATCTAAATCTTTAAATGATTTACCTAACCATTCAAATTTAACCGCATTTTTCTCAATATCAGACAATTCCCACGAGATATTTTTATTTCTCAATTCCTGAGTTAAGTGTTGTAGAATAATAGCTGCAGAAACTGAAATATTCAAACTTTCTGTGAAACCTCTCATTGGGATCTTAATGAACTCATCTGCTTCTTCCATAATCTCTTGAGAAAGCCCGTGTCTTTCTGTTCCGAAGAAAATTGCAGAAGGTTTTGATACATCAAAATCCTGAATGTTCTTGGTGTTTCCATGAGGAGTAGTTGCTACAATTTGATAGCCGCTTGCTCGAAGATCTTGGATACACTCTTTACTGCTATGATGCCTGTTCAAGCTCACCCATTTTTGAGCTCCCATGGCAATCTCTCTATCTATCTTTTTTAGATTTCGTTCTTCTATGACATGAATATTCTGGATTCCAAAAACATCACAACTTCTAATAACAGCACTGGTATTATGTAATTGGTATACATCTTCTGTAACTACGGTGAAATGATTGGTTCTTTGGTTGATCACTTTTTCGAATAATTCTTTTCTTCTTGGGGTAAGAAGATCTTCTAAGTAATCTATAAGTTCAGGGGTTATCTCCAAAATATTCAACTATAAAATGTAATAAAAAAGGCTGCTCGAAAGTAATTACGAACAGCCAGATCTATTAATCAATATTCCTATTTATTATTTTTCAAACTCTTTCAAGGTCTTAATAATAATTTGAACACAGTCTTTAATCTCTGCTTCTGTCATTACCAACGGTGGCGCAAATCTAATAATATTACCGTGAGTTGGCTTAGCTAAAAGTCCATTTTCTTTCAAGGCAACACAAATATCCCATGCGGTAGAACTATCTTCAGAATCGTTAATTACAATAGCATTTAATAATCCTCTACCTCTTACAAGAGAAACAAGATTGCTATTTTCTATATAAGCATTCATCTCTTTTCTAAAAAGGTCTCCTAGTTTTCTAGCATTCTGAGCTAATTTTTCATCTTTAACTACTTCTAATGCTGCAACTGCTACTGCTCCAGCAACCGGGTTTCCACCAAAAGTAGAACCATGCTGTCCTGGCTGGATAACATCCATTACCGCATTATCTGCAAGTACTGCAGAAACCGGATAGTTACCTCCAGAAAGTGCTTTCCCTAAAATTAAAATATCGGGTCTGGTATACGTTTCCTGACGCTCACAATGTCCCTTCACAAGAACATTTTCCACAAACCGCCAATAAAGCTCCAGTTCTAGCAATACCGGTTTGAATCTCGTCTGCTATAAAAAGTACATTATGAGCTTTACATAATTCTTTTGCTTTCTTCATGTAATCATCGGCTGGAGTAAATACGCCTGCTTCCCCTTGAATAGGTTCTACTAAAAATCCTGCAATATTTTCATTGCTTTTTAAAGCTTCTTCTAAAGCATCTACATCATTGTACGCTATCTTGATAAAACCTGGAGTGTAAGGTCCAAAATTCTTACGTGCATTTTCATCGTTAGAAAAAGAGATTACCGTAGTGGTTCTTCCGTGGAAGTTATTTTCACAAACTATAATCTGTGCTTCCTTTTCATGAACCCCTTTGCGCTCATATGCCCATTTTCTAGCGATCTTAATAGCAGTTTCTACGGCTTCTGCTCCGGTATTCATAGGTAGCATCTTATCAAACTTGAAATATTCTGTAGTATATTTCTCGTAAGGGCCTAAAACGTCATTGTGAAAAGCTCTAGAGGTCAGGGCTAATTTTGAAGCCTGATCGTGCATTGCTTTTACTATTTTTGGGTGACAATGTCCCTGGTTTACAGCAGAATATGCCGAAAGAAAGTCATAATACTTTTTATCTTCTACATCCCAAACATGAACTCCTTCTCCTCTACTTAATACTACAGGTAGTGGATGATAGTTATGAGCTCCGTGTTTGTCTTCCATTTTAATAGCCTCTTCGGAAGAGTTGATTTTTTCTAATCGCATGTCGAATTATTTAATGATTTATTTTCTAAAAATTCCTTCTTTCCTGTTTTTCAATGAAGAATATGCAGGAGGAGAGAAATCATCCAAACGCAACTCTCGCAAATTACTAAATGTAAACTGAAATTTATAATGCCAGCATTAATAAATCTTTACAATTATCCTATTTTTGCGCTATGGGAAGAAAGAAAAGAAATCAAGTATTTGAAGAACTGGAAATTCTGGATGCAGGTGCAAAAGGAAAAAGTATTGCTAAAGCTCCAGATGGAAAAGTAATTTTTATAAATAATGCTGTTCCAGGTGATGTTGCAGATATTCAAACTACCAGAAAGAAAAAATCTTTTTATGAAGGTACTGCTGTAGAATTCCATAAATATTCAGATAAACGAGTAGAACCTGTTTGTCAGCATTTTGGAACTTGTGGAGGATGCAAATGGCAATTTATGGGCTATGAGCACCAATTATTCTACAAGCAACAAGAAGTTGAAAATAATTTAAAACGTCTGGGTAAAATTGAATTACCAGAGATGACTCCAATTTTAGGAAGTAAAGACATCTACTTCTATAGAAATAAAATGGAATTTTCTTTTAGTGATAGCCGTTGGTTGACTTTAGACGAAATAAGAAGCAATGAAGATTTTGATGATAAAGAAGCTTTAGGTTTTCATATCCCGGGAATGTGGGATAAGATCTTAGACATAAAAAAATGTCACCTTCAGGCAGACCCTAGCAATAGCATTAGAAATTTTGTGAAGCAATTTGCTATAGATAATGATCTTTCGTTCTTTAATACCAGAGAACAAAGAGGGCTTTTAAGAACTTTAATGATTAGAACCTCTTCTACCGGGGAGATCATGGTATTGGTTCAGTTCTTTTCAGATGAAAAAGAAAAAAGAGAATTATTGCTGAATAATCTTGCTGAAAAGTTTCCAGAGATAACCTCTCTTCAATATGTAATAAATCCGAAGGGAAATGATACGATCTACGATCAAGAAGTAATTTGCTTTAAAGGTCGCGATCATATTTTTGAAGAGATGGAAGGTCTTAAGTTCAAGATCAACGCCAAATCTTTCTACCAAACAAATTCTGAGCAAGCCTATCAGCTATATAAGATAACTCGCGATTTTGCAGGCTTAACCGGAAAAGAGTTGGTATATGATCTTTATACAGGAACAGGAACTATCGCTCAATTCATCGCCAAAAATGCGGCTAAAGTAGTTGGTATAGAAGCAGTTCCCGTAGCTATTAAAGATGCAAAAGAGAATGCCAAACGCAATAATATCGAGAATACCGAATTCTTTGCAGGGGATATGCGAAAAGTGTTTACGGCAGAATTTATAAAGCAACATGGGCATCCGGATGTAATTGTAACAGACCCTCCAAGAGATGGAATGCACAAAGATGTGGTTGCACAAATAATTGGTATCTTACCACAGCGAATTGTATATGTAAGTTGTAACTCTGCAACACAAGCTAGAGATCTAGCGTTGTTAGACGAACATTACAAAGTTACAAAAGTTCAGCCAGTAGATATGTTTCCTCAAACTTTTCATGTAGAGAATGTGGTATGTTTAGAAAGAAGATAAATTTTAAAAGTCAAAACCTTGTTTTTGCAGCATTGTCATTAATGTTGATGACCATTAGTTGCCAGAAAGATGATATTTGTCCGGCTTCGACTGTTACTACACCTCTTATAAAAGTTTTATTTTTTGATGCTGAAAATTTACAACAAAATGATGCAAAACCTGCTGTAAACCTTAGGGTAAAAGCTCAAGATACTACTTTAGCATTAATATCAAGAAGTACAACTACTGCATTCGATCTTCCTTTAGATACCAATGCAGATGCCACAGATTATGAATTCACTCAATATGCTGCGGCGGCTAATGGAGATACCATTCAAGAGAACCCTCCAAATACAGATCTTTTAAAAATTACTTATTCTACCACAGAACAATACTTAAATAGAGCTTGTGGGTTTAGAGTGTTATATGATAATATTGAAGTTGAAATTAGTGATCCTGCAGGTGACACCTCCGGAAATTGGATTAAAAACATTAGCGTTCAAGACAGCATTATAGAAAATGAAACAATTACCTATTTTTTTATTTACCATTAGTATTTTTCTTCTGATAGGCTTAACAACGGTGCAGGCACAAACTCCAACCGACACTATTAAGTTTAAAGAAAAATATGGTCTTCGTGTGGGTGCAGATTTAAGTAAACTCCTTAGATCTTTTCTAGATGAAGACTATAGCGGATTAGAGCTAATGGGAGATTATAGAGTGTACAAAAATTATTATGCAGCAGCCGAAATTGGGAATGAAACCATGGCATATGAAAGTAATACGCTAGCCGTTACTGCAAAAGGAAGTTATATAAAAGCCGGGGTTGATTATAACGCCTATGAGAATTGGACGGGAATGGAGAATATGATAATTATTGGCGCCAGATATGGTTTTGCCACCTTCTCTCAAACCTTAGAAGAATACTCTATTTACACAAACAATCAATACTTTCCTCCTAATTTTTCCCAGGAGCCAATTGAATCTAAGGGACTTACCGCTAGTTGGATCGAGTTGATGGTAGGTATAAAAGTTGAAGTTTTAAATAATCTTTATCTCGGCGGAAATGTTCAGCTTAAAAAGAAGAATTACTCAAACCACACCTCGAAATTTCGACAACCTCGTTATTCCGGGTTTCAATAGAACTTATGATGACAGCTTTCTTTGGAGTTGGATACAGCTACGGAATATCTTATCTTAATTCCACTTTACAAAAAAGCCAGGAATTAATCTTGGCTATCTTTTATTTTATGAAGCTTTTTTAGTGCCTTCATAGATTTCATATTTTAAAAACTTAGATTCTAAGGCTCCGTTAAAAAGTTTGATCTTTCTAGACGGTCTTAATCCCACATGTTTTATAGATTCCAGGTTAGAGGTAATAAACCAAGCTTCGGTTCCTGGATAACTTTGTTTTAAGGTATCCCCTATTTCTTTATAAAATGCCGGCATATCAATATTCAAACGCTCTCCATACGGCGGATTGAAAACCATATGTAAGTGTCTGTCATTTTGCTTCACACTAGCAAAAAAATCTTGCTGCTTCACTTTTATATAATCAGATAAATTAGCATTTTCAATATTATCTATAGCTTTGCTCACCGCAGATGGCGCAGTATCATAGCCTTGAATTGAAAAATGAAATTCTCTTACTTTCTTTAAAACAGATTCTTCAATTTTTTCGAAAAGATCTACATCCCAATCTTTCCATTTTTCAAAAGCGAACTCTTTTCTATTTAAGTTTGGCGGAATATTACAAGCTATCATTGCTGCTTCAATCAAAATAGTTCCACTACCACACATCGGATCCATAAAATCACTTTGGCCATCCCATCCAGATAATAATAAAAGTCCCGCAGCTAAAACTTCGTTTATAGGCGCAATATTGGTGGCAGTTTTATAGCCTCTTTTATGTAAAGACTGGCCAGAGCTGTCTAAAGATACATTACAAGTTTCATTTTCAATATGAATATTTACACGTAAAGTTGGAAAATCCAGGTCTACATTTGGGCTGATCATCAAATTTTTCTCTAAACCTATCTACTATAGCATCTTTGGTTTTTTGAGCGATGTACATGGAATGCGTAAATTTTTCTGAATGCACCGTAGCATCAATAGCTAAGGTATCTTTTACATCCATAAATTCTTCCCAAGAAATCTTTTTAATCTCTCTATAAAGATCATCTTCAGAGCGTATTTTAAAAGTTTTAAAAGGTTTTAAGATCTTAATAGCAGTTCTCAAGCACAGATTAGCTTTATACATAAAACCAATATCTCCGGTAAATCGAACATTTCGAGTACCTTCTACAATATCCATCGCTCCAAGCGCACGTAATTCTTTAGCTAATATTGGCTCAAACCCATAAAGAGTCTTAGCCACCATCTCAAAATTATTTCCCATTTCATAAATTTATAGAACCGCAAAAATACGTTAATTTTACAGGATAAAATAATAGTGAAAGCGCGGGTTGCGCTTAAAATTAGAAGTATTGAAATATTTTAAGTTTGTATCCGACTAAATATTTCTTTATCAAAATTCAACAAATAATTAATGATCTACATTCTTTTAATTCTAGCTGTATTTATTGGATACGTAATATCAAGATTCTTAAAACCTTCCTCCTCTGTTAGTTTTAAACTGTTGCTTTCTTTTAGTGGTGCTTATTTACTATCGGTGACGGTCTTTGAACTTTTACCAGAAGTTTACCAAAGTAACAATTCCCAAATTGGAATTTTTATCATGTTGGGCTTATTACTGCAAATTCTACTCGAATTTCTTTCTAAAGGAGCAGAACATGGGCATTTACATTTAGATGAAGACAATAGGCAGTTTCCATTTGTACTTCTTGTGAGTTTATGTATTCACTCGTTATTAGAAGGATTTCCACTTAATCATACCTCTCATTTATTATATGGAGTTCTTATTCATAAAATTCCTGTGGCAGCTATATTATCTGCATTTTTAATACATTCCAAAATAGGAAAACCAAAAGTTATCTTATTCTTGCTGATCTTTGCATTAATGACGCCGCTTGGAAGTTGGCTACAAGCTAATTTTACAATTTTAGAGAAATATAGTACCTATATAAGCGCCTTGGTAATTGGTATCTTTTTACACGTTTCTACTACCATCCTATTTGAAACTTCTAAAAATCATAAGTTCAATGCTTCAAAATTAGGCGTGATCATCATCGGGATCTTACTCGCATATCTTTTATAATATGTATACAAGAGAAGAATCAAAGAAAATTAGAGAAGCTTTCTGGATAGATTTTGGGAAGACCTACAAGCGGAAATGGATCTTGTATAACACCAAGATCAAAGAGATTCAGCTAAAATTTACTTTCGATAATCAGATAGCTCAAGTATCTATAGATGTTTCTGCTAATGATGAGCTTATTAGAGCTTATTATTTTGAACGATTGATAGCACTAAAAAATATACTCATTTCTGAATATATACCGGATGCTATTTTTGTAGAAAATTATGAACTCGCTGAAGGAAAGACCGTTTCCCGAATTTATGTTGAATTACAGAATGTGAATATTCACAATCAAAAAGATTGGGAAAATGTGATGATCTTTTTGGAAGACAGAATGAACAGTTTGGAATTATTCTTTTTAGAATATAAAGATTATTTAGATCAATAAATTAAATCATATTCATTGTTTAGAAGCTGTGAAAGTTTAAAACTCGAGACTTATTTTATTCGATTAATGCGTCCCACTTCGGCTTCGCCTTGTGCCGGGCTTTTCGCGCTACACGGTAGCTTGCTTCAATCCCTGGCCGAGTACATAACAAATATTTTATAAAACAATAAACCCCTTGCAGCGTTTCAGATGCTGCAAGGGGTTCTGGTTTGTTCTTAAATAAGGGATAGATTATTTGGGTATTGGGTATAAAAAAACCCCTTCATCTGGTGATGAAGGGGTTTCAAAAAACAAGGCGACGACATACTCTCCCACAATACAGCAGTACCATCTGCGCTAACGGGCTTAACTTCTCTGTTCGGAATGGGAAGAGGTGAGCCCCGATGCAATAGTCACCTTAAATCTTTAAGCAGTAATGAGATCTTAGTAGTGAGTAGTGAGATTAAATCTCAATACTATGTATAATTCTCCATACTAACTTCTAATAACATAACATATATAGGAAATAAACAATAGAAGAAATTTAGATAAATAAATAACAGCCATTAGATAGGTTTTTCGCTCCCAGTGTTATAACTAAGACTCGGGAACTGCACTAAGCTTTACGGATTATTAGTACCACTCGGCTATGACATTACTGCCTTTACACCTATGGCCTATCAACGTGGTAGTCTCCCACGGTCCTTTAAAGAAATCTCATCTTGTGGTGGGTTTCGCGCTTATATGCTTTCAGCGCTTATCCCTTCCGAACGTAGCTACCCAGCAATGCCACTGGCGTGACAACTGGTGCACCAGAGGTTCGTCCAACTCGGTCCTCTCGTACTAGAGTCAGATCCACTCAAATTTCTAACGCCCACTGTAGATAGAGACCGAACTGTCTCACGACGTTCTGAACCCAGCTCGCGTGCCACTTTAATGGGCGAACAGCCCAACCCTTGGGACCTTCTCCAGCCCCAGGATGTGACGAGCCGACATCGAGGTGCCAAACCCCCCCGTCGATGTGAGCTCTTGGGGGAGATCAGCCTGTTATCCCCGGCGTACCTTTTATCCTTTGAGCGATGGCCCTTCCATGCGGAACCACCGGATCACTATGCTCTACTTTCGTACCTGATCGACCTGTATGTCTCTCAGTCAAGCTCCCTTATGCCATTGCACTCTACGCACGGTTACCAAGCGTGCTGAGGGAACCTTTAGAAGCCTCCGTTACTCTTTTGGAGGCGACCACCCCAGTCAAACTACCCACCAAGCATTGTCCCCCATAATGGGGTTAGGCTTCAAACAAGTAAAGGGTGGTATTTCAACAATGACTCCACCACACCTGGCGATGCAGCTTCAACGTCTCCCACCTATCCTACACATCACTTGTCCAAAGTCAATACTAAGCTATAGTAAAGGTGCACGGGGTCTTTTCGTCCCACAGCGGGTAATCGGCATCTTCACCGATACTACAATTTCACCGAGCTCATGGCTGAGACAGTGTCCAGATCGTTGCACCATTCGTGCAGGTCGGAACTTACCCGACAAGGAATTTCGCTACCTTAGGACCGTTATAGTTACGGCCGCCGTTTACTGGGGCTTCAATTCAATGCGTCGCCGAAGCTAACATCTCCTCTTAACCTTCCAGCACCGGGCAGGTGTCAGGCCCTATACGTCATCTTTCGATTTAGCAGAGCCCTGTGTTTTTGATAAACAGTCGCCTGGACCTCTTCACTGCGGCCACGCCCGAAGGCGTGGCGACCCTTCTCCCGAAGTTACGGGTCTATTTTGCCTAGTTCCTTAGCCATGAATCTCTCGAGCACCTTAGAATTCTCATCCCAACTACCTGTGTCGGTTTACGGTACGGGCTGCCACCACTTGCTTTTCTTGGAAGTCGATTTGCTAGATTATCACGCCGGCCGAAGCTTTTGTGTACTATTGCGGTGTTACCACATCGCTTCAACGTACTATTCCGTCAGTACGCACTAACTTTTCGCCTCCGTCACTTTTAACGTGGGGCAGGTACAGAAATATTAATCTGTTGTCCATCGACTAACCCATTCGGGGTCGCCTTAGGTCCCGACTAACCCTCAGCTGATTAGCATAGCTGAGGAAACCTTAGTCTTTCGGTGTGCGGGTTTCTCGCCCGCATTATCGTTACTTATGCCTACATTTTCTTTTCTAATTAGTCCAGCATACCTCGCAGTACACCTTCAACCCTATTAGAATGCTCCCCTACCACTTACAGTAATCTGTAAATCCATAGCTTCGGTAGTATATTTATGCCCGATTATTATCCATGCCGAACCGCTCGACTAGTGAGCTGTTACGCACTCTTTAAATGAATGGCTGCTTCCAAGCCAACATCCTAGCTGTCTGGGCAGTTCAACCGCGTTTTTTCAACTTAATATACATTTGGGGACCTTAGCTGATGGTCTGGGTTCTTTCCCTCTCGGACATGGACCTTAGCACCCATGCCCTCACTGATCTACATCATTTTATAGCATTCGGAGTTTGTCAGGAATTGGTAGGCGGTGAAGCCCCCGCATCCAATCAGTAGCTCTACCTCTATAAAACTAATAAATCGCTGCACCTAAATGCATTTCGGGGAGTACGAGCTATTTCCGAGTTTGATTGGCCTTTCACCCCTACCCTCAGGTCATCCCAAGACTTTTCAACGTCAACGGGTTCGGTCCTCCACTATGTGTTACCACAGCTTCAACCTGCCCAAGGGTAGATCACACGGTTTCGCGTCTACCACTACCAACTACAGCGCCCTATTAAGACTCGCTTTCGCTACGGCTCCACCTCTTAAAGGCTTAACCTTGCTGGCAACGGTAACTCGTAGGCTCATTATGCAAAAGGCACGCCGTCACCCCTAAGGGCTCCGACCGCTTGTAAGCGTATGGTTTCAGGATCTATTTCACTCCGTTATTCACGGTTCTTTTCACCTTTCCCTCACGGTACTGGTTCACTATCGGTCTCTCAGGAGTATTTAGCCTTAGCGGATGGTCCCGCCAAATTCATACAGGGTTTCTCGTGCCCCGCACTACTCAGGATACCACTATCAATAACGCTCTTTACCTATACGGGACTATCACCCTCTATGGTCACTCTTTCCAAAGTGTTCTAATTCATTACGCATCAAATGTCGTGGTCCTACAACCCCAATAAGTCCGTAAACTCATTGGTTTGGGCTAATGCGCGTTCGCTCGCCGCTACTTGCGCAATCACTTTTGTTTTCTTCTCCTCCGGGTACTTAGATGTTTCAGTTCCCCGGGTTCGCCTCCTTTCGGATACTATATCTTCAATATAGTGGGTTGCCCCATTCGGATATCTGCGGATCAATTTGTGTGTGCCAATCCCCGCAGCTTTTCGCAGCTTATCACGTCCTTCATCGCCTCTGAGAGCCTAGGCATTCCCCATACGCCCTTATTTAGCTTATGTGCTTTTACCTAATATGCTCTGTTATTATTAAAACGCCGTGCAGCAGTTCTAATAACAACGATTATTATTTATTCTTTTGCACTTGTAATTTCTTACAAGCACCTAATGTTTCTCGTATTCTTTATTTCCCAATATGTCAATGAACGTTTTTCCCTTATAACAACCCTTTCTCGATGGTAACCAAACGAAGTATACTAGTGTATCCTGGTTGTTTGAATTACCTATACCCAAAAGATCTAGGAATAGTGGA
>CAWFKK010000009.1:0-350806 GCA_963816375.1 uncultured Flavobacteriaceae bacterium
ACAATTAGACCTGATACACCGGAGGAATATGTTAGCCAAACAGTAGAAAAGAGGCTAATAAATGAACATAAATACTGAAAAAATCAAATAAAGATTGAGCATTTAGTTCAAATGGGTTCCTGAAAGAAAAGAGCGGATATAGTCATATTCCCAGATAATTCTCAGAAGAAGAGATGAAACACCAGGATAACATCTGGTTAGTCATAGAATGTAAAAAAGAACAATAAAACCCCCTGATAAAAAAGATGGTGTTGCACAAATGCGAAACTATATGGCGGCTTGTGCAATTGCGAATGGGGAATATGGACTAATAGGAAGCAAAAGAAGTTTGGCGAAGGTAAAAGACGAAAATGGAAAATATTTCTTACGAAGAATTTAATGACATTCCTTCCGTTGATGGAACAACTGATGAGCATGAAAGACCAAAAAGAAACACTTTAATTAAAGGCATACGAAGACAATTTATTTTTACCTTTAAGACCTGCCATAACATTATTTATGTCAATGAGGGTTTACAAAAGCAACATGCATTTTTTGAATTTCTAAAAATAATTTTCTGTAAAATTCAAGATGAAAGAAATATCTTAATCCTATTGAATTTTATCAGCTTCAAAGGAGAGAAATTATAAAGACGGACAAGCAAGTGTAAAAAACGAATTTCTAAAATTTTCGAAGAAGTCAAAAAGAGACACAGTCAAATTTTTGAGGAAAACGATGAAATAAAGTTGCACCAAGAACTATTACATATTTAGTGCTGAACTTCAAAAATATGCGCTTTTATCAACAGATATTGATATTAAAGGCAATGCTTATGAAGAAATTGTCGGATCAAATTTAAGGGGCGACAGGGGACAATTTTTCACTCCAAGAAACGTAATGAACATGGCGGTAGCTATGATGAATCCAAAAGATGACGAGAAAGTATTTGATTGCGTGTGGGACTGGTGGATTTGTAGTAACTGCAATGAATGTAGTAATCGATAGCATAAGAAATGGACTGGAAATGAATAAACGCGAAAATGAATGGAATCGACGTAGAAGTATTAAACTATAAAATATTATGAAATTGCTGCCGAAAATTATTTTGGTTTTGACATTACCCCTGAGTTTGTCAAAGCCACCAAAATGAACATGGTAATGAACAACGATGGTAGTGGTAATATTCTCCACTGATTCGTTATTACCGCCACATTAATGGGAAGAAGAAAACTAAGAAGACACTGGCGAAAGCATTAGGTTTAAAAGCAAGTTCAAATAAAAATTATAGAAGTTTCGGACTTTTGATGTTATCGTTAAAAATTTTCCTTTTGGATCAAAAATCCCTATAAAGGATCAACAGATATTAAGAGCAATACGAAATGGGTATATCTGGAATAAGAGAAAATAAAAATTGGTTTAAAACAGACCGTTTACAGACGAGTGTACCACCTGAACAATTGTTTATAGAAAGGATTATTCAATTATTAAAGGAGGGCGAGAACAGCATAGTGCTTCCAGATTCAATTCTTAGGTTCCCCAGGATTAGAGTATATACGATATTGGCTAATTAAGAATACTAAAATAATAGCGAGTGCGGATTTACATCCAGATGCATTTCAGCCGAGAAACGGGACCCAATGTTCTATTTTATTTCTCAAAAGAAAACCACAGTGAAATAGCAGAGGAAGAAAAATCGAGAGAGATTATAGATTACGAAATCTTTATGACAATGATAGACCATATAGGTCACGATAAACGAGGAAGAAAATTTTTGAGCGAGATGAAAAAGGAAATATCGTAATGCTTGAAGTCGAAGAAATTGTAAAAGAAAAAGATGCAGATGGAAATTTAATCGCAGAAAAGAAATTACTCAAGAAAAATAGTAAACGACCAAACCATTCATGTTGCAAAAGTATTTGCAAAGTGGAAAATTAAACAAGGAATAGCATGGTAGAAAGCAATTTAGCGTATAAATTTCAACAGTTTGAGGAAGAAATTGATTATTCCTATTTACCAAATAAATTAAAGTATACTTCTGTATCCCTAAAAGAGATTTTTAAGAAATAGTTTTAGATTAGAGGCAAATTCTTTTAGTATTAAGGCAAAAGTGGAAAAGGAAAAAATTGAAAATAATAAGTATGGTTGTGTGAAACTTTGGTCAGCAAACGGTTTAATTTCAGATGCTTTTTATCCAGGACGTTTTAAAAGAGATACGTTTCAAAAAAGAATGGAGAAGTTCGATTTACGATCCCAAAATGACAGCAATTAAACCAGTTGCCACGAAATATATATCCCCTAAAACATACAAAACTTTAGACGGTATAGAAATTGTTAAAAATCAACTTTTAATGTCAAAAGGTCGGGAACAATCGTAAAATGCACCATATCTTCAAAAACCAACATTGGGAAATTATTCCCTAATGATATTATACGCGTTAGTTTTAAGAGCAAATATGATTTAGGTTATACTTATGCATATTTGCAAACAGAAACTGGACAACTTATACTTCAAACTAATAATTACGGTGCTGTTGTAAAACATATTGAGCCTGAACATTTAAAGAGAGAATAATTCCCAATGCAACTGAAAATCTGAAAAAAGAAATTCACGAATTAATCATTCAGTCATACGATTTAAGAGACCAGTCAAATGATTTGGTAGATGAAGCAGAGAAGATTTTGTATAAAGAACTGCAATTAAGACCGATTGAAGAACTAAAAACCAAACATTACGACAGTAGTGTAAATTTAAGAAATTATACAACTAAATTAAGTAATTTACGTTATAGATTGGATGGTTCATTTCATATTCCTATAGTACAACAAGTGGAATCAGCATTAACGAGAAACGCAAAAAATTCATTAAAACTCTCAGATAAAAGCCTCACAAAAAATATTATTTTACCGGGACGTTTTAGTAGAACGTATGTTGAAGTAAATAATGGTGTTCAATTTTTGGGAGGTAGAGATTTGTTCCAATTAAGGCCAACAACTAATAAATATTTATCTAAAATTGTTCACACAAAGCAAATTGCTGGAGATTTACGTATCGCTAAAAATGATATCTTAACTCCATCAAGAAGGAGCAATTATCGGAAAAGTAAGTCTTGCACCAGCTCACTTTTCCGATAAAGCTATTAGTGATAATATTATTAATATAATTCCTGCAAACGACAATATAGCAGGATATCTTTTCTCTATTTTGAATTCAGATTACGGAAGTATATTAATCAAGAGGCAAATATATGGTGGTGTTGTTGATGCTATGGAACCAGCTATGCTTGCAAGCATAGATATTCCTATTTTAAAAAACGAGAAGAAACAGAACAACATAAATAATTTAGTGTTAAAAGCAAATGAACTAAGATATAATGCATATTTAAAAGAGGTAGACGCACTGAATAAAATGGAAGAAATTATAAATAGTACTAAATAAGCCAACGCTCAAAGCCAAATACATTTACAGTCATTACAGCCAACGCACCATCAAAACTGTAAAAGAGTATGTCTTGCCAACGCTCACATTTGTTTTGAAATTAAAACATTAAAGAACTGAAAAGCAAGCAGCAAGCAGTAAGCGTAATCACTATGCACAACAATGTATATAAAAAATAGGGCGATATTGGCTTAATCGAAAGGCAGTTGTGTATAATTGTAAAATAAAAAGAAGAATTAAAAATATGGCCTGTGGCTCAACCGAATGGAAACAGCCTATTTTCTGCCCTATTTTTCATATACCAGACCGTTAGCACGCATATTCATAAATGTACTTTCCTGAAATAGGTTGACTAAAAATTAAACCTTTTAGCACTATACCGAATGAAAGAACAAAATAAACACTGTCGAAAAACTTCCTAAAAAAGTAGGCTATGATCTTAAGAAGAACTGAGTAAAAAGAAGCCTATTAGAAATTTATTACACTATCCAAAGCATCATCTGCATCTCTATGAATAAAGTTGGCCTGGTAATTTAGCGTGGTTTTCAAATCACTATGCCGGTAAAGCTTTTGTAACATTAAGGGGTGTATTTTATCTCCGGCTATGTTTCCAAAAGTATGTCGGGCTATATGGTTTGAGAGGTTTTTGTCTATTTCACACTCTTGAGCTATTCGTTTCAGGAATTTATTAAAGACCTTAGTAGCGTTCCTCATTTTTAGAAATACACTTTTTGGATCCTGTTGATCAGCATCTTTTAAAAATGGAAAAATATAGCCATTGTTTTCCGTCTTATCCTTCAGGTAGAGATTAAAGATGGTTTTGGCTTTGTCCGGGACTTTAAAGCTCAAAGGTTTTTCATTCTTATTCATCACATAGTACAGGCGGCCATCTTTTATATCTGTCCACTTCAAGGCTACAACATCTGAAATTCTTATACCTGCAAAGTAGAAGGAAACAAGCCAGACATTCCTGGTATGCCACATAGAAGAATGACTTTCCACTGCAAGATTTTCTATTTTGGTAACTTCCTCAGCAGTTAGTCCAATTTTATTTCCTGAATCAATTCTGATTTTTTCTTTTTCGCCCGCAAAAGGATAATACTTTTGAGAAACAATCCCGTCTTTTATAGCAACATTAAAGAGGGTTCTAATAAAAATAAGTTGATTTGTGATGGTTCGAGTCTTGTGTCCCAAGTAAGTGGAGCAGAAGGCTTTGTATTTATTTAGAAATGATTCATTCATTTCCCGAAACTCCAGTCGGGTATTTCTCTTAAAGTAAGTAATGGCATCCTCAAAAGAATATTGACCTTTTCTGGTCTTACTCACTCGTATTCGTCTTCGCTCTTTTATTGATTTTTTAACCTCCTCTTTCTTTTGATTGGTTTTGAGGTTCAGAAATTCTTCCAGATTATAGAGAATAGACAGCTCAGATTTCGCAACTGAAAAAGTTCCTTTATCATATTTTTGTTTTACCCGTTCAGCCGCTACAGCAAAGAAAGATTGAGAACCTCCCGGCCCTTTTAGTTTGTTTTTAATCTGTCTGGGCGTCAAATCATCTTCTGAGTGAAAATACAAATCTTGTGCTTCGGTAATTTTCTTGTTGAGAAAATAATTTAGCTTTTTGTAGTTTGGATGGGTCTTTTTTACTTTTTTCAACAGTTTCATCCCAATCTTTCTCTAAAATCGAATGGCCCAAAAAATAATAATTGGTCTTGTAATTTTCACTTATTCTTAAGGCAAGAGGAATAGTGTCATTTTTCTTCTTTTTGTTAGGGCGTAAGACTACTTGGATATTTGACATAACCATCTAATTTTTAATATTTTAAATATAAGGTTATTTTTCAAAAATGGGTACAGAATAGGTACAGAATAATTCCATTTTACCTGTTATTCTTTGATATCAATAAAAATGTAAATATCCTGTAAATCATAGTATTTACGGGTGTTTGGTGAATTTTACGGTTCCTCTAATTCCAGCTCATAACCCGAAGGTCACTGGTTCGAGTCCAGTTCCCGCTACTAGGAAAGACAAGGCTTCACAGAAATGTGAAGCCTTTCTTGTTTTTACCTAGTACAGAAATTACTTCCATCTTATAGGTTTATTTAATTGAAGCCTTCTAATACACTATAATAGGTATAAAATCATATTATGAAATTTTCAACTTATGATTTTTTATTACTCAACTATTTGTCGTCCTTTATCCTTTTTGAAGGCGCAAGCCATAATACTATCGCGGCCATCATAATAATGATTCCAATTACATAGAAGATCACCCAAAAATTTTCATGAAAAATTTTGATGTATAGTTCATCATGTAAGTAAATAGATCTTATTATAACGCCCATTAAAATTAAACTAATGGCTCGGGTCATCGCTTTCATAATAAGGAGTATCAAAAATTAATAATTTGTTTCTGTCTTTCAAATCTGCATGGAATCTATAACCTCATAAAAGTGGCAAAATGTTTATTTTGAATATCTTTCAATTCCCTGTTGGAGATACTCGAAGCCTGATTCTTTAATCGTTCTCACAATTGTAAAATGCTTTTCTATTTTATTCTTAAATATTAAATACGATTTTAAATAAGCATGATCACATTGTATATCATCACATTCTTCCATTCCCGTTAAGGTATTTTGAAACTTTAAACAGGTTTTCTTATGTGAATAATTAGATTCTTTTAGCTCATTGAATTGTTTTAATAAAAATTCGGCATCTATATTATTGGATCTTGTTTTTTCGATAAGAGTTGATCTTAACAAGATGAGATAGAATTGAATTTCTTTCTCAGTAAATTCCAATTCTTGACGCCACAGTTCTACCGTACTTTCCATGCTCAGCTTTTGAACCTCTTCATCATTGTGATGTTCCTGAATGTTGTTTATCATAATGTGTTTTTCTTAAAATAGGTTGTTCTTGTTTTACTTTAATAATCTTTATAGCGCGCTGGCCAATAGGAAAATTCCACATAATTTCATCTCCCTCGGCATATCCAAACAAAGCCAAGCCCATAGGTGCTAGAATCGATATTTTCTCACTTCTTAAATCGCTCTTTTCTGGGGTTACTATTTGATAGGTTTTTTCTACCATAAAACCTGTTTGAATGGTTACCGTAGAGTTTAAGCGGATGACATCCAACGGTATATCATTAGATTTCATCACTTTTGCAGATTGCATTTCCTGATTCAGTTTATGTATAGATTCACGATACGTACTGTCTTTATAATACCTTGCTAACGTAATGAGCTGCTTTAAAAACTTATATTCTTTTTTCTCTATAATTAATTCTCCGTATTTCATCTGATATTGTTTTTATAAGTAATTCTTAAGGAAAAATTCCTCTTTGTTTGTACGCAACTTCAATTCTGGATATCGCTAGAATAAATGCAGCAGTTCTCCAATCTGTGTTGCGTGCTTTTACTTCGGCATATATTTTATGGAAATTTTGAGTGATTTTCTTTTCAATTTTTTCCATTACCTCTTCCAATTGCCACATTTCACCATTTCTATTTTGCAGCCATTCAAAGTAACTTCCTATTACTCCTCCAGAGTTACAGAAAATATCAGGTATAATAGTCACTCCATTGTCCAGCAAGATCTTTTCCCCATCTTTATCTGTAGGTCCATTAGCACCTTCCGCAACTATGGTAGCTTTAATTTTAAAAGCATTCTCAGAAGTTATTTGATTCCCAAGTGCCGCAGGAATAACAATATCGCAGTCTAGTCCAAAGAAATTCTCAGTCTCGATTTCTTGAGCCCCGTCAAAACCTTTTATAGATCCTTTTCTAGGTTCACAATGTTGTGCCAAAGATTCAGCGTTAATTCCTTTCTCATTGTATAGAGTAGCATGTGCATCTTGAACGGCTATTAATTTTGCACCATCTTTAGTTAAGAAATGAGATGCCCAATACCCAACATTTCCAAATCCTTGGACTATAAATTTTTTATCTTTTAAGTCTTGTCCTTTTGTTTCCAGAAGTAATTTAATAGATAGATATACTCCAAAACCTGTTGCTCGATCTCTACCTTCAAGTCCGCCAGCTCCCACGGGTTTTCCTGTAACCACGTGCTGATTATGTGAACGTTCTGAAGATGAAATTGTGGACATATAGGTATCTACTATCCAAGCCATGGTCTGAGGATTAGTATTTACATCTGGAGCAGGGATATCGTGTTCAGGACCTATATTTTCGCCTAATGCATAAGTAAAACGTCTGGTGATACGCTCTAATTCTGAATCTGAAAAATTTCTTGGATCTATTTTGATTCCTCCTTTGGCGCCACCAAAGGGAAGTCCGGCTAGAGAAGTTTTCCAGGTCATCCACATAGCAAGTGCTTTTGCAGCATCTATATCTACGGTATCATGATAGCGTAAACCTCCTTTATAAGGTCCTAACGCATTGTTATGCTGAACTCTATAACCCGTAAAAACCTCTACTTTCCCGTTGTCCATTTTTACAGGAAAATGAACAATAATTTCATTATTAGTGATTCCTAATATTTTTCTAATATTTGGGTTTAAATCTATAAGATCTGCCGTTTTATTAAACTGGCTCATTACAGTCTCATACATAGACTGTTTCTCTACTTTTTTTGTATTTATCATTTTTATTTATTCAAAGTGTTCACAAAATAATTTTCTGTCTTCTTTCCATGTGCAGGTCTTGCGGAGATCGCAGTTAAAGCACAATCCTTTTAACATCTCCTGGCTTATTCCGTTATGATGTTTTTTAAGGGGTGAGAATTCTTTAAGTTTTTCAGTAATCTGATTCATTCGTCATAGATTTATATTTTCTTCTTATAGAAAGTCAAATGCTATGCCCTTGAAATATAAAAATCAAGAATAAATATTCATATTATTGAATATCAGATACTTATAAGATTAATTATTTTTAAAGTGAGTTTTGAAGGCGGGGTGAAATGCCCCGGGAGAGGAGAAATGTACCGTTTAAAAAACCGGTTTTATTTTAGTTTATTTCGAAGTGTTTTACGGTCTATCTGAAGAATTTCTGCAGCTTTAGTTTTGTTGTTTTCAACACTGGCCATCACTTTTAAAATATGCTCTTTTTCTACTTCTTGTAAAGATTTTGAAGTAGAATTGGAATTCGGTATTGGGTATTTTAAATGGTCTGGAAGTTCTCCAATATCTATAGTTTGTTCACTCATTATGATAGCTCTTTGTATCACATTCTCGAGTTCTCTAACATTACCGGGCCAATTATAACGCTCTAAGAGTTCTAAGGCTTTTTCGGTGAACTGGATCTTTGGTTTTGCATATTCCGAAGCATATTTTCTAAGAAAATTTTGTGCTAAATAGGGAATGTCACTTTTATGATCTCGCAAGGGTGGAGTTTCAATATTAACCACATTTAATCTATAATACAAATCTTCCCGAAAACTACCTTTCTGAACCATTTGTAGTAGATCATTATTAGTAGCAGCTATAATTCGAAGTTCTATTTTTCTAGCTTTTTGCTCTCCAATTCTACGTACTTCTTTTTCCTGAAGTACTCTTAATAATCTGGTTTGTACCGTTAAGAGATGCCGTTCCAATTTCATCTAAAAAGATAGTTCCTCCTTCAGCAGCCTGAAAGAATCCCTGACGGTCTTCATTAGCTCCTGTAAAGGCCCCTTTTTTATATCCGAAAAGTTCAGCTTCCAATAGTTCTTCGGGAATTGCACCGCAATTAACTGCAATAAATGGGTTGGCAGCAAAAGAACCTTTATAGTGAATGGCACGCGCCACTAATTCTTTACCAGTACCGCTCTCTCCTTGAATAAGAACAGTAGCACGGTTATTCTTTACCCTTTCTATAATATCAATGAGCTGTTCAATTTTTTCAGAATGACCAACGATACCAGCGTATACCCCAGGTTTATGATTTGGAGAGCTATTATTTTTATTATGAAGAGATTTTTTTAGGAAGTGATTTTTCAACAGATAGTTTTAAGTTCTTCTGCTGTAAAGGGTTTTACTAAATAATCTAGCGCCCCAGATTTCATTGCACTAAGAGCACCGTCTATAGAAGGATATCCGGTTATTACCAATTTTGGTAATTTTGGATAATGTTCTTCTACATATTTAATAAGCTCCATTCCGCCAATACCAGGCATTTGAAGATCTGTAATTATTAAATCTACAGCATTATATTTCAGGATGTTAATAGCTTCTACAACAGAGGCAGCTTTATAAGAATGAAAATTTTGATCATGGAGCTGGCGTTGTACCAATTCAAGCATGTCATAATCATCATCTACAATAAGAATATTCGCTTTCTTTAGAACCATAATTACATCTTTAATGGTAATTTAATTTGAAATACCGTACCAGTGGGTTTATTATCATAAGCAAAAATTTCTCCACGATGACTTTTAATAATTCCATGCACTACACTAAGGCCAAGGCCTGAACCTTCTCCTAAAGGTTTAGTGGTGAAAAATGGTTCGAATATTTTCAATTTTAAATCTGACGGGATACCGGGGCCCTCATCTTTTATTTCCAAAGTAAAACAATTGGAATCGCTTTCAACTTCTATAGAGATCAAACTGTTTTCAGGCGAAATATAAATTGCATTTATCAGAATGTTGAACAATACCTGGGTGAATTGTATTGTATCTATTTGAGCTTCTAAATCTGGGTTATTTATTTTAAAGTCGTAGTTGATATTTGCTTTCTGAAAATTTTGTGAGAGCAACCTAAGCGCTTGATCAATAATAGGCTTTATGAGAACAAATTCTTTATGTTGAGGCATTTCGCAAGAAAAGAACATTAGTTTCTTCACTATTTCTCTGGAATAGATCGCGGCTTTAATAATCTTTTCTGTATCCTTTTGTATTTGGTTTTCTGGATTACTGGATTGTATCAATTCAGCAAAACCTAATATGTTACCAAGAGGAGTATTTAGCTCATGGGCTATTCCTGCGGTTATTTCTCCTAAAATAGAAAGTCTGTCATTGCGCTCTGCACTTCGTTGTAAAAGTTCTTTATTATTTTCTATTTCCCGACGTTCAAAAAATTCGCTTATTTCAATCGCTATTTTATCGAGAAGTTTTTGTTCTTCTTCTAAGAAATAGGCATCAGGCAATTTATTAGTATCATAATATACTTTTATAAAGCCTTTATTTTCATTGAAAAGTAAAATTTCACTTGTCTGAACAATATGTTTTTTAGGTAAATCTGCCGTTACAACCTGAAAATTATTAAGTTTCATTTGAACAACCGCCTCGTTAGGAAACAACCAGGCATGTTGAGTAATATTACAAATTTCTTCTAAGGTCTCTAAAATAGAATCAGAATGTTTTCGAATGGCAGATGATACCCCATAAAGACAAGAAAGTTCTTTAACTCTTTCTTCTAATTTTTTGGAAATGGATATCTTAGAATGCATTTAAAATATTTATTTTATAGAAAGATACGGAACCATTTTTAGCTTGTAATTTATAGATTTTCTTACACTAGCGTTGAATTATATCAGTTTTCAAGTTAGATTCAAAATACTAACTTAATGATTTAAATAATTTAGTAGGTGATTCGATGTATTTATTAGTTTTTTAGAGGTAGCGGTTTCTTGAAAGTATACACGGTATAGTTACAAAGATAGGAAGCAATAAATTTAGATAAGAATACACATATTGCAATGGGAATAAAAAGTATATAACCGCCATCAACTATACTACAGGCTAAAAAAAGTGCTGTAAAAGGGGCATGAATAGCTGCACTAAGCATGGTTGCTGCTCCTAAGAGAGCAAAGTTAAGAGGGATAAGCTCCATCCCTAAAAATTTATTAGCAAAAAAAGCTACAAATAAGCCTATAAATGCTCCTGTAACTATGCTAGGTGCAAATACTCCTCCATCTCCTCCAGCTCCAAGGGTTAAACTAGCGGCTAAAGGCTTTAAGATTATACACGCCAAAATAATAATGAGAATATTGGTTACTTCTTCACTTTGGAGATTATTCTCTAAAAAATGAGGAATTGAATGGTAACTGTCACCATAAAGTTGTGGGAGTAATAAAATCAAACCACCAATAGTTACAGCCCCAATATTTACACGAAGAAAATTGTTATTTATAGCGCCTAATTTGTCTTTGAAGAATAAAACAGTTTTAGTAAAATAGACTCCGGTTATAGCAGCTAGAATACTTACAATAAAGAAGTATGGTACTGCCTGCCATTTCCACAATAAAACCTCTCCCTCAAAAAGATATTCTTGGCTGGAGATATTTATGAATACACCGGTAAGTAATATTGCAATAAAGGTCATTAATAGGGTAGAGCGATTCTTTTTCCTGGCGATAACTTCAATAGCAAATAAACCTCCTGCCAGGGGACTATTAAAAAGTACTGCAATTCCAGATGCTACTGCTGCACAAACCAATGCCTGCTGATGTTTTTTAGCTAATCCCGTAAAATGATGAGTATTACTACCTATGGCTGCAGTAGAAACTACGGTAGAAACTTCTATTCCGGTGGAACCCCCAAAGATAACGGTAAGAAAACCATTTATATAATGAGATGTTATCTTGAATAATGGTAATGAATTTTTTCTATATGTTAGTGCGGTGTATATTTCTCTAATTCCTTTATTCTTTTTCCCATGAAAGATAAATTTCCGCAAAAAATAAATTAATGTAATTCCTGTAGTGGGCAGAACTAGAAAGAGATATCTATGTGCCTCTGCAAAATTAAAAATACTAAGTTGTACTAATTCAGTTACATATTTTAGTGAAAAAGCTAATAGTATCGACAGGATAGTCACTAAAAATGTATTTAACAACAGCAATAAATTACTTCTGCTTTGAATAGACAATTTCATACATCATTTTTAAAAATGCAAAGCTAGAATATAAATGTATATATCTTGTGTTGATAATGCATTAATTTCTAGATGTATATTCTCGAAATTGCGTTGGTTATTCTGTAATTGCAGACTGCTAAAAGTTAATAACTTTATCTAATGATCCCTTCTCATTTCTAGGTTATAATTTTCTTTCATGTTCCAGTTTATTGCTAGAAATATTTAAAGGATTTTAGCTGAAGGTATTTAAGACACTGTTTCAAGTTCAGTTCCCACAGTTTACAATTTCACTCATACAGAAGAATGCCAATTATGAATTAATTACAACGTCTTCCACGCGTTTGGCGGTATCTGCTTTATTGAGACTTAGTCTAACAATACTGTCTTTCAAAGCCTTTAAATCATGAGGAACATTGCCTTTTAAGGCAATTAAGTCTCCTCTTTTTAAATTATGTTTTTCTCCATTTACTCCAAATTCAATATTTCCATCAAAAATTTCAACCACTATAGGAAATGGAGTTTTATGCTCTTTCATTACCTGGTCTTTTCTAAAGGCAATTCTTAATTCTTTGCCCGTTTCAGAATCTAATAAAACTTTAATGCTCGGTCTACCTTCTTGATATTCAATGTTGTCTGTTAAAGATGCGGTTTTCATAATTTTGAATTTTTATTTAAAATTTATTTCAGCATCAATTGCCATGATTACTGTGGCCTCAAAATCTTTTAGGATTTCTAAGCTGTGATTCACCCCTGAAGGTATAATAAATACAGTTCCTTTCTTGAGAGTATGATCTTCGTTAGGCATTTTTAGAATGGCTTCGCCTTTCTGGACTACGATTACAGCTTCTTTTGTTGTATGATGAGGTGGCATTTTCATACCTGTTAAAGCTTTTACCTGAAGTGTTTTTAAAGAATTTCCTTTATCGATAAGCGTTAACTGAGGTCTTTGAACTGTTTCCATAATTTAGAGATTTATTTTTTCTTCCTCAAAATTGTCCTTTTCTTTCCACAACGAAGGGAAGAATTTCCGTTGCTGAAATTTAGGGTGTAAATATTTTTTCCATTCAGATCCTCCGGTTGCTGCTTTATTTTCGCCTTTTTTATCTAAATAATGTTTTGCAGTATTTAGATGTACCATCGGCCATTTTACATTGTAAAGCATATCGAACTCTAGTAATTTAGCTTTTAGAACTTCCGAAGGATCTGTAAGCTCAAGAAATTTTTCTTCTAAAGTTTCACCTTGTAATTTTTTTGCTAGTGTGATCAAGCTATCAAGATATTTTTCTTCAAACTGAAGCATGGTAAGAGTCTTAGCCCCCGTTTTCTTGTTGACGCCTGCATCTTTCCAGTAAATATTTTCAAAATAATCTTCTATTGTGGAGGAGGGAGTTAGATGATTCTTTCTAGTCTGGGGAACTAAATTTTTCAATCTGGTGCAGTAAATTTCTATATATCTAAATTGGACACTTTGAAATCCGCTGGCTGGAGCTAAAGTTTTTCTAAATTGGTTGTAATCGTCATAATTCATTCCTTCCTTCATAATATCGAAAGAATTAATGAGCATGCTTACGTAACGATTCATTCTATTGATTTTATCCAACCATATTTCTTCGGAAAAATCTTCGGTTTCAACCAATTGTTTTATTTCATGAAGCAGCATTTTTAAAAGCAGCTCTGTCATTTGATGGTACATAATAAAGATCTCTTCATCTTTAAAATTTGTACGAGGCCGCTGAAGCGATAAAAGCGTTTCCACCCCAATATAATCCCAATAATTAATAGGTTTAGAATGGAGTAGACCTTCTAAATAACTGTCAGGATTTTCTCCTAAATCGATATATTTTTTCGCTATTTTTTGATGTAAATCCGACATATTTAATAATTTTAAGATATTTCCTCGGAAAATTAGAGGAATTATTTTTATATTGATTTTATATTAAGGGTTTAGAATTGGTTTGTTGATACTGCGCAATTTTAAACTGAAACATTTCGGCCATTTTACTGGCTCGCCATTTAGCTTCTTGAGCTTTTTCTCCTTCAAATAATTCATCTAGAGTTTTAAAAAATAGTTCTAGCCATCTATCAAAATGAGGTTTGCTTACAGGAAGGTTGGCATGTGGCATAAATGGTGCCCCGTAATAGGTATGTTCTTCTAAAAGAACCGTTTGCCAAAAACTATACATTTTTTCCAAATGTTTAGGCCAATGGTCTTGAATAACATTATTAAAAATATCTGCCAGCAACTCATCATGTCTGCACTTTAGCATAAAAGGTATCTACCAAAAGCTTAATATCTTCTATATCTAAAATTTCTTTTTGCATTGAATTCATCTTTATGTATTTCGAGGAAGAAGTAATTTTAATGTTGGTCTGGGTAACCTCTGTTATTTATTATTTAAAAGAATGATTTATATAGTTCCGGACTCCAATACATGATCATATAAAATAATCCGAAAGCTAAAAATATAATAAGTAGTGCCCATACCCATGCAGGAATTGCTTTGGGAGTTTCCGAACCTCTTATTACAAAAAAGTCGTTGGTTTCGCTTCCATAAGCATTAATAGTAATAGGAATTTGAGTTTCTATCACTTCATTTTCTTTTAAACCCACTACAGATATTGCTGGGCCATTTCGTACTACAAAAGGAATTTCTCTCACCCCTTCCACACCGTTTGAAGATTTGGCTACAATTTTTAATTTGTGTTTGCCATCGGGTATTTTCGTACTGTCAAATACAATTTTTACCGGCGGAGCAAAAGCTGCAAAAGGCTTTGGGTCATCATCCAAAAAAACTTTTATTATCCTTTTATCTTCCATAGTTAAAATCCTTCATTTTTTACAATATTCTTAATATGCTCCGGACTATTCTCTTTTGGTTTTATAAGATATTTAATGCTTAAAAATAGAGTGACCCCAACAATGATTATAGCAGACCATATAATGAAGTAATCTAACGATCCGGAAGGCCCATTGCCATGAGTAATATTTTCAAAACCTTTGGGCTGATTTTTTTTACAGAGATCACAGGCAAAAGTAAAGTTAGAACTCATTAAAAATGCAGCTATTAAGATGGGGAGCTATCTTTTTCATTTTCTACTGATTTAGTTCATTATTAATATATTCTCTTATTTTCTTTACATCTTCTTCTTTTACAGGAGGAGCATTGTTGCCCCAACTGGACCGCTCGTGAGTTGTAATGGCGGCAATTTCAGCATCTGTAAGTTGATCGGCGAAAGGTGGCATTACTGCATATTCTGTTCTCGCATCATAACCTTGCAGAATAATTTTAATTAGCATTTCCGGATTTTCATCATTTACAAATCCACTTCCAGCAAGAGGAGGGAAGGCTCCCGGAACTCCTTTTCCATTTGCTTGATGGCACGCAACACAATTAGCGCTATATAAGTTTTTACCATTAAGGCCAGAATCACTTTCTGCACTATCCATATTCCCTGCTTGAATTTGTTTTAGAGCTGGAATAAATTCAGGAACGCTGCTTCCATCTGGTAGGGCGGTTTGTTTCAAAGATTTTAAATAAGCCACCAGATCTAAAGCTTCTTGAGTGGCCACAATTTTCTTCCCTGGTTTATTAAAAAACTCTTTAGGGATAGATATCACAACATCTTCTGGGGTTAACGCCGTACTATCAATTTCTTTAAACAACCATGAATAAGATGGCATTATAGATGCCGAAACTACAGAGCGAGGATTGAATAAGTGCATAAAATGCCAATCTTCACTAGGCTGTCTTGCTCCAATATTGGTTAAATCTGGACCCGTACGTTCACTTCCTAAAAGAGATGGCGACTGTCTCCATACATCTAAACGTTGTTTGCTGTAATAATAATCTGAGGGCAGAGAAGGTCTGTCACCCCAAATTTTATCCATTTCTATACCACGTACTTGTTGGGTATGGCATGCCACACAATTTTCTGAGACATACACTCCCAGTCCTTTTATTTCTTGATCTGTTAGCGCTTCTTGAGCAGGTAGGGGCATGGTATCTTGCATTTGAAAGGCAGGTAAAATTGCCACAAGGATGCTTAAAGCCACAAATACAATAAGGGCTGTTAGCACTAGGTTTTTATGTTCTTTATGAAAATTGAGCATATTTAAATATTATATTAAACAGTAATTTCTTCTACAGGTTTATCAACTTTGGACACCGAATCTGTTTTTCGATCTTTTATTATATAATAGAAATTATAGGCGAAAATAAGATGAGAGGTGAACATGAGAGAACCTCCAATTGCTCGCCAAACCCAATAAGGTTTCATCAAAATTACAGACTCTATGAAGGCATTGCCTTCTATCCAGCTTAATCCTTTATAGGTTCCTCCGGCCATAAGAGAAATCATATATGCAAAAAGCCCGATAAACGCCATCCAAAAATGGGCGCCTACCAATACTTGTGGCGGTTCTTTTCCTGTTAATTTTGGAAGAATGGCATAGATCGCTGCCCATAGAAAAAAAGCGATTATTCCATACATAGTCATATGAGAATGGGCCACATTAAAATCGGTAAAATGCCATACGTAATTGGTAAATCGAAATGCTTGTAAACTCCCCTGTGTAGATCCTACAAAATAAAAGATAGTTCCAACCAAGAAGAAGGGTAACACATAACTTTTGGAAATATGGCTCCAACTCCCTTTCATGGTCATTAAGAAATTTGTGCTACCTGCTACTACAGGAATGAACATTCCAGCACTAAATACTATAGCTGTTGTTTGTAACCACCATGGGAGAGGGCTAAATACAAAATGATGCGTTCCAATCATAGTATAGAAAAGCATCTGTGTCCAGAAAGCTAGCACCCCTAAAGAATATGAATAAATTGGTTTGTTTAAAGCAGAAGGCAAATAGTAATATACAAGACCTAATGTGAAGGTCATAAACCACATTCCTACCCCTTGGTGCATATAATAGCCTTGAATCACGGTTTCTCCAAGTCCATTTTGATAAAAGGGTAAATAACCAATAATAGATAAAACTATAGTCCATATTAAAGATGCCAGAATAAACCAGTTTGAAATGTATATTTCGGAAATTTTTCTAGTGGCAACAGTTTTGTAGAAATTAAAAAATGTAATTACTAATCCAATTGCAAAGAGCAACATAACCGGCCAAATATATTCTCGATATTCCCCACCCCCGTTATTTATACCTGCCATTAAAGATAGACTCCCTAAAATAATAGAAGAATTAATAAGCGCCCATGCTCTCCATGCCCATTTATAACTATAAATTATGGTACTAGAAGTACGAGCGATTACAAAATGACCAAGGCCAATCATAGCTAAAGAAGACCAACCCCAAAATACCATATTGGTATGAACCGGACGCAATCTTCCAAAAGAGAGCCAGGATTGGGAATCCATTTCTGGCCAGATAAATTTCATACCTAAATATTGCCCAATTAAAGTTCCAAGTACTAACCAAAAAATAGCCGCCCCCAAGGTAATAGATCACAATTTTTTTGAGAGGTTCTGGAGTTTCGAGACTTAGAGAAGTTTTCTTTTTTTCGTCGAAAAAAGCATTATTGGGATCGTTGGTGATTTTTTGAATCAATCCTTTTTTATCGTAAACCTCGTTCTCGCCGCTTAACTCATTCCCCTTCAATTTATATTTTAATGCTGCTTTTCTCTGTTCAAGAATCGTATCAATTTGATCGTCTTCCATCGCAACCAATTCATCATCAAAAGCAGTTCGAATTTTAACCTCTTGTTTCTTTTTAAATGAATCTAGATAGGAATTTATGCGAACCAGGAAAATGACCATTGCTACAACAATAACAATAATAATTAATGTAACTGTACCTAAAATTCCAGGACTTGTCATCCAATTCTCCGTAGATATATTCTTATCCTGTGCCTGAATTATATTCGGGATGAGGGTTAAAATGAAAAGTATAAGATGGGGTATTTTCATAATTTTGATATTAAGACCTTTTTATCTTTTATTTGAATAAATTTTTATCTTTTTAAATAGGTAAGTCCCATTTCCAATCCTTCAGTTAATTCTAGAAGACTTGTATTATGTAACATTACTTTAAGTTCGTCTCGAATTCCAACAAATTTGTTATGTAATGGGCAAGGTTTATTTGCATTACAATTATTAAAACCTAAAGCACAATTATTATAAATAGAGTCCCCATCAATAGCATATATAATTTCGCTTAACTTTATTGAATCTATCTTTTCTTTAGGTATTTCAAATCCACCTGATGGGCCTTTTACAGAAATTAAAATATTATGCTTTGCTAACTGATGTAAAATTTTAGCGGTAAAAGCCGTAGGTGAATCTACTTCGGTTGCAATTTCCTTAAGACTAACCCTTTTACCTTCTAGAGACTGTAAGGCTATATAAGTGCTGGCTTTAATTCCATATTCGCAAGCTTTTGAAAACATCATTATTTGTATTTAAAGAGTGCAAAGATATACTATTTTCCTATTTCGGACAAAATTATCATAAATAAGAAATTTAATTTTTTCTCTAGCTATCTCATTTTTAAAATATTTAGATCAAAGAGGAACAATTTACATTATTAAAATAAATCATCAATTCGGTTATTTCAAGATTTTGCATTTAAATTTTTAATCAACAAAATAGCTATACTTAATGGGATTAAGGCACTAACAATTATTAAGGAGAAGTGGTTGATTCTGGAATAACTGGCCATCTTAACCAAAGATGGACAGCATTATAAAAGATAAAAACTTCAGAAAAAATAAATCCGAAAAGATAAATTGCTACCAGGTAGCTATTGAGTTTTATAAATTTATAGTGATGTAGGAAAGCCAAAAGGCACAGACTTATTACTCCTAAAAATGTCCAATGCAAATAACCAATTACAAGATCTTTATAAAGATAAGCCAGATTAGCAAAATATGGAATGGCACTAATTAGTTGAAGAAGGATTTTTACAATCAATAATAGTCCGCTTAACTTTAAAAGTTTCAGAATTAATGGTGAAAAGATCTTTTTAAAAGCGGGTCCTGCATTTTGTATTATTCGGAAAAAATAGAGGAATGCGAGTATTTGTAAAAGTGCTCCTACCGCTGCCAGAATGTAAAATATTAAGGGTGGTTTGGTCCATAAAACAGAAAGGAAAAAGCTTAAAATTATACCGAAGTTGATTAAATAGAAAAATATTTTAAATTTTTTCTGATCGATTTTTACAGCATGCATCTCTAAAATATAAAATAGTACTCCTATTAATGCTAGTATAAACCATCCGTTATATTGAAAATGCAGATAAAAATATATGGCGAGCTTATACCAAATGGAAGTACTTCCCAGAGTAGACATAATCCCCCCAACAGCCCAAGGTCCAATACTAGAAATAAGCATATACCAGATAGATGCCTTTATACATAAATAGGAAGGAGTGTTTTTAAATTTTTGTGGCGTATATTTTAGAAAAAACCATCCAAGCCAATAAGTGGCAAATAAAAAAAGGGTAGAGAATATGATGGAAAATAAAGCATAACCTTGAAATGGAAAGCTGAAGAGCATTCCCAGAACACAGAAATTTGTAAACCAGATAATACGTTTATAGAGTCGTGTCTTTTCAACTTCTGCAAAATAAAGTCTATATATAAGGGTGATTAAAGCTATATATACCCAGCCTAAAAGAGCCACATGAGAATGTGCATGTACTATAAACTTGAAATTTGCCGGAATTGGGATTATAAAAAATAGTCTTAAAAAAATGCCTACCAATCCTACCAGGAGAAAATAGGCAAGGGCAATGTTGGTATGTTTTTTTAAAAGTTGCACCAATAAATAAATTTTCAGAATTAACTGTGTTAAATATAGAAAGAGGCAATTTAAATCTTCTTAATTACAGGCTTAAATTTTCCTGTGTAGATGAGATTATAAATTGCCTCTTGAGGTAATAAAATCAATAGAAAAGAAAAAAAGCACATTATACTGCGTCTATGAGTTCTTTTTCTAGTTCTGCAGCTTTTGGAAATAAGATATTGTTTTCTAAATGTATGTGCTGGTGAAGATCATTTTCAAATTCCTGGAGTAGGGCGTAGGTTACACGGTAGGTGTTACAGGCGTCTTGAGGCGGAGTGTAATTGTTGCTAAGCTCATCTATTAATCTAAAGCGTTCTCCTTCGGTCTCATGTTCCATCATCATCATTTGAATAGGATTTTGAACCGTTCCAAAAGGAGGTTTATCCAGTTTAGTTCCAGTTTGTTTAGCTTGTACCATTTTTCGAATTATAGGAAAAAGAATAAGTTCTTCCTTTTTCATGTGCGCGGAAAGTTCGCCAGCAGATTTATTGAAATGTTCTGTGATCTCAAATAATTCCGGATGACGATCTCCATGTACTCTGCACAGTTTTTCAAGATATGGTTTTAAAACTGGTATTTTTTCTTCAACGTAGCGGTGGTGTTTTTTTTCTATATAATCTGCGAGAAGATCTAAAGGCCAGGTTTTATAATCTACAGCACTTTCTTTGGTTTCCTGTTGAAGGGCATTAATCTCATCTATAAGTACCTGAGCTTCAATTTTATTTTTTTCTGCAGCTTCCTTGATGCTTCTATTTCCTTGACAACAAAAATCAATTTTGTGATTTTTAAAAATTTGTGCAATGCGGTAGTCTTCAGCAACAATTTGCCCGATTGATTTTTCTATAAGAGTTTCCATATAATAGGTTTTAAAATGATTTAATAGTTTTCAAATATCCACAACCTTTAAAAGATAAAATATGATACAGATCATAAAAAAGGATAAAATTGTCCGAATTACGTTTAAATTTTTTTACTCCCAAAATGGATCTGAGTAATTTTTCGCTGAATTTATATTCGAATGTATTTTTTCAATTTCCATAAGACGTTCTGGGGTTGCTACTTCTTGAATTTCAGTAAATAATATTCTTTCTTCAAAGCGTATATGTGCTTCGAGCTCTTTTTCTAATAGCTTAAGAGATTCTTCAGGATTTTCAAGGTCTAAGAATAAACTTTCCAGACGTCTGGTGTTCTTTTAAAGCGCGTATAATTAATGGGTGATTGCTATCTAAAACTGTAAATATATGCTCTTCTTCCAGTCTAAAATGCGGTTGAATTTCATGTATAAAAAACCAATTGGCATATTCTTTCAATCTATCTATAGAAATATTTTCTGAAAATCCTTTTCTAAGTTTCCATGAAAACAATAATCCAGAATGATGTTGCCGGCTTAGTGGCTTTAAGGCTGCATGTCGTTTTAGAGGTTTCTTATTTTCCATAGCTCTTATTTAAAATTTTAAAAAGGTGTGTCCGGACTCTAATTTATCTACCAAATTAATAATTTCAGTATTTTCAAGCATCTTTTTTAAATTGCTACGAATTGCTACAAAGTCGTTATGCAGAGGACAAGGATTTGTTTCTGAACAGACGGCTAATCCCATTGCACAGCCATTATAAATAACATCCCCATCTATAGCTCGCACTATCTCTATAAGTTTTGTTTTGCTGGTAGGAGGTATGTAAAAACCTCCTGCAGGTCCTTTTCTAGATTCTACCACGGCATTTTTTGCAAGCTTTTGCATTATTTTGGCCGTAAAAGCCTCTGGGGAATCTACGGCTTTTGCAATTTCACTTATATTAGGCCGTATTCCTTTTTTAGACTGCAACGCTACATGTAAAGTTGCACGTATCCCGTATTCACAAGCTTTAGAAAACATTCTTATATAATTTATAAAGTTACTTTTATGTGGAATTTGGTCAATTTTAAAGACTACATAGATTAAAACTTCAATATTTTTCGGTTACTGATTCCTCCATTTCACAAAGTGATAGATCCAGTAATTCCGTTAATATAGCTTCCCCTTTATTTTTGTTGTACCAAATTTGAAGATCTGTTTTTAGCTGATCGTCAATTTTGCCATGGTCTTGTATATAATCATTTACCACTTTTGCAGCGGCTTTAGAGCGCGGTCCCCAATGATTAATAATTTCTAGATCCTTATCTAGAATAATTAGTTTAGGAATAGAGCGGGAGGTATTGGTTAAGAAATTATCTATAAGTGCTAGATTTTCATCGCGAAGCACAATTTCTAGTTTAATATTTTCTGAAATTTCAGCAATTTTATTAAAAAAGGGAAGGCTTTGCGCAGCATCTCCACACCATGGCTCGGTGATAACCAGCCAGGTTTGTTTTTCTTTAATATTCTGAAAACATTGCTTTTCTTTTTCTGAAAGTACAATAGTTTTATCCAGCCTTTTACCTCTGCTGAAGTTTAATTTGGTATACTTAATTTTTTCATCTGTAGGCTCACCTGTAGTTCTTTCCTCGTTACCAACTGTTTAAATAAGAGCTGATATTGCGAATAACTCATTGCTTTTGCAAGGCTTGTAGCTAGTATTTCTTTCATGTTTTCAATTTTTAAACTTCAATTTAAATGATATTCAGAATCTTTAATTTTCATTAAAAATCTTTGCGTTTTGCCATTCTATATATAATTCCTGTAGGTATTAAAACCCAAAGCATCAACATTAATATCGATATTATTAATCCGAAATGAGTTCCAAAGAATTTCTGGAAAACTGCGCCAGTATACCCTAATAATGCCGAAATATCAAGTTTTAATAAGATGAGCACTCTAGAAAGATCTATAGGATTGAGCATGGTGGAGATCAAAGAAAATTTATCTAGGGGATAATCTTCAAAATACATTAAAGACATAAGAAAAAGTCCATCATAAATCACGGCCATAAATAACCATAGCAAAATAGCAAATCCAAATCCTTTGATCTTATTTTCGTTTGCAAGAGCAATAACAAATGCCAATGCGGTAAAAATAAAAGTAAGGAACGCCCCGGTAATTAATAATAACGAAAAGTCCCAAATTGCACTGCTATTAAATATTCCGTAGAAAATAAAAGGCAATCCCAGGCCTATAACCAAACTCATGGATAAAGACGTGGCCACCCCAAAATATTGACCCAAAAAGATGGAACTGCGTTTTACGGGCTGTGCTAAAAGCAGTTCGGTAAACTCTCGAGAGTTGTAATAATACATGACACCAAAAATAGTCCCTATTAGCGGTACTAAAATAATGATTACATTCATCAAGGTAATTACGGCTTTAGATAGGTCGTTGTTTAAAAATAGAAGTACCACGCCAAGCAGCAAATAGAAGAGAAAATACACGTAGCTCCAACGGCTACGCATTAAATCGTAAAAACTGTATTTTAATATTTTAAGCATAACTTGAAGTTAAAATGGAGGCTATGGCGTGTTCAAAATCGGGTTGTTCCGTTTTGGTTTTTAATGCTGAAATACTCCCTTTGAAATAGATTTTTCCTTCTAAAAGAAATACAATTTCATCAGAAATTTCTTCTACAAAACTTAAAATGTGCGAAGTGATAAGTATTGTTTTTCCCTTTTCTTTTTCAGAATTAATTAAATTTTTTAACCGTAAATGTGAAATTGGATCCAGGCCATTTGTGGGTTCATCTAAAATAATCAGCGGACTGTCAAACATGAACGTGAGTACCAAATTTACCTTTTGTTTAGTTCCTCCAGAAAGGTTTGCCAATTTTTTATTGAGATAAGGTTGTAGCTTAAAAAGCTCGATCAATTCTGTATCTTTTGTAGCTTTTAAATTGCGAAGATCCTTAATCATTGCAATAAGTTCACTCACTTTCAAATTTCCAGGGAAGTTGGCTATCTGGGGTAAATAATCAATTTCATTTCGGTATTTAAAATTGTTCTTTAAGGCTTTGCCATTGATGGAAATTTGTCCTGAATTTTGCAAAACCATTCCCAAAATACATTTTATGAGCGTGGTTTTTCCGGAACCATTTGGCCCCAGAACAGAGAAAATTCCGCCCTTGTCTATGGTAAGGTTGATGCCTTTGAGCACCTCATTCTTACCAAATTTTTTATATAAATCTTTAACTTCTATCATGGTGTATGGTCTTCATTTTGGGGTTTTCGTCTACCAAATTATCGGGTGTAAAAACAGGAGATACTTTTTCAGAAAAATCAATGATATCTATAAATAAGCTTCTTAAAAGAATGATGGTTTCTGGAGTTCGATTTACTATATAAGAGAACAGTTTTACAGGACGGTAAGGGATATCTCCAACGCCATTTTTATTAAGATCATATCCGGTATAATTGCTCCAGTAATTATTGTTAAAAACATTGTCGTTTAGGTTGCTATTATAGGAAATATCAAAAGAGTTATACATAAAATTGTTGTACTCAAAAGAATTGGTATAGCAGGCGCCACGTACCTTTATGGCCCAACCGTTACTTATGAAATCATTATGTAAATACTCAATGCGGTTACTTCCTTCAACGTTTATACCTACAGTGTTTTCCTGAAAAATATTATCGTTTATTTTAGCATCATTTATCTCTTTTAATAACAGCCCAAAAGCTGCTGTGCCCCAGTTCTCTTTAAAAATATTATGGTTCATATCCACAAATTTTGAAAACATAACGGCTACTCCCGCTCCATTGTTTTCAAAAGTATTGTATTCATAAATATCGTGGTTGCTAAACATAAAATGAAGCCCGTAACGCAAGTTGTTCTTGCTTATATTATGGCTAATTGTAATGTTATCTGAAAATTCCAGATAAATTCCGTCGCGAACATGCTCTACTGTGTTTCCGCGTACTTCAACACCTTTGCAATACCAAAGTTGAATACCGTTGCCGGAATTATATTCGTTCACAGCATCACCTATTATTTTATTATTGAGAACTTTTCCGTTGTTAGATTTTTCAAGATAAATTCCGAAGAATAATTTTTCTAATTCTAGATTTTGAATCAAAAATCCATTTCTTTTTATAACGCGTACCGCTGCATAATCTGCAGTATAGCTTGTACCAATATTTATAATTTTAAAACCGTCTACGGTAACCTTATCTGCAACAATTTTAATTATTTCGCCCCTGTCTTCCCCATCAATTGTTGGGAGATTCTCACCCAAAAGGACTATGCTTTTATCTATGATGAGGTTTACTTCTTTATAAACTCCCTTCTTCACCAAAACAGTATCCCCTTCAGTAGCCTGGGAAATTCCTTTTTGAATGGTTTTTATGGAACAGGAACTGCAAACGGTAATGGTATTTGCCCATCCTGTTACAGATCCAAAAAGCAGCAATACAAAAGCGAATATGGAAAGTGTTTTTTTCAAGATTGAAATGAAATTAGTAGCCTTTAAGATGATGTAATCATTTATTTAATACATGTTTTATTGCTGAAGTTGATTTTGAATGTCTTCCCAGGAAAATAATTCTCCTGTAAATTTTTCTTTTCCTTTTTGGGCGGCCATTTTATTCCCAAAAGCGGAAAGATTAGCACCCATTGGACTTGAAATCTTGTCGCTCACCAAATAAGTGGCCATTGTTGCATCCATCAATTGCCCTGGCTCATTAAAGTCTGCAGTTAAATACCATGCGATCTCAGTATTTTTTAATTCGTCTTGTAAGGAATGCACCATACATTCTATAGCATCATATTTAAAAGCTTTTCCTTTTTTTGTTACAAGTTCTGATGCGTGCTGTCTATCTACAATTGTCATATTGCAGTAATGACAGGCATCGGTACCGTAGGCAATAGGTTGTGGGCTTGCATTGCAGGATATAAGCAAGGCTGTAATAATACCCAAAAAGATGAAACGTTTCATATGTTTTTGCTATAGTATGTTAGGGCTTTAGTAAATATCTTTAATAAAATCGCTGTTTGTTTAAATCTGAAAAATGAATGTTTCGATAATATGTTACAGATTTAGAGATGAGTTTTTAGCTGTCTTTTTTATATTCCATTTTTCCAACAAAGAAGGCGACGACAGTTAATAGCATTCCAATAAACATCATATATGCGCCGGTTGCTGGCCAGGAATCTACATCAAAATTTAGCATTTTTTGATACCCTATAAGCGGTGGTTTATACGTCATGGGGGCGCCGTCTGGATTGAGTAGTTTCATTATGGCTTTTGGGTTCAAATCTGTTCCGTATTCAATAAGCCAAGAATTGAAATCGTACATTCCCATAATTCCAAGTACAGACATTAATAAAAACCAACCAAGAAACCATTTATAGCTCACTTTACCAAAGAACCCGAGCACTCCAATAAGAACGCCAATTCCTACCATCATGCCAATTACTACTGGAAATAACTGAAATTCCCACATTTCTTTTGGTTTAGGTATAGTTTTCATACCAATATAATGGTTCAATCCATCAATGTTCTGAATATCAAACTCTTTTACACCGTGGATTCCTTCAATATAAATATCCATTCCCAATGGGTCTGGGTATTGAGGTGCACCAAGCATAATGTTCCATAAAGGGAATTTAAAAAGACCTAACAAGAGTAAAGATCCTATAATCATTATAATGCCTGCCTTTTTCATGATATTTAAATTAATTAAGTATGTTGGGAGAATATATTCAGGATAACATTTAATAAATAGGGGGTATTTAAACCCCCTACTTTATGACTATCAAAATCTCGAGGGGAAAATTCCAGTGGATTTTCAACTAACTATAAGGGTCTTAATCTTCTCCCAAAGATGATTTAAGTTCTGTACTGGAACCTGCAGGGCTTACGCGAACATAACCTTGCATTTCCTGGTGTAAAGCAGAACAGAAATCGGTACAATAGAACGGCCAAACACCTACTCGTTTAGGCTCCCAAACAACGGTTTCTGTTTGTCCAGGCATAATCAAGAGTTCAGAATTGTTGGCTCCAATTATAGAGAAACCGTGTGGTACATCATAATCTTGCTCATGGTTGGTAATGTGGAAAAACACTTTATCTCCAACTTTTACCCCTTCAATATTATCTGGGTTAAAGTGGCTTCGTATCATGGTCATATAAATATGCACTTCATTGCCTTTGCGCTCTATTCTTGCATCGCCATCGTTAAGCGTGGCATACGGGTGTTTATTTTCTGCCAATTTGAATATCTGTCTTGAGTTCTTGGCTACAATATCAGCCGGAATACCAGCAGCATAGTGTGGCTCTCCAATGGTTGGGAAATCTAACAATAGTTCCATTTTGTCTCCGCTAATGTCAAACAATTGTGCAGACTGGGTAACCTCTGGTCCTGTAGGCAAATATCTATCTTTGGTGATTTTATTTAGCGCGACAAAATATTTACCGAATGGTTTACGCGAATTTCCTCCGGGAATCATCCCGTGGCCAACAGAGTAAAATACTGGCTGACGATCCAGAACTTCCCAGGTTCCTAATTTCCATTTCACAACTTCCGAAGAGATAAAAAAGGTGGTGTAAGCATTTCCTTTCCCGTCAAATTCGGTGTGTAATGGGCCTAAACCTGGTTGCTTTACGGTTCCAGCAAGTACGTCTTCAAATTTTAAGATTGGAATACCATAAGCTTCTCCGTCAAATTTCTTGTTTTCAATAGCAGCAAGCATTTTTGTAAATGAGTGTACTGTTAAGTCTGCAGAAAGTTTTCCGTTACCCACAATATATTCTCCAGATGGATCTACGTCACAACCATGAGGAGATTTTGGGGTTGGAAGAAAAAAGATAGCTCCAGGCACATCTGCTGGGTTTACAGTAACTACTTCGTCAATTATGGTTGAGGTAGCAGAATGTGTTTCATCATCATATACGTTATGCGCATATTTAGCAGGAACTTTAGTTCCACCTCCATTATTCACATATTCCTCGATCTTTTTCCAGTTAACCGCGGCAATAAAATCTTTATCATTTTGTGATGCGTTTACTTCTAACAAGGTGTTTGCTTCTTCGGTATTATAAGTTGTAAAGAAGAACCAACCGTGCGATTTATCACGACCAGGGTGAGAAAGATCATAGTCAAATCCAGGCATCATTAATTGAAATTTGATAGCCATATGACCAGTTTCTGGATCTACGCTAATGAATGAAAGAGAACCCTTAAAGTTTCCTTTGTAATCCTTAATTGGCATGTCCCGTTGTGGAATAGGCACGGAGAAACGAGTTCCGGCCACAACATATTCTGTATTTTCAGTAATGAAAGAAGAACTGTGGTTACCGGCAGAGTTTGGTACTTCAATAATTTCTGCTGTTTCAAATGTAGTTAGGTCAATTCTTGCAATACGCGGAGTATTGTTTTCATTTATAAAAACCCAACGCCCATCTAATTCACCTTTTGTTTGTGAAATATCCGGATGGTGGGCATCACCCCAGGGCACAAAGCCAAAAGAAGTATTAAGCATAGGCTTACTTTCTTCATTGTAGCCATAAGCTTTTTCCGGATCTTGTGAAAATACTGGAATTACCTTAAAAAGCCGCCCAGATGGTAAACCGTAAACAGCAAGTTGTCCGCTAAACCCTCCTGAGATAAATGCATAAAATTCATCATGCTCTCCTGGAGCTACATAAACTTTTTCAGCAGCATTGGATGCTAATGCCCCTCTGTCTCCATTTTTATTTTGCTCGTTGTTTTTACAACCAAAGAACCCGGTTAACAGCAACAGCGATGCTATAATTTTTATTGATTTTTTCATGTCTATCAAAATTGATTCGTTTTAATTTTGGAGATAAATGCTTTTTCTAATCCTTGTGTATACCTGCAAGAAGTGGGAATACCTTTCATCATTTACTTTGAGTAAAATGATAAGTGAATATTAGAAGATTACTTTTATCAAGCTATATCTTATAAACTCTATTTAAGTGTTCTAAAATATTCCAGAATTTGTCTAGCTTCCTCTTCGGTTAAATTTTGATCTGCCATAGGAGCGCCATTATTATCTACAAGTAGTTGCATGGCAATTGGATCTTTTTGAAGCATCTCGGTAGGGTTTAAAATCATGTTCATTACCCATTCTGGAGATCTTCTTTCTAAGATTCCAGTAGGAGCTGGACCAATAAATTTTTTATCCGGTTTATGACATGCTAGGCATTTAGAATCATAAACTGCTTTGCCCTTAGTTACCATTTCCTGATCTATATTTTCGGGAAGTTCCAGGTTTTTAACAGGGCCAATTCCCTTGTTAGAAAGATCAGCAAGATCAGATTTAGGCGCAGTAGGCGTTGGTTCTTTTACCACGTTCTTCTCATAAGAGCCTAATTGGATTTCTTCTTTTTCTTTTTTATCCTCTTTTCCGCCACAACTTACAAGTACGGCCAATCCAAAGAGTAGGAGGGGTTTAAATAAATATTTCATAATGATTTAGATTAATTACAGATCAAAAATAGAAGTAACCATTCTGAAAAAATATGACGGTAATCATATTAAGGATAAAATTGTCCTTTTTAAAACACCACTTAAAGAAAAACCCTCTCAGTTTCCTGAAAGGGTTTTTTAGTTTTAAATGGTTTGATCTTATTTAATCTATAGTGAGAAGAATCTTTCCAATATGCTCGCTGCTTTCCATTAATTTATGTGCTTCTGCAGCTTTTGCTAACGGAAACTTTTTATAAATAATAGGCTGTATTTTTTTAGAATTAAAAAGCGGCCAGATGTGTGTTTTCTACATCCTTGGCGATCTGTGTTTTAACTTCTGCAGCTTGAGGTTTTAAAAAACTCCCCGATAAGGTGAGATTTTTACTCATTATAGTTCGCAAATTAATAGTTACTTCATTGCTCTTCATGCCATTTATATTAATAAGCCTACCTTTTTTATTCAGAATGTCAAGATTCTTCTGCGTATAATCTCCGCCAACCATATCTAAGATCACATCTATCTTTTCATCTTTAAATACTTGCTCAAAGGCTTCTTTCTTATAATTGATAGCGTGACCTAGTTTCATTTTATTGAGGAATTCTATCTTTTCTTCACTTCCAGCAGTGGTATATATTTTAGAGCCCATGGCTTTTGCCATTTGTAATCCCATAGTTCCAATACCGCTAGTTCCTCCATGAATCAATAATTTTTCACTTGGCTGAAGTTTAGCTAAATGAAAAACATTGAACCATACAGTAAATACGGTTTCGGGAAGTGCTGCAGCATCCTCCAGACTTATTCCATCTGGTATAAGAAGACAATGTGAGCTTTCTACCGCTACATATTCTGCATATCCACCGCTCGAAATTAATGCACAAACTTTATCGCCTACTTTTTTGTCGGTTACCTTTTCTCCAATTTCTGTTATTTCACCAGACACTTCTAATCCGGGTATTAATGTTTCTCCGGTAGAATTCCCATAGGTGTTCATGTTTTTACGAGTAATCACGTCGCTGCGGTTTACTCCGGCAGCTTTAACCTTTATAAGAATTTGGTTTTTTTCAGGTCTTGGCTTGGGTGTTTCCTGTAATTCTAAAACTTCAGGTCCTCCAGATTTTGTAATATGTATTGCTTTCATGATGTATTTGTATCTATTAAGATTAATAAACAAAATATTTAATAGCTCTATTATAAAAAAAACATAAGGTTTTAAAATAGTGGAATTTTGTGGCCAAGTTTATGTTTTCTATAAAATTAGTTCTTGATAAAGAATATTCTGAAATCATTAAAAGCATAGAAAAGTGAAGGGAATACAACCAGACTTATTAATTTTATAACTGAAAAAAGCCACTCAATGAGTGGCCTTCTTAGAAAAGATGATATGGAATAATTAGTCAAGAATTGGGACTAAAACTTCATCTATTACATGAATAACACCATTGCTAGCAGAAATATCAAATAATCCTGCTCCTACTAAAATTGAAGCATTAGCCTCTAGATCTTCATCATTAGTATCAATTCCTGCGGAACTATTAACATAAATAGATGGACCTAAGAGAGTTTCTATTTTTCTATGGGGAATTTTTGGGAACTACACTATTGCTGAATCTTCTTCCATCTGTAACGTGATAAGATAGAACGGCAGCAACTTGTGCTGGAGTGAAATCGCTTAGAGATTTTTCTCCAAGAAATCTTTGAAAGGCTGCATCAGTTGGTGCAAAAACGGTGTACTGATCAGACTCAGTGAACATAGAGGTAATTCCGGCATAATTAAGTGCTGCAAGCAATAGGGTAAATTGCCTCTCATCTACATTTTCGGCAGTGGCATAAGAAACAACAATTTCTGCGATGGTCACATCACTTTTTTGTGCTGCTGGCGATGCTTTACTGCTTAAGTCTGCAGTGGTTAATTCCTCAGACATAGATTCTGTTTCACAGGAGGCAAAAACCATCACTGCAGCTAAAAACAAAGGTTTAATAAATTTTTTTCATAACATATAAATTTTTGATTATCAGATGAATATACAAATTATTTTATATTGTTTAATATTTTTAACCAAAGTTTAAACAAAATATTTTAATACAAATTTTATGTCACTAAAATTTACTTTAAGCCTACACTAAAATAGTGCGCTTTTCAACAGTTAATTGCTAACAAAACCCCCTTCCAGGAAACTGAAAGGGGGTTTTTATTTTATAATTTCGCGTTGCCTCTTATATCATTAAGATTCCTCCATTTGAAAGATCTCTTCTATAGATTTATTGAATAAGCCCGCAATCTTGAATGCCAGGGGTAAACTAGGATCGAATTTGCCCTTTTCTATGGCATTAATAGTTTGTCTGGAGACCTGAACTTTATCTGCAAGATCTGCTTGTGTATAGTTATTCTCTGCCCTAAGTACTTTTATAGAATTTTTCATTGGTATCTTCTTGTTCCAATAAAAGTTGCTACTAGATAAGTAATACCAATTAAGATAACCAAATGAGAAATATCGGCATCATAACTTATAATATTGGTTTGATCTAATAATGAATAAGCCAGGCCTAGCACAACTGCGAGCCCTAAAGTAATTCCCATAGCTTCTAGTTGAATTTTACGTTGTAATTCATCTAAATGTTCAAAATGTTTCTTATTTGCTACAATCATAGCAATACCAAGAATAACATTCAAACTAATTGCGATAAGAGATAATGTGATATTATTATCCCATAAAAATTTAGGTCCAAAGCTGGCTAATGCCATCGAGATAACCCAAGCAAAAGTCCAAATAGCTAATTGTGGTAGCTCGGTAGTTGGTCTCTTTGAAAAAGAAGTGTGTTGATCTTTCATGATTTCCATATTTAATGTAAAGTTTGTTTTACAAATATAGAAGCAATTTTTAAATAGACAAGCTAAATTTACAAAAAGTATAGTTTATTTTACATTTTCGATATTTTTGATTTGAATAGAATGAGCTATAATTACATGTTTTCACTCCCTCTTAAATGATAATTATTATTGTATGATATTATTCAATTAATTGAAAATCAACTAAATAGGGGGAATTTCCTCTTTTTTTTTAAGATCTATAGCGGTACTTTTATAGTCATAAAATAAAGGTATCATGAAAAAATTAACCAACTTAAGATTGATCCTTTTAGTATTTCTAACAACGCTAATAGGATGTAGCAACGATGATTCAAGTAACAACTTGAATGACGAATTTTTAACTGCTCAGGTTGATGGAGCGGAGTGGAATGTGAAAAAGGCTGAAGGTGTTATATCCTGTAAAAAAATTCTTACCAGTAGAGGAGTAGTAAATCTTCTAATTAAGGCCACAGCTGTTAATGGAGATTATATGGAAATGTACATAGATAACTATGTAGGTAAACATTCTTATGCTTTTGGTGATAATATTCTAAATTTCAATAAAATGAGATTTAGACAAAATGATAATGGATCTTCATGGGATGTTATCAATAATCCATCAAGAGATATCATAATTAATAGATTAGAAATAAGTGACGATGATGGCTTATATTTAAAGGGCTCATTTAATTTTGAAGGGGTTAATATGCTAGATATGTCTACTAAAAGTTTTCAGAATGGAAGCTTTAATTTTAGAGTAAGAAGTGAAAATGAATAATATCATTACTTAATTCATATTTATAATTAAAAATTAAAAAGGTCTGTAAGAGTACAGATCTTTTTTTAATGGAATTCAGCTGTGGAGTTATTTTGAATCTATTGAATTCTTATTGGAATTGTTAATAATAACCCAATGTAAAAGCAGTAGTATTTCTTTTCAATTTTAAAAGATTAATTTTAAACTTAACATAAATATGATTCAGAAACATGGAAAAATCTTTTGACGATAATATTGAAATTAGGTTGCCAATTAGAATTGAGGCTAAGGCGGTAGAAACCCTTATTCGCAAAAAAGCGATTGGAGAAAATATAAAATCTGAAAAAGACGGAGAAACTACCAATTATGCAGAGATATTAGATGTGCACCTTCATAAAAGTGAAGATCCGGAATATGATCTTGCTCTTAATCTAAAACTTAGAACTCTCACCACTTTTTTTAATAATAAAGAAGTAGACCTAATAGTCTACCTTTCTTTAGGTTTTGATGAACAAGAGCAACAAATGTTTATTCAGGATTATAAGATAGATGGAGAAACGGATAATTGGCTGGTAGATAAATTTATTCAAACCATAGCTAACAATGTTATGTACTCTAAAGTTAAGAGTAAAATGAACTTCAAAATTGGACCTTTAATAGAAAAAGAATTATTAGAACTCAATAATAAACTTAAAAATAAATTAGAAGCGCGAGACGGGATTTTTATACTGGGTGCTATGAACACTATAAAAGTTTCTAACCTCACTATGGATGAACAGCATTTCTATCTTGATATACTCATTAAAGGATCTGCTTTAGTAGAGATCACCAAATTAGATCCTCCGGGGTAAAAAAAACTAGATATTATAATTTTTATATATTTTCTATCTAGTTTTTCGAAAAATCAATAATACATTCTGAAATTTTTATTTTGATGCAACCTTGGTTGCCTGTCCCGGAGGAACGGGTGCCGGTACATCATTTTTCACGGGCTTTGTGCTCTTTAAGTAAAGAAATATCGCCTTGATATCTTCATCTGTTAGGTTTGCATAATTTTGCCATGGCATTGGTGGTAAAAGGTCTCTTCCTGTTTTTTGTCCTTTGTATTTACCCTCTCTTAAAGCGGTCATAAATTGTTCTAGCTTCCAATTGCCTATACCAGTTTCATCTGATGTAAGATTTGCAGAATAGGAAACTCCCCATGGGCCAACGGCAGCAGTGAGATCTCCATTCATTAACATCCAGCCATTTTTTAAAGCTTCTTGATTATAAGGCGGCAGCTTTTGATCTGCTCTATAGCCAGATAAGGACAATTCTGCTATAATTTCCGGTCCTTTTTCGCCCATTTTCTTTGGAGAATGACAATCTGCACAGCCCATACTATTTACAAGATATTCACCTTTTTTAGTAAGATCTTCATCTGTAACTTTCTTCTCTTGTATTTGTGCTATTGGTGTAGTTTCATCTTTTTCCTTGCCTTGATCACATCCTATAAAGATCATAAATAGCACGGGAAATAAAATAAGGGCAGGCTTTAAGTTGCTATAATTAATCATAACCTAAATATTTAAAATTTATAAAATTTTGATAATCGGAATATTAGATATAGCCTTAAATGTAATTATGAAGCTTTTAAATAAAAATGGGGGATTACGCTAATTTTTTGATCATGAGGAAGTAATAAGCTTACAATTGTATTAAACGATTATAGGAAGAAAGATTATTTTGGATTCATATTAATACTTAGAACAGGAAGATGAAAATCACTGAGTAATCCTTCAGTAATACTTGGACTAAAGAGATTATTAATCACAGATCTTCCATGTGTTACAGTAGCTATAATATCTGGTTTGTGATCTGCTATAAAAATCCCTATCCCGCGCTCTTCATTTAGTGCATTTATAACATAAGTATCTACTCTATCTATAACCTTATTTTCTATAAATAAATTTACCATTTTTTCAATTTCAGGAGTTTCCTTAAAGTTGTAGGGCACATTTATATATAGAATTTTAATCCTTAATTTTAAGGCTTGGGCCATGTCAAACAATAAATCAAAAGAAGATCTGCTTTTTTCTTCAAAATCTGAAGCGATGATGATCTCGTTCATCAATCTAAAATCATTATTCTCTCTTATTGCTAATACGGGAATCTTAGATCTTTTTAGGGTGTTAAAAGTATTGGATCCTAAAATTTGTTCAATTCCCACTTCGCCATGCGTTCCCATTACTACTAACTGATAGTATTCTGGATCTATATATTTATAAAGCTCGCCTATGGCAGTATTGTAAATAAGAGAATAGCTGGCGTCTACACCTTTCTTTTCGGCTTCCATCACCATTTTTTCAAGTTTAGCTTTAGCGTCACTAATCTTGATTTTGGTATGAGGATATAGATTTTCTTTTTCTAATGGAATATCTTTCCATGGAATAGGAGTTGAAATTAAATGAATGAAAACCATTTCCGCACCTAGCCGATTGCTAATTTCCAATGCATATTTTACAGCATTTTCTGCTATTTTAGAAAAATCTACAGGAACTAATATCTTCTTCATCTTCTCAAGTTTTTGATAAAGTTATATGGATAGTAGCTCTTAAATAATGATTAAAATCATATTCCAAATAAATATATTATCACTGCCTTTTCTTGATTTCCTTCATAAGATCTTCTAAATAATCTGTTTGGATCTCTTGAATTTCAAGTAGTTTTTTATTCTGATGCACTAAAAGATGATCTATTTTTTCACTTAATAATTTGATCTCTAATTCTGCCTTAAGGTTGATTTTATAATCATGTTCTCCACGCTGTCTATCTTTTTGTTCCTGTCTATTTTGACTCATCATAATAATTGGAGCCTGAATTGCAGCTAAACAAGAGAGAATAAGATTTAGCAATATAAAAGGAAAAGGATCAAAAGGCTTGGTTACTAAAATGTAGATATTAATGAGTATCCACATCATTATAAAACTGAAGAAAGCGATAATAAAAGTCCAGCTACCTCCAAAAACCGCAATTTTATCTGCGATCTTTTGCCCGAAACTTAGATTTTCTTCTATCTCTTCCTGAATATTTTCTGATAGTATTGAGTTATTTTGAATGGCATCAAGCACATCTTGATCTATGATGGCTAACTCACCTTTTTCTTGTGCTATAAGGGAACTTAAATACAGTCTGCGAAACTTATTGAGCTCTTCCAACGATATAAAATCTTCTTGTGAAAAGTTGGGGTGATGTTGAGAAATTATATCAAATAAGCCCTCTCGAATGTCCGAGCCCTTGATGGCTTCACCATTTTTTATAGATCTTTTACTGATGAAACTATTCTTCATATAACTCAAAATTTAAGAATCAGTTAAAAGAAAATCTTTTATTAAATTTTATTACCCTGGAATAATTTTTTGTCATGAATAAGCTTAGCAGTATTTTCTGGAAGTTTATCTTCCCATCCAGAATCACCATTAATTATTTGTTGATAAACCTCTCGAGCATCTATATCTAAGGTATGAGGATCATAATCTGTAATATCTACCACTCTTCCATTTTGCTTAAAATATTTATATAGCTCTTTCATTCTCGGATTAAGAATCAAATTCTCACTATTAGTAATTTTACCTGTTTCTTTATCTTTTAAGGGATAGAGATAGATCTTCAAACTCTTGAAGAATAACTTTCCAAAGGCTTCTAGAATTCCCCCGCTTAATTGGCGATAATAGCTCTCATCAAAAATATCTAAAAAGGTTTTTACACCCATGGTCAATCCCATTCGCTCTTTGGTGTATTGCGCAAAATATTCAACTACTTTATAATATTCCTGAAAATTAGAGATCATTACCGTTTGGCCAAGAGAACATAATAAAATAGCCCGGTCCATAAAGTCTTTCTCGTCTATCTCGCCTTCAGCCCGCAAATTGGAAAGCGTGATCTCAAAGATCACGATGGTATTCTCTTTTACCACCTTTTTTTCGTTCAGGAACATTTTTAATGATTTCTCATACATGCTCATGTTCACCTTAGTTACCGGCCTAAAGCTACCTCTTAGCGTAAGAATATTCTTTTTATACAATGCATTTGCAGGAAGTATGTTTGTACCATCTGGAGCGAACATTACTGCATCTGTCATTCCATTCTTAACCAATACCAAACTCATTAACCTATTGTCTACCTCTTCAAAAACAGGTCCGGTAAAATTTATAGTATCAATCTCAATTCTGTCTTTTGAAATATGATCGTATAAATGAATCAATAAATTTTTTGGATCATCATGAAAGTAAAAGGCACCATAGATAAGATTTACACCCATGGTTCCCAATGTTATTTGCTGTAAAGCAGCATTGGTTTCATGAAATTGAACATGAATTACAATCTCACTATACTCTTCTTTTGGTTTGGTTTGAAATCTTATTCCCAGCCAGCCATGACCTTTATATTTTTTAGCAAAATCTATGGTAGCTACCGTATTTGCATAGCTAAAGAATAATTTGTCGGGATGTTTTTCTCTGGAAATTCTTTCCTCTATTAACCCAGTTTCATAAGACATCATGGTTTTTAGGCGTGTCTCTGTTACATATCTCCCATCATCTTCAATCCCGTAAATGGCATCACTAAAATCTTTATCATAAGCACTCATGGTTTTTGCAATGGTACTGGAAGCATCTCCAACCCTAAAAAAGTTTCGAACCGTTTCTTGTCCGGCGCCAATTTCTGCAAAGGTTCCATAGATATTCTCATTCAGGTTTATACGCATTACTTTATTCTGAATGGAGAGGGCTTGTTCAAATTCTTTATCTCCTTTTACTCGATATGGCATGTCAAAATTCATTAGATTTCTATAAATTTAAGAAGATAAAAGGAGATCCTTATTACTTTTATCATAATCATCTGCTTAATTTTCTAGTTGGTTCTAATATTTTGAAATTCAGATATATGATTATTTAAATTTTATGTAACAATTGTCTCTCACAAGCGTATTTAAGAAAACCACTTCTTATGAAATCTGTAATTCTTAGTACTATACTCATTTTCACTTGCTTTATTCAGTTTATTGAAGCACAGGAAATATCAGCCCAATTAATTGATGCTGCTAATAAAGAGCCAATTCCATATGCTACTATAATATATGCCACTCATCACGGTGTTATTTCTAATGAAGAAGGGAAATTCACGATTCAGTCCAACCTGGAACCTTCAGCTTTAATTAAAATATCTTCTTTAGGATATGAAGTTCTAGAATTGCCGGTTTCTGAAGTTAATGGAAAAATCATTCAGCTAAAATCTCAAAGTATTCAATTAAGTGATGTTTTTCTTTCAAATAAAAATTTAAGCGGTGCCGAAATCATTGAAAAAGTGAAACAAAAGGTAGCTGCTAATTACAACTTCAATTTTACGAAAAAACGATTTTTCTTCAGAGAGTCTGATGTAAATATGGTTAAGCAATTTAAAATGGAGGTAAATGAAAGTACCATTCCGGAACTTAATCAAGGCTTAATGGACAGTATTTCTAATAGCATCCCAAAAATGAGCGATTCTTATAAGGAGGTTTTGGGCGATTTGTATGGCAATTATGAAGATCAAAAATTAGCAGTTCTTAAAGCTGCAAATCTCGAAAATCCTCAAAGCCAGGAATCTTTAACAGAGCTTACCGATAAGGTTCAGGATATATTTCAGAAAAACTTGAAGAAGAATTCTTATTTAAAGGTGAAATCCGGTTGGTTTGGAGTGAAAGTAGATGCGGAAGACCTACAAGAGGAAATGGAGGATTCTGATAGTGATGAGGTTTTAAAACCGGAACCTACCGCTGAAGAATTGGAAAAGATAAAAGCAGATAAACTAAAAAATTTAAAGCAAGCTACCGTTTCAAATATAAAAAGTTTGCTTAACGGGATGTTTTGGACAGATGATAATACTTTGGATGTATTTGAAAAATCAAAAAAATATAACTTTAAAGTCAATAGTTATGTTCAATTAGAAAATGCTATTGCGTACGTTATAGATTTTGAGCCAAAAAGCGGGGCAGATTTTAAAGGAAGATTATTTGTAAATACCGAAGACTATGGAATCTATAGAATAGATTTTGAAAATGTAAAAGACCTAAAACGGTTTAGACTTTTAGGAATATCTACCGCAAGCAATGTTTATAAAGGGAAAATGATATTTAGGAAAGATGAAGCTGGGAGATATAATCCTAAATATATTGAAATTGAAAAGGGAGAAAGTTTTGGAATTGAAAGGCCTTTGACCATTATAGAAAAGAACAAATTTGTGGCCGGCAAGAGAAAGCAAAATGAATTGGATCTAGATATAAAAATTAAGGTAAATCAGTTAAATAAATTGCAGTTAGTGGTTTTTGAAAACAATAATTTAGATGCTACTGAATTTAAAAATATAGAGACTAAATCTGAAGATTTTGAATATCAAACTTTTAAAAAATATAACCCTGAATTCTGGGAAGGCTATAATATTATAGAACCTAATGCAGCAATTAAAGCATTTACTGCGCCGCAGATTGAAGAATGATGATTCAAGAAAAAAAGCCATTTGAATTTCAAATGGCTTCTATAATGGGTAAATCAATTTTAATTAAGTTTTATCTACTGCTACTTTGTACGTAGGATCTTCTAAAATATTCACTTCAATTATGCCGCTTGCATTTTTAAGCAGTTTTATACAATCATTACTTAAATGCCTTAAATGAACTTTTTTACCGGCTTTTTGATAACGTTGCGTTACCACATTTAAAGCTTCAATAGCAGACATATCTGAGACTCTACTTTCCCGAAAATCTATTATAACATGTTCCGGATCATTTGCAACATCAAATTTTTCAGCAAATGCGGTAGTAGAAGCAAAAAATAATGGTCCGAATATTTCATAATGCTTTACGCCATCTTCATCTATATATTTTCTTGCTCTAATTCTCTTTGCGCTTTCCCAGGCAAAGAATAGGGCAGATAAAATAACTCCTATTAGAACAGCTAAGGCTAGATTGTGCAAGATCACTGTAATTGCAGCTACTATAATAACCAAAAAGACATCTTTTTTAGGGACTTTATTGAATATCCTTAAGCTAACCCATTCAAAAGTTCCAACGGCCACCATGATCATTACGCCTACTAGTGCTGCCATTGGTAATTTTTCAATAATTGGCGCCCCAAATAAGATAATCATAAGTATAGTTAGAGAGGCTATAATTCCTGATAAACGTGCTCTGGAACCAGCCGAAAGATTAACAAGAGTTTGAGCGATCATTGGGCAACCCCCCATTCCGAAGAAAAATCCATTTAATATATTAGATCCACCTTGAGCAATACATTCTCTGTTTCCATTTCCTTTGGTTTCTGTAATTTCATCTACCAAACTAAGGGTAAGCAAACCTTCGGTTAATCCAACAGCTGCCATGATCATAGAATATGGAGCAATTAATTTTAAGGTATCCCAATTTAGCGGAATATTGGGAATATGAAAAGGAGGAAAACCTCCACTTACAGATGCGATATCTTTTACTGTTTTAGTATCTATTCCCAAGAAATAAACCAGCACAAATATTACAATTATCGCCACTAAAGAAGATGGAACCGCTTTGGTAAGCTTAGGTAACAGAACAACGATTGCAATGGTTAAGGCAACCAAACCGGCCATGATATACAAGGCAGTTCCAGAAAGCCAGGTAACATCTCCATTTACTACAGTTTTAAATTGCTCTAATTGAGACATGAAAATGATAATCGCTAATCCATTTACAAATCCAAACATTACAGGGTGGGGAACAAGGCGTATAAACTTTCCCAGTTTAAAAATACCTATTAAGAGTTGAAAAACACCGGCTAATGCTACTGCTGCTAAAACATACTCCAGGCCATCAGATTTCATTAAAGCAATTAATACAATTACAGTGGCCCCGGCTCCCCCAGAGATCATTCCCGGTCTACCACCAAAAATTGCAGTTACCAATCCAGCTATAAAAGAGGCGTATAAACCCATTAATGGAGGGAAACCTGCTAAAATGGCAAAAGATAAAGATTCCGGTATCATGGTCATAGCAACGGTTAATCCGGCTAAAACTTCAGTTTTATAATTAACTTTTTGTGAAAAATCAAATAGATTGATAATCTGCTTCATAAAATATATTTAGTAGAGGTATGGAAATAATGAAAAGTATGCGTGGACTGAAAGATAGTTTCAGTCGATGGTCTAATATGGCTCAGAGCCAATTATGGCGGGGTAACGGGAGATGATATTGTAACTTGTGTCTGCTTCATAAGAGCGTGCAAAAATAGAATTTTTATTTTGAAACCACCAACCATCTACTTAATTTGTTGATTAACATTGAAATAGAGGTGTAAAAGGAAAAGAGGATTCTTAATAATATGATTTTCAAGGAACTTTCAACACCCTTTCAAAACTGAGAAAATCATAAAACATTAGGAAGCCCATTCTAAATAAAATATCTTTGCAAAAATGAATTGTTATGGCACATAAGGCAGGATTTGTAAATATTATTGGAAACCCAAACGTAGGGAAATCTACTTTGATGAACGCTTTTGTTGGGGAACGACTTTCCATTATTACTTCAAAAGCACAAACTACCCGTCACAGGATCTTAGGTATTGTGAATGGGGAGGATTTTCAGGTAATATTAAGCGATACTCCTGGTATCATAAAACCTGCGTACGATCTTCAGCAATCTATGATGGATTTTGTAAAATCTGCTTTTGAAGATGCAGATGTGCTTATTTATATGGTGGAAATTGGAGAACAGGCACTTGAAAGACGAAGCTTTTTTCAATAAGATCATCCATGCAAAAATTCCGGTGCTTTTATTGCTAAATAAAATTGATGTTTCAAATCAGGAACAACTGGAATCTCAAGTTCAATATTGGACAGAAAAAGTCCCAAATGCAGAGATCTATCCAATATCTGCCTTACAAGGATTTAATGTTGCGGAGGTTTTTAATAGAGTAGTAGAACTTATTCCAGAATCTCCAGCTTTTTATCCAAAAGATACGCTAACAGACAAGCCTGAAAGATTTTTTGTGAATGAGATCATTCGTGAGAAGATCTTAATGCATTATAAAAAAGAAATTCCTTATTCTGTTGAGATTGATACGGAAGAGTTTTTTGAAGATCCGGAGATCATCAGAATGCGAAGCATAATTATGGTAGAGCGTGAAACTCAAAAAGGGAATTATAATTGGGCATAAAGGAGCTGCTTTAAAAAGAGTAGGAGTAGAGGCTAGAAAAGACCTTGAAAAATTCTTCGGAAAGCAAGTTCACTTAGAACTCTATGTAAAAGTGAATAAGAATTGGAGAAATGACTCGAAACAGTTAAAACGCTTTGGATATAATAAATAAACTAGTTTATATAGTTTTACCTAAAAAAGGTTTAAACCCCGATAATCAGCAGATTATCGGGGTTTTATTTTATTATAAATGTCACTTATGACGATTATAATTGCTTTTGGTCGAATAGTTAAGAAAATTAGCAATTACTTACACGCTTGTTTATCAGTATCTTAATTAATAATTTAAGTTATTTTCAAAATAAAAGGGGATTTTTCCCCTGAATCTTGAATCTTCTATTGTTTTATCTTTGGGTTTTTTTAACATCATTCGCTAATAGTAGTTAATTTTTTTAACAGATGTTAATACCTCTTTTGAGGTATTGTTAAATAATTAACAAAGTCCGAAACTTGCAATGTTGCAATTATAGTTATTAATTATAAAATCCCCCAAACTCCTAAATGACTTATTACAGTCAATTTTCTAATTATTTATTCAATAAAATAACCCGTCCTCTTTAGAAGAATTACTCTTTATAAGACGGACTTCTCTATTTTCTAAATTTTAATATTTTAAATCTACCCATTATATAATCTAATCTTTATGAAACAAAACTACTTTTTGAAAATTTCATGTATTTTCTTCTTGCTGTTTTTTAGCAATAATTTAAATGCACAAATTGATGGAACAAATCCCACTTTTATTACAACTTATCCTTCAGTACGGGGTAATTGGATCTCGGACCCTCTTGAAACTAATGGTAAAGGGTTGATTTGGGTGCTTCGTGATTTTAGAGGTATTACTGTAGAAGAATATGCTTCTATTGAAGATTTAAAATCAAATATCATTCGTACTACATATACATTACCTACTGGGTATTTTGGTACAGGGCATGTTGTTTACAATGGAAATCTATATTACAACATGTACAATTCTAATACTTTGGTCAAATACAATTTTGCAAGTAGGTCTATCGTTATGCAAGCTCCTTTAACAAATTCAAGTCCATTTCCTTATGAATGGGGCGGGGCAAGTTACATTGATTTTGCAATAGATGAGAGTGGGTTATGGGTTCTTTATTCAGATGCGTCGAATACTGGTCTGATAGTGAGTAAATTAGACGCTAATAGTCTTGTTCCCACCGCAACTTGGAATACGAATTCTGAGCCTAAAAATCAAATGGGAGATGCATTTGTTATTGATGGGGTGGTGTATTGCATTGACTCATCTATTCAATCAAATCAAACCATTAATTATACCTTTGATACTAACACTAATGTAGGGAAAGCCACTTCAATACCCTGGACTTTAGCTAATGGTAATTTAACTAGTGCTCAATATAATCCAAATGATGGTTTAATTTATGTTTGGGATTATGATGGACTGTACACATATCAAGGTAGTAACCCAAATGCTCTGTGCGTAGATGATACTACTCCGCCCACGATTGCTTGTCCTGAGAATATTGAGGTTGATACCGATTCGGGAATCTGCGGAGCTGTAGTAACATTTAGTACACCTATTGCCTCAGATAATTGCGAAATTCTACAACCAGATAAGACAAACTTTACTTCTTTAGGAGCTTATAATGGCAAATTTTATTACAAATCTAATAGAGCATTCTATCCTGAAGATGCATTTATAGATGCGGCCAGTAATGGAGGGAATATAGTAGCTATAAATGATGCTGCAGAAAACAATTTTATAAACTCTAAGTTAACCGGAGGATCTGTAATGATCGGACTTACAGATAGAGCGATAGAAGGTCAATTTGTTTGGGAAAATGGAGATGCTGTAACTTATACTAATTGGGGTGGTGGAGAACCTAATAACAGCGGTAATGAAGATTATGCCGAATTATATTTTGGAGGAGCTTGGAATGATATGACAGCGGTTAGTACAAGACAATATATTTTAGAAGTAGATATTGCAACTCAAACTGTCGGGTTGGCAAGTGGAAGTGAATTCCCTGTAGGCGTAACAACCAACACTTTTGAAGTTACAGATGCTTCCGGAAATAAATCTACCTGCAGTTTTGATGTGATTGTAAATGATATAGAAGCTCCCACTGCAAAAGCAAAAGATATTAAGGTAGAATTAGATGAAAATGGACAGGCTACCATTACGGCAGCTCAAATTAATAATGTCTCGAATGATAATTGTTCTGGTACCGAGAATTTAAGCCTCAGTTTAAATAAATCAATATTTACATGTGCAGATATTAGTAGTGAAGGCTCTTCAACAGCAATCCCTGATAAGGTATATAGGTTCGGCATCACAGCCAACAAAAAGTTATGGAGGGGGGTACAATCCTAACACGAACGAATTTTTATATCCGGAATGGTCTGGTTCTACAGTATATAAGTACGACAGCAATCATCAACCTACCGGCAGTTTTAATTCCCCGCGCAATGCTACTTTTTCAAATTTGGATGGAAAAATCAAGCAATCATTATTAACTTCTAGTATTTTTTTTGGGATAAATAAGATTGAGGATAATACCATATTATGGTCTTATAATCCACGTACAGGCGGGGTAGCTACCGATGAGAATTATGTCTACGCACTTCGATGGAATTCAAATAATATCGATGTTTTAAACAAGGATACTGGCGAATTAGTAAGTAACATTACGCTCCCAGGTCGTTTTCAATCATATGGTGGTCTTATCTATGCCAATGGTTTATTTTACATCGTTGGTTCAGATTTAGATTCGGTAACCACCAACCCTTTAACTTTTAATGCGATACATACTTTTAACTCAGAAACTGGTGAATATTTAAGTTCTGTATCTACAGTAGAATCAGGTCGAAATTCAGCTTTTGATGGAGAGACTTTTGGATATCTCCGTTATCCAATACCATTTATGGCTATAAAATTTCAGAGGGCAATGGGTATGGACAAAAAGGTACTGAAGTTACTTTAACAGTAAAAGATGAAGTTGGCAATATCTCTTCTGCAGTGGCTTACGTCAAAGTGGAAGATAAGATGGCACCGGTGGTTATTGCTAAAGATATTACTGTAGCATTGGATGAAGATGGGAATGCCTCTATCACTCCAGATATGGTCATAGATAATGCATCCGATAATTGTGGAATTGAAAGTTCGAACCATCGATATCCAAGATTTTACAGCTGATGATCTAGGTGAAAACACAGTATCTATAACTGTAATAGATGCAAGTGGTAATGAAGCTACTGCCTCAAGTATTGTAACAATAAAAGATGTTATTCCGCCGCAAGATTATACAGTTGGTATAGACCAAGCTGAAATTGATGAGACCAACGAAACAGCGGTAAACTTTACGTTTGCAGCTGCAGAAGTTGGAGCAACCTACAACTATACCTTTAGTAGTGAAAATGGGGATGCAACTGTTACTGGTACAGGAAAAATTACAACCGCAACAGACCAGATAACTGGAATCGATATTAGCGGTTTGGAAGATGGAACTATAACTTTATCTGTGACTCTTACAGACGACGCTGAAAATGAAGGAATTGCTGCAACAGATACTAAAGTTAAAAATACCAATGAAGCTCCGGTAGCATTTTGTAAAACATTTACAGCTCAATTAGATGCTTCTGGAAAGGTAACTATTTCTCCTGAAGATGTAGATGGTGGTTCTAGCGATGAAAAAGATGGATTTACTTTATCACTTGAAAAGGATACTTTTGATTGTTCCGATCTTGGAGAAAACCAAGTTGAATTGACAATTACAGATTCTGATGGTGCTAAATCCAGCTGTTTTGCTACAGTAACTGTGGAAGATAATATAGCACCAACAATTACTTGTACTGAAAATATAGAAGTAGATAATGATACTGGAACAGATGGAGCAATTGTTACCTACGATGCGCCTATAGTTAACAGATAATTGTGGAATTCCTCCAGCGGTGGTGTGTTAATTATATGGGATGTATTGAATGAGCATACAACTAATTTGAAAAATGCAATAATTGATGCAGGATATGTTGTGACCATGAGTGAAACTTCAGAAACAGGTTATGATGGCACAAATCCCTCCTTAGACAGTTTTGATGCGGTAATTCACTTAAATGGTACTACATTCAATACTGGTATGCCATTAGCAGGACAAACTGCTTTGGTAGATTTTGTTTTAATTAAAGGGAATACGTACATAACAAATGAATGGTCTGCATATGAAGTTGATTCAAACTAGAACTATGAGCAGTATGAGTGAAATAGTAATTTTAACTCGAACAGGTTATTCTCGTACAGGAGGAACTTATAACATTATACCCTCTAGTCTGGACATTCCATACTCGAGGGAATCCCTATTCTATAACCCTTCCCGATGGAGGGTCAAATCCAGGTGGCTTGAGGTCTTATAGCGATAATCCTGCAGTAGCATTAATGGATGTTACCGGAGGTATAGGTGTTGCTTAGAGAATTTGACAGTGGAGGTGTTGCTGTAGGCTTCGCGCATGCTGGGAATTATAACAATTCCACTATGCTATCTGACCCAAATGTTCAGGCACTATATATTAACTCAGTTGGGCCTAGATGTTCAAGTATTACTCAAACAGCTGGTCTATCTAGTGGTAGCGAATTCCCTATTGGAACTACTACCAACACATTTGAAGTAACCGATGCTTCAGGAAACAAAGCTACGTGTAGTTTTGATGTGATTGTGAAAGATGTGGAAGCACCTAAAAGTTATACGGTTAAAATAGATCAGACTGAGATCGATGAGACTAACGAAACAGCAGTAAGTTTTACATTTGCAGCTGCTGAAGTTGGAACTATTTATAATTATACTTTTAGTAGTGAAAATGGAGGTACAGATGTTTCTGGATCCGGAACAATTTCAACTGCAACAGATAAGATTACAGGAATAGATATTAGCGGATTGGAAGACGGAACTATTACGCTTTCAGTAACACTTACCGACGAAGCTGAAAATGAGGGAATTGCTGCAATAGATACGAAAGTTAAAAATACCAATGAAGCTCCAGTAGCAATTTGTAAAGCGTTTACAGCTAAATTAGACGCTTCTGGAAATGCAACTATTACAGCAGAAGATATAGATGGTGGTTCTAGCGATGATAAAGTTGGTTATACCCTATCTGTAGATAAAGATTCTTTTGACTGTTCAGATCTTGGAGAAAACCAAGTAGAATTAACTATTACAGATTCTGATGGTGTTAAAAATACATGTACAGCTTTAGTCACAATTGAAGATAATATTGCTCCAACAATTTCTGGTAGTAATAATATCGATGTTAATACAGATGCTGGAATATGTGGTGCTGTAGTCGATTATGATATTACTGCTTCAGATAATTGTGAAAATCAACCAGAAAAAGCAAATTTCATATCCTTAGGAACTTTTAATGGTAAATATTATTATAAATCAAATAATCCATTCTTACCAGAAGATGCATTCTTAGATGCGCAAGCTAATGGAGGAAATGTTGTAACCATAAATGATCCAATTGAAAATAGTTTTATTAATTCATTTATATCAGATGGATCATCTGTAATGATTGGACTAACAGACAAACAATCGGAAGGACAGTATGTTTGGGAAAATGGAGAAGCCGTAACTTATATTAACTGGAATCCTGGAGAGCCAAATAATAGCGGTGATGAGGACTATACTGAATTATATGCTGGGGGTTATTGGAATGATATGAAGGCTAGTACTCTTAGACAGTATATTTTAGAAGTAGATATTGTAGTTCGTACCCAAGGTTTAGCCAGTGGTAGCATTTTCCCTGTAGGAACTACTACCAATTCTTTTGAGGTGACCGATGCTAGTGGTAATAAAGCCAGCTATAGTTTTGATGTAATTGTAACTGACACTGAAGCTCCAATTGTAATCCCAGAAAACATTACGGTGGAGATTGACGAAGTTGGTAATGCTAGTATTAAAGTTGAAGATGTCCTACCTAATGAGAACACTAGCTTTTATGGACTATCTATAGATCAAAATCTTATCTCTAAATATGAGTTAAGTGAAAATCTCTTAATCAAAGATCAGAATTTTTCAACTCCTTTGAATGGCTTTTCTTTAGCCTTAGCTAAAAATCCGGTTTCAGAAAAAACCTATCTCTTAGAATCAGTTGGACCAACAGAATTTAATATTCTCGAAATAAATCCGGAAACAGGTGAAACCACTTTTGTTAAGAGCTTACCCATTAATTCAGATGGATTAAGACTTCGATTCACAGATATGCAATTTGGGAATGATGGGATGCTATATATTCTCCAAGATTCTGGAAAGATTTTGGCCTACGATTTAGAGAGTGATATCATTTCTCAATTCGCAGAGGTGTCTCTTCCATTTTCATATGGAATGGCTTACGACTCCTCGAAAAATAGATTGGTAATAGCAGGCGCAGAAGGAATGTCACCCTTTCCATTTCCATACCCAATACCATTCCCAGAGCCGGGACCGTTCCCGGGATCTGAACCATTTCCATTTCCAGGACCATTTCCAGGTCCATTTCCAGGTCCAAGATCTAATACTCTAGAAATTTTTTCTGTAAATATTGATGATGCTTCCATTACTCCATTGTTCAATTCAAATATTGATGTAGAATGTACTGGTCTGTCAAGTATAGAGTTTGTCAGTCCTGGAAATTTAATGGTTACATCTTCAGAATGTGGGTCATCCTACATTTTAAATATGGAATCTGGAGAAACACAAGTAATTAGTCAAGATGTTAGATTGGAAATTGACGATTTATTGCTTGCTTCAAGTAAAAGTGTTTCAGATAATTGTGCGATTGCAAGTAAGGAATTAAGTCAGTATAATTTTACTTGTGAAGATTTAGGTAGAAATGAAGTTATAGTTACTGTTAAAGATAATAGCGGGAATACTTCCACAGCCACCGCGTATGTGACTGTAGAAGATAAAACAGTTCCAACTGCTATTGCTCAGGAAGTAACTATCTATTTAGATGAATCTGGGAAAGCTTCTACAACTGCAGAGGCTGTAAATAATGGTTCTTCTGATAATTGTACTAGTTGAAACTTTAAGTTTAAGCAAGACAGAATTTGATTGTTCAAATGTTGGGAATAACGCTGTTGTTTTAACTGTGACCGATGTGAATGGAAATGAATCTTCTGCAGAAGCAAATGTAATTGTAGTAGATAATACAGCTCCAACTGCTATTGCTCAGGAAGTAACTATCTATTTAGATGAAACAGGGAAAGCTTCTACAACTGCAGAGGCTGTAAATAATGGTTCTTCTGATAATTGTGATAGTTGAAACGCTAAGTTTAAGCAAAACAGAATTCGATTGTTCAAATGTTGGGAATAACGCTGTTGTGTTAACAGTGACTGATGTGAATGGAAATGAATCTTCTGCAGATGCAAATGTAATTGTAGTAGATAATACAGCTCCAACTGCTATTGCTCAGGAAGTGACTATCTATTTAGATGAAACAGGGAAAGCTTCTACAACTGCAGAGGCTGTAAATAATGGTTCTTCCGATAATTGTACTATTGAAACGCTTAAGTTTAAATGAAACAGAATTCGATTGTTCTAACGTTGGAAATAATACTGTTGTATTAACGGTGACCGATGTAAATGGTAACATGATTCTACTGCAGAAGCAAATGTAATTGTAGTAGATAATACAGCTCCAACTGCTATTGCTCAGGAAGTAACTATCTATTTAGATGAAACAGGAAAAGCTTCTACAACTGCAGAGGCTGTAAATAATGGATCTTTTGATAATTGTGACAGTTGAAACGTTAAGTTTAAGCAAAACAGAATTCGATTGTTCAAACGTTGGAAATAACACTGTTGTGTTAACGGTGACCGATGTGAATGGAAATGAATCTACTGCGGAAGCAAATGTAATTGTAGTAGATAATACAGCTCCAACTGCAATTGCTCAGGAAGTGACTATCTATTTAGATGAAACAGGGAAAGCTTCTACAACTGCAGAGGCTGTAAATAATGGATCTTTTGATAATTGTACTGTTGAAACGCTAAGTTTAAGCAAAACAGAATTCGATTGTTCGAACGTTGGAAACAACGCTGTTGTGTTAACAGTTACCGATGTTAATGGAAATGAATCTACTGCGGAAGCAAACGTAATTGTAGTAGATAATACAGCTCCAACTGCAATTGCTCAGGAAGTAACTATCTATTTAGATGAAACAGGAAAAGCTTCTACAACTGCAGAGGCTTTAAATAATGGATCTTTTGATAATTGTACAGTTGAAACTTTAAGTTTAAGCAAAACAGAATTCGATTGTTCAAATGTTGGGAATAACGCTGTTGTTTTAACGGTGACCGATGTTAATGGAAATGAATCTACTGCGGAAGCAAATGTAATTGTAGTAGATAATACAGTTCCAATCGCAATGGCTAAGAACATCACAGTTCAGTTAGATGAAACCGGTAATATTTCGATCACTGCTGCAGATGTTGATAATAGTTCTTCTGATGCATGTGGAATTGCTTCAATGAGCGTTTCGCCAAATAGTTTCACTTGTGCTGAGGTTGGAGAGAACACGGTAACATTAACTGTTATCGATAACAACGGAAATGAATCTACAACTACTTCAACAGTAACCGTAGAAGATAAAGTTGCTGCAGTTGCAGTTGCAAAAGACATCACAGTTCAATTAGATGAAACTGGAAATGTTTCTATCACTACTGCTGATGTTGATAATGGTTCTTCTGATGCTTGTGGAATTGCTTCAATGAGCGTTTCGCCAAATAATTTCACTTGTGCTGAGGTTGGAGAGAATACAGTAACATTAACTGTTATCGATACCAACGGAAATGAATCCACAACTACTTCAACAGTAACCGTAGAAGATAATGTTGCTGCGGTTGCAGTTGCAAAAGACATCACCGTTCAATTAGATGAAACTGGAAAAGTTTCTATCACTGCTGACAGATGTTGATAATGGTTCTTCTGATGCTTGTGGAATTGCTTCAATGAGTGTTTCGCCAAACAAGTTTCACTTGTGCTGAAGTTGGAGAGAACGTTGTAACATTAACTGTTATCGATAACAACGGAAATGAATCTACAACTACTTCAATAGTAACAGTAGAAGATAACATCAAGCCTGTACCTTCAAATCAATATTAGAAGATATCACGGCAGAGTGTAGTGTAGAGCAAGCAGATGTTCAAGTTCCTACTGCTACAGATAATTGCAATGGTGCAGTGAAGGTGACAAACAATGTCACTTTCCCTATCACTGCTAGCGGACTTACTACGATTACTTGGAGTTTTGAAGATGCAAGCGGAAATGTGACTACTCAAACTCAAAAAGTTACTATTAAAGATGAAACTGCTCCGGTACCGGATGTAGCTGAATTATCTGATATAGTTGTAGAATGTTCTATTGAGAATATAGAAGTTCCAACGGCTACAGATAATTGTAGTGGAGTTATTACTGCTGTTACAAACGATGCTTTTCTTATTCTGATGCAGGTGAGTATATGATCTTATGGGAATTTACAGATGCAAGTGGTAATACGTGCTACTCAAGAGCAGTGGATTACTGTTAAAGATGTTACTACTCCAGAAGTAAATACTAAAGATATAACAGTTGAGTATGTTTCAAAATGAGACGGTAAGTGATTTCTCCAGAAGATGTTGATGCTGGAAGCAGTGATAATTGTAGTGAGGTTACTCTTAGTCTAGATCAGGATACTTTTAATGAGCCTGGAGAATATTTAGTTACTTTAAGCGGAACAGATGCATCAGGAAACATTGGCAGTGCTACTGCTTTAGTAACTGTGAAGAGAGATGTGCCAGATGCTAAAGGAGAGATGCACGTAGTGCCATCTATTTTAACTGGAACTACAATGACTAAAGTAATCGCTCCATTAAATTCTCAGATCTATAGCGTTCAGATATTAGAAACTGAAACCAATAAATACAAGACCATCACTGGAAATAAGCAGCAAACTATGATGATAGATGTTGCTCCAATGAGAGGAACACTATTGGTTAGAATTACCGATCAGACAGGAAAAGTACATCTTAAAAAAATAATCGTATTGTAATTGAATCATTATGAACATTAAAAATATAATATTAAGTCTAACTGTTTTACTTGCTGGAATTTCAGTTAAAGGTCAAGAACTAGTGCGCCCCGTAATTACGGGGGCACCGTTTCTTCAAATTGTTCCAGATGCACGTGCAGGTGGTATGGGAGAAGTTGGGGTTTCCAGTTTACCAGATGCTTTCTCACAATTCCATAATCCGGCTAAATTCCTTTTTATGGAAGAAGGAGCACAAGGAATTGGATTATCATATATCCCAAAATTTATTGGGTATGCAGATGATATTTTCTATGCTAATGCAGGTTATTTCAATAAGTTGAATGATAGATCTGCCATAAGTGCCTCTCTTAACTTATTTTAGTTTTGGAAGTGTAGATATGGAAGAAGAATTGGGTGGAGAGATCATTTCTAAAGGAAGTTTTGTTCCTAATGAATTTGCTTTAGAAGGTGCTTATAGCTTAAAGCTTAATGAAAAGTTTGGAATGTCTGTTACAGGTAGATATATCAGGTCTGATATTTCTGATAACCAAGCGAACGCAATGGTGAATTTAAAGACAGGGCAAGCAGTAAGTGTTGATGTTTCGGGTTATTATACCTCTGTTCCTTTTGATCTTCACGAAAATAGATGGACCCTTGGTTTTAACCTTAAAAATGTTGGTTCTAAACTTAAATATTCTGATGAGACCGGATATGACTATCCGCTTCCTACTTATTTAAAAATTGGTGGAGGTTATCATGTGGCTAGCTCAAAGACCGATTATATTTCATTCTATGCCGAAGCTATGAAGTTTTTAGTTCCTGCAACAGATGATAACCGTAATCTTCCTACCGATAGTGCCATTGGGGGGATATTTAATTCTTTTACAGATGCACAAGATGGTTTTTCTGAAGAGTTAAAAGAAGTGATACTTTCTTTAGGAGCAGAAGTGAATTTCAATAATAACTTTTCTGTTAGAACAGGATATATCACTCAAAATAAAGAAAAGGGTTTCCGAAATCATATCACTGTAGGAGCTGGATTTGAACTTAACCAGTTTATGTTTGATTTTGCATATCAGAGCCCTATTTCAGATAATGTAGTATTCGATAATGACAAGGTATTAAAACTATCTATCAGTTTTAAATTCAATAGCGACTTCTAGAAAACAAGTCACAGAACCTACAGAAGTAGAGGCGGATTTGTAGAAAGAATCAGATTAAAATTAAAAGTAAAAAAGATCCTAATTAAGGATCTTTTTGCTTTTTAAAAATTTTAGTTTTGACACTTATTCAGGTCAATTCAAAAAATTTAAATCATATTTTGCTAATATTAAGATCTATAGATGCTAAATTTTCTTTTTTAGAAAGCTCTGTTTTGTGTGGTATTAAAGTCATAGCTCTTTCTGAGATCGCAGTGATCGAGAGGCTTGGATTTACTCCTGGATTACTGGAGATCATGGAACCATCTATAACATACATATTTTGATATCCAAACACTTCATTTCTTACATTTATAACGCCTTCAGTTTTATCTTTTCCCATAACCGCACCTCCAAGAATATGCGCGGTGGTAGGAATACCGGCAAGACTTTCTAAAGCAAAAGAAGTAGCTTTTCCATCAATGATCTTACTATATTTTTTGGTTAATTCTTTTGATTCAGGAATGTCAGAGGTGGGTTTTGTGCCGGAACTTACCCCCGTAAACATGCTACCCAACCAATTTCTTTTTAAGCGAAGCGTGCTGTCTACACTTTGCATAAATAGCAATACGGTAGTACTCTTAGACCAACTGTTTACAAAGTAGGTTTTAAACCAAGATCGTGGGGCAGACAGAAACTGAATTATTACATTCGCTAATCTACTTACCGGATTTTTACCTTTAGCCATTGGGAGATGCAGTAATTTCCAAAATCCGGAGCCTTTTGAATAACGAACTATTTCCAGATGGCTATTATCATCTGTATGAAGTAAACTACCTATTGCAACTCCTTTAGATAAATCTAGATTTTTATTTGAAGTAGAAACACTTATTAAGGTCTCATTATTAGTGCGAATATCATCACCTAATTTATTCGATAATTTTGGAAGTGATTTTTGTTTAAGCTTAAGTAATAACTTTACGGTACCTAATACCCCTCCGGAAAATATCACTCCTTTGCTGGTGTAAATCTCTTTCTTCGGAAATATGGAGGTGCTGGAACGAGTGAATATTTTATAGCCACCTTCAAGTGGTTTTACATCTACAACTTCGGTTTCGGCGATAATTTTTGCTCCTAGGTTTTGAGCTAGCCAGAGATAATTCTTGTCTAAAGTATTTTTGGCGTTATGACGGCATCCCGTCATGCAACCTCCGCAAAAGATACAGCCGGTTCTATTTGGCCCTTTTCCATTAAAATAGGGGTCTTCTACCGTTTCTCCTTCTTTCCCGAAATACACTGCTACATCTGGAGCTTCAAAATATTGTTCTCTGCCCATATCTGTAGCCATTTCTTTAAGGGCAAGATCTCCATCAAACAATTTAGGGTTAGGGCTGGCTCCCAGCATATTTAATGCCTGTCTATAAAAGGGTTTTAATTCGGTTTCCCAATCTGCCAGTGTGCTCCAACTCCCGGTATTATAGAATGTTTTTTTCGGAATAGGTAAAGTGTTAGCATAAACTAAAGATCCTCCCCCAACGCCAGTGCCGGATATTACAGCCACATGCCTAAAAATGCTAAGTTTCATGATTCCGAAGAATCGTAAAGAAGGAATCCAAAGCCATTTTCTCAGATTCCAGTTGGTTTTAGGGAAATCTTTGGCTTGAAACCATTTGCCTTTTTCAATCACTAAGACTTTATAGCCTTTTTCTGAAAGTCGCAAAGCACTTACAGAGCCTCCAAAGCCACTTCCAATGATAATATAGTCGAAATCGTAGTTCAAATTAATTCTGAAGAATTATATATTCTTAAAACTACTGTTTTTCTTAGTAAAAGGGAAGCCCTTTTATAAGATTAGGAAATTGAAGATGTAAAAATTTATGAGTGTGGAGTAATCCGAGTATTAATAAAAAAATAGCTAAAAAAGTCTCGTTCTTAGAAAAGTAACTAGCAGCTAAGGTGTATCCAAAGATTGAAAAGAAGATGCTTGTTAATTTTTGTAGTTTTAGATTTGTCATCATTAGATCTCCATCATATCTTCAGAAGCCTTTCTTCCAGACATATCCAGCAATTCTTCTACATAAGTTCTGGAATTGGAAAGCCTTGGAATTTTATGTTGTCCACCCACTTTATCGTGTTTCTTTAAGCCAATCATAAAACAATTTTTCTCTTGCCTGATGAACTGTAGGTAAATTTAGCGTCATATTATTATAACGCTTAGCCTCATAATCGCTGTTGATCTCTTGTAAGGCTTTATCCAATTCAAATTTAAAACTCTCCATATTATTAGGTGGCGTTTTAAATTCTATAATCCATTCATGTGCTCCTTTTTCTTTTCCTTCCATAAAGATTGGAGCAGCGGTATAATCTACAATTTCGCAATTGTTAAGATAAGCTGCTTTTTTAAGAGCAATTTCTGCATTCTCAATGATCAACTCTTCTCCAAAGGCATTTATATGATGTTTGGTTCTTCCAGATACTTTTATTCTGTACGGACTTGTTGAAGTAAATCTAACGGTATCTCCTATCTTATAGCGCCATAATCCGGCATTGGTTGTGATTACAATGGCGTAATTTACTCCGGTTTGAACTTCGCTTAAAGGAATGATAGTTTCATCTTCAGAGCCATAAGTATTCATAGGAATGAACTCATAGAAAATTCCGTAATCCAACATTAGCAATAACTCTTTAGCGTTATTCTGATCCTGGCATGCGAAAAAACCTTCAGATGCATTATAGATCTCATAATATCTGAAGTTATCTCTTGGTAATAGATTTTGATATTGTTGCGTATAAGGTTCAAAATTTACGCCTCCATGAAAATACACTTCTAAATTAGGCCAAACTTCAAATAGATTACTCAGCCTTGAGTAGTTTCCAAAACATTATTTAGTAAAGCTAACATCCATGAAGGAACTCCTGCCAAACTAGAAACTTTTTCATTGATGGTTTCATTAACTATAGCCTGCATCTTGATCTCCCAATCGTTCATTAAGGAAACTTCATTTCTGGGAGTGCTGCTAAATTCTGCCCAAAATGGCATATTATCTATCAAAATTGCAGAGAGGTCTCCATAAGAAGTGCCATTATTTCTATAGATCTCTTTACTGCCTCCAAGTCTTAAACTTTTACCTGTAAAAAGTTGAGATTGCGGATTGTTATTTAAATACATGCATAAAAGGTCTTTTCCTGCAGCAAAATGACAATCTTCTAAAGAATCGTCGCTTACCGGAATAAACTTACTTTTTGCATTGGTAGTACCGCTAGATTTTGCGAACCATTTTATAGGTGTAGGCCAGAATATATTGGTCTCACCTTTTCTGCTTCGCTCGATATCTGCTTCGTAATCTTCATATTTTTTAACAGGAACACGCTCTGCAAAGGTTTTATAGTTGTGAATGCTACTAAAATCATAGCGTTTGCCAAATTCAGTATTTTTCGCTGTAGAAATAAGATTCCTTAGAAGTTCAGATTGAACCTCGTTAGGATATTTCATAAATAATTCCATTTGATGAATACGCTTCTTTAAAAACCAGGAAGCAATGGAATTGACTAGCGGAATTGGCATTTTTTCTTTTTATATTTATGCACTTAACAGCGTTAAGATGCGTGATTGGCTGGCTAAAATTAAACTAAACTTTGAAGCTTGCAAAATAAATCATTTCAGTTAAAATAAAGAAAATATATGAGATATGAAGGGGTGTTGACTAAAATGAGCACCGAACTTAAAGAAACCGTCCAGTATTATTTGATATTTGAATCAGACTTCTTGAATGTCAACCAGATACTGGACAAAAAGATAAGTATCAATTTTTTGAGATTTCAATGTTTGAATTGCGGTTTAGAGAAAAAAATATTCAGACAAGGATTTTGTTACGATTGTTTTAGCTCTATTCCTCAAGCCGGAGACTGGATCATGAACCCGGAATTGAGTACCGCACATTTGGATAAAGAAGATCGAGATCTGGAATATGAGAAGAAAGTGCAGTTAAAACCACATATTGTTTACCTGGCAAATTCCAGTAACTTGAAGGTTGGGGTTACCAGAAAATCGCAAATTCCTACCAGATGGATAGACCAGGGGGCGCATGAGGCTATAGAAATTGTGGAAGTTCCTAATAGATATTTAGCTGGAATAACCGAAGTTGCCTTAAAAGGGCATGTGGCAGATAAGACCAATTGGCGAAAAATGTTGACCAATGATATTGAAGATGTAGATCTGGTTGCAGAGCGTGAAAAGATAAAAGATCTTATTCCGGAAGAAGCTAAAGAATACTTTCTTGAAAATAATAAAGAGACTGAAATTCACTTTCCGGTACTGGAATTTCCAAAAAAGATCAAGACTTTAAATTTAGGAAAGAATCCGTTTTATGAAGGAATTCTAAAAGGAATTAAAGGACAATATTTGATCTTTCATGATGGAACGGTTTTTAATGTTAGAGGTCATGAAGGTTTTGTGATTGACTTGAATGTGATGTAGAAATTAATTTCAGAATATAAAAAAGGTCGGTATCTATTATAGTTACCGACCTTTTTTTAATTTATAAAAGCAAATGTCTTAAATAATGTGAAAACTGTCATTCTGAATTTATTTCAGAATTTTAACCAAGTTTGTGGATTTCAAACAGATGCTGAAACAAGTTCAGCATGACGGTAAATCTTATTCCATCATCGTCACCCTGAATTTATTTCAGGGTCTCGGCTTATGATGTTATGCAATAGATTATTTATTGCACTTTGGTTGTGTCTTTTTTCTTCTTGGTATTCAATATCCCTTTTAAAATATTGGTTGCAGCATCTTTAACCTGAGTTTGCTGTTCAGTTTTTATAGAATCTTTTTTGGTTTGTGCTGGAGAAACCTGAGTAGAATCTGTTGACGTGGCATTCGGATTTTTCTTATTTCCCATCAAAATATTACCCAAAGCATCTACCCCTTTTTGAGTAAGTTCTTTTTTCTGTTCTGCTACAATTTTTTGTGTAAGACTGGATAATGCCTGTTCCATATTCAAATTGATTTGCGGACTTTGAAACGTTCCTTTTAAGCCAATAGGTAAAGCAACCGTCATGGTGTTAAGATCTGTAGCGCTAAGTTTAGATAAGGTATTTCCAATTTCGCTGCCTAACATTTTTGCAGGTACATCTAATGTTAGATTGTAATTCATATTCATATCAAATCCGTGACTTCCGGCAACCGTAACTTTGATACCTTTTACATTAAAATCGAAAGGAGCAACTTCTACATTTCCGTTGGTAAAGGTGAGCTTGCTCTTTAAATGATCGAGATTGATGTCTTTTAAGTTGATGAATTTTAGCCTTTCATCAAGTTTGGAAAGAAGTGCGAGTTGCTCCGGATTTACCTTTGCCGTTAATATTTCTGCTAAAGCTTGCCCTGCTAGCGTATTAAGTTGAGGGGTAAGATCGTCGTTCAAATTCCCCGCTAGATTTACCTGAGTCTGTAATTTTCCTTGTAAGAGCTGTTGCAATAGGAGCAAGACCTTGAAGAAGATCTAATCCTTTAAAAGATTTTGCAATATCTAAGCGCATTTAATGCAAGATCCATAGAAAAAGTTGGTACTGCATTTTTGGTAGAAACATTCCCGTTAAGCGCTATAGATCCATCAAAAATATTGGTGGTCATGTTTTTTATAGTTGCAGTTTCATCTTTTATTATGATCGTACCTTTTGCATTATTCAGATTAAGATTGTCATAAAGAAGTGTGGTAACCGCAAAATCTATTTCGGTATCTAAAAAGGAAGGAACTTTAATAGCTTCTTTCCCGGTGGCTACGGTTTTGGTTGGGGCAGGGGTTCCATCTTCAGATTTAGATTCTGGAACTTCCTTGGTTTCAGCAACCATAAAATCATTTACAGAGAACGTATTAGAACTTACCTGAAATTTACCTTTTAGCTGTTGATCTGTAAAAAGGTATCCCATAAAATTTTCAATATTTCCGGATGCGTTGATATCAGTTTTTCCTGTGGTCATATATAACACAGGTACTTTTACATTACCCTGATTAAATATTAAGTTGGCACTTGAGATCTTAACTTCATTTGGAATTTCAGGAGATTTATAACTAAAATTCTTGATGCTCGCTATTCCTTTACTATTCACATTTTGATATTGTTCTTTTTCAATAGAATTCATATCAAAATTAGTACTTACATCTGCGGTAAGAATTCCATTTAGTTGTTGATCTAACTTTAGTGGATAGGCTTTTTCCAAATTAGCAAGATTGACGGTTCCTTTTAAATTAAGATCTACCAGCATATTCCCTAGTAAGTTCTTTACATCTCCATTAGCAGAAAATGTATCCTGATCTATTCTAAAAGTAACATTATCAAACGTTATATAGGTTTCTTCTGCAATTCCGGAAGTGTTTATAATTGCTGCATCTATATTAATATCCTGAACACTTTTTGGAAGATCTGGATATTTAAAAGAAGCGTTGTTAGAACTAATTTTTATATCCATTCTAGGAATGTAAGTACTGTCTACAATTCCCTTTATGTCTCCGCTTACCATAAAATCTCCGCTGGTTTCTACATTTTCAATGTTCTTAGCATAGATCTGCGGCATTACGCCAAGAAAATTTTTGAAGGAAGAAGAAGGTGTTTTAAATGAAAGGTCAACCACGTTATTATCCTCATTCACCTTCACAAATCCGTTGAAAGTAAGAGGAAGTTGATTTACCATCATCTGGTTTTCCAGGAAGGTATATTTCATGTTCTCAAGATCCATTTGGATGATGGCATCTAAAGAAACCTTATTCTTATTCAAATAATTCACTCCATCATAATCAAAAGATACTAGGGAGTTGGTTTTCGTGTCTAATTCAGATTGTGCTAAAGAAAAATCTCCTGTTCCGCTATGGTTTAGATTTTCCATAAGCAAGGCGATGTTATTGCTTTCATCTACATATTTCAACTTAGAATTATTGATCTCGTAATGCTTGAGATCTAATTTAAATGGGGAAGCAGAAGATGTATCTACCGCAGTAGAATCTTTTATGGCAATATCATAATTGTTATTTCCTAATGAGTCTATTTTAATATTTAGATACGTATCATTCAGTAATAATTCATCAACTTTTTTAGGAACATCACTTCCTTTAAAAAGTTCTTTTATAGACATTTTTAATAAGATCTCTTTGCTTAATGCTAAAGTGTCGCCTTTAAATGGAGCCTTATTGATTACAGAAACATCTTTTAATACCAGAGTAGCTTCAGGAAAACTTCGGAATAGAGATAGGTTTAGATCGCTGAATTCTACATCTGCATTTACATTTTTGTTTATGGTAGATTTTACCAGATCTTTTAGCTGAGCTTCAAATATGAAGGGTGCAGCAATAAGTGCAACTAAGAGTATCGCTAATACAATTCCTATAATTTTAAACAGCTTCTTCATATAATACATTTTCGAGGTTCAACTCGTCGTTAGGTTCTAAATTAAATTTATTCCGCATATAATAGACGGCTGCATATAAAAATGGAGTATCGCAAATAGCGATAAGCACTTTAAATAAAAATCCGCTAAGTAAAAGTCCGCCAAATAAATCCCATTCTATTTTATTAAAGGTACAAAGCAAAAATAGCACCGCAAAAGTGTCTACAAATTGAGAAAGAAAAGTAGAGAAATTATTTCGTATCCATAAATGCTTTCCTTTTGTAAGTCGCTTCCAAAAATGAAATAATTGAATATCTATATATTGTGCTAATAAATAGGCAGCCATAGATGCAGCTACCGCTATCGCAGTTGCTCCAAATACCCTGGAAAATAAAGGGTTTCCAATGGGCGACCAATTGGTTGCAGGAACATAATCTGCTGTATAAACTATAAGCAAAGAGAACAAAGAGGCGAAAATACCTGCGGTAACTACCTGGTTGGCTTTTCGCTTGCCGTAGATCTCGCTAATAAGATCTGTTATCAAGAAGGTAATAGGGTAGGGTAAGATACCTACAGAGATCTCGAAAGTATATAATCCGAAGAAATCCCACACAAAAAATTTCTGAAAGATGAGATTTGAGACCACTAAAGAAGTGATAAACAGGGCACCTAATATTAGATAAATATGCTGGGCCAGAAATATGTCTTTTGGGGAGTAACGCTTCAAATTATTTTTATTAACTCTTACTAACAAAGTTAAGTCTATGTTAGATTGTTTTACTTAATTTGCTGTGAAATTAAATATTTCTTCTCTAAACATTTCATAAAGTTACGTTGATTCCTTCAAAAATATATTATATCGCCCTGGGTAGTAATGAGGGTAATCGTCTGCAATTATTGCAATTAGCTATAGATAAGATCTATAAAGAGGTGGGAGATGTGCATCAAATTGCGCAAATCTATGAGACTCCGGCCTGGGGATTTGAAGGGAATTCTTTTTTAAATACCTGTGTTAAAATAACCTCCAGATTTTCACCGGAACTAGTTTTAGAAAAACTTTTGAATATTGAAACAGGTCTTGGAAGAGTAAGATCAACTTCAGATTCTTATATTAACAGGAATATAGATCTGGATATTATTCTTATAGAAGATGAGCTTATTGCATCTTCTAACTTAAGTGTTCCACATCCTGAAATGCAAAATAGAAAGTTTGTATTAGCGCCATTGGCAGATATTGCTCCTAAAATAATTCATCCGGTTCTTAAAAAGTCAATTTCTAGCTTATTATCAGAAACTCAAGATCCTTCTGAGATAAAAAAGATTGATGAGAAATTAAAGAATCCAACCAAAACTTACGATTTTACTAAATGCAATTATATTGCTATTGAAGGGAATATTGGAGCGGGGAAGACCAGTTTGTCTTCTATGATCTCTGAAGATTTTAATGCGAAGTTGATATTGGAAAGATTTAAGGATAATCCCTTTCTTCCGAAGTTTTATGAAGATCAGCACAGGTATGCATTTCCTTTAGAAATGTCTTTTTTGGCAGATAGATATCAGCAACTTTCAGATGATCTTGCGCAGTATGATCTTTTTGCAGATTTCGTAGTATCAGATTATGATGTTTTTAAATCGCTCATTTTTGCTAAGATCACTTTGGCAGAAGATGAATATGCTTTATATAATAAGCTTTTCGGTATTATGTATAAAGAATTGGTAAAACCAGATCTTATATGTATATCTCTATCAAAACACCGATAGATTACTGGAAAATATCAAAAAGCGAGGAAGAGATTATGAGCAGAACATTCAACCTGAATATTTAATGGAGATCAATAAAAGTTATTTAGCTTTTATAAAATCTCAGACAAACATTAAAGTTCAAATTATCGATATTTCCGACTTTGATTTTGTAAATAACAGAGCTCATTATTTAGCTATTTTAGATAAGATTTCGGGGGAACTTACGCATTAATAAATAGAATCTAAATCTATATAAAACAAACAAGGCTCACTTTAGGTGAGCCTTGTCTTTTAAAATAATTAAATCTTTTTCAAGATTTGGGTATTAACAGAAGATCTTTATATTTTTAAGCTTCAGAAACTGCAGCTTTAATTCTTTTTAATGCTTCTTCAATTTGAGCTTCACTGGCAGCGTAAGAAAATCTAATACAATCTGGATTTCCAAAAGCATCTCCGGTTACAGTGGCCACTAAAGCTTCTTCTAATAAGAACATAGAAAAATCTGTAGCATCTTTAATTAGATGACCTTTAATAGTCTTTCCAAAGAAATAGGAGATATCCGGAAATACGTAAAAGGCACCTTCCGGTTCTGTAGTTTTAAAACCTTCAATTTCATCTAATAGTGAAATTATAAGTTTTCTACGCTCTTTAAATTTATCTACCATGAACTGGATCTTGCTAACAGGAGCTTCCAAAGCTGTAATAACTGCTCTTTGCGCTATACAGTTTGCTCCGCTGGTAATTTGGCCTTGCATCTTAGTACAAGCTTTGGCAATCCATTCTGGAGCACCTATATATCCAATTCTCCAACCGGTCATGGCAAAAGCTTTAGAAACTCCGTTCACGGTCACCACACGGTCATACATATCATCAAATTGCGCCATAGAAGCATGTTCTCCCACAAAATTGATATGCTCATATATTTCATCACTCACAACAATAATGTCTGGGTATTTCACCAAAACATCGGCAAGCGCTCTTAATTCTTTTTCACTATAAACCATCCCACTTGGGTTACAAGGAGAACTATACCAAAGCATTCTGGTTTTTGGAGTAATTGCAGCTTCCAATTGCTCTGGAGTAATCTTGAAATTACTCTCCACGCTTGTTGGAACTTCTACGGGAACACCTTCTGCAAGTTTTACAATTTCAGCATAACTCACCCAATAAGGACATGGTAATAAAACTTCATCTCCAGGATTTAGAATTACAAGTGCAGCATTTGCTAAAGATTGTTTTGCTCCGGTAGAAACTACAATTTGAGACCTGTTATAGGTAAGTCCATTATCTCTTTTAAATTTGGTGATAATAGCATCTTTAAGCTCTACGTAACCATCTACAGGAGTGTAGGAGTTGTAATTTTCATTAATAGCTTTTATTGCAGCATCTTTAATGAAATCTGGAGTATTAAAATCTGGTTCTCCAAGGCTAAGGCCAATAATATCTTTTCCTTCTTCTCTCAACTCACGAGTTTTAGCCGCCATAGCTAAGGTTTGTGAAGTCGCTAAATTGTTAATCCTGTCAGATAATTTGTGTTGCATAAATTTTAATGGATTTTTATATTTTAAGCTGAAATGGTTGGTTTAGCTCCCATTTCTTTTAGATGTCTAAAATGTGCGATAATTGCCCCTCTGGTAGTTTTAAACTCATTATAAGGCAAATTGCATTCCCTAGCCGTTTCTTTTACAATTTGAGCAATCTTAGTGTAATGAATATGGCTGATATTTGGAAAAATATGATGTTCTACCTGATGATTCAAGCCTCCGGTAAACCAATTAACCAATCTATTCTTGGTAGCAAAATTTACGGTTGTAAATAACTGATGTATGGCCCAGGTATTTTTCATAGAACCTGTGTCATCTGGAATTGGCATTTCTGTTTCTTCAACCACATGCGCCAATTGGAAACACAATACTCAATATTAATCCGGCGGTGTAATGCATTACAAAAAAGCCGATCAAAATTTTCCACCATGCTATAGAAAGTATTAGCATTGGAATAACGATCCAGATGCTTACATAGATCAATTTTGTTATAGCTATAATGCTCCATTGCTTTACAGGAGAAGGTAGCTTTCCGTAAGACAATTTACGTTTTAAATATCTTTTTGTTTGTTTGAAATCTGTGGTTAAAGCCCAGTTGAAAGTCAATAGACCGTATAAAAATACAGAGTAATAATGTTGAAATTTATGAAATCTAGACCATTCTGCATGTTTAGAAAATCTGATGATTCGTCCTGCATCTAAGTCTTCATCATGCCCATGAATATTGGTATAGGTATGGTGAAGAACATTATGTTGTACCTGCCAGTTGTAAACGTTTCCGGCTAAGATATAAATGGTTCCCCCCATAAATTTATTAATCCATTTTTTTGAAGAATAAGAACCATGGTTTCCATCATGCATGATGTTCATTCCAACTCCAGCCATTCCTGCTCCCATTACTATGGTAAGCAGTAGCATCCACCACTGAGAAATATCAAGGGTTAGGATAAGAAAATAAGGAGCCAGAAATAAAGAGAACATTACAATGGTTTTAAGATGTAATTTCCAGTTTCCGGTTTTAGAGATATTGTTTTCTTTAAAGTAGGCATTTACACGTTTATTCAAGGTGCGGAAGAATTTTCCGGAGTCTATTCTTGAAAAACGAATGTTGTCTTGATTTGCTTGCATAATTTATTCTAATTATCCAAAGGTAAAACTTTTAAAAAGGAACCTGTATATATTGTGGAAAATTAACGTGTCAAATTTGATTACTTTAGCAAAAAAAATACGGTTTTGGAATTAATTAAAAAATACTTCCCAGATTTAACTCAAGAACAGCAAGATCAATTTGCTGCCATGCAGGAGTTATATAAAGATTGGAACTTAAAGATAAATGTAGTTTCTAGAAAAGATATTGATGAGCTTTATCTTCGTCATGTCCTGCATTCTCTAGGAATAGCTAAGGTTCAGAAATTTAACCCCGGTGCAAGAATTTTAGATGTGGGTACCGGAGGAGGTTTTCCTGGAATACCTTTGGCTATTTTATTTCCAGAAACTCAGTTTCATTTGGTTGATTCTATTGGTAAAAAAGATAAAAGTAGTAGAAGAAGTAGTGACCGGATTGGAATTGAAGAATGTAAAATTTACCAATTCCAGAGTAGAAGAGATCGATGGGCAATATGATTTTATTGTAAGTAGAGCAGTGGCTGCAATGCCAACTTTTGTGCATTGGGTGAAAGGAAAGATCGCTAAAAAACAAAATCATGAACTTAAAAATGGAATTCTATATCTAAAAGGTGGAGATCTTACTGAAGAATTAGAATTATATACTTCAGCAAAAATTTATCCGCTTCCAGATTATTTTGAAGAAGATTTCTTTGAAACCAAAGAAAGTAGTTCACTTACCAATGAAGTTTAAAGGCTAAGATTTTAATTGAAAAAAATAAAAAAGGGATGATTTAATCATCCCTTTTATATTTTAATGCTGAAATGAGTTTTATCTTTTAAATAAAATTGTTTTGGAAACAGTTTGATTATTAGACCTAACTTTTACAATATAAGTCGCTTTTGGATAATCTTTTAGAGGTAAATCTATTGCTTTGTCTTGTGACATGGAATTATAAATCTGAAGTCTTTGACCTAGCATGTTAAACAATTCTACTCTTTCAACCATTATTTCTTCTGGATTAAGGACTCTTAAGATATTTTTGTCCATAGAATAAATCACATCGATTTCTGCCAGAGAATCCATATCTTCTGGATTGGTGGTTGGTGTTTCATCAGTACCACCATCCGTACCACCATTTTCGTCAGTATCTGTGTCAGTTTCACCTTCTGTGTCAGGATTAGTTTCCTTAGGTTTTTCAAATACTATAGCGTATTTATTATTATAGGTGCCGCCTTCTAAAGTAACCACGAAGTCTACAGCTCTTAAATCATGATAAGTACTATCTACCATATCTTTAAGATAGATTTCTACATCGTCTTTGATATAATCTAAAGCATTAATTTTTATTGTTAACTCGCCCTTTTCTTTCAATTTTACACCTAAGGGAAGTACTTGATCTTTATTGAAATTTGGTACTCCTTGAATTACAAATGCATGATCTTTTATTACCCAATACATGTCTTCAGGCATTATTGTCATTCAGCATTGCATCATATCCAAGATCAAAATCATTGGTAGTATTCTCATCTGCGGTAACTAAAATTTGTCTGTTGAATCCTTTTGGAGACTCATACACCAATCTTATTTTTGATCTAGTGTCAGTTTGTTTTTCTTGCCCTTTTGTCTTAGGTTTTTCCTGACTTAAAAATTGTGAATCTGCTTTAGTTTCTCTAGCAAATGCCCGTTGACCATTATTGAAAACAACATCTCCGCCATCTACTGTAATATTTCCGGAAACAGCTGGATCTAGCACAGTGTTTACAAAGAAACCTTGACCTACCGGAATATATTTTTGTGGGATTTTAGCATTACTGCCAAAATAATCTTCACTGCTTTCTCCAGTATTGTTAATACGTTCATCTGTGGCAACTGCAGGAACCCCTCCAGAAAGATTGTAGGTTGCATAGCCTCCTATGTATTCTGCTAAATTGTGAGTCTTACCGGCAAAGTGATCCCAGAAATAAAGTGCACCATTAAAAATGTTGCTAGTATTGGTCCCGCCATTAGCAGTCTTCAGATTATCTTTAATAAATTGATCAGCATTTAATGCAGATGGATACGGATTTCCTAATAAATAGTTTTGATCTTTTCCAATATTTAAGGATGATATCTCCATTATTAGGCTTCCCTTTGAATGTGTAATTCTGTCTGTCTTTTATAGCAGCATTACCTGAAGTCCCTTTCATTGTAAATCCTTCTCCAGTAAGCAAGGACCCATTTTTTCCAACATATTTCCATTCACTATAAATGCTAGCTGTTCCTCTAAATTTGTACAACCAATACGTGCTAATATTTATTGCAGCATCATCTGCTGCATAAGGTCCATCTACAAAGGTCATTGGAATAGGATTATCTAGAATTAGTTCCATTTAGCATTACTTCAGATATTTTATAACCAGAATTAGATCCGGCATTCTGTAAAGAAACAGGTGAAGACCAATAATTATAATTAAAACTATTTGCAGTTCCTTGTTGGTCTCTTTCTATATAACCTGTGCTGGTTTCCTCTAAAATACTACCTTGAGTTTGCACAAGTTGAGATTCACCGTTAAGATCTATCTTACCATCTAGTTTTAAATAATGGGTTATTGTAAGTCCGCTACCACTATTTTCATTACTTCCTTCCATATCAAGACTTCCGCCTTCATCTAAAAGAGCTAATAACTGAATATCATTCCCTGCGGAATTCTTAATAGATTTACCATTTAGTTTTACAATATTCCAATTGATTTTTTCTCCATTGATTCCATTACTATTTGGGAGAATCCCAGACATTTCTTTTTTGGATGGGTTGTGAGAAATCAACATCACCAAATTTTACCCGATAGGTGTTTTCAGGGAGCTGCCAGGTTGTTTTTGAAGACCAGTTTCCATTATTTGTAAATAGTGTATAAGGAAGAGGAGCAGTATTTTCCTGCATTTCCTGAATATTCTTTAGAAGTCCATCGGCTTTTGCCCCCTCAGAGCCAAGATTTTTGGTATATCCAGATTCTATTAGATTCTCGTGGGCCAGAAGTTGGTAATAACCTAATAAATTGCTGAAACTGGGCAGGGCAGGAGCATTGATGATATTCATATTTAGCTTCAATACTTCCCCGTCAACTACAGAACCATTATGCTTAATGCGCTGATTCATAAAAAACCGGATTTGATCTGAGGAAATTGGGCCTTCCCAAATTCTAAGCTCTTCAATGAACCCATGAAAATTTTCCTTTGTTCCTGAAGAATTTTCAGAGGTAAAAGCGCCACCAATCATGAAAGGTGCATCTGAATTTCCTGTACTCCAGGAATATTGTTTGTGTTGGACCTTATTTCGATGCCATCGATGTATAATTCAATGGATGAACCGGGATTGTAGACAGCTGCCAGGTGGTACCATCTTTTATTGCTGATAGTGTCAGTTGAAACCACACTCTTGTTCTTTACACGAAAAGTAGGTAAGCCATTATTAAGGATGAGATCGTATCCTTTAGTCAGATCACCAGGAATCCTTTTTGAGAGGATGGTTTAACACCATCTGTAGAATGAGGTTTTACCCATGCTTCAACAGAAAATGGATTCTGTCCCATGTCGTAATTATTTCCTAAGTCAATATAATCATCCTCTCCATCGAAATTGAGTTCACTGCAGTCTTCAGGGAAAACAACCTGTAAATCTTTAGAAACAGTACAGGCAGCGTTTGCTTGGGAAGTTACAGACCAGGTAAGCGTATATTCTTTTTCGGCCTGCCCATAGAAAACAGTGTTAGGTAAAGTTGCGTCAGCAAAACTACCGGTTCCTCCATTAGAAGATGTATAAGACCATTCTCCTACGCCTAATTCAGCCGGAATGGCTATGGCATTTAGTACTATTTTAGTCGTGCCACATTTACTAAAATCTCCAATTTCACCTGGATCGATTTCAGGAGGGGTAAAAGTGGTATACGATTTTACCTCAGCATTACAGCCTTCTCCTGAACTTACGAGGAAGGTGTACGCCGTTGCACCCTGTAAACCGCTTATGACAAATCTTTGATTGTCTATTTCATATTTTAGATTACTCGGGTCGATGTCAACAGTGTTTCCATTAGCATCTAAAATTTCGAGTAAATAAGGAACATTATTGCTGTCAAAGCTTTCCCCCTCATACAATCCGCCACTCACCGGAATGGCAACAACGGCTCCATTGGGTGAATAACAAGAGGCTTCTTCCAGTTGGACAGGTTGGCCGACGATAAGCTGTTGCGGCTGGTTGATGGTAATGGTTTCAGATACCACAGGACAATCTTTTGCATCTATAATGGTAACCGAATAATCTCCTGCTGTTAAATTATTAGCGGTTTGGGTGGTTTGGCCATCGCTCCATTCATACATGAAAGGAGGAGTGCCGGTATTTTCTGCAATTTCGGCTTTAATTTTTCCGTTACTGCCATTGAAAACACTCATATCGGTTGGGATTAAAGTTATTTCAGGGCTAATATTAAACACAATGTGATGGTATCGCTGACCGTCTCACAAACAGCCCCTGAATCCGGATCCGAAGTAAGAATCAGGTTGATCTCCCCAGCATCTATTTCTGACTGACTTGGGGTATAGGTGGTATTAATCTGATTTGGATTAGCAAATCGACTATTGTCTCCGCTTTCTGTTGTCCAGGTGCCTGAATTAACAGTGGGATGAGTAATAGAAGCTTCCGACAGATCTATGGTTGGAGAATCAGAGCATACTTCCATATCATCCCCGGCTTTGACAACAGCTTTTTCAATGATTTCTACGGTAGTCTTTTTAGGTTCGATGTCACAACCATAATAATCGGTAACTTTAAGTGAGTATTCGTCTGCACCCATTGCGATCGTCGCATTAGGGATACGAATTTCCGCTTCGGCAAGTCCGGCTTCATTTTCGGCTAGTAGAGGTGTTCAAAATCCATCGGGACCAGTCCATTCAAAGGTGACTGGAAAACGACCGCCTTCGATAATTTCTGACTAAAGTTCAATAGTGTCACCTTCACAAACCGGTCCATTATTGGAGGCTTAAATTCTAATTTTTGTGGATGCAATTCGGCAAAGGAGATGTCATCCATACCGAAATCATTCCCGTCTGTCACATCATTATTATTGTCAATTCTTAATATAATACTTGTTGCATTCCCAGAATTCCAAGCTCGAATATTATAAATAGGGAGCCACTGACCTGCCGGATAACCTCTTTGAGTGGCTTCGTCAAAGAAGCTAACAGCTAGCCCTACTTTTTCAAAGCTTACCACCGTCGGTACTAATGTAGAATTGCAATTCTGGGTTTCCATCCCTATCTCTCCTATAAACTAAATTCATTCCATAAGCTCGAAAGTAATAATCGGTATTTGGTTTAATATTGTCAATAGTTTGTTCCCAAATTAAAGTATTAACATTCTTATCATCACTGTTGATGATTAAATACTTGTCGTTGCCTTGCTCCCGGAGTATGGTCTCCAGCATTGGTAAATGCAGAATGATATAGATTAGCATTATTTCCCACAAGATAAGTGCCTTCTTCACTAAAGACCCCTAGAGGTCATCTCGAAATAAAGCGTGATTGTCCTGGAAGGGGACAAATCACTTTCCGAATTACCTTCTTCAAAGGTTCCATTTTGAACCAGGTTTTTCGAGATAGGAAGGGAGGCTTCTGCGGTGCAGCCAAAGTTATCGTCAATAGTGACAAAATAGGTAGATGCCAAGTCAACCTCAATTGAACTATCATTGTTGTCTCCGTCATTAATATCTCTGTCATTAATTCCCTGTCCACGCCATTCATAATGTTCTATATTGTCAACCCCTTCAACAGAAAGTATTATCGTGTTTCCTTTCCCTCAACACCTTCATAATAGCAATAATTGGCAACAATTTGTGGTTTTAGTGGCTCCCGCACGTGAACCGTAACGGAATTTTGTCCTGTATTACAATTATCGCCATTTTCAATTCCCTCATAGGTATAAGTTGCGGTAAAGGTGGTTGTTTGATTTATAGGACCAATATCAGCAGGCAAAAGATTTGCTTTTCCTTCAACTTCATCACCCCAGTTAGGATCATCAGAACGGGTCCAGGTAATAGTTGGAGGAGCAGTTCCTACACCTGAAACTTTAATGTTGTTTAGCGCCCAATAGCGATCTCTCGGACCTCCCTCATAACGGAAACGGATTCTAACATTCTCTAGGTTTCCTGGAATGGTGAATTCTTCGTACCTGAAATCGCCTGGACTGCCAATATTACTCGTGAATGGCAAAGAACTATTCAAAGACCTCCAACTAACACCATCTGCTTTATATTCAATGTGGCCTTGTCCATATTCATTATCGAAATAATGATAGAAAGATAAAACAACATCTTCTTGTCCTACCGTGCTAAAACTACTACCGCTTTTTAATGTTAAAGTTGAGTTTGTATTGCCACTAGCATCTAAAAGTAAAAAACTGGAATTATCATTTGAAGAAAAATTTACGTCCACAGTTGGACAATTTCCAAATAATATGTCCCAAAAGTTACAATTTGAGGAAAACTCAGTATATGCCACAGAACCATTTACCCTTTCTTCCCAGTTCTTTCCTTGGGAGGTGTTCCATAAATTTAAACCATCAAGATTTAGATCTAATTGATTTTGACCTGTTTCGAAGTTTATGGAAGAATTAGAATATAGATTTATAGAATTAGGGTCAGCCGGGCTACTTGGATGACAAATTTCAATTTCATCTACTGCATCAGATTGTGTTTGATTAGACATTGATACCGTTGCATCAACTAGAGGAGCAGGTTTTACAGTCACAAAAATACTTTCCTTACTAGCTTCACAATTCTTGTAATTCATCGTGTAGATAAATTCTACGTCTTTAGGATTAGCGGTATTGTTAGTAAGTGTAGTTTGCACGCTGCCTGAACCTGAAGTTTTACTGGCTGATATACCATCTTGGAGAACTATCTCCCACGCTAAATTAGCTCCTGAAACATTCGTGTAGTTATTGGATGTAAAAGGAGCCGTACTACATCTCTCAAAAGTTTTGTCTCCTTCTAATTGTGGCTTCGGTAAAATAGGGACTGTTAGAATAATTTTTTCTTCTTCTCCTGCTATGCACCCATTAATTGCCTGTATTTTTATTTCAAATTGAACATCCATCGTTTCATTAGTTGTGTTTGTGAAAGACTCCTGTATGTTTCCTTCACCACTTAAAGAGCCTGTGAGACCTCCAATTTCAGGACGTTTCCAATAATATTTTTCTACCGGGATGTTACTTTCGAATTCATATTCGAAAACTCCTCCGGCGCAAACTTCAGAAACTGTTAGGGGGCTTGTTAGTTGCGGCTTAATCTTATCAACAACTACCTCTTTTACAAGAGCGCAACCAGCGTCACTAGTTCCTTTAATATAGTAAGTGCCTATACTAACTTCATTGGGGTTTGTTAATGCAATATTTGCATTCTCATCTGTCCAGTAAGTATAGGTAAGATTCGAATTATTTTTAATGGAAGGATCGGTAAGGTTAACCGAAAGAACACATTCGGGAACTGTAACCTCGAAAGTCGGTGTAGGATTTACGGTGATCTTAACCGGGATAGTAGTTCCCGGACATCCGTTTGCTGTCGACGTAACCTTGTAAGTCACTACTTGAGCAGTAGAAGTAGTGTTTATTAACTCCTGTATGATTGAATCATTCGATCCAGAACTTCCACTTGCCCCTTCAATACCCGCCGGGGCTTCTAAGGTCCAGGTGAACTCTGTATTTGCTACAGGACTCGTTAGTGTAATATCTGTCACCTCTCCAGAGCAGATATTCTTGGTAAAGGAGGCATTGACGATAGGACTAGGCATTACCTTAACGGGTATTTCTATAGGTTCACCAGCACAACCATTAGCCTTTGGAGTTACAATAATATTTTTGATGATCGTAGTTGTTCCATTGTTCACGGGGGTAAAGGATGAAATTTGTGTTACTCCTGACTTATTTGAAATTCCTATAGAGGATCCTCCAGTAATATCATATGTTATTTTTCCAAAAGGTATCTCATTCTCAAAACTTATGGGATTTGTTAGAACTCCGTTACAAAATGTAAAATCATTCTCATCGTATTCAAATCTTGGACGGGGATTAATTGTAACATTGAAAGTTTCAGCTGGACCAATACAATCCTTTTCAGGAGTTACAGTAACAATGGTATTAATGGTAGCTTCAATATTAGTATCGTAATTTATACCAGTAATATTTCCCCTGTTATTAGTTGTGAACTGAATATCGGTATTGGAACTTTCTACAGTAAATTTTGCTCCTTGCACACTTGGGACAAAATTGCTGAAACTTATTTCTTTTCCTGCACATAAGGTAATGTTTTCAGGTTTTGTTATAGTGGGAGTGGGATTGATCGTAAATGAAAACTCTACAGGCTCTCCCTGGCAGTCATTTCCAAACGGAATTACGGTAAAAACTGCAGTAATCGGTTCGCTGGTGTTGTTTTTAGCTGTGAATTTCGGGATATCGCCTGAGCCGCTTAAATTTAATCCAATTTTTGTATTTTGATAAATAGTATCCCCATTTACAATTTTCCTTTCCTTATATGACCAGTCGTAATGTTTGTTCTCAAGTGAATTTCCGGTGAATTCTATTGCATCAATTTGCTCTTCATTACAATATGCATTTCCGTTAATTGAAGGGGTGTTAACTGTAGGTTCTGGGATAATGACTGTTTGATTAGCAGTTGTACTATTGTTTGCATTATCTGTAAAGATCCATGTAATTATATATTCTCCGAAACCTTCGTAAACTAGCGGATCGGTAGTTGTTCCAGTTATTTCTCCTGAACAGTTGTCTGTAGTAGTAGGGAAATTTGTAATCTCTTTTCCACAACTCCAGTTCTCTATATTGGATAAAGTAGGTGTTGATGGAGCCTGCTTATCTTCAACTATAACCTTTTGAGTAGCGGTTTGTGTATTGTCTGAATTATCAGTCACTGTCCAGGTGATTGTAGTCTCTCCCAAAGGAAAAGTTGCTGGGGCATCATTTGTTACACTCTTTACTCCACAATTATCTGCAGTAGTGGGAGTTCCTAGGCTTACTCCAGATGCTGTACATTTATTGGTATCAGCATTTACAGTTTTGTCAGCTGGCGCTGTTATTGTTGGTTTTTGAGTGTCTTCAACTATAACCTTTTGAGTAACGGTTTGTGTATTGTCAGAATTATCAGTCACTGTCCAGGTGATTGTAGTCTCTCCCAAAGGGAAAGTTGCTGGGGCATTATTTGTTACGCTCTTTACTCCACAGTTATCTGCTGTAGTGGGAGTTCCTAGGTTTACTCCAGAGGCAGTACATTTATTGGTATCAGCATTTATAGTTTGGTCAACCGGAGCCGTTATAGTTGGTTTTTGAGTGTCTTCAACTATAACCTTTTGAGTAGCGGTTTGAGTATTGTCAGAATTATCGGTAACTGTCCAAGTTATTACCGTCTCTCCCAAAGGAAAAGTTGCTGGGGCATCATTTGTTACACTCTTTACTCCACAGTTATCTGTAGTAGTGGGACTTCCTAGGCTTACTCCATAGGCTGTACATTTATTGGTATCAGCATTTACAGTTTTTTCAGCTGGCGCTGTTATTGTTGGTTTTTGAGTGTCTTCAACTAAAACCTTTTGAGTAGCGGTTTGAGTATTATCTGAATTATCAGTCACTGTCCAGGTGATTGTAGTCTCTCCCAAAGGAAAAGTTGCTGGAGCATCATTTGTTACACTCTTTACTCCACAGTTATCTGCAGTAGTGGGAGTTCCTAGACTTACTCCAGAGGCAGTACATTTATTGGTATCAGCATTTACAGTTTTGTCAGCTGGTGCTGTAATAGTTGGGTTAATATTATCTGTTATAGTTACCAATTGAGTAGCGGTTGCAGTATTGTTGGCTGCATCTTTCACTGTCCAAGTAACTGTAGTGTTACCAATAGGGAAAGCAGATGGCGCATTATTGGTTACAGTCAAATTAGCTTTAGCTGTACAATTGTCTGCTACTGCTGGTGAACCTAAATTGACATTGGTGGAAGTGCAAGCAACATTGGTTGTTCCCGAAGCATTTGCTGGAGCTGTAATAGTTGGGTTAATATTATCTGTAACAGTTACTATTTGAGTAGCGGTTGCAGTATTGTTCGCCTCATCTTTTACCGTCCAAGTAACTGTAGTGTTACCAATAGGGAAAGCAGAAGGCGCATTATTGGTTACAGTCAAATTGGCTTTAGCTGTACAATTGTCTGATATTATTGGTGAACCTAAATTGACATTGGTGGAAGTACACGCAACATTGGTTGTTCCTGATGCAGCTGCTGGAGCCGATATGGTAGGTTTTTGACTATCTTCTATTCTTATAGTTATTGTTCTGTCATCTCCTTTGGCTGCATTACTTACAAAGAATGTAGCAGTATATGTTCCAAAAGGTGCACTTGGAGGGATTACTATAGTTATGCTACCGGCCCCCGATGTAAACGGATGAGATTTTGCTGAAATGTCTTTAAATCCCAAATTTTTATCATTGGTAGAAAATAATATGGAATATTTATTTGGAGAATTTGCTGTTGCGCTATATGGAAGTATTGCAGTTGTTGTTCCTTTACATATTGCAGATATTTCTCCAAGAGTTATAGAAGGTTTTACAAATAAATTAAAAGAATAATTGCTTTCTGATCTGGTAGTTCTGTTTACTGTATTTTCAACAACTGCTAATTCAATTTTCGAGAATCTTTCTGAAAATTCCTTCTTTAGAGAATAAGTTTCCAATTTATGTAATAGCCTGTCCGAAAAGCTATTTTTAAAATTTAAATCTAGTTCTTCTTTTCCATATAAAACCAAAGAAGTATTGTCCCCAATTTCTAAGCTGGAAATATTGGGAATGAGATTATTAGCATTTAAAGTAAAGTTATAACCTATAAAAAATAAAATAAGAAGTAGATTTCTTACTTGGGGGGTAATTTTCACCATTCAGAATATTTTGAGACAATCCTCAAAATTACCATAAAATTATATAAATTAAGAACTTAGCGAATTTTAATTTGATAAAAAACCACTTTAATCGATGAAATACATTGTTTTTAAACCATAAATTTTATATATGATTATAATTAATTAAGTTTTCAAGGGTATTCAAAAATAATATTTTACTTCTGCACCGTTTTTTTTGTAAGTTTTTTCTTATAAATTACTTCGGAATTATTATTTTTCGAGTTATAGTCTTATCATTAGAGATCATTTTTACTATATACACCCCAGCACTAAAGCTCTTAAGTTTTAGTCTTACTTCTTTTTCGGTTTCTATATTTTCAAATACCTGAATAAGCTTTCCGTTAAGATCAAAAAGATAGACTTTTGAAATAGGTATAAGTTGCGAATTTATTATTTGTAATTCTCTTAAGTGTATATCCATGTCTAATACTTAGGTCTATTAGTTCATCACTCATCTCCTCCGGTTTTAGGAGGTTCTTCTTTATAGAAGATTATTCTAAATCTATCTTTTAGAGTACCAGCATCTGCTGTTTCTGTATATAATGTTTCTTTTAGATCATGTATACTATCCTTGGTTATATCGTATAAATACACATTAAAATCTGATCGGGGTGAATTTTGTATAGTATCCAATTGAATGCTGAATTCACCCTGTTCTTTTAATTTTATTCCCAGCGGAAGTTCTTGATCGAGATCGAAATTTGGCACACCTTGAATCACCAAGATATTATTATCCTGTACCCAGAACATATCTTCTACATTATCCTCAGCCATAGGAGCATCATAACCTAAATCAAATCCATTTGTGGTAAGCGCATCTGCAGTTACAAGTATCTGACGGTGATAACCTTTAGGAGAGTTAAATGTTACTCTAATTTTGGTTCTAGAATCTAGTTCTTTTTTAATTTTTAATTTTTCTGGACTTAAGAAAATTGAGGCGCCTCCTTCTTTTACTGCAATTCTCTGGCTATTCTTGAGAACAATTTGACCTCCTTGAGGAGTCGCCTGTCCACCGGTTTCTGAAAGATCTGTAATTACAAAGAAACCCTGACCTACCGGAATGTATTGTTCTGGGATTTTAGAACCGTCTCCTGCTTCAATGTTAACTCTGTCGTCATTAGTAATTGCAGCAGCTCCACCAGAAAGATTATAAATAGCATAACCACCAATGTATTCTCTTAATATATGAGTGTTTCCTCCAAAGTGATCCCAGAAATATATGGCCCCATTAAAAACATTTTTGGTATTCCTTCCACCTGCAGCTCCACCCTGTGCTTGAGGTTTGAGATTATCTAATATAAATTCATTTGCATCAATAGAAGATGGATATGGATTACCTATTAAATAATTTTCGTTTGTACTTAAGTTTAAATTTTGAATGGTTCCATTATTGGGCTTTCCTCTAAATACATAATTTTGTCTTTCTGCTATCTTTGCTGTTTCAGAAGTACCTTTCATAGTAAAACCTTCTCCGGTTTGAAGCGTTCCTGTACTTCCTAAATATATCCATGAAGCGTAATCATTTGCCAAACCATGAAATCTCCACAACCAATACGTACTCGTATTTACTGCAGCATTGTCTGCTCCATATGGACCTCCCACAAATGATATTGGTAATGGATTATTAGAATCTGTACCATTCATCAAGATTCCAGCTATATTATAATTAGAATTATTAGAACCACCTTGAGGGCTAACCATAGAAGTCCAATAATTGTAATTATAACTACTTCTTGTTCCTTGTTGGTCTCGTTCCAAATATCCCTTACTCGCTTCTTCCAAAATACTTCCTTCTCCTTGTAATAACTGAGATTCCCCTACTAGATCTATGATCCCATCTAATTTTAAATAATGGGTTACTTCTAATATTTGTCCTGGATTATTTTCTGGAGGGCCTGTATAGCCTGGAGATGCAATAGACAGCTGTTTTATTTGCTACATCAGATTTTAAACCTAATACAGTGATATCTTTACCTCCAGAAGCAACATTATGGGATGTTTTTACAATATTCCATTCTATAGGTTCTCCTGTTATACCATTGCTATTTGGAGCATCCCAAACCGGAAAATTAGTCCAGGTATCGTCTGTAAACCAAAGTTGACCATCTATTCTAGAAGTATAGGGAAGGGGAGCGGTATTTTCTTGAAATGTATCCATATTTCTTAATCTGCCGGGTATAACATTAGTCGCTAAGTCCGGAGTAAATCCACTACTTATGTTGCCAATAATCAATTGATAATAACCTGCTAAGTTGTTATAAGTAAGTCCGCCGGGAGCAGTCATTGGAATTTCCACACCAATATTGGTATTATTCTGTAGTCTTTGATTCATTAAAAATTTAATCTGATCCTGTGTAATTGAAGAGTCCCAAATTCTCAATTCTTCAATCCATCCTGAAAAATAGTTTTCTGGAGTGCTAGTAGTAGTAATCCATCTCGCACCAACTAAGGTTGGGGAAGCTACGCCTCCAGTGCTTCCAGAGCCGGTACCTGTTTCAATTCCATCAATGTAAATATTATTATTGCTTACAGCAATATGATACCATCTTGAGTTTGGTACTACTTGTTTTGTTGAATTAATGCTTCCGCTAGAACTAATAAATTTAGGGGTGTTATTTTCTAAAGAAAGCTCATAGCCCGGTCCACTAATAATTGTTCCATTTGGAGATTCAGGCCTAATCCAGGCTTCTATACTATAATTTCCGGTATAAGTATCTCCAAGATTTACATAGTCATCCACACCATCAAAATCTAATGTAGTACATTCCTTAAACGCTACTTGAATTGGAGTAGATGAGGTTGGACATGTACTCTGTGGATCTGGAGTAATTGTCCAGTTCAATTCATAAGGAGTTTCGGAAAATGGGGCAGTAAAGATTGCATTCGGATTTTTAGGATCTGAAAAATAAGGATCAGATTGTGCTGCAGTCATTCCGGTTATGGTCCATTTTACTGTAGAATTATCTCCTTCGGCAAAATTTGCAATTTCATCATTCTCATAAGTAGAGAAGATTTTTCCTTCTAGTGCAACCGAGTTGATGCCACAAGTGATATTTTGATTTTTAACTAATTCAGCAGTAGAAGAATAATTATCATATGCAAAAACTGATACGGTTGAAGTATTACCACCTGAACTATAGCAAGGGGCACCTGAATCATCTAAAACAATATAAGAAGTTACATTATATATGTTAACGCCTGGTTTATCTGGAGTTACGGTGATGTTTTCTGTATTTCCAATTGTTATTCCATCTTCATCTGTCCAGATAATGTCTATATTAAGCGGTTTATCTGGAAGAGTAATCCCGTCAATAGCCCAAATACTTCTTTGTGGGTCATTCCTTCCATCAAAAGTGAATCTCACTTTTAAATTTGCCTGTCCCACATAATTGGAAAGATCTATACTTTGGTTGCTACCACTAAAATTCGCATAATTATTTGTTCTATAAACTCCGTCTGCACTTAATCCATAAGGTGTGTCTCTTAAAACTACAGTGTAAGAATTACCTCCATCTACAGATAATTCAATTTTCATGGCAGAATTTGGACCCATAATAAAAGCTTCATCAAATTGTAATGTTGCTGTAGATAATCCAAAAGTGTTGAAAATGGGAGTTTCTAAAGTAGATAGGTTTTGCCCACTTACAATAGCAAATTTCTTGTCTTTGGAATCAAAAACCTTGGATCCATCCCTAGTGTCAAAGGGGTGATCATTGGTTTCAGACCATCTATTTGGTTTTGTGTTATTTCCATTTGCAGGGAAATTATTCCCGGGATTTCCATCTATTACCCAGCCTTTAGGGTTTGCATTATTAAAATATCCTGAAGTTATATAAGAACCGCTAGCATAACCACTTTCTGAAGTTAAGTTTACGTTTTCTCCTAAACAGACTATTTCTTTATCAGCTTTTACAGGACTTGGTTTTATATCATCAGGAATTACATTTACAATGGCAATTTTTGAGGTGGTGGTGCCACAAGTTCCGCTTGTAAGAATTACTCTAAATAAAGTAGTGCTGGTAATTCCAGAAAAATCGCTAAAAGTTGTTTCTCCGGGGTGACCTACAACTAGCCACGATATACCTGCATTATTACTTCGCTCCCAATTCACAACCGTTCCCACTTGTTCACTTAGCTCAATACTTTTTGAGATACTTCCAGTTGCGCTATAGCATATTAAATAAGAATTAAGTGTAGTGCCTGAAAAAGTCAACTTCCCGCCCACAGGCAAAGGATCTACAGTTACCTTAAATCCTTCAGATTTTACAGAAGTACAGGAAGTACCATTTTTAACTTCTGCTCTAAACCATGTATCTTGAGTAAGATTGCTAAAATTAAAAGTAGTGGTGGTATTTATTGGATTGATGGGGGTCCAGGTATTGCCATCTATAGATTTTTCCCAGTTAACTATATTTCCAAGATGTCCGGAGAGTGTTAAGGATCCAGTATTTCCAGAAATACAGACATTTGAAGGACCTGTAATAGTTCCGGCAACAGATTTTTCTTCTACAGTTACAGTTACTTCAGCAGTGCTTTCACATCCTGACGTGTTAGTTCCTTTTAAAACATAGGTGGTTGTTGCAATTGGTGAAACAGAAAATGTTGCTCCGGTACCAATTTCAGATCCACCTGAATCTTTAATACTCCAAGAATAAGAGTCGGCTCCCGAGGCCTGGAGATTGGTGCTACTTTCAAAACAAATTATAGCCTGATCTGCAGATGCAGATAAAATTGGAAGGGGGTTGATGGTAACTGTTACTTTTACCCTTTCACTTTCACACCCATCTAGAGTTTGGCTAACCCAATAATTTGTGGTTACATCTGTACTTGTATTTGGAACGGGTGCAGAAGTTAATGGAGTGGTAGCAGTTTCAGCATCATACCAATTTATAGTTGCAGCAGCATCTCCGGTTGCTGTTAATGGATCTGAAACCACGGTATTTAAACAGTAACTAATAGATTGATTGGTTGTTGGTAAAGCTGGTTTTTCTTTAACTGTTATTTTTAATTCTGTTCTATTACTCTCACAAGTGATGGTTGTTTGACTTACCCAATAAGATGTGGTTCCGGGAGTAATGGTGGAAGGAACTAAATTTGTAATAAGATCATCACCAGTTTCTGAACCATACCATTTAAAAGTAGCTCCAGCTTCTCCAGTTGCAGTCAAAGCAACAGCGGTTTCTTCCTGACAGTAAAATATCTCCCCGGCAGTAGTAGGGTTAGGAGGTAATGGATTGACATTTAGGGTGTATGTTTTTGAAGTAGCATCAGAACAGGTGAAATAATCAGGTCCCTTGATTCTAACTGCGTAAACTCCATTGTCATTTGGATTAGGATTTTTGATCTCCAAAGTTCCTGTATAATTTTTTTCGGGACTTGTATCGGAAGAAAGAGATACATCATGTTTTCCGGGAACTATATTAAGTTCAACGTTGTCTTTTAACCAGGTAAATTCGAGTGGAGCACCATTGGCATGAGCAATAAATATAAAGGTTATATCAGTTTTCTCCTGATCACAAAAAACTTCATCGGCATCAGGTTCTGAAATTATAATATTCTCATCAACATTTAATGTTATTGACTCTGAAGAAACAGTACTGCAGGGAGATGAACCAGAAACTTCCACATAATATTCCCCTGAATTTGTGGCAGTGGCGTTACTGAAGGATAATTTATTAGTAGTTATTCCGGTAGCGTTCGTAATTGCCGCACCATCGGTTCTCTTCCATTCATAAGTTAGATTATCGCCAGAAGCCACCACCTCAAAAGATGCTGGATTTGTTGAGCAAATTCCAACATTTATAGGTTGATTTGTAATTTGAACCTTTTCAAATATTTCAACTGTTGTTTCCACAACTACTTCTTCACACCCATTTCCGGCAGGAATAGTATAGTAAACGGTATGTTCTCCAGCAGAACTAGAACTCGGTGTAATATCGCCATTACTGGCAATAGATAATCCTGTTGATCCGCTAAAAGTTCCATTTAGATAATCTCCTTGAGTATCGCTAAATATTACTGAGTTAGTGGAAGCATCTGAAGTACAAAATGGGCCGTTGTAAGAAATAACGGCATTTGGTTTTGGAGTAATTGTAACTTCGGTTGAAATAGTAATTTCTCCGCATCCTCCAGATGCAGGGATTTTATAAGTAACGGGATGAGTTCCTGTCTGACTAGCACTAGGAGTGATTGCCCCAGTGTCTTCGTTGATTGTTATAGTGCCATCACTTGAAAATTTTCCATTTTGATAAGCCCCAATAGTATTGCTGAAGGTTACCTCTTTTGCAGAAGTATCTGCCTGACAAAACGGTCCATTATATGAAATATCGGCTGAAGGAGTTTGGGTGATAACTATATCTACAGTTGTAGTTATACCTGTGCAACCTCCTGCGTCTGGAGTTTTATAAGAAACAGTATAAGTGCCGGGGGTACTGGAGCTTGGTGAAATTTCTCCAGAAGTTGAATTGATAGTTAAGCCCGTAGTAGAGGAATAATTTCCATTTTGATATTCCCCAGTTCCGGTAAGACTAACCTGTTTTGCAGCCACGTCTGAAACGCAGAAAGGAGCATTGGCATAACTAATGCTTGCAGTTGAAATATCTGTTATAATTACTGTGGTAGTGGTGCTAACCTTCACACATCCACCTGAAGCAGGAGTTTCGTAAGTAACTGTATAATTTCCTGGAGTACTTGTGCCTGGAGTTATAGATCCATTAACTTGATTTATTGTAAGTCCTGCAGGTGCAGAATAAGTTCCTCCAGTGTAAGTATTAGTACCAGTTAGATTTACTGATTGTGCAGTGTTTAAGGATTTACAAAATGGTGAGCCACTATAACTAATAGCAGCTGTAGGCAAGGCGGTAATAGTAACTTGAGTGGTTGCTGAAACAGCTTCACATCCTCCAGAGGCTGGAGTAGTATATTTTACGGTGTAAGTACCAGGGGTACTATTACTTGGATCAATTTCACCGGAAGTTGCATTTATCGCTAATCCTGACTCCGCGGAATAAGCTCCACCTTGGTAAGCGTTGGCTCCAGATAAAGAAACAGGAGCTGTGGTTAAGGATTTACAAAATGGTGTTCCAGGGTACGAGATTACGGCGGTTGGTTTTTGAGTAACGGTAATTATTGCGGATCCTGTAAAGGGTTTTGGGCAGGAAGGAGCAGTTGAATTCTGAACACTCACTAAAGTATACGTTGTAGTAGCTGCTAACACTGCAGATGTTAAGGTAGCAGTTCCGCTAGCTCCAATGTTTACTGTTTGATTTGCGCCAGAACCGATTTTATAAGTAACCTGGGTATTTGGGGTAGCTGTTATGGACAAATTAGCAGTACTTCCTGAACAAATTGTAGTATTTCCTGAGATACTTGCAGTTGGATCTGGTTTAAAATAGATTATCATTTCATCTTCTACCTGTTTCCGCATGCACCATTTAGGCTGCTGGTACGATTATGTTAATAATAATTTGATTGCCCAACTATATCATTTGCACTAGGGGTGTATGTAGATTACAAATTATTAGACACATTATTACCGGTAGGTATACCTCCATAAATTTCCGTTTCCGGTGGTAGTACATAAGAAGGAGCTAACTTTTTAGAATTTCCAAAATTTGCGAATACATCAATAGATATATGGGATCCTGTTTTTACAAACTATTTTATCTTCTCCTAAATCTGCAATTATATAATTAGTTAACTGTAATACTTGACCAAAGGTACTTGATTGGCATGCTTTTACCACAAATATTTAGCTTTAACAGCTATATTTTCATTGTTGGTTTTGGGGCATTTGCGGTTACTCTTACAGTTATAGAATTAGTATTAGCACCTGATAGTTATTTCCCACCCTGCAGGTAAATCCCATTCATAACCTGATGGCACTGGGAACTGCTGGAACAGTAAAAGTTAATCCTGTAAGTGGAGGGCAAATATTTTGATTAGTATCTAAGTTAGATGTTATTGCTCCGGGAGTTGCTGGAACTCCATTAGTTGATTGAACTGCAAAATTAGCGAAGCAGTACTATCTCCACAACTGTTTTTGCGATTACAGAGATATTTCCACTGGATCTGGCGGTTACATTGATTGTGTTTGTAGTGCTTCCGCTATTAATTGTCCAATCCGAAGGGACAGTCCAAATATAATTTGTTGCATTTGCAATTGCGGGAATGGTATAGGTTTGTGAAGATCCAAAGCATACTTGAGCATTTCCGGAAATTGTTCCTGTCATTGTAGGTGCTGGAGCTTTAATGCTAACCGCTAAAGATTTAGCAGTACTAGTTCCGCAGTCATTTTTTGCTTTTACTGTAATATTGCCATTACCAGATGACGCTGTAGTAACTGTATATGGAATTTGTAGTACTTGTTCCTGTCCATCCTGATGGTAAAGTCCATATATATTCTGTAGCTCCTGTAACAGCAGCTATCGAGAAAGTTTCTGAAGTTGAAGGACAAACAGCTGTTGAACCTGATATATTCCCGGGCGCAGCTGGTGTTCCAGGTCTTACCGTGATAGCTAATAATTTTTCATTTCCGGTAGCGCAATCATTTTTTGCTTTTACGGTAATATTTCCACCTGTATTTCCAGTGTTTACAGTTATAGAATTCGTGGTGCTACTTCCTGTCCATCCCGAAGGTAATGTCCAAATATATTCCGTTGCTCCGGTTACATTAGCTATAGAATAAGTTTCGGAAGTTCCGGGACATACAGATAACGACCCAGAAATTGTTCCCGGTATAGCAGGTTCTCCTGGCTTTAGAGACACTGCTAAGGTTTTTGCTGCACTAGTTCCGCAGGAGTTTGTTGCTTTTACTGTAATATTTCCACTCCCAGAAGTTCCTGTAGTTACGGTGATAGAATTGGTGGAACTGCTTCCTGTCCAACCAGAAGGTAAGGTCCATATATATTCTTCGGCTCCAGAAACCGCACTTATGGCATAAGTTTCCTGAGTACCAGGGCATGCAGTTGTATTTCCTGAAATAGTTCCAGGGGTAGTAGGAGTGCCGCTTTTAACAGTAACAGAAAAAGGTTGTGCGCTACTAGTTCCGCAGCTATTTTTTGCTTTTACTGTTATAGTTCCACTTCCGGTAGCACCTGTGTTTACGGTGATAGATGTGCCGGTACTAGAACCAGACCAACCCGAAGGTAGCGTCCAAATGTATTCTGTAGCATCTGCAACCGAATTTATCGAATAAGTTTCGGAAGTTCCGGGACATACTTCAGCATTTCCAGTTATAGTTCCAGGAGTATTTGGTGTTCCCGGATTAACGGTAACAGTAATTTGATTAGAACTTTGAACAGTAGCAGTAGTAACACAAACAGCATTAGAGGTCATTTCTGCAGAAACCACTTGATTATTTGTAAGTGCGGTGGTAGAAAAAGTAACTTCCTGTACCTTTTTGAATCCCATCCACTTTCCAGATATAAGTGGGACTGGTACCGCCATTCTGAGGAGATGCTGTAAATTTTATATTATCGCCCGGGCAAATATTTGTTGTAGTTGCACTAATAGAAAGTGATGGTGTTAACTGTGGGTTCACGGTCATAGTAAGTGCATTGCTGGAAGACACTGCAGGTGGCATCATCTACAGAGTTCACAATAAGTTTGATCTTATCTGAATTACTAAGGTTCGAGGGGGTGTAGGTAGCAGCGGTTTCGCCTGATATATTTGATCCATTTAGTTGCCACTGAAATGTAGGATTTGTTCCTCCTGTAATATTTGCAGAAAAAGTGACAGAAGTATTGGCACAAATTGTAGTTCCAGGATTTGCCGAAATAGTAACCTGACTCGGACATGTTTGCCCAAACCTTAGAACAGGAATAAGTATAAAAAACAAAAAAAATAAATAGTTAGTAGCTCTAACTGAAAGTAGCTTTATTCCCATAGTCGTAATATTTATAAAAATAAATCACGTTGGGGGTAATTTTAAAGCTCATATACTTTGTAAAATACTGGGGTAAAGTATATTAACTAGCTAATGTAACTAATTTTAAGGATATTTTAAGAAAATTTCGTTGAATGGGATGAAATTAGGGTTATGACATTAAAATTGATCAGATTTTATACTCTCTTTAAAAAATTGAAAGAAACAACTCACATGTTTATAAGTTGCTTAGGTAAGTTTTTGGATTGACAGCATAAAAAAACTCTCAGAAAATTCTGAGAGTTTTCAATATTAGAATATTTAAAAGAGATTATTCTCCCATAAATGGATATCTGTAATCTTTAGCAGCTACAAAGGTTTCTTTGATCAATCTTGGAGAAACCCATCTTAATAAATTCAATTTAGAACCAGCTTTATCATTGGTTCCACTTGCTCTTGCTCCCCCAAACGGTTGTTGTCCTACAACAGCACCAGTTGGTTTGTCATTAATGTAGAAGTTACCTGCGGCATTTTGTAAAGCTTTGGTAGCCTGCGTTGCAGCATATCTATCTCCAGAAAGAACGGCGCCTGTAAGAGCATAAATACTAGTTTCATCTACCAACTTCAAAGTTTCTTCCCATTTCTTATCGTCATATACATAAATAGTTACAACAGGTCCAAAAAGTTCCGTTTCCATTGTAGTGTATTTTGGATCTGTAGTTAAGATTACCGTAGGTTCAATAAAATAACCTTTAGATTTATCATAATTACCACCTACAACTATTTCTGCATCTTTGTCTTTTTTAGCCTTGTCAATATATCTAGCAAGTTTATCAAAAGATCCTTCATGGATTACAGAGGTAATAAAATTGGTCATATCTTCTGGAGATCCCATTTTAAAGGAATTCACATCTTCTACAACATAATCTTTTACTTCTGCCCACATGCTTTTTGGAATGTAAACTCTAGAAGCGGCACTACATTTTTGTCCTTGAAATTCAAAAGCTCCTCTAGAAATTGCAGTTGCAACTTGTTTAGCATTTGCTGTTGGGTGCGCTAAGATGAAATCTTTTCCTCCAGTTTCTCCTACTATTCTTGGGTAAGTTTTATATTTATCTATGTTCTGACCAATTTTAGCCCAAATTCCTTTAAATACATCAGTACTTCCTGTAAAGTGAATCCCAGCAAAATCTGGACTCGCCAAAACAGTATCGGTGATCATTACCGGATCTCCCATTACCATATTAATTACTCCATCTGGTACGCCAGCTTCCTTAAAAACTTCCATGATTACCTGAGCAGAAAAAACCTGACTATCGCTAGGTTTCCAAATTACAGTGTTCCCCATTAAAGCAGCACTTGCAGGAAGGTTACCAGCAATTGCAGTAAAGTTAAAAGGAGTAATAGCATATACAAATCCTTCTAAAGGACGATATTCAATTCTATTCCAGGCTCCGGCAGAAGATTCTGGTTGCTCTTCATAGATTTGAGCCATATACTCCACATTAAATCTTAAAAAATCTATTAATTCACAAGCTGAATCTATTTCAGCCTGAAAAATAGTTTTAGACTGCCCGATCATGGTTGCTGCATTTATTCTAGATCTGTATGGACCTTCAATAAGATCTGCAGCTTTTAAAAATACAGCTGCGCGCTGTTCCCATTCAAGATTTGCCCATTTCTCACGTGCTTCTAACGCAGTAGAGATGGCTTGCTCAACATGTTTTTTCTTTGCAAGATGGAAGACACCAAGATCGTGTTTGTGATCATGTGGAGGGTGCATACTTGTGGTATCTCCAGTTCTTATTTCTTCAGATCCTATATATAGTGGTACATCCATTTTGGTGTTCCACATATCTTTGTAAGTAAGTAATACTTCTTCTCGTTCAGGAGTTCCAGGAGCATATGATTTAATTGGCTCATTTATAGCTGTTGGAACTTGAAAAAATCCTTTTCCCATAATTATTTATACTTTTTTGATGTTTTCAATTTAATGGTGCTAAAGGTAAAAAAATTAAGTCGTTTTACCTGACAGATCGAAACAGACTGATTAGGTTTAACGTATTTTTGTAAGTAAGTTAAATTCAAATTTAAATAATAGCTATGTGCACGGTTACTCTCATTAAGAATTCATCAAAAAATGATGATTTTATTTTAACATCTAATCGAGATGAAGCAGCCGGAAGATCTACCCTATATCCTCAAATTTATTCTGAAGAAAGTGTAAAACTTATGTATCCTAAAGATGCGGAAGCTGGAGGTACCTGGATTGGGGTTAGCAGTAAAAACCGAATTATTTGCTTGCTGAATGGAGAATTTAAAATTCATAAGAGGCAGGAAAATTATAGACTAAGTAGGGGAGTGGTAGTAAAAGATCTTTTGAAAGCTGAAAATTTAGAAGAAGCCATCAAAAATTATAACTTGGAAGATATAGAGCCATTTACGGTTATTGCAGGAGACTGGAACGATGTATTGAAATTTACCGAATTGGTTTGGGATGGTAAAACAAAACATATTCGAAAGTATAGATAATGATGTTGAAATTTGGTCATCTTCTCCTTTATATTCAGATGAGATGAAAAGAGAGCGAGTGCAATGGTTTAAAGATTTTAAATCAGAAAACGATTTAAATGCGCAATCGCTTTGGAAATTTCATCATACGGCAGGAAATGGCGATAAAAATACCAATTTAATAATGGATCGTGGCTTTGTGAAAACCAAGAGTATTACTCAAATTATAAAAACTTCAGAAAAAATAAGAATGATCTATGAAGATCTGGACGAAGACCAAATGCTAGCTAAAGAATTTAATTAAGCGCGAATCCTGCGCTTAATTTAAAGGAAGGGATGCAAACTTTAAACTTTTTTGTGGAGGTAAAGTTCACCATATTATAGTAGCCACTCATTGCGCCAAAGGGCGATGTTAGTAAACATCCACTACTATAAGTATGAGATTCTCCGGGTTTAAGTACCGGTTTTTTTCCTATTACTCCTTCGCCCTGAACAATTTCAGTTTCGTTTAGTGCATCTTTAATTTTCCAAAATCTGGAAGTTAATTGTACAGAATCTTTACTTTGATTTTCTATGGTAATACGATATCCAAAGGCAAAGTGAATTTTATAGTTCTTATAAAATGTGCCTTCAAAATTAGTCTCTACAGAGATCTTAATACCGCTAGTTACCTGTTGTATCATAATTAGAACATAGCAAAAGATGCAAATAGGGTGAATATTATTGCTATAACTGCTAAAGTAAGGAATATAACATTTATAATCAGAAATTTAACAATAGTTTTAAATCTTCTTTGCTCATAAAAGTTTCGCATAGATTTGTAGAGATAGAACAAAAAGATAAAGAAAGCAGCTCCTCTAAAAAATCCTATCTTAAATATTTCATCTATGAGATAACTGAATCCTAATAAGACAAAAAATACACTTTGAACATGAAATACAAAAACCAAATGTTCCATGTAATTAAATTTTCTTCTCCAATATAGCAGCCATATAAATAATGCCACAATTGGTAAAAAGAAAAAGATGATTAAAGGCATTTTCCCCAACACATAATTTACAAATATCTTAGGGTTATCTTTTACAAGATTAAAATCTATGGTCTTCTTATATAGCCATTTATTAAAATCGGTGTGATTATGATGAAGGCTGTCCATAGCAACATCTGCAGATACGATCTTTGTCTCTTCTTGAAAAGTGTTATAAAGATCCACTCGCTCACTTACAGAATTTAAAAACGACAGGCTGTCTAGTTTTGACTGACTTATTAGTTTCTCTTTATAGGTTTTTTTAGATATCGTATCTCTAATATCCTGTAGCGCTATTAATGAATCTAAATTTACTTTAGTGCCACCGGGAATTTCATCTATATCCTTTTTTAAGTCTTGAATCTCCTGGTCTGAAAGCTCTTTTGAAACCGATTGTGGCTCGGTATTTACCATACCATCATAACTATTAGAAAAGCCGAAGATGATGAAGAAAATAATGGAAACACTTAAATAGAACCTAAACGGGTTGGCATAGCGCATTCTTTTTCCGCTTACATAGTCTTTGGTAATCTTTCCCGGTTTAAAAAGAAGTGTAAACAGCGTAAGATTAATTCGAGAATCGTAGGCAAAAAAACCAGCAAAATATTCGTTGATGTAATGATCAAAAGATAATTTTTTAACACTATTGGTTTGCCCGCAATTAGGGCAAAAATTATCACTTACATCTAAAGGGTGGTTGCAATTCAAACAAATTGTACCACGATATTTTGTGATTGACTGCTCTTCTTTCATAGTTTTAAAAACTACCTATAAGTTTAATTAGTAATATTTCGAGAATTGGCATTTCCTAAACCTATTATTTGATCATATCTGGCTCCTAGATCTCTAAAATAAACTAAAACTTGATATTCATTTTCGGTCTTATCAAAATTCCCGCTAATAAATCCATCATTTATACTTCCATCTTCTCGCACAAGAATGTATTTGTAATTATAAAAACCCTGTTTAAAAAGTCGCGCATTTTCATAAAGTCCCGTTGCTGCGTCATATTTCATCAAAGTAGAATCATCTATTTCAAAATTATTAAAAGCGCCATAAATATGTAAACTGCCACCATCTAAAGGATCATAATTTTGAAGGCTAAAATGTGTCCAAATATATTCAGATTCAATATCAGAATCTTCACCCTGCATGGTTCTTATCACAAATTGCCCATTAATATCTGGATTATAAGTGTAAGGCTCTGTATCTCTGGATGTGTTGGTGAATAAATAATGGTGATAAAGATCTTTCAGCTCTATTCTGCTAATGCTTAAGGTTGGAGATCTTACATCTTTACTGTCAAATTGTAAATATTCATTTCCGGCCCAAAAAGAAGTTGGATCATCATATTTATAAATAAGATCATTCCCTATTGTGTATTGCGGCTTAATACCTTTTATGGCCGTTTTTAAATTTTGATTCTGAAGAATTAATACCTTAACGGTCTTGTCTGGATTTCTAATGATGAAGTCTGGGGAATTGATCTCAAAATTCACCACTTGCTTGGTATTTACATATTTAAGATCTCTAGATCTTTTTATGGCAACGGCAACATTGGCAAGATTTTCATACACCATGAATTTTCTTGAAAACACTACTTCTTTGGCGCTATTATAAATGCTGATGATATAATTCCCGGAAACTTTAAAGTTATTGAGGTCTCTATTGGGAATTTGTAATTTATAATGGGTGTAAGGTTGAAGGGTGTTGTAAGAATTGTTATAATTAGAAATTCTTACATTATCAATTCCATTAATGTATTCAGATTTCACTAATTCTGAAGGAGTCCAGTCATAATTAAAATGTTCTATAGAATAATAATAGTCGGCTTCATCTCCAATAATGTCATCAAATTTTAGGCTAAGTTGTTCCCCTAGAGAGATAATTGGATTCCCGCTGTAATCTGAATTCCCTGTGAATTCTATACTTCTAATATATGCTGGCGGCATAACTTCTTCCTGTACTTGTGCAACAGCGGTAAGATTAAAGAAAATCAATATCAGATAACAGATGCTTTTCATTTGCTTAAAATTAAATTACAGGGAATTAGAAAATATAGATTCATAATTACCCAAAGCTACTTTAACAAGAATAGAACCAAAATTATCTGAATTCTTTGGTAGTTGTAGGGTTAAAATTAGTAAATTTGCACACTATAAAAAATAAATTTTAATATACACTCCATCCTATGTCAAAAGACATTCGAATTAAAAGAGGACTTACTCTACGATTAAAAGGGGAGGCGGAAAAACAAGTTGTTGATGCCCCAAGGTCTAAGACCTACGCGATCAAACCTCCAGATTTTCATGCGGTTGTACCAAAAATGGTTGTTAAGGAAGGTGCAAGAATCCTAGCCGGAGACGAGCTTTTCTTTTCAAAATATTCAGAAGAAGTTAGATTTACTTCTCCTGTTAGCGGTATTATTGCTGAAGTAAAACGTGGTGATAAACGCCGTATTCTAGAAGTGATAATCGAGGCAGATCCTACAGACTCCTATAAGAATTTTGGTCAACTAAACGCTGCTACGGCAGATGCTGAATCTGTAAAGAACAGGATCTTACGAAGTGGTTGTGGTGCTTTTATAAAGCAAAGACCTTATGATGTGATAGCAGATCCTAAAGATTCTCCTAAAGCAATTTTTGTATCAGTTGTATCTACAGCTCCTTTGGCGGCAGATCTAGGTTTTGTGCTTAAAGATAAAGTTGCTGCTTTTCAAGAAGGAATTTATGCGTTGCAAAAATTAACCGCTGGAAAAGTTCACGTTTCTGTAGATGAAAGTTCTGCTTCTATTCTAAAAGGGATAAAAGGCGCTGAGATTCATGTAGTAAACGGTCCGCATCCTGCTGGAAATGTTGGAGTTCAGATTCAAAAATTAGATCCTATTAATAGGGGAGAACGTGTTTGGTGCGTTGGTGCTGAAGATGTTGCAATTATTGGAAATGTATTTCTTACCGGAGAGTATCGTGCAGATAGAACCATTGCAGTTACAGGTAGCGAAGCTAAAGACAGAAAATATTACAACATTAAAATTGGTGCTAACTCTGCAGATTTAGTTGGTCCAGTTTCAGAAGATGTAAGATTGATATCTGGAGATGTGCTTACGGGACTTAAATTATCAAGCAATCAGTATATAGGTTTTTATCCAAATTCTGTCACTTTAATTCCAGAAGGAAATAAATACAGAATGTTTGGATGGTTACCTTTTACTTATAACAATATTCATTCTAATTCAAAAACCTCTTTGTCTTGGTTAATGCCAAACAAAAAGTTTGAACCTACTACCAATTTAAATGGTGAGGAAAGAGCTTTAGTGGTAACCGGAGAGATGGAAGAAGTAATGCCTATGGATATTTATCCTATGCAACTTCTTAAAGCTTGTATGGCGGGAGATATTGAAAAGATGGAAAATCTTGGAATCTATGAAGTAGCTCCAGAAGATTTTGCATTGATAGATTACGTTAACACTTCAAAAATTGAAGCTCAGGAAATTATACGTCTTGGGTTGGATTTAATGCTTACCGAAGTAGGTTAAAAAGTTTTAAATATGGAATGGATTAGACAAAAATTAGATAAATTTAAAGAACCTTTTAATAAGGGGAATAAATTAGAGAAGTACGCTCCGGCATATAATGCTTTAGATACTTTTCTTTTTACACCAAATCATACTACACAAAAAGGTGCTCACGTAAGAGATGCAGTAGATTTAAAGAGAACAATGATTACCGTTGTTCTTGCTTTAGTTCCTGCCTTGATCTTTGGAATGTGGAATGGTGGTTACCAATATTTACACCAAATTACCTGAATATCTGAAGTGTTCCTTTTCTGGAAGCCTTTGCTCATGGAGCCTGGAAAATTCTACCTATGATCGCCGTTTCTTACGGAGTTGGTCTTGGATTGGAATTTGCTTTTGCAGTTATTAGAGGTCATGAGGTTAACGAAGGTTATTTAGTAACCGGACTTTTAATCCCGATGATCATGCCAATAGATATTCCATTATGGATGGTGGCAATTGCGGTTGTTTTTGCTGTAGTTATTGGGAAAGAAGCATTTGGAGGAACAGGGATGAATATTTTAAATCCTGCTTTAACAGCCAGGGTTTTTGCATTCTTTGCATATCCAACTTATATGTCTGGTAACACTGTATGGGTGAGCGAAGCTAGTAAAGTAGATGGTGTTTCTGGAGAAACTATTCTTGGTACCCTTGCGGCAGGACATCATGTAGAATATAATTTTATGGATATGTTCTCTGGAGTAATTCCTGGATCTATATCAGAAACTTCAACACTTTGTATCTTAGCAGGAGCATTGATTTTAATATTAACTAAAGTTGGAAGCTGGAGAATTATCTTTAGTGGTTTTATTGGTGCGGCAGTTATGGCATTAATATTTAACTCACTTCCATCTATGGGATTAGAAGGAAACGATCTTACAAACTTCCCTTGGTACCAACATTTGGTAATTGGAGGTTTAGCTTTTGGTATTGTATTTATGGCTACAGATCCAGTATCTGCAGCACAAACCATGAAAGGAAAATGGATCTATGGATTCCTTATTGGGTTATTTGCAGTAATGATTAGAGTATTTAACCCTGCATATCCAGAAGGAATTATGTTGGCTATTCTTTTAATGAATGTATTTGCTCCGGTAATAGATCATTACGTGATAGAATCTCATGTTAAACGCAGAAAGAAAAGATTAGCACATACGGCAGCTCCAATTAAAACAGCAGTATAGTTATGGAAGAAAAATCAGTAAATAAAACAAATAGTAACGGGTATACCTTTATGTTCGCCATTATCATGGTAGTTGTGGTAGCCAGTGTACTAGCCTTTGCAGCAACCTCTTTGCAGCCTTTGCAAAATGAGAATGTAAGAAAGGAAAAGATGCAAAATATCTTGGCAACTATAGGTATTCAAACCGATAGAGCTGGAGCAGAAGAATTGTATAATAAATATATTACAGAAACCATCGCTCTTAAAGAAGATGGAACTGTAGATGAATCTGCCGATGCTTTTGCTGTAGATCTTGCAAAAGAACTTAAGAAGCCGGTAGATAAGCAAATCTATCCTTTATACGAGGCAAATGTAGATGGAGAGAAGTATTACATAGTTCCTCTTAGAGGAAAAGGACTATGGGATGCTATCTGGGGATATGTTTCTTTAAAAGATGATGTGAATACTGTAAAAGGTGCAGTTTTCGATCATAAAGGAGAAACTCCTGGATTGGTGGGGAAATCACTCAAGTATGGTTTCAGCAAAGATTTGCAGATGAAAAGATCTTCGATGCTAGTGGTAACTTAGTTGGAGTCTCTGTAGTAAAAGGAAATGTTGGACCTTCTAATAAAGATGATAATAAGGTAGATGCGATTTCTGGTGCAACTATTACTGGTAATGGTGTTTCTGATATGATCTCTGAAAGGTTGAAACATTACCTTCCATATTTCAAAAAACAACAGGATATTAAAGTAGCAATGCATTAATTATGGCAAAAGATATCAAATCAGCTTCTGAAGAAAAAGAAGCTAAGAAAAAAGAAATGATCATGTTCTTGTCTAATTCAGAAGAAAAAGAACATTTCCTTTCTAAGAATAACAGAAAGTTATTAAGTGATCCTTTAAACGACAATAACCCAATTACCGTTCAGGTATTAGGTATTTGTTCGGCATTAGCAATTACTGTTCAGTTAGAACCTGCAATTGTAATGGCAGTTGCCGTTATGGTGGTGGTAGCATTTTCAAATGTTATTGTTTCTCTTATGAGAAACTTGATTCCAAACCGAATTAGAATTATCGTTCAGTTAGTAATTGTTGCTTCTCTTGTGATCTTGGTAGACCAGGTGCTTAAGGCATATGCCTATGATGTAAGTAAACAATTATCAGTATTCGTAGGACTTATTATTACCAACTGTATTGTAATGGGACGTTTGGAAGCTTTTGCTTTAGGTAATGGAGTTTATAAATCTTTTCTTGATGGTATAGGAAACGGAGCAGGATATGGAGTAATACTTATAATTGTTGCTTTCTTTAGAGAGCTATTAGGTTCTGGTAAATTGATGGGATTTGAAATTCTAGGTCATAAAGCTGCTACAGCTGCAGAATCTACTGGACTTTACGCTATAGGATATGAAAATAACGGTTTAATGTTACTATCTCCAATGGCGCTTATCGTTGTAGGGATTATTATCTGGGTACAACGTGCCAATAACCGTAAACTGATTGAACAACATTAATAGCACAACAGCGAAAAAGTAATATAATGGAATATGTAAATTTATTTGTCCGAAGTATTTTTATAGAAAATATGATTTTTGCCTACTTCTTAGGAATGTGTTCCTATTTAGCAGTGTCAAAAACAGTTAAAACAGCTGTTGGTTTAGGTGCAGCGGTAGTATTTGTACTTACCATTACCGTACCTATTAACTTCTTGTTAGATCAATATTTATTAAAACCAGGAGCTTTAGCATGGTTAAACCCTGAATATGCAAGTGTAGATTTAAGTTTCTTAAGTTTTATCATGTTTATTGCGGTTATTGCTTCTATGGTTCAATTGGTAGAGATGGTAGTTGAGAAATTTGCTCCGGCCCTTTATGGTGCATTGGGTATATTCCTTCCTCTTATTGCAGTAAACTGTGCAATTTTAGGTGGATCTTTATTCATGCAACAAAAAGATTTCAGTGCTGTTTCTGAAGCTGTAACTTATGGTTTAGGAAGTGGAGTGGGATGGTTCTTGGCAATTCTTGCTATTGCAGCAATCCGTGAAAAAATAACCTATTCTAATGTGCCTGCACCATTAAAAGGATTGGGGATAACTTTTATTATCACCGGTTTAATGGCATTAGGTTTCATGAGTTTTATGGGTATTAAATTATAATCGAAAAACAAAAACAATGGCAGTTATAATAGCAAGTGTAGTTGTATTCTTAGCATTGATCCTTTTGCTGGTATCTATTCTTTTAGGAGCCAAAGCAAAATTGGTTCCTTCTGGTCCGGTTACCATAAGTGTTAATGGAGAAAAAGAATTAGAAGTTGGTTCTGGAGGAACTTTGCTTTCAACCTTAGGTGAAAATAAATTGTTCTTACCATCTGCATGTGGTGGAGGTGGAACTTGTCTTCAATGTAAATGTATAGTATCAGATGGAGGAGGAACTATTCTTCCAACAGAAGAGCCGCATTTTACAAGAAAGGAAATCGCTAACGGATGGCGTTTAGGATGTCAGGTAAAAGTAAAACAAGACATGAAAATTCAGATTCCGGAAGAAGTTTTTGGAATCAAGAAATGGGAAGCTACGGTAGTAAGAAACTACAATGTTGCCTCTTTTATTAAAGAATTTGTAGTAGAACTTCCTGAAGATATGGATTACAAAGCTGGTGGATATATCCAGATTGAAATTCCTAAGTGTGAAGTTAAGTTTGAAGATATGGACATCACTGCTCACCCAGATGAGCATCCAGGTGAACCAGATAAATTTAAAGATGAGTGGGATAAATTTAAACTTTGGCCACTTGTAATGAAAAATAGTGAAACAGTAGAGCGTGCATACTCAATGGCTTCTTATCCTGCAGAGGGAAGAGAAGTAATGTTGAACGTTCGTGTTGCTACTCCTCCTTTTGATAGAGCTAAGAATGGCTGGATGGATGTAAATCCTGGTATTGCCTCTTCTTATATCTTCTCAAGAAAAGAAGGTGATAAAGTTGTTATTTCTGGACCTTATGGAGAATTCTTTATTAACGAAAGCGATTCAGAAATGCTTTACGTTGGTGGGGGAGCTGGAATGGCGCCAATGAGATCTCACTTGTATCATTTATTCAGAACTCTAAAAACCGGTAGAAAAGTTACTTATTGGTATGGAGGTCGTTCTAAAAGAGAATTGTTCTATACAGAACATTTTAGAGCATTAGAACGTGATTTTCCTAACTTTAAATTCTACTTGGCTTTATCTGAACCAATGGAAGAAGATAACTGGAAAGTAAAGAAAAGTATTGATGATGAAGGAGATGGATTTGTAGGATTTATTCACCAGGTGGTAATAGATAACTACTTACAATACCATGAAGAGCCTGAAGATATAGAATTCTATTTCTGTGGACCGCCTTTAATGAACAAGGCAGTTGAGAAAATGACAGAAGACTTTGGTGTTCCACCAGAGAATGTAAGATTTGATGACTTTGGAGGGTAATCTTTAAAGTTTCGAGAATAAAAAAAGCCATCCTATTAGGGTGGCTTTTTACTTTTAAAATACATTTTTATTAGTCCAAAATTTATTTACAATCGCTTATGTTGTACTTTTGAATTTGTTATGGAAAATGAACTTAGCAAACAAGAACTTCACAATTTGGCAATGAATATTGTTGGAGAAGATTTAGAGAAACAGGGATTTGAATTTCTCGGAATTAAAAGTGAACTAAAATCCAATCCGCAATTTGTTGCTTTAAAAGACAAAAAATTACATTTTGTGATTGTGAGAGCAATTACGTATCCTGACGATCCAAAAGAGTACGATCATATCTTTATGCAAAGCATGAAAGAGCATGGATTAAAATTTAAGGCACGTACATTCTATGCCGGGGTTGGATTTGCGAATTCAAATAATTATGAAAAACCTATTTCAAGAGAAGAAGATTATATTGTTAATTATGATGGTTTACAAGAAATTTAAATACGCTTTACTATTTTCCCTATCTGTACTACTTCTAATAAGTTGTAAGAATCATATAGAAGGTGAGCATGCTCTGGAAGGTACTGCTTTAGGAACTACTTACCATATTAAATATTTTGGGGAATTACCTCAGGAGAAAGCAAATCAGGGGTTAGATTCAATCTTCGCAGTTATCAATAAATCTATGAGTACTTATCAGTCAGATTCTGATATCTCTAAGATCAATTCTGGAGATTCTACTGTTGTGGTGGATGAGAATTTTCAGGAAGTTTTTAAAACATCAGAAGAAATATATAAGGAGAGTAACGGGTATTTTGACCCTACTGTAGGGAATCTGGTAAACGCTTATGGATTTGGTCCAAATCATACTTTAGATAGCATCAACCAGGTTCAAATAGATTCTATGTTGCAGTATGTTGGTTTTAATAAAGTGAAACTTACTTCAAATAATAAAATTCAGAAAGAAAGGCCAGAGATCTTTTTAGATTTTAACGCCATAGCTAAAGGATATACTATAGATGTTATAGCTCACTATTTCGATTCTAAGAATATAAAAAATTATCTTATAGAATTAGGAGGGGAATTGGTAGCAAAAGGAACTAACACCTCTACTAAAACTGCGTGGGTAGTTGGAATTGATGATCCATTGCAGGAAGAGGGAAATAGGACTTTAGAAGCCACCTTAGAATTAAAAGATAGGGCTATGGCCACTTCTGGTAATTATAGAAAGTTTAGGGTAGACTCTAAGACCGGTCAACGCTTTGTTCATACTATAAATCCGCTCTCAGGGAAATCTGAAAAAAGTAATTTACTAAGTGCATCTGTACTTGCTAAAAATTGCACTTTGGCAGATGGTTACGCTACAGCTTTTATGGCTTTAGGTTTGGAACGTTCTCAAGATATATTGAAAAAACTGAAGGATGTTGATGTGTATTTAATCTATACCGAAGAAAATGGAGATGTAAAGGTGTTTACTTCTTCTGGTTTTGATAAAGCTTTACTGAAAGATTAAAAATGTATTATTTAGAACAGACAGGAATTATTTCTCCGGAAGCAATTCTGTATTTATCAATTTCAGCTTTGGTTAATTTTGAAGTGTAATCTACTTCTTCCACTTTAAATCCAATGCTTCTAAGTTTATCAAAGTAATCTCTTCCGTATACTCGAACATGATCATATTGGCCGAAGATCTTTGCTCTTTCTTTAGGATCTGTGATAGTATCATCATGAAAGGTTTCAGCTCTATCTAACTCTTGCGGAATTTGAAGTATTGCGGTTCCTCCAGGTTTTAAAACTCGATATAATTCTTGCATCGCTTTAGTGTCATCTGGAATGTGTTCTAAAACATGATTGCACAGAATAAAATCGTATTCATTATCTTTAAAAGGCAGATTGCAAATATCTGCTTTTACATCTGCTAGAGGAGAATTGAGATCTGTGGTAGTATAATCAAGATTCTTTAATTTCCTGAAACGCTTGTAAAAAGCCTGTTCTGGCGCAAAATGTAACACCTTAATGTTATTCTTGAAAAAGGATGTTTCATTCTTTAAATACAGCCAAAGAAGCCTGTGACGTTCTAAGGAAAGGGTAGAGGGTGATAAAACATTCTCCCGTTGATTTTCATATCCGTAGGGAAGAAATTTTTTAAATGATTTCCCATCTATAGGATCCTGATATCGATCTCCTTTTAATGCAAACTGAAGAATTGGTTTGGCCAGATAACTAAGTCTAATAAGTAACGGCCGAGGTATGGTGTTAAGGGTTAATTTAAATATGTTGCGTATCATACTTCAATATCACCCCAGTTTTCTCCAGATTTAATCCTGTATAATTGCATTTCTGAAACTCCAAATTGTTTTGCAAGCACTCTAATTCTTGTTTTTCTATTTGGATCTAATAATTTCTTTTTTAAGATAACCGCTTGCGCGTAAGAAAGCTTTGAGTAAGAAGTGATTTTTCTCAGCTTGCGTTTCACTTTGGTTTCTTTTACGTTAGGGTTTCCGTATTGGTGTTGTACCCATTCATCTTTTGTTGCCCAAGCTAAGTTAGAAACCTGATTGTCATGTTTTTTGTAGTTCAAATGAATTACAAATTCCTGATCTTCTTTTCTTTCTAAAAATAATTCGGCAACTATTCTGTGAAAGTAATAGTTCTTCTTTTTACCATCTTTTAAATTGACTACAAAAGATAAATATCCAGCCGTTCTACCTCCATTAAGAAGTTCTCCCTCAGGATTTTTTACAAAACTTATCACGCGTCCGTAGTTAGAAATTTTGTACACAAATCTATCTTGCCAGATATCTTTATGACATGTTTTCCACTGCTCTTGTCTGAAATTTTTAATCATATACTTTAGACCTAAATGGTTCCTCTTCTGTGCTTACAATTCCTAAAGCATCATAAATGTATTTAAATGTAGAAAGCAATTCTGGTTTCCCGTCTACAATTGCAACATCATGTTCAAAATGTGCGCTTGGCTTGTTGTCTGCCGTTAATATAGTCCAGCCATCTTTTAGCTGGTTAATTCTTTTTGTACCTAAGTTAATCATTGGCTCGATGGCTACCACCATTCCTTCAACCAATTTTTTACCGCGTCCTCTTTGCCCATAATTTGGCATTTCTGGATCTTCATGCATTTTCTTACCAAGACCATGACCTACAAGTTCTCTAACAACTCCGTATCCGCGATCTTCACAATATTTTTGAATAGCATATCCTACATCTCCAACTCTATTGCCAACTTTTAATTCGCTAATTCCTGCATATAAAGATTCTTTAGTAACCTTTAAAAGCTCTTTGGTTTCTTCAGCAATTTCTCCCACTGCAAAAGTGTAGGCATGATCTCCATAATATTCATTCTTAACCGCACCGCAATCTATAGAAATTATGTCACCTTCCACCAAGGGAGTATTATTAGGAATTCCGTGAACAACTTGTGCATTAGGACTCATGCAAAGCGTATTTGGAAAATCATACATTCCTAAAAATCCAGGTATGGCATTTTGTTCTCTAATAAACTCTTCTGCCATTTTATCAAGTTGAAGCGTGGTAACTCCAGGCTTTATCTCTGCAGCTAACATCCCTAAGGTTCTAGAAACCACTAATGCACTTTCTCGCATTAATTCAATCTCTTCTCTTGATTTGGTAATAATCATATTTTTAATTTTAAAAAGCTAAAAACTCCTTTTCCGGGATTCTTCTTTTTATTCTTTAATTTTTTACTGGGGTAGACGGTCTCTTTTCCCAAAGTTTGATAGATCTCTCCCCAGCCAATCAAACCGCCGATATTTCTATCATCTATAAAAATATCTGCCTGAATCTTTCGGCTTTGAGAATCATCAAAAACTTCTTCCGGGTAACTTTTATTTACTGCATAAAAGTTGATCCCATTTTTTTTGCAAAATTCTACAGCCTTATCCAGTTCTTTACCAGATCTATAGGTCCATAAAATTAAGAGATGTCCTTCCTCTTGAAGTTTTTTCAAACTTTCCAGGGCAAACATGATGGGTTTACCAATTTGAGGATATTTATTTTCTACAATAGTTCCATCAAAATCTACTGCTATTGTAAGAACGTTCAACATAGCTCCAAAATTACTAAGAAAATTGTTACTACTCGTAAGTGAAATTGTGTAATTATCTTACTGTGCGTAAGAATTGCTATATTCTTTATCACTTACAATTTTTGCTATATCTTCTTCAATAGATTGTTTTGGATATTCTACAAAACGATTTACTTCTTTTCCATCTTTCAAGAAGATGATAGTTGGAACTCTTTGTATGTTCCATTTCTCTTCTGTTTTTTCAGGAGTTTTTTTACTATGATCTACGCCATAAATAGTAAGCTTATCTAAATTGTATCCTGCTTCATCTAAGATCTTGAAAAGTTTTGGAGTTTCTCTACGGCTATCTGGACACCAAGTTCCCATGTAGGCAACTATTTCATAATTAGATATATTTTCTTTTATGGTTGCCATCGCTTCTGCATTTGGAGACAATTTATCATATCCGCTATTGAACCAATTTGCGTAAGGTTCTTTTTGAAGATCTTCTTTAGAAAATTCGCCTATTAACATTCCGTTCTGTATAACTGGTGTTGGTTTAGCCTTAGCAGTAACTTCTGCTTGCTCTTTTTGTGTTTTAGTAGTATCATTTGTATTACCACATGCAGTTAGTAGTGATAAGATCATAATAAGAAAGCTCATTTTCATAAAATTTAGATTAAGGATTTTTGAGTCATTAATTCGGGTTTAGTGATCCCCATCAATTCTAGGATAGTCGGAGCAATATCACCCAACTTACCATTCTTTATAGATTTAATATCTTTATCTACCAATATAAAAGGAACAGGATTCGTGGTATGTGATGTATTTGGAGATCCATCTGGATTGATCATTACTTCACTGTTACCGTGATCTGCAATTACAATAACGCTGTAATCATTTTCTATAGCAGCTTCAATTACATCTTTGGCACATTGGTCTACTACTTCACAAGCTTTAATTGCTGCTTTCATTACCCCTGTATGGCCAACCATATCTGGATTGGCAAAGTTTAAACAGATAAAATCTGGTTTTCCTGAATTGATTTCAGGAATGATCTTATCTCTAATTTCATAAGCGCTCATTTCTGGCTGAAGATCGTAAGTAGCAACTTTAGGAGAATTAGCCATGATTCTTTTTTCCCCTTTAAATGGTTTTTCACGACCACCGCTAAAGAAGAATGTAACGTGAGGATACTTCTCAGTTTCTGCAATTCTTATCTGAGACTTTCCGGTATACTCCAAAACTTCTCCAAGAGTAGTTTTTATATTTTCTTTTTTGAAAACAACATTGATGTTTTTAAAGGTATCATCATATTTTGTTAGGGTAACAAAATACAATGGTATTGTTTTCATATCATATTCAGGATAGTCTTCCTGGGTAAGAACCTCGGTTAATTGTCTTCCTCGATCTGTTCTAAAGTTGAAGAAAATCACTACTTCATCATCTTTCAAGGTAGCCACCGGATTTCCACTAGAATCTGTAAGAACTATAGGCTCAATAAATTCATCGGTTATGTCATTGTCATAACTTTTCTGAATTGCTTCAGTCGCGTTTTGAGATTTTTCACCTACACCTTTTACAATAAGGTCATAAGCTTTCTTAACTCGTTCCCAACGCTTATCTCTGTCCATTGCGAAATATCTTCCTATTATCGAGGCTAATTTCCCGTTGGTTTTTTCTAAATGCTGTTCTAATTCTGCAATAAATCCTTTTCCAGATTTAGGATCTACATCTCTACCATCTGTAAAAGCATGAACATATTTTTCTTTTACCCCAAACTTATCTGCTGCAGTTAGTAGTCCTTTTAAATGATTAATATGAGAATGAACACCACCATCACTTACCAATCCCATAAAATGAATTGGCTTGTTGTTGGTTTTAGCGTAATCAAAAGCCTGTTCTAGAACAGGTTCCTCAATCAAGCTGTTATTTTTAACGGCCAAATTTATTTTGGCAAGATCTTGATAAACTATTCTTCCAGCCCCTAAATTCATGTGTCCAACTTCACTGTTTCCCATCTGGCCTTCTGGAAGGCCTACATTCATTCCGTGAGTTAGTAATTCCCCATTTGGATAGTTCTTAAGTAAAGAATCAAAAAAGGGTGTATTGGCTTGAGCAACTGCAGATACTTTCGGGTCTTGGGTAACACCCCAGCCATCCAATATCATTAGGATTACTTTTTTATTCATTGTAAGGAATTAAATAAGGTGTAAAGATAAGAACTAAATTTTGCTGCAGTAAATCTAAGGTTATTAATGTTTTACTAAAATATAACGTTTAGGCTGATTATTTGCGATTACGCATGTTACTAAACCCACAACTATATATAGATTTTATTATAACCCATGTAAAAACGTCTATGAATATCAAAATATGTTAAAATTTAAGGATGTCATTTTGTAAAATAATTCTTAAAAATTTTTGTTGTTCAAAATAATAAACTGGAAAATAGTTCGTTTTGATTATTGTGTGTCTAATTTTACAAGAGATTAAAAAATTGAAATTCAGTATTTTATATTCTTTTAATGTTAAAATTTTAACTTATTATTCACATAAGAGAAATTAAAACTAATTTTTTGTAAGTTGGTATTCTCTTTGCAATAAATTAACATATTAATCCTAAATACCTCGAATTATATGACCTACAAAATCTTGACTGTATTTGCATTCTTAACTACTTCTTTCGCATTTACAACCTTAGATGGCCATAATAAACCAGAAGCCAATAATTTCGAAGCTTTAATTACAAAACCAACTAAATTGACTTTTGATGAAAAGATTCATCAGATTTATGACGATTTTGTAGAAAAAAATACCAGTGTTCCTAATTTAGAAAGTTTTAAATATGGAATGATTGGATATTCTAAGTTAGAAGATAAGTCATTAGTGAAAAAGGAGATTTTAACTATAATAGATTTCACTCTTTCTTCTACAGAAAAAAGAATGTGGGTCTTGGATATGAAAAACCATACCGTACTATATAATACTCTTGTTGCTCACGGTAAAAATACAGGTGGAGAATTTGCTAGTAAATTTTCTAATAAAGTGAACTCTCTTCAAAGCTCTCTTGGGTTTTATGTTACCGGTGAAACTTACTTCGGAAAAAATGGATTGTCTATGTTTATTGATGGCCAAGAGGCAAAGTTTAATTCTAATGCAAGAGATAGATACGTAGTGGTGCACGGAGCAGATTATGCTACTAAAGATTTTGTGAATAGAGTAGGGAGATTGGGAAGAAGTTATGGATGCCCTGCGGTACCAGCTGCTTTAACTAAAGATATTATAGAAACTATTAAAGATAGATCTGTATTATTTATCTATTCTTCAGATAAAAATTACAATGCTAATTCTTCTATGATCAAAGTTTAAGGTTTAGAATTCAAGGCTTTTAAAATTGCTGGATCTTTATCGTAGATATCATAGGTAAAATGAGTTTTTCCATTTTCTTGCCAGGCGGTCCAGTAAAAAATATAGATCTTTAGTGGTTTTGTAAGATTGATATATCTGGTCTTCCCCGTATCTAAGAGTTCATCTATCTTATCTGAACTATAAGCCTCCTGGTCACTCACTAAAAGTTTAGCTAAGTCTACAGCATCTTGCACTCTAATACAACCTGAACTATGAGATCTTGCATTATCTTCAAATAAAGCTTTAGAATTTGTATCATGAAGATAAACCAGGTGTTTATTTGGAAAGTTTATTTTTACCTTCCCCAATGGATTAGCACTTCCAGGATTTTGCTTGAATTGATAGGAATACACTTCTTTGGAGCTCCAATTTATGGTAGATGGATCAAGGTATTCCCCATTTCTGGAAATTACATTTAGATGTTTTTTATTTATATAGTTGGGGTCTTTTCTAGCTCCCGGTATTACATCTTTAGATTTTATTGTGGGAGGAATATACCAGGAGGGATTTAAGACAATATTTTCAATTTCATCCTCAAAAACAGGAGTTTCCCGCGATGGTAAGCCAACCACAACTTTATGATCTTCTTTTAATTTTCCATTTAAGAATAATTCTAATTTAAAATTTGCAACATTAATCAAGATGTAATTTTCTCCGAGATCTCTAGGATACCATCTCCAACGTTCTAAATTAACCTGAATAACATCATACCAATCTTTAGGCGTCATATTAAGATTGCTTATTGTTGCGTTCCCAATTATTCCGTCTATCATTAATCCATGATCTTTTTGAAAAGCTTTTACGGCCTCCAGGGTATTCTCAGAATTTGTTTTTGAAGTATCAATACTCTTTAAATAGCCAAGTTGTTGTAATCTGACTTTAATATTTGGAATTCTAGAATCGCTATTATCGGGTTTGATCATCTTTCCGGAAGAGATCTTAATGATTTTTGAAGAATCTGTATTTATTAGTTTTTTTTGTTCTTGTGCTGCTTTAATTAATTGCTTGTAAATTGGGTTTTTAGGTCTTAGTTGATTTAACGCAATTTCAAGATCATTTTGTGAGATGGCTTGCTGTAATAACTCTGTTATAGAAATATCTTTTCTGGTAAGATCCCATATTTTATGAATCTTCTTCGGATTTGTTTTCCCTAACCATAACTGTTTTCCGAATTTTAGAAAGGCGTCTGTAAGCAAAACATCCATCTCGCTAAGTTCTTCAGAAGTTCTGTTTTCTATATTTTCTGATAGATTTTTTAATTGCGCTCCATGGAAATCTTTAAAATAAAATCCTTGAAATTCTGAATTTTTTAAAGTGTCTAAAAAAGCATTTCTTAAAGACGAATTACTCCATGCAGGTTGATTATTTCGTTCTTTATAAAAAGCCCGAACAGAGTCTTTTTCGAAAAGTTGAGTGCTATCTTTTTTTATAAGCAAATCAGAAATATAACTAGAGTTACCCAAAACAATTTCTTCAGGTATTGTTTCTGGATCGCTTGTAATTTTATTATTAGCAGCCTCGTTCTTACAAGAAGATATCGAAATTAATAAAAAGATCAAAAGCCCAAATAAAATAACCCGTTTAAAGATAATGTGGTTATTGTAGGTTGGCATAGCGCTAATTTTTAATATTTTCAGAGAGGTTTAAACATTACTATATGTTTACAAACCCCGGGGACGTCAAACTCTTCACCTTTAGTTTGATATCCAAATTTTTTATAGAATCCAACTGCTTGAATTCGAGCATTAAACCATAACAAAGGATCTTTATATTGAGCAAAAATTCTAGCTTCTCCCGCTTTTAAAAGCGCTGCTCCATATCCTTGCTGTTTATAATCTTGAAGAATGGCCATTCCTCTTAATTGGAACTGGAGTGGGGTAGAAAATAAGGGGTTGCAATTTTGCATATAACTGGCAACCCCTATTAATTTATCTTGAATAAAAACTCCTAAGTGAAATGTGTTTTTAGCATGGTCGCCATCAAAAAAACATTCCTCCATTGGTTTCCCGGGTCTTAAAACTTCACTGCGAATCTCATACGTAGTTTCCGCAGAAATTTCTCGTACTGTCATGGATTTCATTCGCAGTAGTAGTCATTTAATTAACCCTTACTTCTTGATATGCTTTATTATCATTGAATTGTTGCTCTGCAAAAGGGCAAACAGGATCTACTTTTAGGTCGTTCTCTTTTGCATAAGCTACTGTTTTCTCAACCAATTTTGAAGCCAGTCCTTTTCCTTTTAAGGCTTCTCTGGTTTCAGTATGGTTAATAACCATGATGCCATTATCTTCAAGCGAGTATGTAAGTTCAGAAGTAATTCCGTCCCCATCTTCCATGAAGAACATTCCTCTTCCGTCTGTTTCTTTATGATTGATCTTTTGGCTCATAATTATGGTTTGTATATACCGTCAACAATTCCGTAGTCTATAGATTCCTGAGCATCCATCCAGTAATCTCTGTTAAAATCTTTCAAGACCTTTTCAATTTTTTGTCCGCAATTATCCGAAAGTATTTGTGCGCTAATATCTCTAATCTTTAAGATCTCTGCTGCCTGAATTTCTATATTTGAAGCCTGACCTCTGGCTCCACCACTAGGTTGGTGAATCATCACTTTTGCTAGAGGTTGAATAAATCTTCTTCCTTTGGTTCCTCCTGAAAGTAGGATAGATCCCATGGAAGCCGCAAGTCCAGAACATATTGTAGAAATAGGGCTCTTTAAAGATTTCATCGTGTCATACATAGCAAAACCATCGGTTACAAAACCTCCCGGGCTATTTATAAAGAGTTGAATCTCGTCATTAGAAACAGAATCCAAATATAAAAGGTGGTCTATTACGTGTTTAGCTGTTTTATCATTTACTTCTCCCCAAAGAAAAACTTTTCGTTGCTCTAAAAAATTTGCATCTATAAGGTCTTGTATTTTTCCTGGTTTATTTTTCATACGTGTCTAAAATCTAATTATTATCAATAGCTAAAATTATGACTATTTTTGCAGAAAACGGCAGGATGGAATTGGCATTTAACAAGATTTTAAAGAACCAAATAGATTTAGTGCTTCCTTTTGTTCAGAAATTAGGTGAATATCAGGTAGATGAGCCTTTATTAAGATCTAGATTTGAAGAGATGTTCGATCAAAATTATGAGTGTTTTGGTATCTATTTAAATAAGGAATTAGTGGGAGTTTTCGGTCTATGGTTCATGACGCGACATTATTGCGGAAAATCATGTGAAGTAGATCACGTTTTTATTAATCCTGAACTGCAAAATACCGGAATAGGTAAGAAACTTTTCAATTTTATTTTTGAGTATGCTAAAGATCGAGGTTGTGAAACTTCAGAGTTAAACTCTTATGTTCAGAACTTTAGATCTCATAAATTTTATATGAATCTGGATTATGTGATTAAAGGATATCATTTTTTAAAAAAGCTGTAATTTTTTTTGGAAGTTGGAAATTTTAAGGATTATATTTGCAGAGTCTTGCGAAAGTAGCTCAGTTGGTAGAGCGTCAGCCTTCCAAGCTGAATGTCGCCGGTTCGAACCCGGTCTTTCGCTCAAAAAACCTCGTCTTAACAGATGAGGTTTTTCTTTTTAAAATAATTCTTATTGCACTTCGTTTTTAGGGTGAGAAGCCTGTCCTGAGCGTAGTCGAAGGGAACCCGGTCTTTCGCTCAAAAAACCTCGTCTTAACAGATGAGGTTTTTCTTTTTATTATGTATAAGTGATATTATACTTGTTTCAATTCTAGAATATAGACAGGCCGGTTAAAGTGGTTAGTTTCTCCAATGCAGCCATTCCTTTTTCAGAATTTCCTTTTTCATTCAATATTGGACTCCAAACCGCCACAGAATATCGTGACGGATGTATTGCTATAATGCCTCCGCCAACTCCACTTTTACCCGGTAATCCTACTTCAAAACTAAATTCTCCAGCCTCATCATAAAACCCACAAGTTTGCATGAGGGCGTTCACCCTTTTATTTTTAGTTTTAGATAAGATCTTCTCTCCAGTATCTAAAATTCTCCCTTTATTGGCAAAGATCATAAAAGCGGTTGCCAATTCTGCGCAAGACATGGCAAGAGAGCATTGGTGAAAATAGAAGTCTACAATGGGCTCTACATCATTTTTAATATTTCCTAAAGCTTTCATGTAATTTACCAAAGCGTAATTTCTATATCCTGTAGATTTTTCGGAAGCTGCTACGGTATAATCATAATCTATCTTATCATTACCTGTTATTTTTCTAACAAATTTTAATAGATCTTCTTTAGGATTATCCAGGTTAGATATTAAAATATCTGCAATTACCAGGGCGCCAGAATTGATAAAGGGATTTCGAGGAACCCCATTCTCATACTCCAACTGGGTTAGGGAGTTAAATGGATCGCCGGAAGGTTCCACATCTACACGATCCCATAAGTCTTCCCCTAAAATATTCATTGCCATAACCAGGGTGAAAACCTTCGAAATACTCTGAATGGAGAATTTCTCTTCACTATCTCCAAAACTATAATGTTGAGAATCTGTTCCATACAGGTGCATTCCGAATTTCTTTGGATCTACCTTAGCTAATTCAGGAATATAAGAAGCAACGTTCCCAAAAGCATCAAAATGGGCCAGATCCTCCTCAATGGTATTAAGTATGTTTTGATAATCCATTTAATTAAGATCGTTTAATGTGCTATTGGTTTCTAATTCTATTGGCTCTTTTCCGGCCTTAAAGATTCTTGCAGAAAGTTTACCTCTTAAAGTTATGCTATCATCTTTTACTTCTAGCCAACTACCTTCTCGCAATCCAACAACAGGCTGGGTATTTATAGTATGAAATTCTTTGATACGTGTTTCTCTGGTTTCGCCTTTATGAGTAGAATCTGGATCTGGATCTAAATAATGCGGATTAAAATTGAAGGGAACAATTCCCAAGGTTTTAAAACTGGGAGGGTAAATAATAGGCATATCATTACTGGTTTGCATGGTTAGACCTGCAATATTCGTCCCTGCGCTAGTACCTAAATAAGGAGTACCCGCTAAGATCTGATCTTTTAAAACCTGCATTAGCTTGTTTCTATATAATTTTTCAACGAGCATAAAAGTATTTCCGCCACCGGTGAATATCGCTTCTGCATTTTCTAAAGCCTTGGTAGGGTCGTCAAATTCATGAAGTCCTTTTACCGTAAAGTGAAGATCTTTGGTAGCTTCTTTTACAATTTTTGTATAATCATCGTGAGAGATTCCGCCGGGTCTGGCGTAAGGAATGAAAACGAGTTCTTTTACATCCTTAAAATGTTTAGATAATTCTGGTAAAAGATATGCAAGATATTTCTCGCCGTGTAGGGTAGAGGTACTTGCTAAAATAGCATTTCTCATTTTATTTTTTTGTAAATTTAAGTAATGTAGTTGTTTAACAAAAGTTTAGGCGAAGCTTATTATATTAATAAGAAATGGATTTGTTTCTTTATTCAAATTTAGTTTATGAAAAGAATAGTTCTCGTAATGCTCGTCCTTTTTAGTGGATTTTCTGCATTTGCGCAAATAGATAATAGAGTAGAAGTTGAAGGGACTATATATGTGCCAAGTCAGGAAGATCCTGAAGGCGTTAGCATCTTCAATTTAAATTCTAATAGAGGCGCTATATCTAATGAGAACGGAGAGTTTAAGTTAAAAGTAAAAGTAAATGATAGCATTCGAGTTACCTCCTTACAATTTCAAGCTTTTACGGTATTGATTAGAGAAACGGTGGTTTCATCAAAAAAATTGAATATTTATTTAAATGAAGTCATCAATCCTTTACCGGAAGTTGTGGTTTCTCCTTATGATCTTTCGGGGAACATCAATGTAGATGTAAATAGATTAGAATCAAGAAATTATGCTAAAAATTTGAAGGGTAGTGATTTAATGAATGCTACGGCAGATATATCTTCCGGTCCTAATTATAATTCAACTCCCAGAAATATTGCAATGATTAATACAGATACTCGTTTAGTTAATGGCATTAATTTTGTTAACATTTTTAAGGAGTTATTGATCAATAACAAAGAGAAAGATATTCGCAATCCCTACAGCGATATTCCAAATGCCGAAATAGATAAAGAGATCAGAAAACTTTATAATGATGATTTTTTCAGAGAGAACTTAAACATTCCAATGGAGAACATCAACGATTTTATATATTTTGCTGATGATAATGGGCTGAGTGAACAAATGTTGAAAAAGGGAAATGAGCTAGATCTTATAGATTTCCTTGTAGAGCAAAGTAAGAAATACAAGAAACAACAAGCCAGAAATTAAAAAGATTTACTGGTTTTAAAGATCAGTAAATATGAAATACCTTTTAATTACATGTTTCCTCGTTGTAGGATATTCTGCATCTGCACAAGAATCTATTCTCTTAAAAGGTAAAATAGATGCTTTCGATCTGGAAGGCACTTCCATAAACATTATCAATCTTACCCAAAAAACCGGAACCATCAAATCATAGGAATGGAGATTTTGAAATTCAGGTTAGCCAAGGAGATACGCTACTTTTCTCTTCTATTCTTTATGAAAATGTCAAGATAGCAATTACTAAAAAGATCTATGATAAAGAATATTTACAAGTTTTCTTAAAAGAAGATGTAAATGAATTGGCAGAAGTCAATATCAATAATTATCATCTTACAGGTAATCTCTCTGTAGATTCTAAAGCAATTAAAGTCTACGATTTTCCGGTTTTAAGTATGAATTTTGGTGATGTGAAAAATGCCAGATTTGAGTCTGATGTAAATGATCCGCAAGCAAAACCAACCAATATTGCTTTAGGAGAATCTACAGGGGTAGATGGTTCTATTAATATTGTTAGTTTATTGCTTGCAAGCAAAATTGCTGGGCTTGAAAGGAGGAGAAACAGTTAATACTGTACCCAATGCCAAGAAGCAATCCTGAGGAGATACGAAAACTATTTACCGATGATTTTTTTACTGAAACCCTTCAGATAGACTATGATTACATTAATGATTTTATTTTCTATGCTTATGATAATGGGTTGGGAGCTTTAGTTCAGGAAAAGAAAAATGATTTGGAATTGATAGATTTCTTTATAAATCAGAGTAAAAATTATCGAAAATTAAAGGAGCAAAATTAATCTTATCTATTTCATTCTTTCTGAAGTAACTTCATGTATAAATTCTATATTTCCCTATTAATTTTTATTCTTTCGTTTTCTAATTACGCACAAGAAAATGTGCTGCTAAAAGGAAAGATCCAAAATAAAAATCTAGGTGAGATCTCTATTAATATTATCAATCTAACTCAGAAAACAGGAACTACTAACGCTCAAAATGGCAATTTTCAAATTGAAGTAGAAGAGAACGATACTTTATTATTTTCATCTATTCAATATGATAAACTGAAGAGTGTAGTATTTCAAAAGATATTTTAGAAAGAGGATTATTTAGAGGTCCTTCTTCAAGGAAAATATAAATGAGTTAGATGAGGTAAATATCAATAATTATGGCCTTACCGGAAGTTTGAGTCTGGATACAAAGAATATTAAAACCTATACTGCAGAAGGATTTGGACTTCCTGTTTCTAAAAAGCCCGCTTTAACCCAAACTGAAAGTCGAATATATTCGGCCACACATTCTCAAGGATTAATTCCTGTAGATCTATTTAATCAGTGCAATTTCGGGCAGACTGAAATTTTTAAAACAGGTAAAGGCAAATGAAGAATCTACGAATTTTGGTAGAAACAACTATAGAAACTTTTCCTAAGGAATTCTTTACCGAAAACCTTCATATTTCCGAAGATCTTATTTATAGATTTGTTTATTACACGCAGAAAGCCACAATTTAAAATATGTGATAAAAACCGGGAATGAATTGGATCTTATTCAATATCTTTGAAAAGATCGCTGTAGAATTTTTAGAGCTCCAAAAAGAAGAATAAACCATATTTCCAGACTAGAGTCTGATCGCCATTAAAATTAGGATTCAATAATTTTGGAATGTTATTTGGGATAAAATAAATGCGAATTAAACTATTTGCAATTTTTTAAGTCTAATCTTCATACGTTTCAAAAAATCATGAAATATAAATTATTACTGCTGTTCTTAATAGGACTTACTTCTTTTAAAGCAAATCATAAATTCTATGTGAGCGTTACAGAAGTTAAATACAATGAAAAGGAAAAGAGCCTGCAGATGATCTCAAGGATCTTTGTAGACGATCTGGAAGACCTTCTTCAAAAAAGATATGATAAAACCATTGTGCTTTCTAAAGACGAAGACAAGAAAAAAGTTTCCAGTTACCTAAAGAAATATTTAGAACAGAAAATTACTGTTGAGGTAGATGGAAAAACTTATAAAGTAAATTATCTAGGAAAAGAATATGAGAATGATACTGCAATTCTTTATTTAGAGGTTCCTGATGTTCCACATTTTACATCCATTAAAATTCAAAATGCTGTTCTAGCAGATCTATTCCCGGAGCAAAAGAACCTGGTACATGTTGAATATAAAGGAGAAATAAAAAGTATGGTACTTGCAGATGGGAAACTGGAAGACGTGTTAAATTTCAACGATTAAATTGTAAAAGCTTTATAAATACTTATTTTTAGCAATCTTAAAATCAATAATTAAATAATGAGAAAAATTAAATCTACCCTATTGGTTTGTTTTTTAATTTTTTCAGCAGGAGTTTTTGCCCAGGACGAGGCTACTTCTAAAGAGGAAACAAATCAAGCCGGACACACCAACCAAAACAAGTTCAGACAACTTTATCAAGAATTTTCTACTCCCAACCAATACCGTACCGGTGCTGGTGCGCCTGGAGAAGCCTATTATCAGAATCAGGCAGATTATAAGATGGACATTGAGTTGGATGATAAAAATCAAAAACTTTCAGGGTATGAAACTATAACTTATCATAACAATTCTCCAGATGCCTTAGAATATCTTTGGGTTCAGTTAGATCAAAACATTCGTTCTAAAAATTCTGAAGCTAAATTGAAAGATGGAAGTGGAGTTTCTCCGGTAACGCAATCTAGCAGTTTTGTAAACGATTTTATGGAAGAACCTTTTGATGGTGGTTTTCATATTGAAGAAGTTTCTAAAGATGGAAAGGCTTTGCCTTACACGATCAACTTTACAATGATGCGAGTAGATCTTCCGCAGCCATTAAAAGCTGGAGAAAGTTATTCATTTAACATCAAGTGGTGGTATAATGTAAATAATCACGTTACAGATAGAGCAAGATCTGGATATGAGCATTTTCCTGAAGATGGAAATAATGTATATGTTATTGCTCAATTCTTCCCAAGAATGGGTGTTTATAACGATGTTGAAGGATGGCAAAATATGCAGTTCTGGGGTAGTGGAGAGTTTGCGCTTCCTTTTGGAAACTATGAAGTAAATATTACTGTTCCTGCAGATCATATTTTAGATGGAACAGGAGAGATTCAAAATAGAAAAGACGTTTATTCAAAAGAAATGATGAAGCGTTATGAAGAAGCTAAAAAATCTTATGATAAGCCTGTAGTTATCGTAACTCAAGCTGAAGCTGAAGCTGCAGAAAAAGGTTTTTCTGATAAAAAGAAAACCTGGAAGTTAAAAGCAGAAATGGTTAGAGATTTTGCTTTTGCTACTTCAAGAAAGTTTGTTGTAGATATGATGGCTGTTAAAGTAATGGGTAAAGATATCATGGCAGAATCTTTATATCCTAAAGAAGGAAATCCGCTTTGGGGAGATTACTCTACAAAAGTGGTTGCAAGTACCATAAAATCTTACTCAAATCACACCTTCCAATATCCATATCACAAAGCTATCTCTGTTCATGCAAAGAATCAAGGAATGGAATATCCAATGATTTGCTGGAACTATGGTCGTCCGGAAAAAGACGGAACTTATAGTGATAGAGTGAAATATGGAATGATGAGTGTAATTATTCATGAAGTTGGACACAACTTCTTCCCAATGATCGTAAACAGTGATGAGCGCCAGTGGGGATGGATGGATGAAGGAATTAATACTTTTGTTCAATACATGGCAGAGCAGGAATTCGGACAAGAATATCCGGAGGCTATAAGCCCTAATGATGCGTATCCTTCAAGAAGAGGAATTCCTTCTAAAATTGTTCCTTACATGAAAGGAGATCAATCTTATATTGCTCCAATTATGTCTAACCCAGAAAATGTTTATCAATTAGGTAATAACGCTTACGGGAAACCTGCAACAGCATTAAATATCTTAAGAGAAACAGTAATGGGCCATGATCTTTTTGATTATTCTTTCCAAACATATGCTCATAGATGGATGTTCAAACACCCAACGCCAGAAGATTTCTTTAGAACCATGGAAGATGCATCTGGTGTAGATCTAGATTGGTTTTGGAGAGGATGGTTCTACGGAACTGATAATGTTGACATAGGAGTTAAAGAAGTTAAGAAATTCCAGGTAACAGATAAAATTACAAAAGAAGGTAAGGCCATGCTTGAAAGATATGGTGTTACAGATCCTTCTAGTATAGATGCTGTTTATGTGGTAGAAGAGGGAAGCGAAGAATATAATGCAGACCTTAAGGATAAGAGTCCTTTAGAGAACGCTCCTAAATTAAACGAATATTTAATGGATAATTTTACTCCAGCAGAAAGAGCAAAACTTAAAAATCCTAAATATTTTTACCAGGTTACTTTTAACAAGCCGGGCGGTTTAGTAATGCCTTTAATAGTTGAATATACGTATGCAGATGGTACTACTAAGAATGTAACGTATCCAGTTCAGGTTTGGAGAAAGAATGATAAAGAAGTAAGCAAGGCAATTGCATCAGATAAAGAGATCACAAAAATTGTTGTAGACCCTAATTTAGAGACTGCAGATGTGAACTTAGATAACAATAGCTGGCCACAAAATACCACAGAAGACAAGTTTGAAAAATTCAAAAATGAAACTGATAACTAGTTCTAAGTAAACATTTTGTAAAATTAAGCCGACTTTAACGAGTCGGCTTCTTTTTTAAAATAAATTTGTCGTTATCTTTGCTGTCATGATAACACTTCCATTATTTATAAGTGGTGCTGAAATTGGCTTTATAATCTTTATACTAGTCATGGTATTTGGTGCCGATAAGATCCCGGAAATTGCCCGTGGTTTAGGAAAAGGTATGAGAACTATTCGAAATGCCACCAACGATATTAAAGGTGAAATAACCAAAAGCGCCGAAAAACAGGGTATAGATACTAATATTTCTAGCGATGTTAGAAATGAAATTAGTAAGGTAAAAGAGGATATTGAAGAAATTACCGGTTCTGTAAAAAGAAGATTCTAAGCCTTATGCTAGAACGTTTAAATGAATGGGACAGTAAGCTGTTTGTATTCTTAAACAGTCTTGGAGTAGAACAATATGATGATTTCTGGATCTATGTAACTAACATTAAACATTGGATCCCGCTCTATATTTCTCTTTTCGTGATTTACTTTCTTAGCTACCATTGGAAAAGAGCCACATTTAATTCAGCATTTCTTCTATTTACCTTCTACGCAACATTTGTTTTTACCAATTTGGTAAAAGGTCTATCCTCTAGATTAAGACCTAATAATAATCCAGATCTTCTGGAGATAATAAGAGTTTTACAAACTCCAGATAATTATAGCTTTTTCTCAGGTCATGCTTCTGTATCTTTTGCAGTAACCACCTTTTTTGTCTTAACCTTGAAAAATAAATATAGATGGATCTTTTTTCTATATATTTGGCCTATCATATTTGTAATTAGCCGAATTTATGTAGGGGTGCATTATCCTTCAGATATTATTGTAGGGACTATGGTTGGAGTTATCTTTGCCTTTTTATTTTACAAATTATATCTTCATATAGGCAGAAAATATTACGGGGAAGCTTTTACTTAACTCTGCTTAAACTTATCCCGTCTCTTATTGGTAAAAGTATAGTTTCTAATCTTTCGTCTCTTGCCACCATATCGTTAAAAGCTAATAAGGCTATAGTTGAAATATCATCCTCTTTAACCTCTTCAATTACCTTTCCGCTCCATAGTACATTATCTGTAAGTATTAAAGCTCCCGGATTTACTTTTTCCATGATCATTTCAAAATAGGCAGGATAATTGGGTTTATCGGCATCTAAAAAGATGAGGTCAAATTTCAGGTCTAGTTTTGGAATGATCTCTAGAGCGCTTCCTAGATGTTGAAAGATTTGATTAGAATAAGTAGAGGCATCAAAATATTTTCTTTGAAAGTCGTAAAGTTCTTCGTTAATATCAATGGTATGTAATTCTCCATCTTTTTGCATTCCTTCTGCTAAACATAAAGCTGAATAACCTGTATAAGTTCCCAATTCCAAAATATTCTTAGGCCTGTGGATCTTGGAGATCAAACTTAAAAGTCTTCCTTGAAAATGTCCACTAAGCATTCTGGGCTGCAATATCTTCTGATAGGTTTCTCGTGTTAACTTGGCTAAAAGTTCAGGTTCTGCTTGTGTATGATCTACAGCATATTGGTCTAGCGCGTCAGGAATAAAATGCATTGAGAGTTATTTTTTTTCAAATTTACACATATCTAAAATCCTATTGAAGATTTGAATGTACAAAAGCTGATGTTCTACTTTTTGAAGCTAAAATTAAATGGTATTTTTACGAAAAACTAGTTTCTATGAAATTCGAAAATACCAGAGAATTTGCAAGGTCATTAGACCAAAATGATCATCTGGCAGCATATAAAGAAGAGTTTATCTTTCCCAAAGTGAATAATAAAGAAGTGATCTATTTTACTGGAAACTCTTTAGGTTTACAACCAAAGTCGGCTAAGAAATACGTAGATGAGATCATGACAGACTGGGCAAATCTTGCGGTAGAAGGTCATTTCTATTCAGATAAACCGTGGTGGGATTATCATGAGCGTTTTTCTGAAAAATTAGCGAAAGTTGTTGGCGCGCTACCAGAAGAAGTTACCGTAATGAATACGCTTACAGTAAATCTGCATTTGCTGATGGTTTCTTTTTATAGACCTACAGAAAAACGATTTAAGATAATTTGTGAAGAAAAGGCATTTCCGAGTGATCAATATATGATTGCTTCTCAGGTTAAATTTCACGGATTAGATCCTAAAGATGCTATTGTTGAAATTAAGAAGCGTGAGGGCGAACATAATTTTAGAACCGAAGATATACTTGCAAAAATAAAAGAAGTAGGAGAGGAGTGCGCTCTAGTGCTTATAGGAGGAGTTAATTATTATACCGGGCAGGTTATAGATATGGAAACCATAACCAAAGCCGGACATGAGGTTGGAGCTAAAGTGGGATGGGATCTTGCGCATGCTGCAGGGAATATTCATTTAGATCTTCATAAATGGGATGTGGATTTTGCTGCCTGGTGTAGTTATAAATATATGAACTCAGGGCCGGGAAATGCTTCTGGTTGTTTTATTAATAAGAAATATCACAATCTAAAAGATATTCCAAGGTTTGAAGGTTGGTGGGGACATAATAAAGAAAGAAGATTTTTGATGGAACCGGAATTTCAACCAGAACCTAATGCGCATGCATGGCAAATTAGCAATGCTCCAATTCTTGCATTAGCGCCATATTTGGCATCTTTAGAGATGTTTGATAAAGTTGGAATGGAGGCTTTAATCAAAAAGCGAGATAAAATTGTTGCTTATTTAGAATTCATTCTACATGAAATTGACAAAGAAGTAGAAGGTGATTTTGAAATAATTACTCCTGCCGATCAAAAAGAAAGAGGAACACAATTATCTGTTTTCCTTCATGGAGAAGGAAAAGAGTTATTCAATTATTTAATGGAGAATGGAGTGATAACAGATTGGAGAGAGCCAAACGTAATTCGTTTAGCTCCGGCTCCATTTTACTGCTCTTTTGAAGATATGTATGAATTCGGTCAGATCCTGAAAAAAGGAATAGAGACCACATAGTTCTTGTTATTTTACGCTGATGTCTGTAAAGTAAAGTTGGAAAGATCCATCTTCAGATTTATGCATTTTTGATATTTTCAGCCCATTAAAAGTTTCATAGTCTTCCCAGGTGGTAGCCATTTCTCTACCACCTCCGGCGGCTTTATATACCCATTCTTTTATCATAAAATCATCATCATAATAAACATCGTAGGTATCGCCTGGAGTGTATCCTCCTTTATCTGAGTACTTCACGGTTAATTTATTCATCTTTTCGTTGCTTATTGGTGCAGTTACATCTTTTTCTTCAGTAAAACTGGCATCAGACCAAACTAACTGATATGGAAAAAGCAACCAATAAGAATCATTTACAAATTTAGAATCCATCGCTTTTTCAGTTTCTGATAGTTCATTGCTATTTTTAGTAATAAGATGCGGTAGAATCTTTTTCTGTCATTGCAACTTTATTCTCCTTAGGGTACCATTTCCAGGCTCTAGAAGATCTTAACGTATCGCCCACTTTTACATTAAACGTAAAGTCGATCTCTTTTACTTTTTCAAAATTTTCGAAGCCATTAGCATTGGCAATTTTCTGGCTGGTAGAAAGATCTGTTTCAGCTTGTGCAGTCTGTGAATTTTCTTCAGTTTTAGTTTCATTTTTACAACTGCTTAAAAAAGCTGTAAAAGCAAAAAGGAATAGAATTTTTTTCATAACGATTTATTTTTTTAATAAATATAGGAATATAAAGAGATTAAATTGCGTTAATACTCATTCCTCCATCGGCAACTATATTTTGCCCTGTGATGTAAGAAGACTTTTCCATAGCCAGAAAAGAAATTATAGAAGCCATTTCTTCTGCTTTTGCAACTCGTTTTAATGGAGTTCTCTCGATTATAGGTCGCATTCTTTCAGATTCACCGAGTAAGCCTTCTGTAAGCGGAGTTTTTGTAAACCATGGAGAAACTGCATTTACGCGAATTCCATCTTTAGCCCATTCCACAGCCAGACTTCTTGTTTGCTGCAGTAACCCGGCTTTTGCCATAGCATAGGGAGTTCCTGTACCCACATCTTGTATAGCAGCAACAGATGCCACATTTATTACCGTGGCATTTTCAGATTTAAGCAATAAGGGTTGTAATAATCTGCTTATTTCAAAAGGAGCAGATAAATTAATGCTTAATATCTTCTGAAATTCTTCTTCAGAGTACTCCAAAGCTTTTTTGCGAATATTGATTCCTGCATTGTTTACCAGAATATCTAGTTTTTTCCAATGTTCTTCGATCCAATTCTTAACAGATTCTCTGTCTTTAGCATTAGATACATCAGAAACTAACCCTGTGGCCTGGTAATTTTGATCTTGTAATTCTTTTTCAAACTGTTGAATATCAGATTCATTACGTGCGGTAAAAACCACTTTAGCCCCTAAATTTAAAAATTCGATAACCGTTGCTCTTCCAATTCCTTTTGTTCCGCCTGTTACCAAAGCGGTTTTATCTTTCAAATTCCACATATCTATTTTCAATTTTTATTTTCCTTAAAATTAGGGAATAAAAAAGCCCTTTGAAAGATCAAAGGGCTTTTAATAATTCTATTATACTATTACAGTCTTCTTCCGGTAAGTAGTTTATAGATAATTAAAATTACAGCTACTACTAATAAAATGTGGATAATGCTTCCTAGATCTGGAAATGCAAAATATCCGATTAGCCATCCAATTACTAATAAAACTACGATAAGCCAAATTAAATCTCTCATATTATTGGTTTTTAGTGCAACTCGCGCTGCTAATTAATGATTCAGAATCTAAAAAAAATGAAAGCTAACAATACCGGTTAAACGTTTTCATTTTCTTTAAAATCCTAGAACCCGGTTAGTTAATTTGATACGAATTTATGTAATCTGTTATCTACACTCATCTAATTTAACTACTGTTTAACTTAAATCCTAAAAAAAATGCGAAATTTTTAGAATATCTATTAATGTTCTCTTTTGGAAGTCAGTTCATTACGAATTTCCATTAATTTTTCAGTTTTTAAAAAGGATCAATTCGTTAGCTCTACTAATTTCAATTTTCGTTTTTTATAGATCTTATTTCTTGGTCTGGACGCGCATAAGAAAATCTATCTAAAAGCTTAGGGAAGGAGTAGGCATCTAAACCATTTATAGCAACCGTCTCAGCTTTTTCAAGATTTATCCACCCATCTGCCTCTTCAATCTCCTCTTTTAAATATAAATATTCAATTTTTCCTAAAACTAAGATGGTGTCATTCTCCTTGATATGATATTCATTTAAATAACTACAGCCAATTTGAACGGGAGCATTTTTAATATAAGGTGCCGTAAAATTATTAATGTAGGTAGGTTCTAGCTTCGTTTTGTTAAATTCTGAAATAGTTTCATCATATTTAGCTGAGGTATGATGAGCTTGTGCAATAATATCCTTTGTGATATGATTTACGGTAAAATAACCAGTATCTCTTTATGTTATCATAAGTATTGCGAAGCACGGTGGTGGGTCTAAATAAAATAGATAGAATTGGAGGATTGCTTCCTAAATGATTTACCGAATTAAAAATGGCAACATTTTCTACGCCATTTTTGGATCTTGTACCTATAAGATTTGCAGATTTGTATCCGGTGCAACTATTTATAAGATTTCCTCGAAATAGTTTCTCAAGGTTCTGTAAGTCTTCCTGATTATAGTGTTTCATAAAAAAAAGGTCAGTTTAAAACCGACCTGAATTTAGATATTATTTGAGTGTTGCGAATTACAACAAACATTAAATATTTTTTAAAAGTTACTCAGCCTTCACCTTGTTTTTCTCATCTTCATATCTTGGATAATCTGTATATCCCTTCTCTCCGGGTGTATAAAATGTATCCTCATTCCAATCGGCTAAAGGGGCATTTTTAGCAAAGCGCTCCGGTAAGTCTGGATTCGAGATAAATAGTTTCGCGAAGGATACTAGATCTGCCTTTCCTTCTTTGATGAACTTATTTCCCTTTTCCTGAGTAAACCCGCTATTGATCATAAGATTTCCCTTATAAATAGGTCTGTAATGTTCAGCTATTTTAGGTTCTAAATAGTCTATTTCAGAAACATCTGTAAATGGTTCTGAAAGATGTAAATAAGCAAGGTCATAAGCGTTCAATTTCTTGATGATATAATCAAAAGTTGGGATGGTTTCTTCTGTAGCGGTAATACCAAAAGCATCATTTAAAGATGGATTTAGACGCACTCCAATTCTATTTTCTTTCCAAACTTCTATACAGGCATCTATGATTTCAAAAAAGAATCTAGCTCTATTCTGAATACTTCCTCCATAATCATCTTCTCTTAAATTGGCTTTCTTATTAAAGAATTGATGAATCAAATATCCGTTAGAAGAATGGATCTCTACCCCGTCAAAACCTGCATCTTTAGCATTTTGTGCAGCTTTTTTAAATTCCTGCACGGTTTCTTTAATTTCGGCAAGACTCATTGCTTGAGGCTCTACGGTATCTTCAAAACCATCTGGAGTATATGCCTGAGCATTTGGATTTACGGCACTCGGTGCTAAGGGTTTTTCACCTTTATGAAATTTTGGATGAGACATTCTTCCACAATGCCAAAGTTGTAAAAAGATCTTTCCGTCTTCTTCATGTACAGCGGTAGTTACTTTTTTCCAACCCTCTACTTGAGCATCTGTATAAATCCCCGGAGTGTTAATATACCCTACAGCACGCTCAGAAATTTGTGAACCTTCAGTAATAATTAAGCCTGCTCCACTTCTTTGTCGGTAATATTTTGCATGTAACGCAGTGGGTGCATTATCTTTATTATCTGCACGATTTCTGGTCATAGGAGCCATTACCACTCTATTTTTTAAAGTAAGATCGCCTAGTTGATATGTTTGCAAAAGGGGTTGGTCCTCTGTCATTTTTAATTGATTTTTTAGTTGAAAATAAAGTTACATTTTGATGTGGGCAACGCTTGTTAAACAAATGGTAAATGGTTCGGGTTTTAACTTAATTTTATAAGAATAGCGTTTTATTTGCAGCTTAAGGGATATCTAAATGTTAACAGGAATAAATGAAGAATAATTAAACGATCAATAATAAGGTCATTCTTAAAATTCATCAGAATTCTGTATTTTTGTTAACAGTTCACATGCCAATTCCAACTCTGGTGAGAATTTCGGCTAATCTTAATTTAAAGTCGATTTTTTTAAAAGCTCACAAATCAAAAAAGACATAATGCAAACAAAGAAGAATATTGCTATAATAGGCTCTGGATTGGTAGGATCTCTCCTTGCAATTTATTTGAAGAAAAATGGGCATGAAGTCACCGTTTTTGACAGGCGTAGCGATGTGAGAACTGTAGAATTTTCAGGTAGATCTATAAATTTGGCAATGTCTAACAGAGGGTGGGCAGCTTTGAGAAAAGTAAATATTGAAGATGAAATTAGAGAGATTGCGCTGCCTCTAGATAAAAGAGCCATGCATGTAAATAATAAGCCACTTTATTTTCAGAAATATGGAAAAGAAGGGGAAGCTATATATTCTATTTCTCGTGGAGTTCTGAATAGAAAGATGATAGATCTAGCAGAAAATGCAGGCGTTAATTTTAAATTTGAAGAGAAAGTTTGGGATATAGATCTGGAAACCGCTAAGATCTATACGGGAGAAAGTGAAAAAAGCGAATGGAAATCTTATGAATTTGATATGGTTTTTGGCGCAGATGGCGCTTTTTCTAGAGTACGTCATAAAATGCAACGTCAAAGCAGATTTAACTACTCTCAACATTTTATAGATGTAGGGTATAAAGAATTAACCATTCCGGCCAACGCAGATGGAAGTCATAAGCTAGATAATGCTTCATTTCATATATGGCCTCGTGGAGAGTTTATGCTCATTGCGATGCCTAATTTAAATGGAAGTTTTACCTGCACGCTTTTTATGCCTTTTGAAGGCGCTGTTTCTTTTGAAAATATTACCACCGAAAGTCAGGCAGAAAGCTTTTTTACTGAATATTTTCCAGATATAAAGGATGATATTTCTAACCTTACTCGAGATTTCTTTAAAAATCCAACTAGCGCCATGGTTACTATGAAGTGTTTCCCATGGACCTATGAAAATACGGTTGCATTGGTTGGAGACTCCGCTCATGCCATTGTGCCATTTTATGGGCAAGGGATGAATGCAGGGTTTGAAGATATTTCTGTTTTGGATGACCTAATGAAAAAATATGAAGATGATTGGGAGGCTATTTTTAAAGAATATCAAGAAAGTAGAAAGCCAAATGCAGATGCCATTGCAGAGCTTAGTTACAGAAACTTTGTAGAAATGAGCAGTAAAACTGCCAATCCAAAATTTTTACTTCAAAAGAAAATTGAAAAGAAATTTTCTGAGAAGCATCCCGATAAATGGTTGCCTTTATATTCTAGAGTCACTTTTTCAGACAGACCTTATGCCGAAGCTTTAGCAATAGGAGATGAGCAGAGAGCGATCATGGAAAAGGTTATGAAAATGAAAAATATTGAAGAACAGTGGGATAGTGTAGAAGTAGAAGCGAAAATCTTAGAATATTTAAATAAAAGCGAATTGGTATTTAAATAAATCAATCCTATTAACATAAAAAAAAGGAAGCCTATTTGGCTTCCTTTTTTAATTTATAAAGTTTCTTAATGAGTTTCTTTTTTTAAAAGCTCAGGGAATTTTCTTTTGAATTTTTCTATCCTCGGAATTGAAACGTTTTGAATGTATGGATTTTCGGGATGAAGTCTTTCGTAATTTTGGTGATAATCTTCGGCTTTCCAGAATTTTTGAAATGGCAAAATTTCTGCTGCTATCGGCTTATCATAATTCTTACCTACCTCAGCTTTTACTTTTTCAATAGTTTGTTTTTGTTCCTCGTTTTGATAAAATATTATAGATCTATAGTGAACGCCAATATCTGGACCTTGACCATTTACTTGAGTTGGATTTTGAGACCCAAAATAAACCTTTACAAGGGTTTCAAAACTCACCTTATTAGGATCGTATATTACTTCTACGGTTTCTGCATGACCATCACTATTTTCATAAGTTGGATTTTCCATTTCGCCTCCGGCATATCCAGAGATAGCTTCTTTTACACCCTCTACACTTTCATAAACAGCTTCTACGCACCAAAAGCATCCACTAGAGAAATAAGCATGTTGCATGCCATCTTGGTCCGGAACTTCTACAGGTGTTGCTGTGCTTAACTCTTCTGAGGTATAAGTGTTGTTTTGAGTGTTACCATTCCCGCATGATAATAATAAAACGGCAAATGACATTAAAAAGGATAATTTCATATTCACTTAATTTTATAGTTTCCTTCCATGGTTTTCTTACCATAGATAGCATAGTCTACAGCTAAGTCTCCATTTATAGAAAATCCTAACCAATCTAATTTTATTTCATTAGCCGATAAATTTTCTATAGTAGCTATAGGAGTATTTCTATCGAATTTATCCCATGGAATATCTTTTCCTTCAATGTTTTTATTTGAAGGGTTTACATAATATACGTTGGTGCTGCCGTCTTGGTTTTTCTCGAATTTCACTTCGATGTACATTTTGTCTTTAGATAAGCAAAACTCAGAGTTATTGGAATAATTAATATCCAGGCAATAACAGTTGCACTTAACGTCTGACTCTTCTCCTAGTTTAATATAATTCCCTGCAATAGATGTTGATGTGGAATTACTTTCCTTATTCTATCTTATTGTGAGCAGCATTTTCTTCCATTATTATAAGATAAAGTATCTGTTTTCTCTTCTACCCGAGTAGATTCTCCGGTTATGGAATAAGAAGTATCAGAATTTGCGCTACTATCGTATTCTTGAGAAGACTCATTATTTTTGCATCCTACTAATATGAATATTAGGAATACAGCTCCAATCAGGTTTTTCATCATTTTAGGGTATTAATTTTAAATAAAGTTAGAATTTAAAATTTATAATAATGTGAAATACTTGTTAATCAAAACAAGGCAAATAAAAAGGGATATTCAAAAAAGTAAGTCACTTTTTGAATATCCCTTAAAAATATACTTTGTTGAAGTATTAGAACTTAGTAAAAAATGCTTCCATTTTCTCGTGTTCTTCTTTTGCTAAATCTTCATCTACCAAAATTCTACCACTGTGCTCATCTGTAATGATTTTTCTTCTTCCAGCAATCTCAACAATAACTTGAGGTGGAATTGTAAAATAAGATCCTCCAGAAGCACCACGCTCTACAGCAACAACAGCTAAACCATTTTTTACATTGGTTCTAATTCTCTTGTAAGCACTAATCAATCTTTCTTCGATCTGATTTTGGAACTCATCAGATTTTTTAACCAACATTTCCTCTTCTTTCTGAGTTTCTGCAAGTATAGCGTCTAATTCACCTTTTTTGTGCTTTAAATGCTTTTCACGATCTGTTAAACGCTCTTTGGTTTGAGAGATCACTTCTTTCTTCTGCTCAATTTGAGCTCTATATTCTTTAATGTGCTTTTCGGCAAGTTCAATTTCTAATTCTTGAAATTCTACTTCTTTACTTAAAGCATTAAATTCACGGTTGTTACGAACATTTTTCTGTTGCTCGCTGTACTTCTTGATAGAAGCTTTAGATTCTTCAATAAGACTTTTCTTACTCTTAATGTCGTTATCTATAACCTCTAAATCTGAATCCAGTTTTTGAATACGTGTGTTTAATCCGGCTACTTCATCTTCTAAATCTTCTACCTCCAATGGAAGTTCACCTCGCACATTTCTAATTTCATCTATTCTAGAGTCAATTAGTTGAAGATCGTACAACGCTCTTAACTTCTCTTCTACAGTAACATCGGTTTTTTTTGCCATAGTTAATAATACTTGATAGGATTGGTTTTTGTATTCGCTAAAATAAGTGCAAAATTACTAATTTTTTTACTAAGATACGAATGTAAAAGATTTTTTGTGTACTGTTCACTTTCATAATGTCCAATATCTGCCAACACCAGCTTTTCCTCGGCTCTATAGAAGTCATGATACTTAAGATCTGCCGTAATAAAGAAATCTGCTCCGGCATGTTTTGCATTTTCTATGGCAAAACTTCCGCTACCACCTAAAACAGCAACTTTTTTTACGGGTTTATCTAATAATTTTGAATGCCTAATACAACCTGGACCAAATGTCTCTTTAAGATGTTCTAAAAGTTCCATTTCAGATCTTGATTCTTCAAATTCTCCAATCATGCCCATTCCCATTTGTTGGTGGGCATTATCTAGCGTAATTATTTCATAAGCTACCTCTTCATAAGGATGATTTTGAAAAAGACTTTTCAATATTTTGCCTTCCAAATAATCTGGGAAAGTTATTCCTATTTGGGTTTCTGCTTCATAATGCAATTCTCCTTTTTTGCCAATTACGGGATTAGAATCTTCATTAGGCTTATAACTCCCTTCACCTTCAATATTAAAACTGCATTCGTCATAATTCCCTATAGAACCAGCTCCGGCTGCAAATAAATTTTTTCTAAGTTCTTCTGCTTGAGCAGTAGGTACGTAGGTAGTAAGTTTTTTAATACTCTTCTTTTTTGGAATAAGGATCTTGGTGTTTTTTAATCCTATCTTATCACACATCATTTTGTTCACTCCAAGATAATGATTGTCTAAAGCGGTATGAATTGCGTAAATAGCGATATTATTCTTAATGGCTTTTATAACAGTTCGTTCTACATAATTAGATCCATTCAGTTTTTTTAAACCTGAAAAAATAATGGGATGAAAGCTTACTATTAAATTGCAATTTTTGGAAATTGCTTCCTCAACGGTTTCTTCTAAGGTATCTAGAGTGATAAGAATTCCTGAGACTTCAGTTTGATTATTTCCAACCAACAATCCTACATTATCAAAATCTTCGGCGGTTGCTATAGGAGCAAAATCCTCCAGATGTTTTATTACCTCTGCAATAATCATGTGCTATTATTTTAAATCAAATATAAATATTATACTTTCGTCTTAATGAGTATCCTTAGAAAATTCCTTTTTCCCTTCGCCGTAATTTACGGAATCATCATTCGCGTAAGAAACTTTTTATTCGATATTAATCTGCTGAAATCTAAGGCGTATGATATCCCAATTATATGTGTGGGAAATCTAAGTGTGGGAGGTACGGGAAAAACTCCAATGATCGAATATTTGCTTACGTTGCTCTCTTCAAAGTATAGAGTCAGCAACCCTTAGCAGAGGATATGGAAGAAATACCAAAGGTTTTATTTTACTAAAAGGAGATGAAAATGCAGCAGAAGTAGGGGATGAGCCTCTTCAGTTTAAAACCAAATTTAAAGAGGTATTGGTAGCAGTAGATGAAGATAGGCAGCATGGAATAGAAATTTTAAAAGATAAAAATCAAGCAGAAGTTGTTTTATTAGATGATGCATTTCAGCATAGAAAAGTGAAGGCAGGATTAAATATTGTGCTCACAAAATATGATCATCTTTATATAGATGATCTTATGTTACCTACTGGCGATCTTCGAGAACCAATTATTGGAATTGAACGTGCAAAGGTAATTGTCGTTACTAAATGTCCGAAGGATCTGAGTATAGAAGAGAGAAGGAAAATTAGAGCTAAGTTGAATCTTCGCAATTACCAAAAACTCTTCTTTAGTTATATAGATTATAGCGATATAATTTATACTTCAAAAAATTCTAAATCGATCGCTCTTTTAGAAGATAGGAAAATAACTCTTGTTACAGGAATTGCAAACCCTAAGCCTTTGCTGGATTATCTAAAAAGTTTGAATTTAACTTATGAGCATCTAAATTTTCCGGATCATCACAATTTTTCAAAAGCTGAAATAGAAAAAATCTCTAAATCTTCTTTCATATTAACTACAGAGAAAGATTATATGCGTTTAAAAAATGAAATTGATCACCCTGAGTTTTATTACTTACCTATAAAGATGAAAATGATAAGTGATTCAGAAGGATTTGATAAGATTATCGAGAATTTTGTGCAATAAAAAAGGGATGCACTCTGCATCCCTTTTTATTTTGGCTAATTCAAACTATATAGAATCTTTATTGATATATAATTTTACTAGCTCATTGTTTTCAAACAGCATGCCAAACCTAGACCTGAACATTGCTAGTTGATAAATGATAATTTATTTTGCTGAAGAACTCTTCTGTTTTGTAAGGTTTCGGGATGATATCTGTAAATCCATTTAAATAGAATTCATCTAAATTTTCATCTAAAGTTACAGCGGTTAAAGCTACAATTGGAATTTGATTGTCGAATTTACGAATCTCCACTGTTGCCTCAATTCCACTAATTCCGGGCATGTGAATATCCATCAAGATCAAATCGAAAGGATTATTCTTTACCTTTTCTATAGCGATGGTTCCATTATCTGCAACATCACAAATAACCTGGTGTTTCTCTAAGATCTTTCTGGTAATCATCTGGTTGATCTTGTTGTCTTCTACTATTAAGATCTTTTTATTGTGCATAATATCATTAGAAAGTGGCACTGAAGGTTTGGTGCTATCTTCCACAATATTATCTGTAGCAAAAGGAGATTCAAAAGCTTCAAACTTAAGATCGAAAGTAAAAGAAGAACCTTTTCCAAGCTCACTTGTTAAGTGAACATCGCTATTCATCAAGTTCAATAAGTTCTTAACTATAGAAAGACCAAGTCCTGTTCCGCCAAATTTACGGTTGATCTGAGTAGAGCCTTGCGTGAAATTTTCGAAAATACTGCTTTGTTTTTCTTTAGAAATACCCTCGCCATTATCTTCAATTTCAAAATGTAAATACACAAATTGATCTTGTTGTTTGGTTTTATTCACCCGTATCCAGATATCCCCATTTTCGGTGAATTTTATAGAGTTCCCAATAAGATTGATAAGGATTTGAGAGATTTTAAGAGGATCTCCTTTAAGCTTTTTAGGAATTCCTTTATCAAATTCTAAGTGAAATTTGGTATTCTTATTATCGGCTGAATTTTTAAGAGCAATCAAGACATCAGAAATACGCTTTTCTAAGTTGAAAGATGTTTCCAGAACTTCCACCTTTTTAGCCTCCAATTTGTTAAGGTCTAATATGTTGTTGATAAGAGAAAGTAAGTATTCTCCTGAAAATTTAAGAGAATTTAAATGCTCTTTTTGATTTTCTGTAGGACTTTCTTCTAGCAATAAGTGGGTTAAACCCGTAACAGCATAGAGCGGAGTTCTAAGCTCATGAGTTATTGTAGATAAGAATTGTGCTTTTGCTAAAGATGCTTTTTCAGCATTTTCTTTAGCAATAGTTAGTTCGTCATTCTTTTTCTGAAGCAAATCATTTGCTCTGGCTCGTAAATTATTGTTCTTATATAGAGATAGTGTAAGTAGCGATAAAATCGTGATTAAGGCCACACTTAAAATGGTGGTTAATTTATTAACCTTTAAGGAACGCTCTTGTTCAGCATTTTGCTTGGCAAGTTCTGTCAAGCTGGTGCGCATGGCATCTACCCCGTATCTTGTACTTGCTTCTTGTGCTAAAGCCTCCTTATTCATATCGAAAATGGAATCTCTCGCTTCGTTGCTTTCTTTTAAATAATTTAAAGAACTTTCATAATTACCTTGCTTCTCTTTTATTTCGGCTCAAAAGTCGATTATTGCTCATAACCATACTTCCAAAACCGAATTTTTTGGCAATAGAAAAGGATTGTAAAGATTCTTTTTCAGCTTGCGCTAATTCATTCTGAAGTGTGTAAACCCGCGCTAGATAATAATGAAGTCTTGAAATTTCATATTTATTGTTAGAATCTGTTAAATAAACCTCTGCATTTCTAAAGTCTGAAAGTGCCAGTTTCTGGGCTTCTGTATTTTTATTTTCTAAGATTCTAACTATGCCTCGATTGAGATTAACCAAACCTAAGTTCTCCTCATTCTCATTCTTTTCATAATATTGTTCAGCTAGCGTAAGGTATTTATAGGCCTGAGCATAATCTTTATTAATGCTTAAAATTTTGGAATAAGTAAGATAACTAAAGGCCAAGCCTTCCTCATCATTAATCTCTCTCTGAATAGAAATAGCCCGCATAATCTCTGTGCTGGCGCGGTCCAGGTCATGACGAATGTAAAAGAGCTCTGCCAGAATACTACTGGAGAGCGCGATATACTTCTGGTCATTGATCTGCTTTGAGAGATCTAAAGCGGAATTTAGATCATTCAGCGCTTTTTCAAAATTTAAAACATTAACCGAAGCTTCAGCATCTGCCAGGAGATTGCGAATTTTAAGATTAGCCTCGGTAGTATCTATTTTACTTTCTTGTTGAAAACCAGCAACATTGCTGCAGTAAAACAGAAATAAAAGCACATAAAGTAAGTTCTTCATTGGGGAAGTTACCGTTTCATAATTGTTAAATATAGTTATTTCTTTGAAACGAAAGAAATTAAATCAATCAACCTGCTGGAATATCCAATTTCATTATCATACCAGCCAATTAGCTTTATAAGATCGCCCCCAATTACAGAGGTCATTTGCGAGTCGAAAATACAAGAATGTGGGTCTCCATTAATATCTATAGATACCAGAGGTTCTTCAGTATAGCTAAGATAATTTTTAAGATAGGTGTTCTGCAGCTTCTTTAAATACCTTATTTACCTCTTCTATAGAGGTTGCTTTGTTAACATTAAGTGTCATATCGGTTAGAGATCCATTTGGAACTGGAACTCTAATCCCACAACCCCCTATAACATCTTTTAATTCAGGAAATATTTTTGTTAAAGCCTTTGCAGCTCCCGTAGTGGTAGGGACTATAGATTGAGTTGCAGCACGAGCTCTTCTTAGATCGCGATGTGGCCTGTCATGCAAACTTTGGTCTGATGTATAAGAATGAATCGTTGAAATATAGGCGTGTTTTACTCCAAAATTTTTATTAATAACGTCCAGCATCGGCGCTGCATTATTAGTTGTGCAGGAAGCATTGGAGATGATCTTTTCAGATCCATCTAGAATATCCTGATTAACCCCAAGAACTACCATTTTGATTTTCTCATCTTCTGGAGGAACAGATAAGATCACTTTTTTAACTCCTTCTTGAAGATGTGCCTCTAGATCTTTTGAGGTTTTGAACTTCCCGGTAGATTCTACAACATACTCAACCCCGTATTTGCTCCAATTGATATCTTTAGGATGTTCTCCATTTAAAACAGGAATTTTTCGGCCATTGATAATAATGTAAGAATCTTCAGAAGAAATATCTTCATTCAATTTTCCGTGGATACTATCGTATTTTAATAAATGTGCTAACGTGGTGGCGTCTGCAAGATCATTAATAGCAACCACTTCCATCTCGGTATTTTGAATTAGAAGTCGAAACAGGTTTCTTCCAATTCGTCCAAATCCGTTAATTCCAATCTTTAATTTATCTGCCATAGAGATTAAAAGGAAATTATGTTAGATGCTTTTGGGCTTTGTAAGAAGATCTTACCAAGGCACCGCTTTCTACATGTCTAAATCCTAATTCTAAACCTATAGTTTCATATTTCTTGAACTGATCTGGAGTGATAAACTGTTTTACAGGAAGATGTTTTTTACTTGGTTGAAGGTATTGTCCAATAGTCACAATATCGAGATTTGCAGCTCTAAGATCTTTCAATGTTTGAATAACTTCATCTTCTTGCTCTCCAAGTCCTAGCATAATTCCAGATTTGGTTCTGGCAATACCTTGATCTTTTAAATATTTAAGCACAGCAAGACTTCGTTCATACTTAGCCTGAATTCTAACTTCCCGGGTTAACCTTTTTACAGTTTCCATGTTGTGAGAAACAACTTCAGGATTTACCTCTATAATTCTATCAATGTTTCGTTCATTTCCTTGAAAATCTGGGATTAGAGTTTCCAAAGTTGTTTCCGGATTCATTCTTCTAATAGCTTTTACGGTTTCTGCCCATAAAATAGATCCCATGTCTTTAAGATCATCTCTATCTACACTAGTTATTACCGCGTGCTTAATTTGCATTAATTTGATAGATCTCGCCACTTTTTCTGGCTCATCCCAATCTACAGTATCTGGTCTTCCGGTTTTTACCCCGCAAAAACCACAAGATCTTGTGCAGGTATTACCTAAGATCATGAAGGTAGCGGTTCCTTCACTCCAGCACTCACCCATGTTTGGGCAACTTCCAGAAGTACAAATAGTATGAAGATCATATTTATCTACCAAACCTCTTAGTTCTGTGTATTTTTTTCCGGTAGGAAGTTTTACACGTAACCATTTAGGTTTTGGAGTTCTTGTTTGTGGGGCTATAGTATCTGTTGTCATATCAAAATTCTATGCGGCAAAGATACAATAATATGATGAATTGAATAAGAGTAGTAAAGTAGAGTTTAAGCTGATTTTTAGCTTTTTCGAGCTTCGATAATTTGAGCTAATAGTTTCTTTGCTCTTAATAATTTTACCTTAACGTTATTCATTGGTTCTTTTAGGTAAGTGGCGATTTCTTTATAAGATTTTTCCTGAAAATATCTAAGATTAATCACTTCCTGATAATGCGGTTTCAACTGCTTTATGTCGCTTAAAAGTTGAGCCAGGTGTTGCTCATTAATAAGAATATCTTCTATACTAGGAGTTTCATCCACAATCTTGTTCACCCTTTCTGTTGGTGCGTCTGCTGTGTTTGCTCTAATAGAAGATTTGCTCTTACGAAGAAGATCTATATGAATGTTCTTAGAAATAGTAATTAACCAGGTCTTGAAGCTATATTTTTCATCGAAGGTCTCTAATTTGTCAAAAGCTTTGGAAAATGTTTGAATGGTGATCTCTTCAGCATCATATTCATTTCTTACTCTTTTCATCTGAAATGCATACACATCCATCCAAAACGAGTCTAACAAATATTTAAAAGCAGCTTGTTGCCCTTCTTTTGCTTGATTGATATGCTCTAGAAGCGATGCCGAATTTATTTCCAATTATTTGGTTTTGAAAAAAGATTAAGGCTAAAGATACCGAATTGTACACATATTAAAAATACCTCTAAAATTGGCGTTAACCACACAAGATCTAATTCGTCTAACTTTTTAGCAGATTTCCAGATAACGGTATACTGTAAGATTAGTCTTATTAGTAGAATTCCTAAAACAATTTCCCAATGTATCTGAAAGCTAAGTAAAAATATAGTGAGTATCCAAAATGAAAATTGAGAAAAATAAAATAAGCCTAATAAAAGTTTATGCTGTTTTTTATAATATTTGGCAGTAGATATATGCCTCCTTTTCTGCGTAATCCAGTCTTTATAATTGTTCTTTGGGCAGCTACGGGTAATAGAATCCTTTTCCAGGCAAATACTTGTATTTTCTTTAGTAGCGGCTTGATTTACAAAAAGATCATCATCTCCAGATCTTAAATGCAAATGTGTTGCAAAGCCATTCTGATTATAAAATTCTGAAGAAGTATAAGCCAAGTTTCTACCAACTCCCATATAAGGTAATCCCCAGTTGGCATAAGAAAAATATTGAACCGCTGTTAATAGCGTTTCAAAGCGAATCATTTTATTTAAAAAGGAGGATTTGTTTTTAAAGTAGCCTCCGTATCCTAAAATAATAGATTTTTCTTCCACAAATCCAGCGGCCATATGAGAGATCCAAAATTCACTTTCTGGAGCGCAATCTGCATCTGTAAATAAAAGGTAGGGATACGATGCTTTTTTAATTCCTAAGGTAAGGGCATATTTTTTCTTCCCCCAAAAAGCTTCATTATTTTCAACATTTACCAGTTTAACACGCGGGTCGAAAAGAAAACTCTCCATAACTTCCAAAGTGTCATCAGAAGAAGCATCATTAATAAGGATCACTTCAAAATTTGAATAATTTTGATCAAGTATGGAAGGAATAAATTGTTTTAGATTTTCAGCTTCATTTTTAGCGCAAATAATAACTGAAACCGGTAAGCTTGTGGTAGAACTCGTTTTATTTTCGGTTGAAGAAAAGTTTAAATATCCAGCGTAATAAGCAATATTAACAATAGAGAATATTAAAAACAGGGAGAATAATATTGTTATCATTTAGATTAATTGCCCTTAGATGTGTTTGAGCAATCTTTCATTTCGTCTGGAGATTTTCCGCAGAAGCTGCAAGACTCTCCTTCAGTATTTAAAAATGGGCTTTGGCTTGCACAAGTTCCGGCAAATTTTCCGTCCTTTTTTGCCCATATTTTAATGGCAATTCCGGCAAAAGCTAAACCTAGTAGTACGATAGTAATAAGTAGTAATTCCATAACCTTTTTTCTTAGTGCAAAAGTAACAATAAAAACCTTGCTTGAAAAGAGTAGTCGCGAATTAATATAACCTTTACAATATTTAACTAAACTTTAATTGAATTATATGCAACATATCAGCAATCGGTGCTAAATTGCGTCAAATAATTAACATAAAAACCAAATTATGAAACTAAGAAAATTAATGATAGTTGCTGTATTATCAGCAATTGCTTTTACATCTTGTGAAGATAACAAGAAGAAAGAGCAAGAAGAAAAAGACAAAATGGAAATGCAAAGAATGGAAGCTGAAAGAGAAGCTGAAATGAAAGCTAATGAAGAGCGCATGCAAATGGAGTCTAACAGTATTGCTTCTAAAGCTATGGCAACTGCAGAGTTGAGTACTTTAGTAAGCGCTTTAAAATCTGCTGAGCTAGCTCAAATGATGAAAGAAGATGAAGGTCCTTTTACTGTATTTGCACCAACAGATGATGCTTTTGCAAAAGTTCCTAAAGCTACTTTAGATGAATTAATGATGCCAGAGAACAAAGAGAAATTACAAACTGTTCTTAAATATCACGTAGTTCAGGATAGTATTACTTCAGATATGTTGGCTAAATGGATCAAGGATAACAATGGTTCTTACGTAATGAAAACTGTTGAAGGTGCAGATCTTACTGCTATGATGAGTGGAGAAAACATTGTATTGAAAGATGGTAATGGTAAAACTTCTACTATTGTTAAGCCAGATATTCAAGCTTCTAACGGAGTTGTACATGAAATTGATGCAGTTGTGATGAAAAAATCATAATTGATTAAAACTATAAAATATAAAATCCCGCTTTTGGCGGGATTTTTTAATTTTATAGTTTACTAAAAAATATTTACTTCGGCTTCTAATCTTATATTGAAAAGGTCAAAGATCTTTTCCTGGATCTTAGTGGCTAAAGCCCATATTTCTTCTCCTGTAGCATTCCCATAATTCACCAGGACCAACGCCTGATTTTTATGAACCCCGGCATCTCCATCTCTAAAACCCTTTAACCCGGCGGTATCAATTAGCCAACCCGCAGGAATTTTAACTTCCGTCTCTGAAATTTTGTAAGAGGGCATTTCAGGAAATTGTATTCTTAATTCATCAAATTGCTTGTTAGGTATAACAGGGTTTTTAAAAAAACTTCCGCTATTACCCAAAACTTTAGGATCTGGTAATTTTTCTTGTCTTATTTTAATTACAGCTCTTGAAACATCTTGAATAGTTGGATTGGAAATTCCCATATCCTCTAATGCAACATCAATAGCTCCGTATTGTGTATTAATAGAATGATTCTTCCTGGTAAGTTTAAAGGTTACGCTAGTTATAATGTATTTACCTTTAACCTCATTCTTAAAAATAGAATTCCTATATCCAAAATTGCATTCTTCTGCCGTAAACTCTTTTTCTTCTAAAGTTTGAATATTTATAACCTTACAGGAGTAAAAAGAATCTTTTAACTCAATTCCGTAGGCACCTATATTTTGAATAGGGGCTGTACCAATATTTCCGGGGATGAGCGATAAATTTTCAAGTCCGCCCCAATTATTTTCAAGTGTAAAAAGAACAAATTCATGCCAATTTTCACCGGCATTAGCTTGCACATAAACTTCATCGCTAGATTCTTTTATGACCTTTTTTCCTTTTAAATTAATATGCAAAACGGTACTTTCTATATCTTTTGTTAGAAGCATATTACTTCCTCCTCCTAAAAGAAAAAGATCTTCTGCATAGTTTTGTTGTAAGACTAATTTTAACTCTTCTATGGAAGAAACAGATACAAAATTTTTAGCTTTTACATCTATTCCGAAGGTGTTATAGGCTTTTAAAGAAAAATTCTCAGACAGTTTCATTCGTCTATTTATTGTATTCTTTTAATGCCGCTCTAAGTATTTCTATAGCTCGTTCTAAATTTTCTTTTTTTAGTACGTATGCAATTCTTACCTGATTTAATCCTGTATTTGGCGTAGAATAAAACCCTGCAGCAGGAGCCACCATGATAGTTTCATTATCTAATTGAAAATCTTCTAATAACCATCTTGCAAAATCATCTGCATTCTTTACAGGCAGTTCCGCTATACAATAAAATGCTCCTTTTGGAACCGCAACCGTTACTCCTTCAATAGATTTTAATCCTTCAATTAAAATGTTTCTTCTTGTAGAATATTCTTCAATAACATCATCAAAATAACTTTGAGGCGTTTCCAGGGCAGCTTCACTTGCAATTTGCTCAAAAGTTGGTGGGCTTAATCTTGCCTGAGCAAACTTCATTGCGGTTTGGATTACCTCTTTATTTTTTGATACTAAACATCCAATTCTTGCTCCACACATACTATATCTCTTAGATACAGAGTCAATCATGATTGCATGGTTGTCTAATTCTGGAAGGCTCATTATAGAAAAATGCTCAGCTCCATCATATGTAAATTCTCTATAAACTTCATCTGACACTAAAAAGATATCATGCTTTAAGGCAATAGCTGCCAGTTGCTTAATTTCATCTTGGGTGTAAAGATATCCCGTTGGATTTCCAGGATTACATATAAGGATTGCCTTCGTCTTATTTGTAATAAGTTTTTCAAATTCTGAAATAGGAGGTAAGGCAAAATTGTTTTCGATCTTAGATTCAACAGGAACGATTTTTACTCCAGAAGCAGTGGCAAATCCGTTGTAATTTGCATAGAAAGGCTCTGGAATAATAATTTCATCTCCTGCATCTGCAATACTTCCCATGGCAAACATCAATGCTTCAGATCCTCCGGTAGTAATAATAATATCTTCACCATCTACCGGGATATCTTTTTGCTTATAATAGTTAGCTAGCTTGGTTCTATATTCGGCGAATCCTGCAGAGTGGCTATATGAAAGCACTTCTATATTATGATTTCTAACAGCATCTAAAGCAACTTTAGGAGTTTTTATATCGGGTTGGCCAATATTCAATTGATAGATCTTTCTACCTTTTCTAGTAGCTTCTTCTGCAAATGGAACTAATTTTCTTATAGGTGATTCTGGCATTGAATGACCTTTGGCTGAAATTGTAGGCATAATAATAAATTTTTTCAGTGCAAAAGTGCAAAATTAAATGCAGATTCTATTCCTTCTAAATATCAATTATCACCGGAATTTTCGTAATTTGAAATAAAAATTGAAAAAAGCGATCTGTTTTTTGATGATTTTTTTATCCCTCAAGGGGGTTGGGTACTCTCAGAATAATTTTAATATTAAAGATGACAAGTCAAAATTTGAACTTCCTTTTCAATTAGTAAGTGATCTTGTTATAATTCCTGTTAAACTTAATGGAGTAGAACTCTCCTTTCTACTTGATACCGGCGTAGATTCTACTATTTTATTCAGTTTAGATAAAGAAGATTCTTTACAAGTTGAAAATGCAAGCGTTATTTACCTGCGAGGCATAGGAGAAGGAGACCCTATTAGAGCTTTAAAATCTACAGGTAATTCTATGGAAATTGGTGAATCTTACTCCACAGATCTTTCTATTTATATCTCGTTTGATTATACTATGAACCTCTCTAATAGACTAGGTATTCCTGTAAATGGTATTATTGGTTATGATTATTTTAAAGATTTTGTACTGGAATTTAATTACCCAAAAGAAAAACTTACCGTTTATAATAAAAATAGTTATTCACCAAAAAAGTGTAGAAGGTGTGAGGAATTACCACTCTCTTTCTCAAAAAATAAACCTTATTTAGATGTTCTTACAAGTATAAATGGTAAAGAATTACCGCTAACTTATTTAATAGATAGTGGTTCTGGAGATGCTATGTGGGTTTTTGTCAATCAAGAGCTAGGAATTAAAGTACCCGAAAAACATTTTGATGATTTCTTAGGATTCGGAATGGGAGGAAGCGTTTATGGAGCACGAAGTAGGGTAGATAAGATTGAACTGGGCAAATATCAGTTTAAGGATGTAACTGCTAGTTTTCCCGATACATTATATATAAAAGGCTTAAAAAGCTATGATACTAAGAATGGCAGTATAGGAGCTAAAATTTTAAAGAGATTTGATGTGATTTTCGATTATTCTCGCAATATGGTGAGTTTAAAACCCAATAGGAATTTTAAGGAACCCTTTGAGTATGACATGAGTGGAATTGTTGTGGCACATGATGGTTATACCGTGGTAAAGGAGACAGTCCCAGGTAATGGAACTGGTATCGAAAAGAAGGATAATTCAGATCAAAGTATAGTTGTCTTTGAAAGTACAGTTAAAGTAAAATTTAAATTAGAGCCTCAGTATAAAATTGTTGAGATTAGACCAGAGTTCTCCAGCAGAATTAGCTGGATTACAAAAGAATGATATTTTATTAGAGATCAATAGGAGACCTTCTTATAATTATTCACTTCCAGAAATTTATGAGTTGCTAAGTTCTGAAGATGGAAAGAAAATTAAGCTTAAAATTCAAAGAGGACTTTTAGACACTACTATAAGCTTTAGATTGAAGAGAATGTTATAAATAAAAACTCCCTTTTTTGAAGGGAGTTTTTATTGGAAATTAATTAGTAGGTTCTAAAACCCTACCTTTTATCTTTATTGCCTTTGGAGATTCATCGGCATTAGAATAGATGGTGATAGTTCTTCTAATTGGACCAACAATAGAAGTGTCATATTTAACTTTAATCTCTCCACTCTTTCCGGGAGCTACTGCAGTTTTTGTCCAGGTAGGAACGGTACAGCCACAACTAGAATACACATTTTCTATAATTAATGGAGTGTCTCCAATATTTTTAAATTCAAAGACACGCGTTCCTTCGCTACCTTTTTGAATGTCGCCAAAGTCAATTACTTCAGCTTTAAATTCAAATTTTGGTGCATTCTGTGCTGAGATGGTACCAAGACCAGCCAACAAGAATATTAAAATTGAAACATACGTTTTCATAATTCTTAGATTTTGTTTAGTAAAGGTAAAGCGTTTGGGCTTAACTCAAAAATATATAACCAAAACAACTTCTTTTATAATCCTCAACTTATAAGTACTTTTGCAAATATTTTCAAAAATTAGACCAAAGATGGCAATAGCTCAAAAATACGATACCAAGAAGGTTGAAGAAAAGTGGTATAACTACTGGATGGAGAATGGTTATTTTCATTCTGAAGTAGATGAAAGAACACCTTATACTATTGTTATTCCTCCTCCCAACGTTACTGGGGTATTGCACATGGGGCACATGCTTAATAATACACTGCAGGATGTGCTAATTAGAAGGGCTAGACTTAAAGGATTTAACGCTTGTTGGGTGCCCGGAACAGATCATGCATCTATTGCTACAGAAGCTAAGGTTGTTGCCAAATTGAAAGCAGAAGGTATTAATAAGAACGATCTTAATAGAGAAGAATTTTTAGAACATGCCTGGGATTGGACGCATAAGCATGGGGGTATTATCTTAGAACAGCTTAAGAAATTAGGTGCTTCTTGCGATTGGGAGCGTACTAAGTTTACTATGGATGAAAATATGTCTGCTTCTGTAATTAAAGTTTTCGTAGATCTTTATGAAAAAGGAATGATCTACAGAGGTTATAGAATGGTGAACTGGGATCCGGAAGCTAAAACCACACTTTCTGATGAAGAAGTAATTTATCAGGAAAAACAAGGGAATCTATATTATCTTCAATATAAGATTGAAGGTAGCGATGATCTTGTAACAATTGCTACTACAAGACCAGAAACTATCTTAGGTGATACTGCAATATGTATCAACCCGAATGATGAACGCTTTACTCACCTTAAAGGAAAGAAAGCTATTGTGCCATTGGTGAACAGAGTTATTCCAATTATTGAAGACGAGTATGTAGATATTGAGTTTGGAACAGGTTGCTTAAAAGTAACTCCTGCTCATGATGAAAATGATAAGGTTTTAGGAGAAAAGCACAATTTAGAAGTGATCGATATTTTAAATGACGATGCTTCTTTGAATTCCTTCGGATTGCATTACGAAGGAATGGATAGATTTGATGCTCGAAAAGCCATTGTTAAAGAATTAGAAGAACTAGGTATTTTGGTGAAAACCGAAACACATATAAATAAAGTGGGGACCAGTGAAAGAACTGGTGCTGTTATTGAACCAAAATTGAGCGATCAGTGGTTCTTAAAGATGAAAGATCTTGCGCAGCCTGCACTAGATGCAGTGTTGGAAAAAGAAGTAAATCTTGTTCCAGACAAGTTTGTTAATACCTACAGGCATTGGATGGAAAATGTTCGCGATTGGAATATCTCCAGACAATTATGGTGGGGGCAACAAATCCCAGCATTTTTCTATGGAGATGGGAAAGACGATTTTGTAGTTGCAGAAACTATAGAGAGTGCTTTAGAAAAGGCAATCACAAAAACCGGAAAGACAGATTTAAAAATTTCAGATCTTAAACAAGATGAAGATGCTTTAGATACCTGGTTTTCCTCCTGGTTATGGCCAATGAGTGTTTTTAACGGAATCTTGGAACCGGACAATAAAGAAATAAACTACTATTATCCAACCAATGATTTGGTTACTGCGCCAGAGATCTTATTCTTTTGGGTTGCAAGAATGATCATTGCCGGATACGAATATAGAGGTGAAAAACCTTTTACTAATGTTTACTTAACTGGAATTGTTAGAGATAAACAAAGACGTAAGATGTCTAAGTCTCTTGGGAATTCTCCAGATCCATTAGATCTAATTGGTCAATATGGAGCAGATGGAGTTAGAGTTGGGATGTTGTTAAGTTCTCCAGCAGGAAATGATTTGATGTTTGATGAAGATCTTTGTAAGCAAGGAAGCGGATTTGTAAACAAAATCTGGAACTCTTTTAAATTAATTAAGAGTTGGGAAGTAGATGCAGAAAAAGAGCAACAGCGCGGCTTCTAAGGTGGCTGTAGCGTGGTACAAATCTAAATTTGCTAAGGTACTGGCAGAAATTGAAGATCATTATTCTAAATATAGAATTAGTGATGCGCTTATGGCTACTTATAAATTGGTTTGGGATGATTACTGTTCCTGGTTGTTAGAAATGGTGAAACCAACATTTGGGGAGGCTATAGATAAAAAAACCTACGATGAGGTAATTTCAATTTTGGAAGATAATCTAAAAATTCTTCATCCTTTTGTTCCGTTTATATCTGAAGAGATTTGGCAGCATCTTAAAAGTTAGAACTAAACAAGAAGCACTTATTATTTCTAAATGGCCTGAAGCTATTGAAATAGATCAAAATATTATCGCTGAATTTGCTGTAGCTTCTGAAGTTATTGCAGGAATTAGAAACATTAGAAAAGCTAAGAATATATCTTTTAAAGATCAGATTGCCTTAGATGTTCTTGAACAATGAAAATTCTTCAGATTCATTTAACTCTGTAATTGAGAAACTTGGAAATGTTTCCGAATTAAAATATGTAGATAAGCAAGTTGAAGGAACATTATCCTTCCGTGTAAAATCTAATGAATATTTTATTCCTATTGAAGGAGCTATAGATGTTGAGGCTGAAATTGCAAAGTTGGAGGAAGAATTAAAATATACAGAAGGTTTCTTAAAATCTGTAGAAAAGAAACTTTCTAATGAGCGATTTGTAAATAATGCGCCCGAGAGTGTGGTGGCAGTAGAAAAAGCAAAACAAGCCGATGCTCAGGCTAAAATTGAAACTATTAAGGCTAGTCTAAATGCTTTAAAATAATTTAATAATAAAACAGCATAAAACAATATAGGGGAAGTTTAAACTTCCCCTATATATTTTTCAACCATTTCTATATATTTTGTTTTTGCTTCTAAGGGAGAAAGATTCTCAACCTGTAACAAAGCGTTGGCTTTAAAACCATTTCTAAGATCTTCCTCATCTCGTGGGGTATAAAATCCGTTCTTTTGAGTTGCTCTTTTGTAATACGCATAAAAATGCAACATAATATCCGGCGGAAATCTATCCGTAGTATTACAAGCTATATCGTAAGCCTTTAAAAATTTTTGATCCAAAATGTCTGACATCTTTATATTAGATTGAGGCAATTACAGAAACTCCGCCCTTCACTTTATCATTAAGTTTTACATTAACCTTAGTGTTCAATGGTAGAAATACATCTACTCTAGAACCAAATTTAATGAATCCGCTATCGCTACCCTGAACTACCTCTTCGCCTTCTTTAGCATAGTTTACAATTCGTTTAGCCATAGCTCCGGCAATTTGTCGGTATAAAACTTCTCCAATTACAGGATTTTCAACCACCACTGTAGTTCTTTCATTCTCTTCACTAGATTTTGGATGCCAGGCAACCAGGAATTTTCCGGGATGATATTTGCTAAATTTTACCTTTCCTCCAACGGGATGCCTAGTAACATGAACATTTACTGGAGACATAAAGATGGAAATTTGCAGGCGTTTATCTTTAAAATATTCTTTTTCAAAAACCTCTTCAATCACCACAACTTTTCCGTCTACCGGAGAAACTACATTGGCATTATCTAAAACCGTAGGCCGATTAGGATTTCTAAAGAACTGAATCACCAATAAAAAAAGCAAAATACTAACGGCAAGAATTGCAAATTTTACCCAATAGGTATTAATGGTTAGGTACGATACCACATTTACTGCAATTAATAGAATTACAGCAATGCTCATTATTTTATATCCTTCTTTATGAAACATGATTTATTATCAATAAATAAGCATACACAAAAGGGCTAGAGAAAATAATACTGTCTAATCGGTCAAATAAACCTCCGTGACCCGGCATTAGTTTTCCGCTATCTTTTACGCCTGCTTGTCTTTTAAACTTAGATTGGATTAGATCTCCCAAGGTTCCAAAAATACTCAATATTATGGCTAATCCCAACCAGAACTGAAAATTGAGGTAATGCGTAAAATAAAAAATACAATATCCGCCTATACAGCTAAAAACCATTCCGCCTATAAAACCTTCTACGGTTTTGTTGGGTGAAATTCTTTCGTATAATTTATTCTTTCCAAAATTCTTCCCTGTAATATATGCAAACGTATCATTTGTCCATATTAGTACAAATATCCCAACTATTAACTGTGGATTAAAAATTCCGGTATAAGTAGGAATAAGAGTTAGAAAAATTATTGATGAGGTAAGGTAGAAAATAAGAATGATGTATTTCTTCTTCTCGAAAACCGGAATGGTTCTTATAAAAAGTAAATCTTTAATTAAAAAAAGATTTACAAATATGGTTATGCAAAGCAATAATAACGTAGCATTTGCATTAAATTTTAAATAGCTGAACAGGTAAAAGATCAATGCATGTACAGCATAGATGGCATAACTTTTTAAATGTAATAGTTTCTCTAATTCTAGAAGACAAACAAAACCTAATACAAAGAATAAAGAGATGAAAACAAGCTCAGAAGAGAGTATGGAAACTACCAATATGGATATGTATAATAATCCAGATACTGTTCTAATAATAGATTCCTTCATAAATTACAGGTCTTCCCTAAGCAGCAAATATAGGTTTTTTGTGCTACTTCCATAGCTCATAAAATCTTCTTCTGTTTGAGTCCCGAAACTTTTTATGGTGGTAATGTTGGAAGGAATGCGCTCTTTGTTATTGAATTTTATACCTCTTAAGCCTTCTCCAATAGTGTCAACTAGCTGACTAGTAGAGGCTAAGATGATAAAATTTAAAGGTAGATCATTTAATTTTGCCTCTTTAATTTGATTGGAAGAGATTAAAATAGAACCATCATTTGCAATAAGATATTCGCAAGTTGAAAGAAAAAATGCAGAATTTCCGGACTTATTAAAATCTAAATTGAATTGATCGAACTTATTTTTTAAATTCTGGTCAAAGCAGCAGGTTTCTTTTTCGTACCAATCGTTCTCTAAAAGTATATTATCAAAGGCTTGCTGAACTTCATCGTCATTTTCGCAATAAAGAAATTTTCCACCGTTATTTTTAAAATTGAGCATAAAACGCTCATCGGTTGGAAGCTTAACATCAGGCATGTATTTCCCCCGATCAGCATTCTCGGGAATGTCCTGACCTTTATCTGATTTAGATTTAGGATTTAGAAATTTTCTAAATAGACTCATAATGAGATTTGGGGATTATTTATAACACCTTTTACCCAAAGGTAAAAAATCTTAATTTAACGTTACATCAAATTAAGACTTTTTACTTTAGATAATAAAATTAATTATTGATAGAAGAATCTTCTGGTATTTCTGTGTCTTCTGAAGGAAAAGATTCTTCTGAAGATTTTTTAGTAATCAATGGAACTTCTTCTTTCTTATCAAAAGGTCTGTCTCCAAAAATCTTTTGAAGGTCATCTTTAAAAATCACTTCTTTGTCTAATAAGATCTCTGCTAATTGAGTAAGCTTATCTTTATTAGTTTCTAATAGATCTATAGCTCTCTGGTATTGAGACTCGATTAATAGGGAAATCTCTTTATCTATAAGTTCAGATGTTTTCTCGCTATATGGTTTTGTGAAGTTGTATTCACTTTGTCCACTAGAATCATAGAATGTAAGGTTTCCAAGTTTATCGTTCAATCCGTAAACGGTTACCATCGCTCTGGCTTGCTTGGTCACTTTTTCAAGGTCACTAAGTGCTCCAGTAGATATTCTATTAAAGATTACTTTTTCTGCAGCTCTACCCCCAAGGGCAGCACACATTTCGTCAAGCATTTGCTCAGGACGCACAATAAGCCTTTCTTCTGGTAGATACCATGCAGCCCCTAAAGATTGTCCACGTGGTACAATAGTTACTTTTACAAGCGGCGCAGCATGTTCTAACATCCAACTTGCTGTTGCATGTCCTGCCTCATGAAAAGCAATTGCTTTTTTCTCGTCTGGAGTAATGATCTTGTTCTTTTTCTCAAGACCACCCACAATTCTATCTACAGCATCTAAGAAATCTTGTTTTCCAACGGCTTTATTTCCTTTTCTAGCTGCAATAAGAGCTGCCTCATTACATACGTTAGCAATATCTGCTCCAGAGAAACCTGGAGTTTGTTTTGCTAAGAATTCAATATCTAACTCTTCAGCCACTTTTTTAATAGGGCGAAGGTGTACTTCAAAAATTTCTTTACGCTCTCTTACATCTGGAAGGTCTACGTAGATCTGTCGGTCAAAACGTCCGGCACGCATTAAAGCTTTGTCCAGAACATCTGCGCGGTTGGTAGCGGCAATAACAATTACGTTGGTATTTGTTCCAAAACCATCCATCTCAGTTAATAACTGGTTCAGCGTGTTTTCACGCTCATCGTTAGATCCTGAAAAGTTGCTTTTTCCTCTTGCTCTACCAATAGCATCAATCTCATCTATAAAGATGATAGATGGAGATTTATCTTTAGCTTGCTTGAATAAATCTCTTACTCTGGAAGCACCAACTCCAACAAACATCTCCACAAAATCTGATCCTGATAATGAGAAGAAAGGCACTTTAGCTTCTCCCGCAACTGCTTTTGCAAGTAAAGTTTTACCGGTTCCCGGAGGACCTACTAATAAGGCTCCTTTCGGAATTTTACCACCAAGTGCTGTATATTTTTCTGGAGTTTTCAAGAAATCTACAATTTCCTGAATCTCTTCTTTTGCACCTTCTAATCCTGCAACATCTTTAAAAGAGGTTTTTACATCGGTATTCTGATCGAATAATTTTGCTTTAGATTTTCCAATATTAAAGATCTGTCCTCCAGGACCTCCACTACCACCAGAACTCATTTTTCTCATGATAAAGATCCAGATCCCTATAATTAAAATGAAATGGTAACAGCGTAAGTAAAATATCTCCCCAAACGTTGGTTTGAGTATTATAGGTTACAATAGTGTCTAAATTGTATTCGGTTTTAATACCTTGAATCTTGTTTTCAAAATTCTGAAGATCTCCAAATTCAAAACTATAAGCAGGAGTTTCACCGGTTTCAAAAAGCTCATGTTCTGTAGCTTTTTTGTGAATCTCTTTATTTTGAGCCTCTTTGGTTAAATATACATTCGCCTGATTTCGGTTAACGATAACAACTTTTTTAACGTCGCCATCTTTTAAGAAAGTTTCAAACTCTGCAGGATTTGTTTTTGCAGGTTCAGAGAATCCTCCTCCTCCAAAATAATTAAGACCTAAAAAAATGATGATTATAGCGGCATAAATCCAATAAGCGCTAAATTTTGGTTTCTTAGGTTCAACTTTATTATTTGGTTGCTTCTTCGCCATTCTTACTTAATTAATATTTAATAATTTGTTTGAATTGAGGTTGCCTTAGCATCTCCCCATAGACTCTCAATGTCATAGTATTCTCTAATATGTTTTTGGAAAACATGCACCACTATACTTACATAATCCATCAATACCCATTCTGCATTCTCGCTTCCCTCAATATGCCATGGTTTATCTTGCAGTGCTTTGCTAACGGTTTTTTGTACGGAGTTTACTATGGCGTTTACCTGCGTGTTGGAAGTACCATTGCAGATAATAAAATAGTCACAAACGGTATTTTCAATTTCTCTAAGATCTAGAATATCAATGTTATTTCCTTTAACTTCTTCAATTCCTTTTATTATTTGTGCGATAAGTTGATCGTTGTTCGTTTCTTTATTTGCCATTAAATTTATTTCTTTACGCAAAGTTATTACTTTTTAGTCTTTTTAAGGGACTGTTAACAGAACATTTAACTCCTATTTCAAGTCCACTTACTATATGCGTATTATCAAAGTTAGTGCCACCCAATCTACCAATTCTTTAGCTAGGGAATGGTATCAATCTAATAAAAATATAAATCCGGTTTGTATCTCTGCTTACAATCAAACAGCAGGTAGGGGACAACGTGGGGCTGGTTGGGTTTCCAATGCGGGTGAGAATCTAACATTTAGTGTAATTTATCCTAAACCCGATATAGAAATTCAGGAGCAATTTGTACTTAGTGCGGCCGTAGGTTTGGCGGTTATAAAAGCCTTAAATAAGCTTCATATTTTTTCTTTAAAACTGAAATGGCCCAACGACATATTGGCAGCTAATTATAAAATTGGCGGAATTCTTATAGAAAATATTTTAGGGAATGGCAGAATAGACGCAGCTGTAATTGGAATTGGTCTTAATGTAAATCAAATTTTATTTCAAGATCTTCCACAAGCTTCTTCTCTTAAACTGATATCTGGGAATCAATTTGAAATAGATGAAGTATTAAAAAATATACTTGAAGAATTGGAGGCGATGATGGTGAATTTAAAATCGCATTCTGCAGAGCGTATTTTTAAAGAATATGAAGAACTGTTATTCAGAAAAGATAAGGTTTCAACTTTTCAATTTCCTAATGGCGAATATTTAACCGGAATAATTTTAGGAATAACCTCCACCGGACTTTTAAAAGTGCAAGTGGAGGATGAGGAGATTCGTACTTTTGAGCTTAAAGAACTCAAATTGCTTTATTAAAGCTTGCTGATATTTTCGCTTAGTACGTTGATGAATTTTGTTAACGGGCCTTTTACCATCATTGCCATCATTGCATTAAATTTTCCATTAAATTCAAGTTGAACCTTGCTGCCATCTTCCGCAGGTTCAATATTCGCATTTAAGGTAAAATCAAATTTATCTGAAGTAGATCCTAGAACAACCAATTCCGGCTCTTTAGTTTCTTTAATTTGTAAAGCAATATCCGGCATTCCTTTTAGAGAGAATAAAAAAGTGTCTGAAGATTTAACTTCAAATTTTTGCATATTCTCGGGCATGATTTGCTTATAATTTTCTACATTACTTAGAAAATCAAACATTTCCTGCTGACTTTTTCTTGTGCTTACTTTTGGGCTTTCTAAATTCATTTTATGGTTTCCAATTGCTAGGATCCTGACGCCAAGTTCTTAATGTTTCGGCTTCAGTAGCGTTAATATAGTTTGTTTTTAATGCAGTATCTATTAATTGATCGTAACTGCTTAAGGAATAAAAATCTATGTGTTCTTTTTTAAAGTTGTCTTCAGCAATTTTAAATCCGTAAGTAAAGATAGAGAGCATCCCTTTAATGGTAACATTTGCCTCTTTTAGCGCTTTTATAGCATTTAAACTGCTGTTTCCAGTGCTTACCAGATCTTCTATAACTACTACGGTTTGTCCACTTTCTAACTGACCTTCAATTTGGTTCTTTCTTCCATGCCCTTTTGCCTCTGGTCTTACATATACAAAAGGAAGATTCATGATCTCTGCCACCAACATTCCAATTCCAATAGCGCCTGTAGCTACACCAGCAATAACATCTGGTTTGCCATATAATTCTTCAATTTGTCTGGCAAAGTTCTCTCTAATGTAATTTCTAATAGGAGGGTAGGAAAGCACTATTCTATTATCGCAATAGATTGGAGACTTCCATCCACTTGCCCATGTAAAGGGATGTTGCGGTTCTAATTTAATTGCTTTAATTTGCAAAAGCAATTCGGCAGTTTTAATTGCTGTTTCTTTATTTAAAATCATACTGCAAATGTATAAAGTTTTTGTAAATGATATTCCAATTATTCTATCTACTAAAAAGGATATTGGTGAGAATTATTCTTCATTCCCCATTAAAACGGTGAAATTAAAATCTATTATAGATAAAATTAACGGCGGAGAATTAATGTACGTGAATCTTTATCACGAGAAAGAGGAAAAACTTTTTAAACATCTTCTTAAAAAACTTCCTGTGGTAACTGCTGCCGGAGGAATGGTTTTTAATGAGAATAAAGAAATTCTTTTTATTTACAGAAATAAGCGTTGGGATCTTCCAAAAGGTAAAACAGAAAAGAATGAAACCTTAGAAGAATCTGCCATTAGGGAAGTAATGGAAGAAACCGGAGTGCAAGACCTGGAGATCACTAGATTTTTACGCAAAACCTATCATATATTTAAACGTAAAGAGAAATATAAGCTGAAGGTTACGCATTGGTACGAGATGCATTCTACTTATAAAGGAGAATTAGTGCCAGAGAATTCAGAAGGTATCAAGAAAGTGAAATGGAAGAATTTCGCAAAATCTCAAAAGGCCCTTACTAAGTCTTATGCTAACATCAAACTTCTTTTTCCTAAAGAGTATTTAACGACCCACCCTAAAGACAGGGTAGCGTAAATGTGAAGTTTCATAATTCTTAGATTTCTTGTGAAGCCAATCTAATTGCATCATACTGTCTTTCGCAAATTCTTTGTCAGATTTTTGTTTCTGAAGAAATTCTTCTTTCAGTTCTGGATTTTTATCTAACATATCTTTAGCGATATCCTCAAAAACATACGGAGAAAAACCTTCTTTTTGCTGAAGGATGCTATCAAAGAAATTCCAGTTGAAGAAGGAATCTACAGTGGTTGGTTCCAAAGTCTCTAATAAATATCTTACTGCGGGTTGAAACGTTGAAATGTAGTAAGTCACCTTTTCTAAATCTTACGCTATCTACTGTAGTTGAAACTGAAGTATTCATATGCGGATAATGACCCTCATAAGCCTTATTAGAAGTTTCATAATCTTCAATTCTATAAGCTTCTACATAAACCGTGGTATCTCTTTTAAACTTTTGCATTTCCACCTTATTGGTTTTTAGAACGTCTATAACATTCCACCATCCCTGAGGGATTACATAGGCTCTTGGTATTTCAATCTTTTCTGAAGCTACAAAATTATTGTAGTAATCGGTTTCTTTCGTAAATGGCTTATTTCGATCATATTTAAGGCGTTTCCCATTGGTAACTTCACTATTAATTATTTCTCCTTCATATCCTTTAAACTGAAGTTTAGAAACATTACTACTGTCAACTTTAAATTTGGTAGGGTACCATCTTTCGGTTAAATATTTTCTATCTGCTCTATCTCTAAGATCTTTTATTTGCGCTCTATCTCTTTCAGCAATATCTATTATAGATTGTAAAGCTCTGTATGTTCCTTTAACTCTTTTCTTATAAGGCTTAAGCATGTGCGTCTCGATCATAAGACCCAAGGTGTTCCACAGCGTGGTATATCCTGTAGAATATCTAGGAGTATCCATAAACTGAACGAAACCTTTTTCCGGCACTTCATTAAAAACATTTACATATGGCGTGATCTCCCAATCATGCTCCCATAAAGAGGCTTTAAGAGCAGGCATCATTTTATCGTTTAAATAATCCCCTAGTTCTCCTCCCAGTTTATCATGTTGAGTGAATAGATGTGTAAGCGTGTATTGATAATCTGCCCCATTGCTAACATGAGTGTCCACAAAAATATCTGGATTTAACTCATGAAAGATCTCTGCAAAGCTTCTGGTATTCTTAGTATCTGCTTTTATAAAGTCTCTATTTAGATCGTAATTGCGAGCATTTCCTCTAAACCCGTAAGATAATGGCCCATTTTGGTTGGTTCTGCTAGAAGTATTTCTGTTAAGAGCTCCTCCTATGTTATAGACAGGAATAGTTGCAAGTATCGTGTTTTTAGGAACTTGAATTGAGTCTTGCGCAAGATCTCTAAAAAGCATCATAGTGGCATCAATACCATCGCTTTCTCCCGGATGAATGCCGTTATTTATTAAAATAATGGTGTTGTTCTCTTTTAATTTTTCAATATTGAAATCTTCGGAAGGGCTAAATAATACAAGTCTTAACGGTTCCCCGCTATCTGTAAGGCCATATTCTTTTACTTGAATAGATGGGTAGGCTTCTTGTAATTGATCGTAAAAAGACACAATTTCAGAATATGTAGCAGTCTCAGCTCCTTTAGATTTTTCAAATCTTGTTTCAAGGTCATATTCTTTTACCAACTTATATTTTGAAAAGTCACAAGATGATAAGCAAATCACTGCAAACAGTGCTATTAATATATTTCTCATAAAAGATAAGCCAATTAAGGGTGTAAACTTACTCAAAACTGCTAAGGTCGCCAAAACAAATAAATTTCAAAATTTTGGTTAGCAAATAGTTAAAGTAAACTTAATATAATATTATAATTTTCAGCAGCATCTGTTAACGATTATATTTATTGAAAATTTGATTCACTATGAAAAAATTGATACTTAGCAGCAGTATGATCCGCATAACTTCGGAATTGTGAAGAGAGTATCTACAGAGAACTAATGTTTTGAAAGAGCAACTTATTCTACTTAGTTTTTTGCTGACTTGTATATCGATTCAGGCCCAAAAGATTGAGTTTAAAATTTCTGATATTAATACCTCAAAGCCTATTGAAAACGCGAGTGTTTTTGATAGGCTTGAAAATTTATTGGCGATAACCTCCGTAAATGGTTCTTTTAAAATAGAAGAGAAAGATCTGCCATTAAATGTCTCTGTAAAGGCATTGAATTATCAGGATATTCAATTGGAATTAAGTAAAGCAAAAACTATTATTTATTTAAGCCCAAAATCTGAAGCTCTTTCTGAAGTTTTGGTGAGAAGCTCTTTGATAGCAACTAGAATTAAAGAACTTCCAGCTTCAATAAGTATTATTTCTGAAAATGATCTGGAAAGAATTGATGCTTCCAATATGGTTCAGGTTTTTAACACAGTTCCAGGAGTGTATGTCAATCAAGGAGCCTTGAATACCACAAAATTGAATATTCGTGGGATTGGTAGTAGATCGCAATATAGCACCAATAAGATTCAGGCATATTTTGAAGGTATTCCACTTACAACGGGGGAGGGAGAACTCACTTTAGACGATTTTGACCCTGAAACTATCTCCAGCATCGAGATTATAAAAGGACCTACCTCCAGTATTTATGGAGCAGGTTTGGGCGGGGCGATTAATATGTTTGCTAAAGGAATAGGGAATGAGCAAACCAACATAAGCGCTAAAAGTATTTTTGGAAGCTATGGCTTACTGCAAGAATACTATTTCTGCAAATATTGATAATAAGAAGACTTCAGTTTTTGCGAATTTCAGCGATCTTGAATCTGATGGATACAGGGAAAATGGTAATTATGAACGTAAATCTGGTTTGGTAAATTTCAGTTTAAAGACAAATCAAAAAGATCAGTTTAACGTTTTGGCTAATTTCACTCATTTAAAAGCCTATATCCCGAGTTCTATTAATTATGAAACTTATAAAAATTCCCCAACTTCAGCGGCTTTTACCTGGGAAGCTTCTAAAGGTTATGAATCTTACGATCGCGGACTTCTTGGAGTTTCATATAATCATTCTTTTTCTGAGAATTTGGAAAATACCACCAGTGTATTTGTAAACTTTAGAGATGGCTATGAGCCACGCCCTTTCGATATATTAAAAGAAGACAGAATTTCAACCGGTGCAAGAACTAAGTTCAATTTAAAAACTGAAGTTTTCACGCTCCCTTCTAAATTAAGTTTTGGAGCAGCATATTATAAAGAATGGTATGAGATGTCTAATTTTCAAAATTTATATGAAGAATTTGAGGATCAAGGAAGCGTGCAAGGAGATCTTATAAATAAGAATAAGCAAGATAGAAATTACGCCAATTTCTTTGCTCAGCTTAACCTAGAGCTTTCGGAAAAATGGAATTTAGAATCTGGTTTTAATATTAATACTACCAGTTATTCACTTTCAGATCTTTTTAATGAAGATGAAATAGATCAATCTGGGGACTATCGTTTTCAGACTATTTTTTCTCCGAGATTGGCGGTTTTGTATAAGATGAATAGTACACAAAATCTTTACGCATCTATAAGTCATGGTTTTTCTACTCCCACAGTGGCCGAAACTTTAACGCCGGAAGGATTAATAAATACAGACCTACAACCGGAAACCGGAATAAATTATGAAATTGGATTTAAAGGAAGTTGGTTTCAGAATAAACTATTTACACAGGTAAGCCTTTATTCCATTCAGGTGGAGAATTTGTTGGTTGCAGAGCGGGTTGCAGAAGATAGATATATTGGAAAAAACGCAGGGAGATCAGATCATAACGGAATTGAATTTCAGGCAAATTACAATTGGGATCTGGATAAGAATATCAGTTTTAAACCTTCTATAAATGGAAGTTTAAACTTCTTCGAGTTTGATGAATTCATAGATTCAGAAAAAGATTATTCCGGGAATAAGTTACCCGGAGTTCCGAAAAGCACTTTAAACTTGGGATTAGATTTTAACTACAAGAAAAATTTTAGTGTGTATACTAGTTATCTCGCAGTGGGAGAAATTCCGCTAAATGATGAGAATTCAGGATATTCAGGATAATTATCAACTTTTAGATCTTAAAGCAGCCTATAATCTTGAACTTGGAGCTAATTGGAATTTATCTTTAAATGCAGGAATAAATAATTTGCTTAGACGAAAAATATGCTTCGAGCATATTACCTAATGCGGTTGGTTTTGGCGGACAAGCACCGCGATCTTACTATCCCGGGAATCCTAGAAATTACTTTGGAGGAGTGGGGTTGAACTATGAGTTTTAAGCTGAAGTATTATTCTACAGATTCTGGAACCATAAAAGAATAATCGCCCCCATTTTTTCTAATATCGCGTACTACACTAGAAGAAATAAAACCTTTACCTGAAGAGGAGATCAAAAACACTGTTTCTATGCCGGACATTTTAAAATTTGCCTGCCCTATGGTTTTTTCAAATTCCATGTCAACGGTGTTTCTAAGTCCTCTTAAGATGAACTCGGCATTTTCAGTTTTACAAAAATCTACGGTTAGCCCTTTATAGGTTTTAACTTTAATCTTAGGCTCATCGCTATAAGTTTCTTCTAAAAATCTAACTCGATCTTCTAGAGAGAACATATATTTTTTATCGGCATTAACGCCAATGGCTAAGATAATTTCGTCAAAAAGTGGTAAAGCTCTGTCTATAATATCTGTATGTCCAAGAGTTACAGGATCAAAAGAACCAGGAAAAACCGCTTTTTTCATGAATTAAGATTTAGTTTTCTTCTTGTTGAAATTAGAACTGTTTCAGAATTACTCCAAACAAGTTCTATCAAATATAGTTAAATTAAGATTTTAAAGCGGTTTCTATCGCGCTGCCAAAAAGTTCTTTTAAGCTGATTCCCGCTTTTTCCGCTTGCTGAGGTAAAATACTGGCTTCACTTAATCCAGGTGTGGTATTCATTTCTATAAAATGAGGTTCATTGTTATGAAAGATAAATTCAGACCTGGTGAAACCTTTCATTTTTAACTTTCTTGTAAATAAGCTTTGCCAGTTCCTGAACTTTTTCTGTTTGTTCATCGGTAATTCTTGCCGGTGTAATTTCTTCAGATTTTCCTAAATATTTCGCTTCATAATCAAAGAATTCATTTTCAGAAACAATCTCTGTAACCGGTAAAGCCAGAATTTCACCTTTATAAGTTATCACCCCTACAGAAACTTCAGTTCCATCAAGAAAAGATTCAATAATAATCTCGTCATCTTCTTTAAATGAAGTTTGTATAGCGTGTTCTATCTGGTTTTCTTGCTTTACTTTGGTGATCCCAAAACTGCTTCCTGCTTTGTTTGCTTTTACAAAACAAGGCAAGCCTACCGCTTTTATGATCTCTTTGGTATCAACTTCATCTCCTTTGTTCAGAAAATAATTGGCTGCCGTTTTAATTCCGTACGGCTTAATAACACTTATAAGATCTCTTTTGTTAAAAGTAAGCGCTGCCTGATAAAAATCGCAAGAGGTTTGAGGAATTTCTACCAAATTTAAATAGGCTTGTAAAAGGCCATTTTCGCCTGGAGTACCATGAATAGTATTAAATACACAATCAAAAGCAATGGTAGCACCATCAATCTTAACGGTAAAGTTGCTTCGGTTTATGGGGTAAGGAGTATCGTTATCTGAAACAACAAACCATTCGTGCTGCATAATATGCACTCTGTATGGCTCATAAAGATTACGATCCAGGTTTTTGTAAACAACATTTCCACTGTTTATGGAAATGCGATATTCACTGGAAAACCCACCCATTGCGATGGCAACTTTTTTCTTCATATTAAATAATCCTGCTTGTTTTACGTTTACAAAAATATGACTATTCCGGAGTGCTACCAAAACCCGGACGTTTTTATATCTTTGCGTATTATAAAGAATCTATGGGCCTATTTAAATTTATCTTCAGCAAAACCTTTGTAATTCAATTGGTGCTTGCGGTTATTGTACTTATTGTACTTGCTTTCTTAACCATGCAATGGTTAGAAATTACTACAAATCAAGATCAGCGTATTGAAGTTCCAGATCTTTCTAAGCTTTCTTTAGACAAGGTTCAGGATAAATTAGATGAAATGGATTTACGTTATGAGATCCTGGATTCTGCCAATTTCAATCCAGATTATCCAAAATATTCTGTGATAGATCAAGTTCCGGTGGCGGGGAAATTTGTAAAAGAAAATAGAAAGATCTATCTAAATTTAAATCCTTCAGGATATAGAAAAATAGAGGTTCCAGATCTTATTAGAAGAACGAGACGCCAGGCAGAACCAACCCTTAGATCTTTAGGATTTACAATTGGAGATGTAACCTATAAACCAGATATTGCTAAAGATGCAGTTTTAGAATTAAGACATAAAGGAGCATTGGTAGAACCGGGAACAGAGTTAATGAAAACCTCTGTTATAGACCTGGTTCTTGGAGATGGCTCCGGATATTATTCAGGTTCTACAGAAGAAGATGATACTTTGAGCGTAGAAGAACCTGCAACCCAAATAAATGAAAATGACGAATTCTAATACAGATCCAGAATTAGAAACTCAGGACGACGATCTTTACGAACATCATAAATTTACTGCAGATAAAGGGCAACAGCCTTTGCGAGTAGATAAATACTTGATGAATTACATCGAGAATGCTACCAGAAATAAAATTCAGAAGGCAGCAAAAGATGGAAATATCTATGTGAATAGCGTAGTTGTAAAATCTAATTACAAAGTAAAACCGGGAGATGTAGTACAGGTTATGTTCGAGCATCCTCCGTATGAGTTTTTGCTTACCCCAGAAGATATCCCTTTAAACATAGTATACGAAGACGATTCTCTAATGGTGATCAACAAACCTGCAGGAATGGTAGTTCATCCAGGACATGGGAATTACAGCGGAACCTTGATCAATGCCTTGATCTTTCATATAGACAATCTGCCAAATAACAGCAGCGAAAGACCTGGTTTGGTGCACAGAATAGATAAAGATACCAGCGGACTTTTGGTAATTGCCAAGACCGAAGCTGCCATGACACATCTTGCTAAACAGTTCTTTAAAAAGACCAGCTCCAGAGAATATGTGGCGCTAGTTTGGGGAAATATTGAAGAAGACGAGGGTGTTATTGAAGGTAATATTGGAAGACATCCTAAAAATAGACTTCAAAATACTGTTTATATTGGCGATCAGGAAGATGATGGAAAGCCTGCAGTTACGCATTTTAAAGTGCTGGAACGTTTTGGATATGTAACCTTGGTTTCTTGTAAATTGGAAACCGGAAGAACGCACCAAATTAGAGTTCACATGAAATTTATTGGACATACTTTGTTCAATGATGAGCGGTATGGTGGAGAAAAGATCTTAAAAGGAACCACTTTTACTAAATATAAGCAGTTTGTAGAAAATTGCTTTAAGATCTTGCCTAGACAAGCGCTACATGCAAAAACTTTAGGATTTACGCATCCTGAAACTAAAGAATGGATGAGTTTTGATTCAGAATTGCCGGAAGATATGACCAAGTGTATCGAAAAATGGCGAAATTATTCTAAGAATCAGAAAGATTTTATAGACGAGGAGTAGGGCGTGCCCCCAATAAAAATTGGGGTCGGGCTTTCGGCAGTCGCTTCCCGATAGAAAAATCGGGAGAGCTCCATCAAAGCCTCAATCCCTCACGCAAAATCAAATCTTTCCAGATATAAACCCCTCAAGGGTTCCAAACCCTTGAGGGGTTTATAATTTTTATATAACTATATTTATACTCTTACGCCAATCGCTCCCTACATAAAGGCTAAATATTAAAATAAAAATATATTTATGGAAAGGGAATTGTTGTTGCCAGGGTCTTATTATCATATTTATAATCGTGGTAATAATAAAGAAGCCATATTTAAGGAGTCAGAAAATTATCGATATTTTTTAAGTTTATATTATAAATATATACATCCCATAGCTAAAACCTATGCCTGGTGTTTAATGCAAAATCATTTTCATTTCCTTATTTATTTAAAAGAACCAGGTGAAATAAATATTTCCGAGTTAAGTTATCAAACCGTTGAAATATCAAAAGTATTATCGCCTTCCAATCAGTTTTCACATTTTCTTAATGCATACGCCCAATCCTTCAATAAGCGATATAAACGCTCTGGAAGTCTTTTTGAGAAAAATTTAAAAAGAAAAAAAATTGATTCCGAAGAATACTTTAGAAAATTAATCTTTTATATCCATAACAATCCGGCGCATCATAAGGTACAGGAAGATTTTCGAGATTATCCCTGGAGTTCATACAAAAGCATTCTTTCTTTAAATAATACAAATATTTGCAGGAATGAAGTTTTAGATCTTTTTGATGGACTTGATAATTTTAAGTTTTATCATAATAGAAATCAAAATTTGGATGAACTGAATAGTTTTTTATTAGAATAATTTTTTAGCTATTTATGGTTTCAAAATTATCGCACCCTTCAAGGGTTCCATACCCTTGAAGGGGTAAGAATATCACGAAATAGCTATCTTCGCAATAAAAAAATCATGAAAATTGTATTATCCCCCGCTAAAAGTTTAGATTTTGAAAGTAAACTTCCAACAACTCGAGGTACCCAACCTCAATTTTTGGAAACAGCCATAAAAGTTAACAAAAAGCTATCCCGTCAATCAAAAAACGATCTGATGGAATTGATGAACATCAGCGAAAAACTAGCAGATCTAAATTATGGGCGATATAAAGATTTTGAAGAAGAACATACTAAAGATAATTCCCGCCCCGCGATATATGCTTTCGATGGTGACGTGTATTCTGGTTTAGATGCCTACACACTTCCAACAGAAAAATTAGATAGACTTCAAGATACCTTAAGAATCTTATCTGGATTGTACGGAGTTTTAAGACCCCTCGATCTTATGCAACCTTATAGATTAGAAATGGGAACTTCTATTGGGATAGATAGAAAAGAGAACCTATATAAAGTTTGGCAAAAAAAGGTTACAGATAGTTTGAACAAGGAGATGGAAAAAGATGAACTTTTTATCAACCTTGCCAGTAACGAATATTTTAAAGCGGTAGACACTAAAAAATTAAAAGCAGATGTAATTACACCTGTTTTTAAAGATCTTAAAAATGGTAAATTAAAAGTGATAAGTTTCTTCGCTAAAAAGGCAAGAGGAGCCATGGTGCGCTATATTATAGATAAAGAAGTTGAGAGCTATAGAAGAATTAAAAGGCTTCGATTATGACGGCTATCAGTATAGCTTAAAGTATTCACAAAATGAAAATGAGCTGGTGTTTATTCGATAGATTTTCTTTTCCTTCGTGGTAATAAAATTTTTTCCATGAAATCTAAACACCTAAAATCGATAGTTTTCACTGCTTTTTTTGGACTTTTAAGTCTAACTTCTTATTCTCAAGAGAAGGAAGATGAAAACACTTTTAAACAAATCATTCAGGAATTTCCATTTTCTACTAGTGTATACGTTCAGGAAAAGAATGAGATTCAATTAACCGGAAATTATTTTCATGCTGAAAGTGATGAAGAAATAGGTAATCTTGGCGGATTTGAAATGGAATATGGTATTCTGGATGGGTTTCAGGTATCTGCAGGATATAGCTATTCTCATAGTAAATCTGAAGATGCGTCATATCATATAAATTCTCTTGAAGCCGGAACTATGTTCAGCTTTTTTAATAATGCTAAGAATTCGATGGCATTATCTGTAGAAGCTCAATTTCCTTTAAATTCACTTCCAGAGCGAAAATGAAGAAGATAAACCTTCGTATGAATCTACTTTGAGTTACGGAGTGCAGTTTGGTAAAACCCAAATTCATTTAAATGCAGGAGCAGAATTACAGAATGAAAAGGTTTCCTGGATTTATAATGTGGCTGCCGTTTATGGGGAAGGTAATTGGCACCCGATGTTGGAATTGAATACAGAAGATGAAGACGAATTTAATACCTATTTAGGTCCGGGGATAAATTATAATTGTGAAAGTGGATGGGAATTAAGTTCAGGTATACGCCACGGATTGAACAATGATAATTGGGCTGCATCTATAAAACTTATCTACGAATTTAAGGCAGGAGCTAAAGAAAATTCATAACTCCCCAATTCAATTAATAAAAAAAGATCGAAATTAATATTTTCGATCTTTTTTTATGATTAATATTTAATTCACTTAAATGTTCTATCGTCAAAATAGAGAGTTGTAGTGTATTATCTTATTTCTTCTGAGAATTATATAATAAATACCTTTTTTTAACGAATTATTAACCGCAAAGCGTATTAAATATTCTTGATTCGATTATTATTTTAATAACTTTCAAAACCAGAATATTTTAACAAAACACAACGGTTTATAATGAAAATTAAAAAGGTTTTAGTAGCAAATAGAGGAGAGATTGCCATCAGGATTTTTAGGGCTTGTACAGAAATTGGTCTTAAAACAGTTGGTATTTATACCTTCGAAGATAGATATTCCCTCCACGATATAAAGCAGATGAATCTTACCAGATTGGAGAAGATAACGATCCATCTAAAACCTTATTTAAATATTAAGGCAATCGTTCAGCTCGCTAAAAAGAATGACGTTGATGCTATTCATCCGGGTTATGGATTCTTATCAGAAAATGCTGATTTTGCTCAGGAATGTGAAGATAATGGCATCATATTCATAGGGCCGAAAGTATCGGTTTTAAAATCTTTAGGAGACAAGGTAAAAGCTAAAGAAGTTGCGGTTGCTAATAATGTTCCTATTATTGAAAGCAATAAGGAAGAGCTTAATAATATAGAAACCGCGGTTATTAGAAGCCAAGAGAATTGGTTATCCAGTAATGCTTAAAAGCTGCTTCCGGAGGTGGAGGTAGAGGAATGCGTGTTATTAGAGATGAAGAGCAATTAAGATCGGCCTTCCCGGAATCTAAACGAGAAGCAGGGAATGCCTTTGGAGATGATACGGTTTTTATTGAAAAATTCGTAGAGAATCCTAAACATATAGAAATTCAAATAGTTGCAGATAATCACGGAAATATGGTACATCTTTTCGAGCGTGATTGTTCGGTGCAACGTAGGTATCAAAAAGTGATAGAATTTGCTCCTTCTTTAGGTCTGGATCAGGATACAAAGGAGAAGTTATATGATTATGCGCTAAAGATATGTTCCGCAGTAAACTATAATAATATTGGTACCGTAGAATTTTTAGTAGAAGATGGGGAAATCTTTTTTATTGAGGTAAACCCAAGAATCCAGGTAGAGCATACCGTTACAGAAATCATTACCAATATAGATCTTGTGAAAACACAGGTTTTCATCGCCGGTGGATATAAATTAAGCGATGAGCAAATAAAGATTAAAGATCAGGATAGTATTAAAATAAATGGATATGCGCTTCAATGTAGAATAACCACAGAAGATCCAAGTAACGATTTTAAACCAGATTATGGGACTATTACTACCTATAGAAGTGCTTCTGGATTTGGAATTAGGTTAGATGCGGGAAGTGTTTATCAAGGGGTAACTATTTCTCCATTTTTCGACTCTATGTTAGTAAAGGTTTCTGCTAGCAGCCGGACCTTGGATGGAGCGTGTAGAAAAATGCGAAGAGCCTTGGCAGAATTTAGAGTGCGTGGGGTTATGACCAATATGGCATTTCTAGATAATATTCTAGCACATCCAACTTTTAGAGAAGGAAAGGTTACAGTCAATTTTATAAAAGACAATCCGGAGCTTTTCAAAATTAAAGAAACAAGAAACAGGGCTACTAAACTTGTAAACTTCTTAGGTGATATTACTGTAAATGGAAACCCCGATGTAAAGGAAATAGATCATAACAAAAAGTTCTTAATTCCTAAAGTCCCAAAATTTGATGAATATGGAGATTATCCTAAGGGAACTAAAGATTTGCTTACGGAATATGGTCCCGAAAAATTTTCTCGTTGGTTAAGGCATCAAAATGAGGTGAAATTTACAGACACCACAATGAGAGATGCACATCAAAGTTTATTGGCAACCAGAATGCGAACTCATGATATGATGAAGGTTGCAGAAGGTTTCGCGAAAAATCATCCCAACATTTTCAGTATGGAAGTTTGGGGTGGGGCTACTTTTGATGTTTGCTTAAGATTCTTAAAAGAAAATCCATGGGAGCGGCTAAGATTGCTTAGGGGAGCAATGCCAAATGTGTTATTGCAAATGTTGTTGAGAGGATCAAATGGAGTGGGCTATACAGCGTATCCCGATAATTTAATTGAAAGATTTGTTACTGAATCCTGGGAAAATGGGGTAGACGTTTTCAGAATTTTTGATTCTTTGAATTGGATGGAATCTATAGAGCCATGCATAAAATATGTTAGAAAAAATACGGCCGGATTGGCGGAAGCTTCCATTTGCTATACCGGAGACATTCTAGATCCAGATAACACCAAATATACTTTAGAGTATTATGTAGCGCTTGCCAAACAAATGGAAGATGCAGGGGCTCATATTCTTGGAATTAAAGATATGGCCGGGATCTTGAAGCCGTATGCCGCAGAAGAATTAATCTATGCATTAAAATCAAGAATCAACATTCCTATTCATCTTCATACACACGATACTTCTTCCATTCAAGCAGCTACATATCTAAAAGCTATAGAAGCTGGCGTAGATGTAGTAGATGTTGCTATAGGAGGACTTGTCTGGATTAACATCTCAGCCAAACTTCAACTCTATAGTAGAAATGATGAAATTCCAAAGTCGTGCTGCAGATTTTGATATGGATAAACTCAACGAATATTCTCATTATTGGGAAGCGACAAGAAGTTATTATTATCCTTTTGAAAGCGGACTTAAGGCCGGATCTGCCGATGTTTATAAAAATGAAATTCCGGGCGGACAGTATTCTAACTTGAAACCACAGGCAGAATCTTTAGGACTTTCAGATAGATTTTATGAGATCACCCAAATGTATTCTAAAGTGAATGATCTTTTTGGAGACATTATTAAAGTTACGCCGAGTTCTAAAGTTGTAGGAGATATGGCACAATATCTTGTGAGTAATAATCTTACTATTGAAGATGTATTAGAGAGAGGTGAAAATATTTCTTTTCCCCAATCTGTAAAGAGTTTCTTTAAAGGAGATCTTGGACAGCCGGTTGGAGGATTTCCTGAAAAGATCCAGAAGATCGTTTTAAAAGATGAAAAGCCATATACTGAAAGACCAAATGCTCATATGGATCCTATAGATTTTGAAGAGGAATTTAAAGAATTTGAACAGACCTTTGGAGAGGGAATGGGAAGAAAATTAGATATCACAGATTTCCTCTCTTATAAACTATACCCGAAAGTGTATACCGATGCTTACAACCATCATAAAGAATTTGGAAATATAGTGAGCATTCCAACTAAGAATTTCTTCTACGGATTGGATCCTGGAGAGGAGATTATTGTAGAAATGGATAAAGGAAAAACCCTATTAATTCAGCTACTTTCTGTTGGAGAGGCTAATAGCGATGGAATGGCGGATGTTTTCTTTAAAGTAAACGGACAAACCAGAGCGGTGCAAATCCAGGATAAATCTATAAAAGTAGAAAAAGTTGTACATCAAAAAGTAGATAAGAATAACGAAAAGGAAATAGGTGCTCCATTACAAGGATCGCTTTCTACAATTCTTGTTAAAGCCTGGCCAAAAGGTTAAAAAGAACGAACCTTTGTTTATAATTGAAGCCATGAAAATGGAAACTACCATTACTGCGAATGCAGAAGGAGAAGTTGATAAAGTGATTCTGAAGGAAGGAGTCATGGTGTTTTCTGAAGATCTGATAGTTGTAATGAAATAAATTTTTCTAAATATTGAAATAGATTTATGAAGAAGGAAGATATGTTTCATCATAAACATCCTTATGGAACTTTTATTCCGGAGGGTGCTACAAAATTGATTGTTGGCACTTTGCCGCCTCCAAGATTTACCACAGGTGAACTTAAAGAAGGTGATGTAGATTTTTGCTACGGGAGTCGAGATGGACTTCTCTGGCTAATTTTAGATAAGCTTTTCAACTTAGATCTAAAATTTGAAAATACCGCTAATGCTATTTTTCAGAGAGAACAATTCCTTGAAAGTAGAAAAATTGGGATCTGCGATATAGTAGAAAGTAGTAGGCGAGATAAAATAGATGCTTCAGATCTTGGAATGCAACATCCAGAACTTCGAGACATGGTTAGTATTCTAAGAGCAAATAAAAACGTTGAAACATTACTCTTTACAGGAGGAAATAGTAAAAATGGGCCGGAATATTTTTTCAGAAAATACCTAAAAGAAAATCACCCAGATATTAAGTTAAAGATCATTTCTAACGAGGTTCCTAAAATTCATCAGTTTTTACTGGATGGAAGATTAATAAATACGGTTTCATTAACCGCTCCATCTGGTGCTGCAAATCGAGCCATTGGGAGTATGGAACTTTATAAAAAAATGAAAAAGCAAAACCCTGAATTCAATACTATTGATTTCAGGGTTCTACAATATAAAGGGTATTTTTAGTAGATCGAAATTATAGAACTATCTAAGTTCTTTTTTATCTTGATCTGCAAGGGTTGTTGGTTTAACTTTGAATTTCTTTCTTTTCGGTCTCAATTTTCCATGAGTACCAATAGCAATCTTTCCACGTTTCGTTTTCTTATCGCCTCTACCCATAATTATTTTTTATTCTGTTGCTCTTTGATGGTTTTATCATCAATATCAACTTTATTTGTTTCTATATTTCTATCTCCTATTTAGATTAGTAGGATTTTTTTATTCCTCTTTTCTTTCAAATTTCTTTTCCATAATCGTTAGTTTTATAATTCTTCATAAAGATACACTAAGTAGGTCTCTTAATTTGTATTAAAGCCTTGTTACAATTAGGTTAAAGGTCTAATAGAAGAAACAAATTTTGAAATATTGCCTATTCCATTTTTATCTAAATCTTTGATAAAAGCACTTCCAATAATAGCTCCTTTTGCAAATTTTGTAGCTTGAGAAAAGGTTTCATGATCGCTAATTCCAAATCCAACAATTTGTGGATTGTTTAAATTCATTTTTGAAATTCTTTCAAAATACTTGGTGGTTTCTTCACCAAATCCTTTGCTGGAACCGGTAACGCTGGCACTACTTACCATATAAATAAATCCGTTGGAGACAGAATCTATAAATCTAATTCGCTCTTCTGAAGTTTGAGGAGTAATTAGGAAAATATTAATTAGTCCGTATTTTTCAAAGATCGTTTTGTATTTTTCTGAATACACATCTACCGGAAGATCTGGAATTATCAAGCCATCAACCCCAACTTCTTTACATTTTTTACAGAATTCTTCAATCCCGTATTGAAGGATCGGATTGAAATATCCCATGATAATCAATGGAATTTCAACAGAACTTCTAATGTTTTTTATCTGACTGAAAAGTTTTTGAGTGGTCATTCCATTTTTTAAAGCTTTGGTAGAGCTTTCTTGAATGGTTGGCCCATCGGCTAAAGGATCGCTAAAAGGAAGTCCGATTTCTATAAAATCTACTCCGCTTTTCTCCAGATCTTGAATGATCTGAACAGAATCTTCCAATTCTGGGTAACCTGCACTAAAATATATGGATAGAAGTTTTTTGTCTTCTTTTAATTTCTGATTTATTCGATTCATGAGTAATGTTTAAATTCTTTTAAAATGTGTCTTTTAGAGCTTCGTCACCCTGAATTTATTTCAGGGTCTCAATTATATATCTTACAATTTATAAGATGCTGAAACAAGTTCAGCATGACGGCTTTCTTTATAACTAAAATCGTCACCCTGAATTTATTTCAGGGTCTTTATGAAATATAGATGCTGAAACAAGTTCAGCATGACGTGGTCTACAAATTGAAATAATCTATATAAGTACTAAGATCTTTATCTCCTCTTCCCGAAAGATTCACCACAACAATATCATCTTCTTTAAATTTTCGAGTTTCGAAGATCGCTAAAGCATGAGATGTTTCTATAGCCGGAATAATTCCTTCTAATTTTGCAAGTTCAATTCCTGCTTTCATTGCGTCATCATCGGTAATAGAAATAAATTCTCCTCTTCCTGTTCTAAATAAATTAGCATGCATAGGGCCAACTCCCGGATAATCTAAACCAGCAGAAATAGAATAAGGCTCTGTGATTTGTCCATCATCGGTTTGCATCAACAAAGTTTTACTTCCATGAATAATACCTTCTTTTCCCAAAGCTGAGGTTGCAGCACTTTCTCCGGTATAAATTCCTTTTCCGGCTGCTTCTACGGCGATAATTCCAACCTCCGGATTGTCTAAATAATGAAAATAGATCCCTGCGGCATTACTTCCACCACCAACACAAGCCACTACATAATCTGGAGCTTCTCTATTTTCTTTTTCTTTTAGTTGAACTTTAATTTCTTCCGAGATCACACTCTGAAATCGTGCAACCATATCCGGATAAGGATGAGGTCCCACTACAGAACCAATAATATAATGCGTGTCTACCGGATTATTAATCCAATCTCTAATCGCTTCATTGGTAGCATCTTTCAGTGTTTTACTTCCAGATTTTGCAGGAACTACTGTAGCGCCAAGCATTTTCATTCTGGCAACATTAGGAGCTTGGCGAGCAATATCTACTTCCCCCATATACACAATACATTCAATTCCCATCAACGCACAAACCGTAGCAGTTGCTACTCCATGCTGACCAGCACCTGTTTCTGCTATAATTCTATTTTTTCCTAATCGCTTTGCCATTAAGATCTGGCCAATGGTATTATTAATCTTGTGCGCTCCGGTATGACAAAGATCTTCACGTTTTAGATAGATCTTGGTATTGTATTTTTTACTCAATCTCTCTGCGAAATAGAGTGGAGTAGGGCGACCCACATAATCTTTCAGCAAAGCTTTGAATTCTTTCTGAAAAGATTCTTCTTTCATGATCTCTAAATATCTAGATCTAAGTTCTTCCACATTTGGATACAGCATTTCCGGGATGTATGCACCTCCAAAATCTCCGTAATATCCTTTTTCGTTAGCTTGTATGTCAATTATTTTATGTCATTTCTATCATAGTCGCAGTACGAATTTATTTCTTAATTATTGATTACTTTTTGATTCTGAACATTTCAGCATCAATATTATTTGCATGACACAGCTGATTTTTAAATTCAATTTATAATTCTGTTCAGCATTTTTATTTCCGGGTGAGATTTCAAATTTACTGTTCTACATCTACTGCATATAATCAAATTTCTGAATTCTATTATTCTTTCTTGAAAATAAGTGTGTAATGATCTTATTTCTTCAATTTCTTCTAATCCAATTCCGCCACTTAAGAAAAATGGCGTTTTAGAAGGATATTCTTTTAAAACATTCCAATTGAAAACCATTCCGTTGCCACCTTTGTTCTTTCCTTTGGTATCAAATAAAAAGAAATCTACAATACCTTCATAAGGTGCTAATTCTTCAAAATTGAAGCTTTCTTTTATGGAAAACACCTTTATTATTTCTATTTCTTTATTCAATGCCGACTTCAATTCTTTACAAAATTCTGAAGATTCTTCTCCGTGTAATTGAATCGCTTTTAGTTTATAATCGTGAGCTTTTTTAAGAATGAAATCTAAAGTGGCATTAACAAAAACTCCTGTTTTTTTAATATTTGAAGAAATTTCAGGAATAGCATTTTCTACAAATCTTGGGGATTTTTCATAAAATATCAAACCCATATAATCGGGTTGCAAATTTGCAACGTCAAGAATATTCTCGGTTTCTCGCATTCCGCACACTTTGAGTTTCATCTTATTTGTTTAAAGTATTGATAAAACTTGTGGCAGCTTCGCCCGGATCGTCTGTTTTCATAAAATTCTCTCCTATTAGAAAACCTTGATATCCATAATTTTTTAGATCTTGAATAGCTTCCACAGAACTAATTCCACTTTCAGAAACCTTTACAAAATCTGATGGAATTTTTTCTGACAGACTTTTGCTGATATCGGTGCTTACTTCAAAAGTTTTAAGATTTCTATTATTCACTCCCAACATATCTAAACTCGGCATGATAGATTTCTCTAATTCTTCCAGATTATGAACCTCTAACAATACATCCAATTCTAAACTCTTGGCTAATTCTGAAAGGTTTTTGATCTCCTCTCGAGATAATACGGCAGCGATCAATAAAATTACATCGGCACCATGAGCTTTTGCTTCTAAGATTTGATATTCATCTATGATAAATTCTTTTCTTAAAAGAGGCATTTTAACCGATGCTCTTGCTAAGATAAGATCGTCTAAAGAGCCTCCAAAATATTTTGAATCGGTTAAAACAGACATTCCGCAAACTCCAGCATTTTCATAACCTCTTGCAACATCCTGCACATTTAGATCTTGATTGATAACAGATTTTGAAGGGGATCTTCTTTTATGCTCTGCAATAATCCCAGATTTGCTGTTCTTTAAAGCGGTTGCAAGAGAATTGGTATTTCTATTGAATAGCGGATATTTTGTAAGTTGACTGGAAGTGATGAGTTGCTTTTTTAAGGCTACTTCTTGTCTTTTATCTGCTATAATTTTATCTAAAATATTCATGTTGAAATTTTTATTAAAACTTAGAATGTTCACTTAAAGCTTGAAGCTTTTTAAGTGCTTCCAATCCTTTTCCGGTTAATAAAGATTCTTTTGCAAGTTCAAATCCCTCTTTTGGAGAAAGATCTTTAGATGTAGCAATGGCCATTCCTGCGTTAGCACAAACCACATTATTTTGAGCTTCTGTTCCTTTACCTTTCAAAATATTGGTAAATATAATGGCTGAACTTTCTATAGATCCGCCACCGGCAATTTCATTTGCATTTAATTGAGAAACTCCAAAATCTGATGCTTCTAACATTCTTTCAGAATTATTGGAAATAACTTTAGTAGCTCCTGTTAAGTGAGATTTCGTCATATCCATCTAAGGAGTGTAGAATGGTAAAATTCTTATCGGTGTTCTGATAAAGATACCCGTACATTCTTGCTAATTCTAAATTGAAAACTCCCACCAATTGATTCTTCGGAAATGCAGGATTTACCATAGGTCCTAACATATTAAAGAATGTTTTTACAGCCAATGATTTTCTAATTGGAGCAACATTTTTCATTGCCGGGTGAAATAAAGGAGCGTGTAAAACACAAATTCCAGCTTCTGCAATACACTTTTCTAAGAATTCTGAGTTGCTGCTAAATTTAATGCCTAAATATTCCATTACGTTGGAACTTCCACTTACAGAAGAAACTCCGTAATTACCGTGTTTTGCAACATTAACTCCGGCACCAGCTGTTATAAAGGAAGAAAGTGTTGAAATATTAAAAGTATCTTTTCCATCGCCACCGGTTCCGCAAAGGTCTATAGGATTATATGCTTTAAGATCTACCGAAAGACAAAGGTCTAAAAGTGCATCTCTAAAGCCTTCTAGTTCTTCTATGGTGATACTCCGCATCATATACACCGTTAAAAAAGCAGCGATCTGACTTTCGTTGTATTCTCCATTCGAGATGTTCACCAAAGCTTTTCTGGCTTCCTCTTTAGAAATGGTTTCGTGATTTATAAGTCTGTTTAAAAGTTCTTTCATGATAATTTATATTATAGACCCCTCGACTCCGCTCGGGGTGACATCTTAAATTGGTACGTTATGCTGTTCGATAGCTATCGGAATTGTTTCAGCATCTTTTGGCATGCTAACTATTCACCCAATTCTTGATCATCTTTTTTCCATCTGGCGTTAAAACCGATTCTGGATGAAATTGTACTCCTTTTACATCAAAATCTCTGTGACGTAAAGACATTACTTGTCCGTTTTCATCATAAGAAGTTGCAATTAAACAATCTGGCAGGTTAGGAGCCACCACCCAAGAATGATATCTCCCTACTAAGAACTCTTTATCTAAACCGGCAAACAAGATCTCATCATCTACACAAGTTTTGATCTTTGTAGCAATACCATGATAAACAGCATCTAAATTGATTAAACTACCACCAAATACCTCTCCAATTGCTTGTTGCCCAAGGCAAACGCCCAAAATACTTTTGGTAGGTGCATATTTTTCTACAATAGCTTTTAGCAATCCAGCTTCATCCGGAATTCCAGGACCTGGAGAAAGTAAGATCTTATCATAATCTTCAGCATCTTCCAAGCTTAATTCGTTATTTCGAAGCACGGTTACTTCGCAGTCTAATTCTTCCAGATAATGCACCAAATTGTACACAAAAGAATCGTAATTATCTATGACCAATATTTTTTTCATTTCTTTCTTTTTGCGTTAGGGATTGAGGTTTTGCGGAGCTCTACCGGTGTTAACCGGGAAGCGACTACCGAAAGCCCGACCCAAAGGGGAACGCCCTAATTATATTTCTTCTGCTAATTCTAATGCTTTAGATAAGGCGCCTAATTTGTTATAAACTTCTTGCAATTCATTTTCTTCTTTAGATTCTGACACGATTCCTGCGCCAGCCTGATAATGAAGTTGATGATTTTTGCTCACGAAGGATCTGATGATTATGGCATGGTTGAAATTTCCATTGAAATCCATAAACCCAATGGCCCCACCGTAGGCACTTCTATTTACATTTTCATACTTTTCTATAAGTGTCATGGCGCTGTGTTTTGGCGCACCACTCAAAGTTCCCGCAGGAAAGGTGTCTGCAACCAACTGCATAGTAGCGGTATCTTTATTTTTAACTCCGGTAACTTTGCTCACCAAATGAATAACATGGGAAAAGAATTGAACTTCTCTATATTTTTCCACTTTTACGCCGCTGCTATGGCGACTAAGATCGTTTCTGGCAAGATCTACCAACATTACATGCTCTGCATTCTCTTTTTCATCTGCAGCCAACTCTTTAGCTAAAATGGCATCTTGCTCATCATTTCCGGTTCTTTTAAAAGTTCCTGCAATTGGATGAATTTCTGCCTGACCATTGTTTACCACTAATTGAGCCTCGGGAGAACTTCCGAAGATCTTGAAATTTCCATAGTCAAAATAAAAAAGTAGGGGGAAGGGTTTACATTTCTAAGCGCACGATATACATTGAATTCATCGCCCTTGAATTTTTGAGAAAATCTTCTGGAAAGCACTAATTGAAATACATCTCCACGCTGACAATGCTTTTTACCCAATTTCACATTCTCGATAAATTCTTCATCGGTAAGATTGGAGGTTGGATCCTCTTGTCTGTTGAAATTATAAGTAGCAAAATTCTTTACTCTTCAGCAATTGCTCGATCTCTTCTAGATTGCTTTCAGCTTTATAATTATGATCAAAAATGTAAGCTTCGTTCTTAAAGTGATTGATGGCGATGATGTTCTGATAAACCGCGTAATAAATATCAGGTATCTCTAAATTCCCTTTTTTCTTGCTGATTTTGACATCTTCAAAATATTGAACTCCGTCATAAGCGATGTATCCAAAAAGTCCATTATTTATAAATTTGAAATCTGATCTTTCAGTTTTAAAATTTTGAGAGAACTCTTGAATTACTTCCGGAATATTTGTGTTGGATTCTATATTTTCTGAAGTATTGCTACCATCAGGAAATGTTCTATAAATAGTATTATTCTCAACTTTTATAGAGGCAATTGGATTACAGCAGATATAAGAAAAGCTATTATCATTAGCATGATAATCACTACTTTCTAGTAAGAGACTATTAGGATATTTATCACGAATCTTTAAATAGATACTTACCGGAGTAATAGTGTCTGCAAGTAACTTTTTATAAGTGGTATTTAATTGAAACATAAATTTTAAAATTAGGAATAAAAAAAAGGCTTGTCGTGTGACAAGCCTTTTTGTATATAATATTATACTATAGGAGTGTTAGTTCACGACGTTTTGACGTAAATTATTCCACCACCAAGTATGTACAGTTAAATTTTTCATTTCGTCAAATATAAGTATGATATTTTTAATGACAAAGAAATAAGATTTAGATTTTAGCTAAAAAAAGCCGTCTAAAATTAATTAGACGGCTGTATGCAAAATTCTTATAGAATTAGAATTTAAGATTCACATCAAGATCAAAATTATCGTAGATAGTTTTATCTCCTAGATTATCAAAGAAACTTCCTGACCCGTAACGCACATCATACTTAGATCTATCTATAGAAAGAGTGGTAGATGCAGAATCATCAGAATATTTAAGATCGAAAGTTATTGGGTGGGTTTCATTTTTGATGGTAAGATTACCAACAACCCCATACATTCCATTTCCTTTAGCGGCAACACTTGTAATTTCTAATTTAGAAGTTGGATATTTTTCAATTCCGAAGAAATCTTCAGATTTTAAATGGCCTTCTAGTTTTTGTTTAGCTTTCTCCTTCAAGATCGGTATTTTTTAAAGAGGTCATATCGATAGTGAATTCACCACCAACAAGTTTTCCATCCTCAACCATAAAATGTCCATCTTTAAATTGAAGAGTTCCCACTATGCTCTCCGGTTACCTTTTTTCCTGTCCAAACCACAGTACTAGATTTTACATCGATTTGCTTTTTAATATTGGTAAAAGCAACGGTACTTAATACGATAACAGAAGCTAAAGCTCCTTTTAATAAATTCTTTTTCATAACAATTTTCTTTTTTTTTGATTAAACGGTAGTAAATAAATCTTCTTTGCTTTTTCTAACTTTTGTTGCATATTGAGTTTGATCTTCTGGACTTCTAAAACCAACGGTTGCTATAGCGGCAGAGGTAAGATTTTTATCTTTCAATCCTAAGAATTTCATCGAACTCTGCTGCGCTAAATCCTTCCATAGGGCAAACATCAATCTTAAAATTGGCCGCTGCAGAAAGTAAATTTCCTAAGGCAATATAAGCTTGCTTAGCCGTCCATTGAACTTGATCTTCATCACTTAGCTGAAGAATAGTGTTTTTAATCATGTCTTTAAATCCGCCAAGATCTTCAATGTCCATTTTACGTGTTTTTGCAATGGTCTCCATATAAGAATCTACATAATTCTCATCCACACTTTTCATATTGGCAAATACTAATACATGAGAGGCATCTGTAAGTTGAGATTGGTTCCAGGCAGCAGCTTTAAGTTTTTCCTGAATTTCAGGATTGTCTACTACAATAACTTCATAAGGTTGTAGTCCATAAGAAGACGCAGAAAGTTGAATAGCTTCTAAAAGGAAGTCCAATTCTTCTGGAGAGATCTTTTTTGTTGGATCAAATTGTTTGGTAGCATAACGCCAGTTTAAATTTTCAATGTAATTTTTCATAGCAATTTTTTTATTTTCTTAATTTTTCAAGCAATGTTGTAAGCGTGTCAATTTCTGCTGAGCTTAAATTTTTGGTGCTTTCTTTTTCTGATTCTTGAATAACAGGATCAAGCTCTGCTAATAGATTCAATCCTTTTTCGGTTATAGTAATCTCAACTTTTCTTCTGTTTTTTTCGCAAATAATTCTTTCTGCAAGATCCCTTTGTGATCAATTTATCTACCAAGCGGGTAGTATTGCTCATTTTGCTTACCATCCTGTCTTGAACAGTACTCAAATTTGCAGGTTTCCCTTTTTGTCCGCGTAGAATTCTAAGAACATTAAATTGTGGAATACTAAGGTCAAAAGGTTTTAAAGTCTCTGCAATTTCATCATTTAGCTGATTAGCTGTCATTAATATACTTAGAATCACTCGGCGCTCTGCAGGTGAATTTTTTAGCGTATTAATTTGTTCTTTAGTATTCATTTGTTTCTACAACATTTGTATGTACAAATATAATAATTATTATAGAATGATGTTGTGAACTCTATGTTAAATTTTTAGTAAGCTCTTTTTTAGCCGATAAAGTACAGTGGGGGAGATATAATATTTAGAGTGAAAAAGTGTTATCTAAAAAGGAGGTAATTTGATATGTTTTAAGACGAAACTCTTATATTTACTTCAAAATTGAGATTAGATAATTTAATTAAAAGATAAATGAAAAATTTAACCCAAGATCAGTGGAAAGAGGCATTGGATAACGATCAAAATGCTCAGGTTCTTGATGTGAGAACTGAGGAAGAATTTGTTGAAGGTTATATCCCAAGTGCTAAGAATATAGATATATATAAAGGTCAAGGATTTTTAGATGAGATAAATGAACTTGATAAATCTAAAAATTACTACGTTTATTGCAGATCTGGTGCAAGAAGCGCTCAAGCTTGTGCTTTGATGAATGAGAATGGAATAGAGAATGCTTACAACCTGATGGGTGGTATTACAGATTGGGAAGGTGATATTGAGAAATAAAAAATAGCGGTCTTATTTATACCTCCTCATAGAAAATATAGACTTTTCACGCAAATACTTTTTTGAAAGAAAAACCTGGATATAATTTTTTATTATTTAAATCGTTATTTGGATAGTAAATTAGAGAGAATTAATATCAGAAATAATATATTTACCCAATTCATAATAATTGAAATAAGCCCTTTATGAACAAGAAAATACTTAGTCTATTAATATGTGCTTTTGCTTTTACAATATCTACAACGCAAGCTCAGGAGTTTAAATTAGGACTAAAAGGTGGAATAAATAAAACGTTTGGTGGAGAAATCGTTGCCAATAATTCCAATAATCCAGGACGATATACCGATGGAACATTTAACCCGGATGGTAAGATTGGATTTCATGTTGGGGGATGGGCGCAAGTAAATTTTGGAAAATTATTTGTTAAGACCAGAATTGGTTTATTCCAAATTAAAATCAGAATATGTTTTTCCGGGAAGTACCTCGCTTTATGAAGTGACAGAATTTAGCGTGCCTCTATTAGTTGGATATAACGTTTGGGGTCCTTTAGATATTTATGTAGGTCCTGCTTACAAGAATATTATAGATGCTACAATGGAGAAATTGGAACCTGTAAATGATCCACCTCAGGTAATTGTTCAGAATACACCATTTTCTGCACAAGTTGGAGCTAAAGTTGAATTTGGAAGTTTTGGTTTAGATGTTAGGTATGATAAAACCCTTTCTACAGCAGAATCTCAAGCCGTTGATTTTTTGAATGATGGGGTAATTGGAGGAATAAATAAAGCCACTATAACTGATGCTCGTTATGATCAGATCATTGTAAGTGTTACTTTCAAGCTATGGGATACTGCAAATAAGGATAGAAGAAGAAGAGGTGGAAGTTGTTATTTCTAAAATTCAGAAACACTATATAATATAAAAAAAGGACTGCTCTCTAGCAGTCCTTTTTTATTTAGCAATTTTTATATTTATCATTCAGGCCAATACCTTGTAATATCATAGGTGTTATTTTTTCCAATCGACTTTGTTTAGTAGAATCCTTTTTTGCCTCCAGTATATATTCATTATATTCTCTTTGTCTACCAGGGGTTAATTTGGAAAAAGCGACTAAAATCTTATCGTTATCTTTTAAGAGGCTATCTAATTCTTTACAAATATTGACTTCACTGCTTCTTTTAGTGGGTTTTATAATTATTCCTTCTTTTAATAAATCAATAGCTTCTTGAACATATTTCCTTAAATCATCCGTATCAATTTTGTCATTTTTATTAAACCGAATTTGTCTTAAATTCTTAGTTTTATTTTCTTGAGCATTTACCAAAAGTTCGGTATTCTCTTTTAACAAAGAACCTTGAAAAAACCATAGTCCGCAATGATGCTTATGAGCTCCTAGTCCAATTAAATTGGTTCCTTTAAGAGTGTATACTGGGCTTCCCCATTTAATACATTCTTCTAATTCTGTAGCTAAGAGCATCTCTCTCAAAAGTGAAAGTTCCTTAGTCCAGTTAGAATGCATCTCTATATATTCTTCTGCAGAGCCAACTTTTTTCATGACTTTTTAAGACTTGTATTTTTCAGAAGTAATTTCAGCAATCTTTACAATTACCGCCATGGCTTTTTGCATACTCTCTACAGGTACGTATTCAAATCTACCATGAAAATTATGACCTCCAGCAAAAATATTAGGACAAGGAAGTCCCATAAAACTTAATTGTGAACCATCTGTACCACCACGAATTGGTTTTATAAGTGGTTCAATATCTAAAGATTTCATTGCCTCTTCGGCAATATCTACAATATGCATTACCGGTTCTACCTTCTCTCTCATATTAAAATATTGATCTTTTATCTCAACAGTTACAATTTCCTTTTCATGCTGCGTATTGATTTCTTCAACTAGATCTTTAATCATTTCTTTTCTAGCTTCAAAGTGATCTTTATCATGATCCCGAATGATATATTTCAATTTTGTCTCTTCAACATCTCCTTTAATATCGGTTAGATGAAAGAATCCTTGTCTGTCTTCGGTATGTTCGGGGGTTTCGAGACGAGGTAAAGAATTGATGAAATCTTGAGCAATATACATGCTATTGATCATCTTATCTTTTGCATATCCAGGATGAACTATTTTACCTTTTATGGTAACAACAGCTCCGGCAGCATTAAAATTCTCGTATTCTAGCTCTCCAATCTGACTTCCATCCATTGTATATGCCCATTCCGCTCCAAATTTCTTTACATCAAATTTATGAGCTCCTCTTCCTATTTCTTCATCTGGGGTAAATCCTACCTTAATTTTTCCGTGAGGAATTTGTGGATTGTTAACAAGGTATTCCATTGCCGAAACGATTTCTGTAATCCCTGCTTTATCATCGGCACCTAGCAAGGTAGTTCCATCTGTAGTAATTAAAGTTTGCCCTTTATATTGCAATAGATCTTCAAAATAATCTGGGGAAAGAATAATATCCTGCTCTTTGTTCAGGATGATATCTTTGCCATCATAATCTTCAATTATTTGAGGCTTTACATTGGTACCTGTGAAATCTGGGGAAGTATCAAAATGAGAGATAAAACCTATTACAGGTACTTCATAATTCACATTAGAGGGTAAGGTTGCCATGATATAGGCATTCTCATCTATTTCTACTTCCTGTAACCCTATTTGCCTTAATTCTTCCGCTAGTTTATTTGCAAGATCCCATTGTTTTTTTGTGCTCGGCGTAGATTGGCTATCATGATCGCTTTGAGTATCTATAGTTACATAGCTAATAAACCTATCGATTATTTTGTTTTTAGAAATCATTAGTAAGTTTTATTTATGATTTTGACAATTTTATTGTTGAATATCCTGTATATCAGTTCATTTTAAGAGAATATCCTTTTTTGCTGATATTGAATTGATTATCTTGTAATCAAACTCAAAAATATAAACTTATGAAGAATTATTACCTAATGTTCTGTTTGTTTTTTGTAGGACTTGTTATGCAAGGTCAAATTCAAGAAATATCAGGAACAGTTTTAGATGACCAATCCCAGCCCCTACCTGGCGTTACAGTTGCTATTAAAGGCACAAATAAAGGAACCACTACAGATTTTGACGGGAAATATAGCATCGAGGCTGAACTTGGTCAAACCTTGGTGTTTTCTTTTGTAGGCTTTGATGCGAAAGAAGTAGAAGTGAGCAGTACCACGGTTAATGTAACTCTAGTTGCCGGAACTGCACTTTCTGAAGTCGTTTTGGTAGGATCAAGAAATAGAAGTAGAACAGTTACAGAATCTACGGTTCCTATTGATGTTCTAGATATTAAAGAGATGGCCACTGCCGTACCTCAAGTCAATCTTAACCAGATGCTTAATTATGTGGCACCTTCCTTTTCTTCTAATACTCAAACAATTTCAGATGGAACAGATCATATAGATCCAGCTTCTTTAAGAGGTTTAGGGCCAGATCAGGTTTTGGTGCTTATCAATGGAAAAAGAAGGCATAATTCTTCTTTAATAAATGTAAACGGAACTTTTGGACGAGGAAGTGTTGGTACAGATTTAAATGCAATACCGGCTGCTGCCATTAAAAGAATTGAAGTGTTAAGAGATGGAGCTTCTGCTCAATATGGATCTGATGCTATTGCAGGAGTTATCAATATCGTTTTAAATGATAATGTTAATGAGCTAAGTCTGGATGTAACCGCCGGAGCTAATTTTTCTAAAAATGCCAATGAACAAACCGGAGGAGTAGATGGAGAAACTATAAACGTTGCTGCCAGCTATGGAGTGCCGCTTGGAGATAATGGTGGTTATATTAATTTCTCTGGAGATTTTGATTACAGAAATGATTATAATAGAATGAAAGAATGGGAAGGAACAATATTTAATGGTTATAATGCTATAGAAAATGTAGCTTTTCAGTCTGGTGCAGACATTACGGATCTTACAGATTCTCAAATTCAGGATTTTGCGCAAGATGTAAGTTATTTTGATGCTGCGCTAAAGAGCGATATTGCAGCGGCTACAGATAGAGAAACACTTCAGACACTTCTTAATTTTGATGTTACTGAACAGGAATTGAATGCCAGAAATCAGGTGAGAAGTGATTATAACATGAGAGTTGGTCAATCTGCGTTGAGAGGTGGAAGATTCTTTGCTAATTTCTCACTTCCCTTAGATGATAACGGAACAGAAATTTACTCTTTTGCAGGGATTAGTTCTAGAAGAGGTAATTCTGCTGGTTTCTATAGATTGCCTAACCAAAGCAGAACTTATACGCCAATTTATATTGACGGATTTTTACCAGAGATCAATTCAAAAATTAATGACAAATCTATCTCGGCTGGAATTCGCGGAAAAGTGGGAGAATGGGATGTAGATTTTAGCAATACCTGGGGGAGAAATGAATTTCTTTATCTAATTTCTAATACTTCCAATGCTTCACTTAAGCAAGCGAGTCCAACCACTTTTGATGCAGGGGGATTCTCTTTCGCACAAAATACTACCAATTTGGATATTTCTAAGTTATATGATAATGTCTTTGAAGGTTTCAACGTTGCATTTGGTGCAGAATATCGTTTAGAGAATTATGAGATTGTAGCTGGAGAAAGAGCTTCTTATGAGCAATATACAGATCAAGGAACGCCAATTACTAACTCCACTCAAATTCCTGCCAAAGATTTCTTCGGAAATTCTAGACCGGGAGGATCACAGGTTTTTCCAGGATTCAGTCCTAAAAACGAACTTTCTCGAGAGCGCAGCAGTATTGCAGGATATTTTGATGTGGAGGCAGATCTTACAGAAGCATTCTTATTAACGTTTGCTACAAGGTTTGAAGATTATTCAGATTTTGGATCTACAATCAATTTTAAAGTTTCTTCAAGATATAAATTAACAGATAATGTAAATTTAAGAGCTGCTGCAGGTACAGGATTTAGAGCTCCTTCCTTACACCAGTTATATTTTAATTCCACTTCCACTATTTTTGATAATAATGGAGATCCTCAGGAAGTTGGAACTTTTTCTAATGACAGTCGTGCAGCTAAATTGCTAGGAATTCCAGAACTTAAAGAAGAAACTTCAAAAAGTGTAAGTGTTGGATTTACCTCTAAATTTCCAGATGCAAATATTTCTTTAACGGTAGATGGATATTTTGTAGCCATAGACGATAGAGTTGTTTATACCGGACAATTTGAAGGACCTGGAACAGGAACAGAACTAGATAATTTATTAGCTCAGGCAAATGCTACAGCGGCTTCCTTTTTTGCAAATGCTATAAATACAGAATCTAAAGGTTTAGATCTTGTTTTAACTCACAATGCATACTTTGGTGAAAATTTCAGATTAAAATCTGACCTTGCTGCTACTTTATCTAAAACTAAAAAGGTTGGAGATATTAAAGCTTCTCCACAATTAGAAAGAGCAGGCCTTGTAGGAACTTATTTCCCCGAAGATAGTAGGGTTTATTTAGAAGAATCTGTACCTAGAACTAAAGTGAACCTTAGTAACAGCTTAACATTAAATAAATTGAATATATTTTTACGAAATGTTTATTTTGGAGAGGTTACAGAAGCAGTTAATACGGTAGCTAATCAACAGGTTTTTGATTCTAAGATTGTAACAGATCTTTCTGTGGGATACAAAGCAACAGAAGCTTTAACTTTAACAGTGGGAGCAAATAACCTTTTTGATATTTATCCAGACAAGGCCGATCCTCAGTTTAATAATAGAAGCGATGGCCGATTTGATTGGTCTCGTAGAGCACAACAATTTGGAATTGCTGGTAGATTCTTATTTGCGAGAGTAAGTTTAACGCTTAAATAGAAATATAATTAATACAGTTTTATAAAGCAGTCTTCGGGCTGCTTTTTTTAGTTGAAGAAGGAGAAATAAAAATGAAATCTAAAGTATTAGAAAGAATGCTATGTGTTTTTTAAATTAATCTATTTTTGCAGAAACCTATCTCTTATGTATAAGTCGGTTATAAGACCCTTACTCTTTAAATTTGATCCGGAAAAAGTGCATTACTTTACTTTTGATGCATTAAGAACTCTCTTTAAAATTCCCGGAGCTTCTTCCTTTCTTAAGAATAAATTTCAATTGAAAGATAAAAGACTGGAAAGAGAGGTCTTCGGCATAAAGTTTAAAAATCCGGTAGGACTTGCTGCGGGATTTGATAAAGATGCCAAATTATATAATGAATTGGATAGTCTTGGTTTTGGTTTTATTGAAATTGGTACTGTTACCCCCAAGCCTCAACCGGGTAATGAAAAGAAGCGACTTTTCAGACTTAAAGAAGATAGTGCTATTATTAATAGAATGGGTTTTAATAATGAAGGCGTGGAAGCTGCGGTTTCAAGATTGCGAAAGAATAAGAATGTTCTTATTGGAGGTAATATTGGGAAAAATAAAGTCACACCTAATGAGGAAGCTGTAAATGATTATGTGATTTGCTTTGATGCTTTATTTGATTATGTAGATTACTTCGTAGTAAACGTAAGTTCGCCTAATACGCCAAATTTAAGAGCGCTTCAGGATAAAGAACCATCTTAAGAATTTGCTGAACACTCTTCAGAATAAAAACAAGCTACGTACTAATTCAAAACCTATTCTTTTAAAAATTGCTCCAGACTTAACAGAATCTCAGCTTTTGGATATCATAGAAATAGTTACCGAAACTGGAATAGCCGGAGTTATAGCTACCAATACAACTATTTCGAGAGAGGGCTTAGTTTCTGAAAATAAGAACGAAATGGGAGGAATGAGTGGAAAACCATTAAAAAATAGGTCTACGGAAGTTATTAGATTTCTTTCTGAAAAAAGCGGAAAAGCATTTCCAATAATTGGTGTGGGAGGCATACATTCTGCTGAAGATGCATTGGAGAAATTAGACGCGGGGGCTTCCTTGGTTCAACTTTACACCGGATTTATCTATGAAGGTCCAGGACTTATAAAAGCTATTAATAAGGCTATTTTAGCCAAAAGTCAATAAGAATTAAAAGTGCTGTCGCAAATAATTCCATTTTTAACTGCATCCATCTTACTTACGCTTTCTCCGGGGCCAGATATTATCTATGTTCTTGTGCAAAGCATGACCAACGGAAAGAAAGCAGGGATCCTGACCGCTTTGGGTTTGGTTTCAGGAATAGTAATTCATACTAGCCTTGTAGCATTTGGAGTTTCCGCGATTATTAAAGAGTCGGAAACACTTTTTTGGATCATCAAAATATTTGGTGCAGCGTATCTGTTCTATCTAGCCTACAAAGTCTATAGCAGCGATGGAGGAATTAAGATAGATGCTACCGGAAACTTACCAAATAAGAGTGGAGCTTTACTAAAACAAGGCTTTATCATGAATGTCTTGAATCCAAAGGTTACTATATTTTTTCTGGCTTTTTTTCCCGGTTTTTTATGGGATACCGAGACTAACACCATAATGCAATTCTACATTTTAGGATTTTTGTTCATGTTACAGGCCTTAGTAATCTTTAGTATGATTGCGCTTATTTCTGGTAAGATCTCTAAATATTTACTGAAGCACCCAAATTCTGGTACCATTTTAAAATGGGTTCAGGTGGTAGTGTTTATTGGAATTGGAATTTTAATCTTGCTTTAGCTTTAATTTCAGAATTCTCATATTTTCAACTTACTTCTTCAAATCTTTAGTTGAATTTTGAAATTGTGATTTTTTCAGGGCTATTTTTATATAATAGCTAAAATACTATCTTTGAAGCATGGATAAAATTAAACTTATCGAGTGCCCAAGAGATGCCATGCAAGGTATTAAGGCATTCATTCCAACTTCAACTAAAATTCAATATATCCAGGCCTTGCTTAGATGTGGATTTGACACTATAGATTTTGGAAGTTTTGTTTCTCCAAAGGCAATTCCGCAAATGGCAGATACAGCTGAGGTTTTGGCTGGACTTGATCTTTCATCAACCCAAAGTAAATTATTGGCTATAATTGCTAATACTCGCGGCGCTATAGATGCAGCTTCTCATCCGGAGATCAAATATCTTGGTTATCCTTTCTCTATATCTGAAAATTTCCAGATGCGTAATACGCATAAAACCATTGCAGAATCTGTAGAAACTTTAAAAGAGATTCTGGAGATTGCTCATAAAAACGATAAAGAAGTAGTGGCTTATCTCTCTATGGGTTTTGGAAATCCTTATGGAGATCCCTGGAATGTGGAAATAGTGGCAGAATGGACAGAGAAAATGGCAAACATGGGAGTAAGCATTCTTTCACTCTCTGATACTGTTGGTACCAGTACCCCAGAAATTATTTCTTATCTTTTTTCTGATCTTATTCCAGCCTATCCGAATATCGAATTTGGAGCACATCTTCATACAACGCCTACTTCCTGGCATGAGAAAATCAATGCCGCTTATGTAGCCGGTTGTAAAAGATTTGATGGTGCTATTCAAGGATTTGGTGGTTGCCCAATGGCAAAAGATGAACTTACAGGGAACATGCCTACAGAAAAGATGCTTTCCTACTTTAATTCAAAGAAAGCCGATTCTAATATAAAAATGGCCAGTTTTGAATCTTCCTATAATGAAGCTACTAAGATCTTTACGGCTTTCCATTAGTAAACTCTATATTTTCTAGAATTGAGATAGACTAATTTTATTTAAAATTAGTCTAAATAATATTTGCAGAATTTAAATTCACCCTTATCTTTGCGCCAGAAAACTAACTTTATTTTTAATCAGTCTTAATAAGTATATATGAAAAGATTTGCCATTATAACTTTCGTCGCAGGATTAACTTTAACCTCTTGTAGTTCAGATGACGTAAACGCACCTGAAGAAAACGATCTTATAATTCCACAAAATTACACTTTTGAAAGAGAAGGTGTTTCTACAGTAAATTACGAAGGACAAACAACCAGGCTAGAAATGTCTACTGAAATGCTTTCTGCTTTTACAGATTTTGACAATGCAACCGCAACTTCTTTGTCTAATATGTTTTCAAATCTAAATTCCCCATTTTCTTCTGAAGAATTAAATACCTCTTCAAAAAGTATCAAGTCTAAAGTAGCTGCTTCAGCATTATATTTTTCTTCTAATACAGTAGAAAGCTCAGAGATTAAAAATGATTTTGAAACTTTTATAGCAGATCAGATGAACGTTGTAAAAGTAAATAAAGATCAATTAGCAGAACCAGGTCTTGCTGGGCAAATAGCAGCAGGATCTAGGGTTAGATTTGTTAATGAAAAAGGTCTTGAGTTAAATCAAGCATTTGCTAAAGGTTTAATTGGAGGGCTTTTGTTAGATCAAATTGTAAATAATTATTTATCTGTTCAGGTGCTTGATGAAGGAGAAAATCGAGCAAATAATAAAAACGAAGTGCTTGAAGAAGGATCAGCCTTTACTACTATGGAGCATAAATGGGATGAAGCCTATGGTTATTTATACGGAGATTCCTCTATTCCAACCGCCAATCCAAACTCTGTTCTAAATGAAAGTGAAGATCACCTATTATTTAATTATTTAGGGGAAGTTGATGCAGATGAAGATTTTGCCGGTTTAGCAGAAGGTACCTTTGATGCTTTCAAAAAAGGAAGAGCTGCTATTGTTGCTGAAGATTATTTAATTCGTGATGAACAGGTAAAAATTATTAGAGAGAATTTATCTAAAGTAATTGCGGTTAGAGCCGTTAATTATCTTCAGGCTGGAAAAGCTGCTTTGGCAGAGCAAAAATACGGGAATGCATTTCACGATCTTTCTGAAGGATATGGATTTATTTACAGTTTAAGATTTACAAATAATCCTTCAACCAATATGCCTTATATCTCCAAAGAACAAGTAAACATTTATAAAGAACAACTTTTAGATGGAAACGGATTTTGGGAAGTAAGTCCAGAAACTTTAGACAGTATTTCAGAAGAAATAGCTACGGCCTTTGGATTTACCGTGGAAGAGGCGGCAATGTAAATAATCTTCTAGAGAATAATATTTCCTAGATTAAATATTGAAAATTATGATTAAGATTTCGAAACTTTTGTTCTTGTTTTTATTTGTGTTAGCAACTGCTTGCTCTTCAGATAATGATGGAGGTGATGAAGATGGCGGTTCAAAAGATAATTCTTTTGATCGTAAAGCAATGCTAGTAAATTGGGCTGATAATATTATTATTCCGGCTTTTGAGAATTTTGAAACTTCTACTCAAAATCTTGAAGAAAAGACCACCTCTTTTACAACAAATCCTTCTGAAGAGAATTTGGTTGCTTTAAGAGCATCTTTCGAACAGGCGTATTTAGATTTTCAAACCGTTTCTATTTTTGAGATAGGAAAGGCCGAAGAAATAAATTATAGAAATTTCTTAAATACGTATCCAACAGATGCTACTTCAATAGAGGCTTCTATTGAAAATAACTCTTATAATCTATCTCTTCCAAGTTCTTATAATGAACAGGGATTCCCGGCGCTGGATTATCTGATAAATGGATTGGCTGATAATGATGCAGAGATTGTAAATGTTTATTCTTCAGAAAAATATCAAACATACTTATTAGATGTTTCTAAAAGAATTAATAGTCTTACCAATGAGGTAAGCGCTAGCTGGAAAGGTGATTTTAGAGATAATTTTGTAAATAATACAAGCTCTTCTAGCACCGGATCTGTAGACAAATTTACTAACGATTATGTGTTATATTTTGAAAAATTCCTTAGATCTGGAAAGATAGGTTTTCCTGCAGGTGTTTTTACAGGAGAAGTTTCTCCTACTAACGTGGAGGCTTTATATTCTAAAGATCTTTCTAGAAAATTGTATATACAATCTGTAAAAAGTGTTCAGGATTTTTTCAACGGAAAGTATTTTAAATCAGATCAATCTGGACCTAGTTATAAACAATATCTGGATTATCTTGATTCTTTAAAAGGAGGACAGAAATTAAGTAGCTTAATAAATACCCAGTTTAGTAGTATTCTAAATCAAGCATCAGAATTGGATCCAAATTTTAGAGCTCAAGTACAATCCGATAATACTAAAATGTTGGAAGCATTTGATGAACTTCAGAAGGAAATAGTATTACTTAAGGTAGATATGATGCAAGCACTTTCTATAAGTGTAGACTATGTAGATTCTGATGGGGATTAGATTGTAATCGTCAATGAGAAGTCAAATTAATAAATATCTTAATACCTATACGGAAGCTGCACCTTTAGCAGTCTTCCGTATATTTTTTGGTATCATGATGTTTATTAGTATTGTAAGATTTTGGTGGAATGGCTGGATAGAAAAACTATATATTACCCCTAAGTTCTTTTTTTCTTACTACGGATTTGAATGGGTAAAACCTTTAGGTAATTACACCTATATACTTTTTGTAATATGTGGGATTTCGGCGCTTTTGGTTGCTGTTGGTTATAAATACAAATTGTTTATTGTTAGTTTTTTTCTAAGCTTTACTTATATAGAGTTAATGGATAAAACCACCTATCTCAACCATTATTATTTTATAAGTATTCTTAGCTTTTTAATGATCTTTCTTCCTGCAAGCGCTTATTTTTCGATAGATGCATGGAAGGAACAAAAAAAAGCCTTTCAGAAAATTCCAGCCTGGACTATAGATTCTATAAAGCTGTTACTGGCAATAGTGTATTTTTATGCAGGGTTAGCTAAATTAAACTCAGATTGGTTGGGAAGGGCAATGCCTTTAAAAATATGGCTACCTTCCAAATATGATCTTCCCTTTCTTGGAGATTTAATGCAACAAGAATGGGTGCATTATGCATTTAGTTGGAGTGGAATGTTGTATGATCTTAGCATTCCGTTTTTATTACTTTGGCGTAAAACTCGATTTGGAGCCTTTTTGTTGGTCATAATTTTTCATGTGCTTACAAGGGTATTATTTCCTATTGGGATGTTTCCTTACATTATGATTGTAAGTGCCTTGGTATTTTTTAGTCCTAAAGTACATCATAGAATTCTTTCCAAAATCGCAACTTTATTCCAAATCAATAAATCGAGATTTGATAATTCTCAAAAATTGATATTTCAACCTATTAAAAGAAAGATATCAATTGTGGTTATTGGGCTATTTTTCTTCATCCAGTTCCTACTTCCCTGGCGATATCTTATGTATCCAGGAGAACTTTTCTGGACAGAAGAGGGCTTTCGCTTTTCGTGGAGAGTTATGTTGATGGAAAAAGCTGGATATTCGCAATTTAAAATTGTTGACGGTAAAAGCGGAAGAAGATTTTATGTTGATAATTCTGATTTTTTAACCCCTTTTCAGGAAAAGCAAATGTCTTTTCAACCCGATTTTATATTACAATATGCGCACTTTCTTGCAGAACATTTTAAGAAAGATGGGCATAGGAATATAGAAGTTTATGTAGAAAATTATGTGGCACTTAATGGCAGAAAAAGTGCGCCCTATATAGATCCTAATGTAAACCTGCTTGAGTTTGAAGATTCGTTGAATCATAAATCATTTATATTACCCTTTCAAGATGAAATTAAAGGTTTTTAGTTTATTGTTTTTAGTTACTTCTTTGGTGCAAGCCCAATATTCTGTTAGTGGAAGAATAACCTCTACTATTACGGGTGAGCCAATTTCTAATGCTGAGGTTTGGAATAAAGCTACTGGTAAAATGGCAATGTCAGATTCCCAGGGAAATTTCAATATGGAAGATTTGGAGAAAGGCGAGTATCTCTTCGTGATTTTTAGCTATGATTATGAAATTCAGGAAAAACAAATCACAGTAAATGGGGATGAAAAAATAGACGTTCAATTACTGCCCTTAGCCGAAAGTTTAAGTGAAGTAGTTCTAACCAATAGAAGAGAACAGATTTTTGCTTTACGAAAACTTAGAAAGGTGGAAGGAACAGCTATTTATGCTGGTAAAAAAAGTGAAGTTGTACTATTAGATAAGGTTTCAGGAAATCTTGCTGCCAATAACGCGAGGCAGATCTATAGTCAGGTTGTAGGACTAAATATTTATGATAATGGAGATGCAGGACTTCAGCTAAATATTGGGGGAAGAGGCTTAGATCCAAATAGAACTCAAAATTTTAATACCAGACAGAATGGCTATGATATTTCTGCAGATGTTCTAGGATATCCGGAAAGCTATTATACGCCACCTCCAGAGGCTTTAAGAGAAATTCAAGTGGTTAGGGGGGCTGCCTCTTTGCAATATGGAACTCAATTTGGTGGATTGATCAATTTTAAATTTAAAGAACCTGTTCAGAATAAAAAAATCGAACTCATATCCAGACAATCTCTTGGAGCATATAATATGTTTACTAGTTTCAATAGCTTGAGCGGAACCATAGGAAAGTTCAGCTATTACACTTATTATAATTTTAAAAAGGGAAATGGTTTTAGACCCAATTCAGAATATGAATCTCATAATGCATTTGCACATGTAGGTTGGAAATTTAACGATAATACTAAAATTAGTTTTGAGTATACTTTTTTAGATTATTTAGCCCAACAACCAGGAGGACTTACAGATACCCAATTTTATGAAAATCCAGATTTCAGTAATAGAAGTCGAAACTGGTTTGATGTAAACTGGAATTTATTTGCATTAAAACTGGAGCATAAAATATCAGATAATATAGACTTTAGTCTGAATGTTTTTGGTTTGGACGCTACAAGAAAAGCATTAGGGTTTAGACAGAACAGAGTTTCTCAAGCAGATGATCCAACAGCTCCAAGAGAGTTACTTGTAGATAATTTTTCAAATTGGGGCGCAGAGGCTCGGGTATTAACACGATATAATCTTTTTGGAGAGCAGTCTGTACTTTTATTGGGAAGCAAATTCTATAATGCAAATAATAATCAACGTCAAGGACCGGGAAGTAATACGTCTGGTCCAGATTTTAGTTTTGCATCAGATCAGTTTCCTAATTACTCAAGACAATCTGAATTTCAATTTCCAAATAAGAATCTCGCTTTTTTTGGAGAGAATATATTTAACCTAACCAATAATTTCTCTATCACCCCTGGATTTAGATATGAATATATCAATACCGAAGCTGAAGGAGAATACAAATTTATTCTACTAGATCTGGCTGATAATGTTTTGGTAAATAGAACCATTCCCGATAACAGAAAATTCGATAGGAGTTTTCTTTTACTAGGGGTTGGGGCTAGTTATAATCTAAATGCAACTAATGAGTTTTATGCCAATTTTTCTCAGAATTATAGATCGGTTACCTTTAATGATATTAGGGTTATAAACCCTGTTTTTCAGGTAGATCCAAATATTAATGATGAAGAAGGATTTACCTCCGATCTTGGTCTTCGTGGAAGATTAAAAGATGTGCTTTCTTATGATGTGAGTGCATTTGCATTAAAATATAATAAAAGAATTGGGGAAGTGTTAAAACCAGAGCTTAGAGAAAATGCACAGGGTGAATTAGAAGAAACAGGAGGAACCGTACGTTTTAGAGGCAATATTGGTGATGCTTTTATCTATGGTCTAGAAACCTTTGGCGAGTGGAATATTAGAAATACTTTCTTTAAGACTAAAAAAGATTATATCCTGACCACTTTTGTCAACGCCGCTTTTACAAAATCAGAGTATACCAGCTCCCAGGAAGTAAACGTAAAAGGAAATCAAGTAGAATTTATTCCAGAGATGAATTTAAAGACTGGAATTAATTTTGGGTATAAAAACTTTTTAGCTGGCTTGCAATACACCTATCTGTCAGATCAGTTTACAGATGCTACCAACGCTCCTCAGGACAAGAATGATAATCAGCGGGGAATAGAAGGAAGTATTCCCGCGTACGGAGTGCTGGATCTGTCTACATCGTATTCTTTTGGTAGATTTAGGGTAGAGGCCGGAATTAATAATCTTTTAGATAATTCTTATTTTACAAGAAGAGCAACGGGGTATCCAGGCCCTGGAATTATTCCAGCCCAGCCACTTACGTGGTACACCACCTTACAAGTAAAATTTTAGAAATTTAGTAAATAAACATTTAAAGGATTAAGATGTGGTTAGGAATTCATTTCCAAGTTTTTAATTGTATATTTGCATGCAATTAAATCTTTAATTGCTATGACTGCACACGAATCCAAAATTGTTGGAGAAGGACTTACTTACGACGATGTACTTTTAGTTCCTGCTTTTTCTGAAATTCTACCCAGAGAAGTAAATATCCAGACAAAATTCACAAAAAATATTACAATCAATGTTCCTATTGTATCTGCTGCTATGGATACAGTTACCGAAAGTAAAATGGCCATTGCTATTGCTCGAGAGGGAGGAATTGGAGTATCTGCATAAGAATATGACCATTGCCGAGCAAGCTTTAAAGGTAAGGCGTGTAAAACGTGCAGAAAGCGGAATGATCATAGATCCGGTTACCCTACCAATAACTGCGGTGGTGTTGGATGCTAAAAATAATATGAAAGAGCACAGTATTGGTGGAATTCCAATTATTGATGATGAAGGAAAGCTCTTAGGGATTGTGACCAACAGAGATTTAAGATTCGAAAAAAATAATAGCAGACCCATTTCTGAGGTTATGACCTCAGAAAATCTAGTTACCGTTTCTGAAGGTACTTCGTTGGATGAAGCAGAAGTGATCTTACAACAGAATAAGATTGAGAAATTACCGGTAGTTAATTCAAAAGATAAGCTGGTTGGGCTTATAACTTTTAGAGATATTACCAAGCTCACTCAAAAACCTAATGCCAATAAAGACAGTTTCGGAAGATTAAGAGTTGCGGCGGCTATTGGTGTTACTGCAGATTCTTTAGAAAGAGCCACAGCTTTGGTAAATGCAGGGGTAGATGCTATAATTATAGATACAGCTCATGGTCATACTAAAGGTGTGGTTAGCATTTTAAAAGAGGTTAAAAATAAATTTCCAGATCTGGAAGTGGTAGTTGGAAATATAGCTACAGCCGAAGCGGCAAAATATCTGGCAGATGCGGGAGCAGATGCTGTAAAAGTTGGAATTGGACCGGGTTCAATTTGCACAACCAGAGTTGTTGCGGGGGTTGGATTTCCTCAGTTTTCTGCAGTTCTTGAAGTTGCTGCGGCATTAAAAGGAACCGGAGTTCCTGTAATTGCAGATGGTGGAATTAGATATACTGGAGATATTCCTAAGGCAATTGCTGCCGGAGCAGATTGTGTGATGCTAGGATCATTATTGGCAGGAACAAAAGAATCTCCCGGAGAAACAATTATCTACGAAGGAAGAAAATTTAAATCTTATAGAGGAATGGGTTCTGTAGAAGCTATGAAACAAGGTTCTAAAGACAGATATTTCCAGGATGTAGAAGATGATATTAAGAAATTAGTGCCTGAAGGAATTGTAGGTAGAGTTCCTTATAAAGGAGAATTGGAAGAAAGTATCCATCAGTTTGTTGGAGGTTTAAGAGCTGGAATGGGCTACTGTGGAGCAAAAGATATTGAAGCCTTAAAAGAAAAAGGTAAATTTGTAAAGATCACTTCCTCGGGAATTCACGAAAGTCATCCACATGATGTTACTATAACCAATGAATCTCCAAATTATAGCAGATAGTAATGTTAAGATATTATATCAAAAAGCCGGTTAAGAGATCTCTTAACCGGCTTTTTGATTTTTAGAAGAAAGATGTTACTCTGCTTCTTTTACTGTAATTCCTAATTTGCTTAATACGGCATCTGTAATATCAAATTTTGGATCGGCGTAAGCAAGACTATTAGTGCTTGAATTAATGATTTGAGTATATTTTTGAGCTGCAATAACTTCTTTCATTGCGGCATCTATTTTTTCGTAAAGAGGTTGCGTTAGTTCAGATCTTTTCATCTGCATCATCACCGTTGCCTTCTGCTTAAAAGTTTTAAGGTCATTCTCAATGCCCATTATTTCTTGTTGCTTACTTTGTAATTGCTCTTCTGTAAACGTGGCACTGTTTGTTTTATAAGCAGCTATAAGAGAATCGTATTTTTTTACATTCCCTTCCATTTGAGATTGAAGAGTTGCACTATAAGTTTGCATTCCCTGCTCTACAGAAGCCATTTCAGGCATGTTTGCTAAAATATATTCAGCATCAATAGTTCCTACTTTGGTTTGTGCCTGGGTGAAAAGACCGGTCATAAAAACCGCAATAGTTAAGATAAAATATTTCATGATTATTTGATTTTCAGCAAATATAGCAGAGCAGGCTTATTTATGTTGAAATTTTTAAGAAAAATTTATTCTTCGTACCAAGTGGCGCGATGAGGTTTTAAGATTTCTCTGAAATTTTAGCATCTGAGATTCTGGTACCACCCAATAAGCAGCGTTGTGCATTTCACTAAATTGATCTATTCCCGTAATTTGCCATTCTTCCAATTTTTCTGCAGCTATATAATCTTTTAAGTGAATTTCGTGATGTTTGGCGGTTTGTAAAGATTGAGGACCTCTAAAATCCCAAATAAGTTTTACCTGTTTCTCCATAGTTTAGTTTTTTACACATTTCCCTTCTTCTGCAAAAGTCTTAAAATCTTTCATATACTGGTAAGATTGTTTCTTAAACATTCCGGGCATTAAAGAACCAATAAGTTTCATAAATCCTGAAAACTGAAATTCATTATAGGAGATCCACCTCGTAGCGTTTTTGGTCTCCTCTTCAAAATAATTTTTTTGGATATTATAAACTCCCTTGGCGTCGTAAGTGGTGTGGAGTTCGTTTGGTAAATTATTTTTTTCTATACATTCTATCATTTCAATTTCTCTATTGCCCATTTTATATTTAAGCTTAGAACGAGATCCTTCTTTTCCCGGAGTTCCGCTAATATGTTTATAGCTTATAAATCCTTTTTGCCAGTATTTAAAATTTTCTGGTTTTTCCATTTTGCTTATCACTTCTTCTCTTGGAAGATCAATAATTATTTCTTTAGAATACTTCATAATGGTGCTATTTTTGTGCTTCCTCTAAGATAAATCAGAAAAGTCAATTTTTAACATAATTTTTTGAACTTATAATCGTTTACAGATTGACTTGTAGAAGCCTTAAGATTTCTTATTTTTGCGAGATATCTATTTGGTTTATAAAGTATTTTAAGCAGAGTAGTTTTGTTTCATTAAATTTAGAACCTTTGATAGGTAAGAATATATTTAAGATTTCATTTTTCACAATATTGGTATTCTCAATTACAAGTTGTGATTATTTTAAAACTGAAGAAGAACAGGAGCCGGTGGCCCGTGTGAATCAGAGTTATTTATATAAAACAGACATTGCTCCATTGGTGGGTGAAGATGTTTCTCCAGAAGACAGCACTTTAATAGTTTCCAATTTTATTACTCGTTGGGCAACTCAACAATTATTAATAGATAGAGCTAAATATAATTTAACCGAAAAGCAGCAGCAAGAGTTTGATGAATTGGTTAGAAATTATAAAAATGAATTGTACACCAAGGCTTATGCCGATGCTTTGGTAGCAAAAAGATTGGACACCACATTTATAGATTCTCAAGTGGTACGCTATTACAATACACATCTCGAAAATTTCAGATTGAATGAAGATCTTGTGAAATTAAGATTTATCAATCTTAGTAATAACAGTCTTGATTTTTCTGATATTAAAAAGGAATTCATTCGGTTTAATGAGAAAGATAGAGAGCGTTTAGATAAGATTGCGCTTCAGTTTAAAGCCTATTCTTTCAATGATTCGGTTTGGGTAAGTTCTAAATCGGTATTTGATAAAATTGGTCCTTTAAATGATGCAAATAAAGATCAATTATTAAAAAAATCTAATTTTCTTGAACTCGAAGATTCATTAGAAGTATATTTGGTGTATGTTAACGACGTTTTGTTGAGAAATGAGCAGGCACCTCTAGAATATGCTCGATCTACTATTAAGCAGATCATCCTTAATAAACGTAAAGCCGATTTGGTTAAAGAATTAGAAAAAGACATAACAAAAGATGCAATTGAAAACAAACAATTTGAAATTTATAATTAACGGTATTGCAGGTGTTTGCCTGTTTTTTGGTGCAGCTCAAAACATGAATGCTCAAGAAGTTGTAGTTACAGATAGTACTGCTATTCAGCCTAAAGTAGAAGTAGAAGAAACTCAGAAGAAATCTGGGGAATTTCAAAAATATAAAGTTGATGGGATTGCTGCAGTAGTGGGGGAGTATGTGGTTTTGGACAGCGATGTAGATATGATGCTAAAGGATCTTAAAAGTCAGGGAGTTTCTACTGCAGATGTTACAGACTGTCAATTAATTGGAACTTTGCTTGAAAATAAATTATATGCGCATCAAGCGGTACAGGATAGTATTATTGTAGCAGATTCTGAGATCACTAGCTATGTAGATCAACAAATCAATCAGTTGGTAGGACAAACCGGTTCTATGGAAAAGGTTTTAAAATTCTACAAGAGAGATTCTGAAGCAGATTTTAGAAAAGAACTTTTCGAGATCAATAAGCAAAGAGAGTTGGCAAACCGTATGCAAAAGCAAATTATTGAAGATGTAGAAATTACTCCGGAAGAAGTAAGAAGCTATTTCGAAAAGATAGACAAAGAAGAGAGACCATTTTTTGGAGATGAAGTAGAGATCTCTCAAATTATTGTGAAGCCTGAAATACCGCAATCTGAAAAGCAAAAAGTTATAGACAGGCTTTCTCAATTTAGAGAAGATGTTGTAGATAATGATGCGAGTTTTGCAACCAAGGCCGTTCTTTATTCTCAAGATCCTGGTTCTAGTAGAGATGGCGGGAGAATGGTTATTTCAAGAAAAGATCCTTTAGATAAAGATTTTAAAGACACTGCATTTAGATTACAAGAAGGAGAAGTAAGTGAGCCATTTGAGTCTGCTTTTGGATATCATATTATTAAAGTTGATAAGATCTTGGGTCAGAATTTAGAAATAAGACACATCTTATTAATTCCAGATGTAACTAATTATACGGTAGATGCTGCAAAGGCTCAAATAGATAGTATTAGAGCACAAATTGTAGAAGGTAATTTGAAATTTGCCGATGCTGCCAAGAAATTTTCAGATGAAGAGGAAACTGCTGCCAATGATGGAAAATTGATCAATCCTACTAGTGGAGATACAAGATTTGAATTAACAAAAATAGATCCTGAAATTTACGATCAGGTTGTAAATCTTAAAGAAGGAGATGTTTCTTTAGTGCTTACAGACCAGGATCGTACAGGTAGAGTTTTTTATAAGCTTATTTCAGTAGATAAAAGATATCCAGAGCATAAAGCAGAGTTTGCTAAAGATTATTTAAAGATCAAAGAACTTGCTTTAAGAGATAAGCAACTGGATGCTATTGAAAAATGGCAAAAAGAAAAAATTGCAGATACTTATATTAAAATAAACGGAAAATACCGAACTTGTGATTATACCAATGATTGGTTGAAAAAGTAAAACAATAACGTATGTCCGATGTTGCTGCTGCAGAATCTTTAGTTAAGAAACACCAACAATTAAAGCGAGAAATTGCTAAGGTAATTGTAGGGCAGGAGCAGGTTATAGATCAAATATTACTTTCCATATTTGCAGGAGGGCACGCCTTATTAATAGGAGTGCCAGGCCTTGCAAAAACCTTAATGGTAAACACCATAGCTCAGGCTTTAGGTTTAGATTTTAAAAGAATTCAGTTTACTCCAGATCTTATGCCTAGCGATATTTTAGGATCTGAGATCTTAGATGAGAACAGGCATTTTAAATTTATAAAAGGTCCTGTTTTTTCAAATATCATACTGGCAGATGAAATAAATAGAACTCCGCCAAAAACTCAAGCAGCTTTGCTAGAGGCCATGCAGGAAAGAGCGGTAACCGTTGCAGGGCATCATTACAGATTAAGTTTACCTTATTTTGTTCTAGCTACTCAAAACCCGATAGAGCAAGAAGGAACTTATCCTTTGCCGGAAGCTCAGCTAGACAGATTTATGTTTGCAATTCATCTGGATTATCCGAGTTTTCAGGAAGAAGTAGATGTGGTAAAGAGTACTACCTCAAATTTTAATGCAGAGATTTCTCCTTTGTTTAAAGCTGAAGAAATCGTGGAGATCCAACAACTAGTGAGAAAAGTACCAGTTGCAGATAATGTAATTGAATATGCTGTTACTCTAGTGGGAAAAACCAGACCTCAGGGAAATGCTGCACCAGAGATCATCAAGAATTATATAGACTGGGGAGCGGGGCCACGAGCTTCTCAAAATTTAATATTAGCCGCTAAAGCCCATGCTTTGGTCAACGGGAAATATTCTCCAGATATCGAAGATGTTCAGGCGGTTGCTGTGGGTATCTTACGCCATAGAATTATTAAAAATTATAAAGCAGAAGCGGAAGGACTTTCTGAAGAGTACATTATTCAAAAACTCTTTTAGAAGAAGAGCTATATCTTATAAGCTTCTTATCCTTCTATTTTCATTAATATTTAATGTGAGAATACCAAAAATTATTCTTCTATAATTCATAGTGCTTCATCCTAATTTGTCAAATTCGTAATTTTATATTCTAAAATTACATTTAATTCAATTATTGTAGTCTATAATTTATAAGTAATGAATTATTGTTACTTATATGTGAAATTTGGTTACGATTTTTAAAATCGCATGAAAATTCGTAATTTTGCAAGACTTTTTTAGAACATAAAAACACTCACAGATATGGCATACGATATTGACATGATCAAAAAGGTGTATAGCCACATGGCCGACCGTGTAAATAAAGCACGCGAAGTTGTTGGAAAGCCTTTAACCCTTTCAGAAAAAATACTTTATTCTCATTTATGGGATGGAGAAGCTACTACTGCTTACCAAAGAGGTAAGGATTATGTAGACTTTGCTCCAGATAGAATTGCTTGCCAGGATGCAACTGCACAAATGGCATTATTGCAATTCATGCAAGCAGGAAAAGATAATGTTGCAGTACCTACTACGGTACATTGTGATCACTTAATTCAGGCAAAAATGGGAGCTGCTATAGATTTACAAGCAGCAAACAAAAGCAGCCATGAAGTATTTGAATTTCTTGAATCTGTATCTAATAAATATGGAATTGGATTTTGGAAACCGGGAGCAGGGATCATTCACCAGGTTGTATTAGAAAATTATGCATTTCCTGGAGGAATGATGATAGGTACAGATTCTCATACGGTAAATGCTGGAGGATTAGGAATGGTTGCTATTGGTGTTGGTGGAGCAGATGCTGTAGATGTTATGGCCGGAATGGCTTGGGAGTTGAAATTTCCGAAACTAATTGGAGTTAAATTAACAGGAAAACTTTCTGGTTGGACAGCTCCTAAAGATGTTATTTTAAAAGTTGCAGGTATTCTTACTGTAAAAGGTGGTACCGGAGCAATTATTGAATATTTTGGAGAAGGTGCTAGATCTATGTCTTGTACCGGTAAAGGTACTATTTGTAACATGGGTGCAGAAGTTGGTGCAACCACTTCAACCTTTGGTTATGATGAGTCTATGGAGCGTTACCTTAAATGCTACCAATAGAGCAGATGTTGCTGAGGCTGCAAATGAAGTAAAAGAGCATTTAACAGGAGATGATGAGGTTTACGCAAATCCAGAACAATATTTTGATGAAGTTATAGAAATCAATTTATCTGAATTGAAACCTCACTTAAACGGACCATTTACTCCAGATTTGGCTACACCAATTTCTGAAATGGGAGTTAAAGCAAAAGAAAATGATTGGCCAATTAAAGTAGATTGGGGATTAATAGGGTCTTGTACCAACTCTTCTTATGAAGATCTTACCAGAGCTGCGTCTATTGCAAAACAAGCGGTAGATAAAAAAGTAAAAGCAAAATCAGATTTTGGAATCAATCCAGGATCAGAAACCATTCGTTTTACAGCAGAAAGAGATGGATTGTTACAGATCTTTGAAGATCTTGATGCCACTATTTTCACCAATGCTTGTGGACCATGTATTGGGCAGTGGGATCGTTCAGATAGAAAAGGTGACGAAAAAAATACAATCGTTCATTCTTTTAACCGTAACTTCTCTAAACGTGCAGATGGAAACCCAAATACGCATGCATTTGTGGGATCTCCAGAAATGGTTGCTGCTATAGCAATTTCAGGAAGATTGGATTTTGATCCAACGAGAGATAAATTAATGAATGAAGACGGGGTAGAAGTTATGTTGGATGAACCAACAGGAATTGAACTTCCTCCAAAAGGTTTTGACGTTAAAGATCCAGGATATGTAGCTCCATCTCCAGATGGAAGTGAGATTGAAGTGAAAGTAGCTAAAGATAGTGAGCGTTTGCAATTATTGGAGCCTTTCAAGCCTTGGGATGGTAAAAACCTAACCGGAGCTAAGCTTTTAATTAAAGCATTTGGAAAATGTACTACAGACCATATTTCTATGGCGGGACCTTGGTTACGTTATAGAGGTCACTTAGATAACATTTCTAATAACATGCTTATTGGTGCTATAAATGCATTTAATAAGAAGACCAACTTTGTGAAGAGTCAGATTACAGGAGAGTATGATGGTGTTCCTGCTGTAGCTAGAGCTTATAAAGCAGCAGATATTCCAACGGTAGTTGTGGGAGATCATAATTATGGGGAAGGTTCTTCTAGAGAGCATGCTGCCATGGAACCTCGTCATTTAGGAGTTAAAGTGGTATTGGTGAAATCTTTTGCTCGTATTCATGAAACTAACCTTAAGAAACAAGGGATGTTAGGAATCACTTTCCAAAATGAAAAAGATTATGATCTTATTCAGGAAGATGATACTATCAACTTTATAGATCTTGAAAACTTTGCGCCAGATACACCTCTTACAGTAGAGCTGGTACATGCAGATGGAAGTAAAGATACTTTTAAAGCAAACCATACCTATAATCAACCACAAATTGAATGGTATAAGCACGGTTCGGCATTAAATCTTATAAAGATAGAGAACGCTAAATAGTAAATAGCATACAGTTTATTTTAAGTCTGATTGAAATTGTTCTTTGGCAATTTTAATCAGACTTTTTTATTTAATGCATATTACTGATAAATATAAAACCCCGAAGATATAATCTTCGGGGTTATTTTTAATCAGTCTGGCATTCCCTACAATACCCGACTGATTAAAATTATCTTCTTAATTAATTTTAAATTGATAATTCTTATTGAATGACTTTAATTAAAAATATTTAATAATAACACTTCAATACAACTACCTAATTTTAGTTAACATTTCCTTAACAATTGTTTAGGTTAAATCATTGTTTTTTATCATTATTAATTATAATTTGTAATTAATATTTCAAAATAGATGACCTTTAATTTAGAAATATCTAAAAAAATAAGATTGGTAACATCTAAAATGAAAAAAGCTGTGAGTACTAGAGAAGCTATTGGGAACAGAGTTAAAGAGTTAAGAAAGGCTCATAATTTCTCTCAGACTTATGTGTCTGAGCAGTTATGTATTTCTCAAGCGGCATATTCATTAATAGAGAATTCTCAAAACGGTATTGTTGCAGATCATATCATAAAGCTTAGTAAATTATATGATGTTACTACAGATTTTATATTAAAGGGGGAAAAGTTGTTGGTTAGAATTTCTAGAAAAAATGGCTACGTTCCTTTAATTAAACCAAAGGCGCATGCAGGATATATTGATTATCTAGAAAAAATAAGGATAAATCATGTTCCAGAAGAGGAGTATTATGATGAAACAGATTGGTATAGAATTCCCGGAATAAATCCAACTATCAATCAAAATTTATTTGAAGTGGAAGGCGAAAGTATGTCACCCACAATTCTTTCTGGAGATGTTATTATTTGTCAGGATCAACCTAAGTTAAACAATATATTAGATGGAAGTGTATTAGTTGTAGTTCTTAAAGAAGGAATTGTTTGTAAAAGAATACGTTTAGATTCTGATAAAGACTATCTGCTATTGGAAAGTGATAATGATAACATGAATGAAATTCAAAAAGTGCATAAAGATGAAGTTCGTCAGGCATTGGCGGTTAGAGGTAAAATAAGTGGGGTTTTGGTACCACATCATCAAATTGCATCAAAAGGCAAGATACAGGCCATGGAAGATTCAATAGAACTTTTAAAGAAAGAATTATTTAAAATGAGTAAAAAGTTGGAATCTATACGGAAATAACAATAACATATTAATTAAAAGAAAGTTAGAATATAGAGCAAACTCCCTAAAAATGGGAGTTTTTTATTTCTTGAGGTTCACTCCTGTTAAGATTAAAATGTATTTTCGTCTAATATTAAAATTGCAGTTAAATGAAGCTTTTTAAGAATCAATGGTCTAATATTATAATGGTAATCATCATTTTGGCCATGATCATTCCGGGAACTCGTAAACCCATCGCTATTTTTGTAAATAAGTTGCTTTCTTTTAGCCCTTCAGTTACTTCAGAAGAGGAAAGAGCTCAAATTGCAAGTTATGAATGGGTATTAGAAAAAAATAATAAGGATCGAGTTGAATTTAAAGATCATAAAGGCAAAGTGATACTTATTAATTTTTGGGCAACCTGGTGTCCTCCATGTATTGCTGAAATGCCAAGTTTTCAAAAGTTATATGAAGATTATGAAGGGAAAGTAGAATTCTATTTTGTTTCTAATGAAGACCATGAAACAGTTAGAAATTTTATGGATAGAAAGAATTTTACCCTTCCAGCTTACAGACCTAAAAGCGCCATCCCAGAACCTTTAGATGATACAACCTATCCAACCACTTATTTGTTAGACAAAAAAGGAAATATTGTTATTGAAAAAGTAGGGTCTGCAGCCTGGGATAGTGAAAAAATGAGAAAGACTTTAGATAAGCTTCTAGCCGAATAGATTTGTTATAATCCTTTTCTGAAGAAAGATTTTATAAATTCTATATTAAATAAGGAAAGCATTATTTTAATATCTTCTTGAAGCGTAGTCTCTTCATCTAGATATTTTAGAATACGCTTGGGCGAATTCTTACTATAAAAATTACTGAATATCTCTTCCCCCATCTGATTGTTCCTTTTTAAGACATCTAAAAAGATAGCATCATACCAGCTAAATCTTTTATTTATCAAATTGGTTTTTGGGTCTTTTCCTGCTTTAATATTATCTATAATTAGCGCAGATTTCTTCTCGGTATGTTTAAAAGAATAACCTGTTGATCCTTTAACCCAAGAACCTCCAGTTCCAATTTTTGTAATTAAGGAGTTGCTTTCTTTATGAAAAGGAAAATCTGTCATGGGAATAATCCCTTTTTCAACCTCAAGGATCTTATAGTTCTTAATTTCCAGAAAATCTTTGATGTAGGCCTTTAGATGCTCATCATAAATAGCTTCGTTCTGTAAGATAGGGGGTGAAAAATGTGAATTCTACCAAGGCTGTGGTTCTGGATAATGGTAAAATATAAGTAAAACTGGTACTTTCTTTATACTTTAATCTATAATCCATCATGGTGAATTGATCTGGATCAAATCTATTGGAATCTGTTTCAATAATCCAACCTTTAAAATGCTGGAAAAGCATAGAATATTTAGGGTTTTCTAGATATTCGGTATTTATTCTACTGTCAAAGAAATGCGCAGCTTTATAAGTTCCTTTTATTCCTTTCGCAAATTTGTTGATTTCATCAATTTCTGAAATGCTATCCCTAATAAATTCAAAATTAGAAGCCTCTTTTAATTTTTCTTTAGCGAAATTATAGAAATCTTCAGACCTTATCATTTTATAATGATAAGGTTCCATTTGAAATTTTAAGTATTTGGAGTTCGTTAAAAATCTTCCGCTATCCCAGGTTTTATGTATGATAGCTTCCCAAAGTCCTTCGCCTTTTTCCCAGAAACACCAGGTTTTATCATTTTCAATTTTTTCTGAAGGATCTATAATTGCAAATTTCTTATTGCTGAAAAAGGGATCTTCTGCAAACCTTAATGCAAGCTGTAACCCAGCCAAGCCCCCGCCAATAATTATGTAGTCAAAGCTATTAGGCATTAAGAGTAGTGGTTGTGGTTAAGAGAAAAATCTATTTTTTGAAATATTTGTAGGGAACCCAAAGCATTCCGAAGCATTCTCCTTCATCTTTGCCTAAGTGTTTATGATGCATTTTATGAGCTCTTCTAACTCCTTTCGCATATCTATTATTTGCATTTCTAAAAATCTTAAATCTCTGGTGAATAAAGATATCATGTACAGTAAAATATGCAATTCCATAAGCTAAGATCCCCAAGCCAATAGGTAAACCAATCCAAAGGTCATTATATCGCCACAGCAAAAAGAAAGTAATACTAACTATGGCATAAAAAACAAAGAAAAGGTCATTGCGTTCCCACCAACTGCTATGGTCTTTGCGATGGTGGTCTGCATGTAATTTCCATAAAAAGCCGTGCATTACATATTTATGAGTAAACCACGCCATTCCTTCCATGATTAAAAAGGTTCCTAAAAAAACTACAATCCAAAGTAAAATGTTCATTACAATAAGTTTAATCTGTAGGTAATATATGATTTCGCTAATAATCCTGCCTTTTGATAGTTTGGCACGCTTATTCTTCTATTTTTAATCTCTAAAGATGGTATATTCTTTAGTTTATGAAGCAATTTTCTGTAATAAATATATGCGGTATAAACTCCAAATTTAGCTTCCACCGGCAATTTAGAAATTCCGTGTAATCCATTTTTAAAATCTTCTTCAATTTCTGCTATTATTCGTTGCTTACTATCTTCATCTAAAGCCTCCAAATTGGTATTTGGAAAATAACTTCTGCTTAAGTCTTCAAAATCGGCCTTTAAGATCTCTTAAAAAGTTTACTTTTTGGAATGCAGAACCAAGACTCATCGCAGATTCTTTCAATTCTTCATATTTAACCTGATCTCCATTTACAAACACCTTTAAACACATAAGCCCTACAACATCTGCACTGCCATAAATATATTCTTTATATTCTGCCTGGGTTAAATAATCAGATTTATGTAGATCTAATTTCATGCTCTTTAAAAATGCCTTATAAAGAGATGGATCTATATCATATCTATGCACTGTAGCTTGAAAAGAATTTAAAATTGGATTCAAACTAATCTTATTCTCTATAGCTTTATAAAGATCTGTAGTAAAATCTTCCAGCAAAGTTTCTTTATCGTAATCATGAAATGAATCTACAATTTCGTCTGCAAGTCTTACAAAACCGTAAATATTATAAATGTCCTGCCTTATAGAAGGGGCTAACATTTTTGTAGCTAAAGAAAAAGAGGTGCTATAAGCATTGGTTACCTCTTTACTGCAACTACTAGAAACCGTATCAAAAATTGATTTCATATTAATTTTCTTTTTGAATGAGTCCGGAAACTAATTTTCCAGAGATTAAAGATGGGGGAACACCGGGGCCAGGAACCGTAAGTTGTCCGGTAAAGTATAAACCATCTACTTTACTACTTTTTAATTTAGGTCTTAAAAATGCTGTTTGCAATAACGTATTTGCCATTCCATAGGCATTCCCTTTATAGCTATTGTAATCCTGTATAAAATCCTTCACACAAAAAGACTCCTTAAAAATTACATTATTTTTTACAGATTGGTGTGTTAATTTTTCAAATCTATCCAGAATCTTTTCAAAATAAATAGCTCTTAATTCTTCGGTGTCTTCAAGACCTGGAGCAATTGGAACCAGGAAAAACCCATTCTCACAATTATCTGGTGCGGTATTCTTATCGGTTACAGAGGTAAAATTTGCATAGAATAATGGTTGTTCTGGCCATTTTGGATCATCATAAATATCTTTTGCATGCTTATCAAAATCTACATCAAAAAATAAGTTGTGATGATTTATGTTTTCTAATTTCTTATTAAAACCAACATAAAAGAGAAGCGATGATGGGGCAAAGGTTTTTTTATCCCAATACGCTTCTGAATATTGTCTGTGCTTTTCATCGAGTAAACTTTCACTATGATGATAATCTGCTCCGGTTACTACCAGGTCTGTTTCTATCTTCTCTCCGTTAATTTGTACAGATGAAACTCTTTTGTTATCAACATTTATTCTATCAATCGTAGCATTGGTCTTAATTTTTACACCTAGCTCGAGAGCTAAAGATTCCATGCCTTCTATCACCTTATACATTCCACCTTGAGGATGCCATGTTCCAAGTCCAAAATCGGCATAGTTCATAAAACTATAGAAGGAAGGAGTATCACTAGGTTTTGCGCCTAAGAATAATACAGGAAACTCTAAAATCTGGATTAACTTTTTGTTCGTGAATTCTTTGCGAACGTCTTTTGAAATAGTGCTAAAAAACTGACCTATCTTTTTTATAGTTTCCGGAGTTACCAGTTCTATAGGAGAAACTCCCGGTCTGTATACAAGATCTTTAATTGCTATGTTGTAATTGCTCTGAGCTTGCGCTATAAACTTTTTTAGTTTTTTTGAACTTCCGGGTTCTTCTTCTTCAAAAGTCTTGTAGATCTTTTCTAAAGTATCAGCAATACTTATGCTTTCATCGTTTCCGAAGAATACTTTGTAGGCAGGGTTTAATTTTTCAATTTTATAATAATCTGAAGGCTTTTTTTGAAAGTCATTAAAGAATTTTTCAAAAACATCGGGCATCCAGTACCAGGAAGGGCCCATGTCAAAAGTGAAACCCTCTTTTTTAAGTTGTCTGGCTCTTCCGCCAATGCTATCATTTTTCTCATAAATGGTAACATCATATCCATCTTTAGCCAGATAACAAGCCGCAGAAAGAGATGCAAATCCAGAGCCTATAACGCTTACGGTACGCTTCATCTATGAAAATTGATTTGTGAATTCAGAAATCGCCTTATAAATTTTGATATTTTCTGGTTGCTGAGAAGGATCTAAGGTTTGAATTTTTGCTCCAAATAAATTGATTTCTATCTTTTTTTCAGAACATAATTCTCTGTCAAATTCCTCAAGAAAACTATTCAAATCTACAGGCGCAATTGTAAGGTAACTTATAAATTTGATGTTCTCATGAATATCTAATAAGTACTTCATGTCTTTAATTGGCATACTTGGGCCTAAGAAGATAGATTTTTTGCCATGAAAATTTAACTCATAATATAAGTATAGAATTCCCAAGTCATGAATTTCGTTTTCCGGTAGAAAAAGAACGTAGAGCTCGTCTTGTTTTTCATCTGTCACCTCACCATGTAACGATATATTAGAATATAACTTTTGTTTAATAAGGTTCACTAGAAAGTGTTCGTGCACTGGGTTAATAGTGTCTGTTTGCCAAAGCAATCCAATTTCATCCAAAAGGGGAATAAAAATCTCCATGAAGATCTCACGAAAATTCTTTTTCTCCATGAGCATATTATAAGTTTTGTTGAACAATACCTGATCAAAATTGATCATGGCGATCTTAAAAGAATTAATTGCCCTGTTTTGAACACTAGCGCTAGCAGCTACCTCTTTAACCATCGAAGATATTTCAGGATTGGTGAGCTTTGCTATTCTAGATATCTTATATCCATGTTCATTTAAAAATGTAACATTCAATATTTTCTGAAGATTCTCTAGGTCGTAAGTTCTAATATTAGTGTCGGTGCGATCTGGAGTTAAGATATTATATCTTTTTTCCCAAATACGAATGGTATGAGCTTTAATTCCACTTAAATGCTCAAGATCTTTAATGCTGAAATTCTGTTTAACGTTTTCCATATAAAATAATAGATAAACAAATCTAAACAAATTACTGATTTGGAACTTCTATTGAAATGTTAAATGTTTAATCTTTTTTAATTAAACTTAAACAAAAATAAATTTGAATGTAATCTCTTCAAAATAATATTTACGATTTTAGGAGGGAATAGTTTCTTGTATTCAATTTTATATTCTTCAAGAAAGCTTTATCTTATTTTAATTGAAATTCAACCAACTAAAATTATATGATGAAAAATAAATACTTGCAATTACTCTTTCTTCTTGGAATTATTACTTCAAATTCTTACGCGCAAAATCCCCCGGCCCTCTCTGCTATAAAAGAAGCAGATCTCAAAAGTGATCTTTATTATTTAGCAAGTGATGAGATGCGGGGTAGAAGAGTAGGAACTATAGATGAACTTAATGCTTCAGTATGGGTTGCGCAAAGAGCTGCAGAGGCAGGCTTACAACCTGCGGGTGATAATAATACTTATTTTCAATTCTTTCCGCTTTACAGAACTACAGTTACAAACAATAGTATGGTAAACATCAATGGCAGCAAATGCTAAACTATGGAAAGATGTTTATGAGGTTTCTCCTGTAGAAACTAATGTAGAAGGGAAACCGGTTTGGCTTAATTCTCTTGCAGATACTACTTCTACTCTTAAAGACAAGATAGTAGCAATGAAACTATTACCTCCAGATAAACTTCCCGCAGAAGGAATGAGTCTTTGGGTATATAGATATGCGCTGGGAGCACTTCGCCAACAAACAAATATTTTAAAAAGGCAAGAAGTTTCTGCCATCATTCTTGTTGCAGATTCTACAGCGAATTCTAAAATAGGTTTTTTTGGTCATGCATTTAAAGAAGGACTTTATGAGTTGGAGCGTAGTGAATTAAAAAATGATAAAAATGATACTCCTGTTTTTTTGGTAACTCCTTCTTATGAAGATCAACTAAAAGGAGGGAATGTTAGTTTCAAGGCGGAAATAAGCGTCAATAAATATGAGTATCCGTCTGTAAATGTAATAGCTAAAGCAGAAGGAACAGATCCTCAATTAAAAGAAGAGTTTGTACTTTTTAGTGGACATAATGATCATGATGGAATTGGAGAGCCTGTTAAAGGAGATTCTATCTGGAATGGGGCAGACGATAATGCCTCAGTTAGTGTAGCCATGTTGGCTATTGCCAGAGCTTGGAAGAAGCAACCGGGAAAACGAAGTGCATTATTTGTATGGCATGGAGCAGAAGAGCGCGGCCTAATGGGTTCTAGCTATTTCATAGAACATCCTACTGTTAAAAAGGAAAATATTATAGCTGTTCTTAATGGTGATATGATAGGTAGAAATGATCCTGATTCGGCTGCTTTACTAGGTTCTATAGAACCGCATAAGAACTCTACAGAATTGGTTAATATGGCTATGAGTGCTAATGAAGATCTTACCAAATTTAAAATAGATACCTCCTGGGATGCAGAAGAACATCCTGAATTTTGGTATTACAGAAGTGATCATTTACCTTATGCAAGAGCTCAAATTCCATCTATTTTCTTTACAAGTCTTCTTCATGCAGATTATCATACCCCTGCAGATGAATCAGAAAGTATTGATATCAATAAGCTCACTAAAATGACTAAATGGATGTATGCCACAGGCTGGAAGGTTTCAGAGACCGCTCAAAAACCTGAATTAGATACAATATCTAAAGAGGAAAAATAGAACTTTTGCCATTGTAAAAAAAGAGCAGGTTTTCTTAATTAAAAATTTGCTCTTTTTTTAAATATTGAAAAATGAATTTGTTATAAAATAGAAAATTAATAAGATTTATTGAAGAAGTAAATAGATAATAATCTTAAACAATTGAAGTTGTCACTAATATTGACAAGTGAAATTTAATTGTAGTATTTAAAGGAAATGAGAAGCAATAAATGTACCCGGAGCGGGACTTGAACCCGCACGCCCTAATGAACACATGGCCCTCAACCATGCCTGTCTACCAATTCCAGCACCCGGGCAAATGCGCCAATTAGAAACTTGATTTCTAAAGAGCAAGGTAATATCAAAAAAAAATAATTTTGGGAAGATCCAAAATTATAGAACTTAAAAAAAAGTAGTGATCTGGCTGGGGCTCGAACCCAGGACCCTCTCCTTAAAAGGGAGATGCTCTACCAACTGAGCTACCAAATCGGTTATGTAAAAGATCATTGAGGAAATTCCTCTATTTTAGTGATCTGGCTGGGGCTCGAACCCAGGACCCTCTCCTTAAAAGGGAGATGCTCTACCAACTGAGCTACCAAATCTTGTGTTGCATTATTTTGCGAATGCGGGTGCAAATATACTAGGATTAATTTATTTTTCAAGAGGAAATTGATATAAATTTGCAAATGTTTTTAATTAATATATAAACACCTCAAAATCAGTATGAAAATTTTTCTCTCAGGATACATGGGATCGGGTAAATCTGTAATTGCAGACTATATTTCTAAAAAAATGAGATTTCCTCTTGTAGATTTGGACGATCAAATATCGCTAATTGAAGAGCTTTCTGTGGCAGAAATTTTCGCGAATAAAGGGGAATTGTATTTTAGAAAATTAGAAACTAAGATTCTAGAAGATGTATTAGAAGAACCAATAGATATGGTGGTAGCTCTTGGTGGTGGTACTCCATGCTACGGGATTAATATAGATCTTATAAAAAGTCATCCCGAGGCTAAGATGATTTATCTCAAAGCATCAGTAGATTTCTTAACCCAAAGATTATTCGATGAAAAAGATACCCGCCCTTTAATAAGTCATTTAAAATCTAAAGAAGATCTGGATGATTTTATTAGAAAACATTTGTTCGAGCGCAGTTATTACTACAATCAAGCAGATATAATTGTGGATATTGAAAATAGAGATATAGACTCTATAAGTTATGAAATTATAAAAAAATTAGTGTAATTCTACCTTGTCTTTACCTTTAGAGAATTGCACTTGCACCATTTCGTTCATAGAAGTAGATAGCGAAATTCCTTTAAAATCTGCTTTTACTGGAAATTTCTTATGACTTCTATCTACAAGAACTGCAGTTTTAAACTGTTTTAGAGGTACCTCTAAAAAATGTTTAACTCCATAAATCAATGTGGCTCCAGAATTAAGTACATCATCTATAAGAACTACAGATTTGTTTTCGTAGGCCGAAGAAGGAAGTGATGTTTCTATAGCGTTTAATGGATGCTTCTTATCTATTCTTACTTCACAAAGTTCTATTTCAAGGTCTGAGATCTCCTCAAGAATGGTTTTTAATTTTTTTGCAAATTGAAATCCACTTTTGGAAATACCAGCCAGAATTAAATGATCTTCATTTACATTACTTTCATAAATCTGGTAAGCAATACGCTTAATTTTAAGTTGTATCTGCTCATTATTTAAGATGATATTGGATGATGGCATAATTTCAATTTTTTTTAAATATAAAGAACAATTCGTTGCCTTGTCTGGGAGCAATAGAATTATAGCAAGGTTCTAAAGTTTCAATTTCAAAATACGGACTAAAGTAAGTTAAATATTCTGCTCTGTTACCGCCAAAAGGTGGACCTTCTTTTTCAAATTCCACGTTAAACAAAAGCCCGCACAGTTTTCCTTTAGATTTTAAGAGATCATTCATTTTTGCAGCGTAGGCTTTTCTATTTTGAGGAGGTAAAGCGCAAAAAAATGTTTGTTCTAAAATTAAATCGAATTTATCTTTAAGATCAAAAAAATCTCCCTGTATTAAATGCTCTTTAGGAAAGTTGGGTTGCCTTGATTTTAAATTTTCTAATGGTTCTGAAGCTAAGTCTATAACAAAGGTATTTTTAAAACCTTTAGCAAATAAATATTCTGCTTCATAAGAGTTGCCGCCCCCGGGAATGAGTATTCTTAAGTTCTTATCTTGTAATTGATCTATATAAGCCTTTATAGGTGGAGACACTCTCCCCAGGTCCCAACCAGTACTTTGTTGTTGATACTTAGAGCTCCAATATTCTTTGTCTAAATTCATTCTTTTTCTTCTTTATCTTCTTTTTCAGGATCTTCAAACCAATCATCAATATCTCTACGATCTTTTTTGGTTGGTCTTCCAGTACCTCTTTTCCGATAATAATCTTTAGAATATTTAAGAAGTTCTAATTTTTCAAACTCTTCTTTAGGAGTAATATCATTAACATAAAGATTTGCAATTTTAGCTCCAACTCTGCTTGTGGGTAAATCCAGAACTTCAATTTGATAATCTATCTGATTTTTTCTAACCAGAATTTTATCTGTAGGATACACTTCTCGAGAAGCTTTTACGTTATCTCCTTGAATCTTAACTTTTCCTTGTCTACAAGCTTGTGTGGCAAGACTTCTTGTTTTGAAATACCGCACACACCATAAATATTTATCAACTCTCATATTTGGTTCTTAAAACTAAGTAAATCTTAAGCAAAAATACAAGAATATTGTATCTTGCCGCCTTAAATTCAGCTAATGATGAAATTGAACAAATTGTTTTTTATTACCGTGCTAGCAAGCACAATGTTTATAAGTTGTAAAAAGGATGATAATGAACCCTCAATTGTGCCAGAACGTGATAGGGGAGAACAAGCTATTAAAGATGATGATGCTTTAATCTCTTACTTAAAAACACATTTCTATAATTATGAAGAGTTTGAATCTCCATCAGCAGATTTTGATTATTCCATACGTTTTGATACCATAGCTGGAGCTAATTCAGATAAAACACCAATTTTTGAATCTGATCTTTTAGAAACTAAAACGGTGAATAGAAATGATATAGACTATAATCTTTATGTCCTAAAAATTAGGGAAGGAGAGGGAGAGCGCCCTACTTTTGTAGATTCTACTTTTGTAACTTATACCGGTAAATTATTAACAGGAGCAAATTTTGATAGTTCTTCAAGTCCAATATGGTTTGATCTTACTCAGTTAATAGATGGATTTAGCCAGGGAGCTATAGAATTTAAATCGGCTTCAGGATATGATATAAATGACGATAATACGGTAACATTTAATAATGATTACGGGATTGGATCTATTTTTATCCCTTCCGGATTAGCATATTTTTCTGCTTCACAAGCAGCCATTCCTGCATATAGTCCTATAATTTTTAATATAAACCTTTATATTATAAATGAGGCAGATCATGATAAAGACGGAATTCCAAGTTACATGGAAGACCTTAATAATGATCAAAATATTGTTAATGACGATTCTGATGAGGATAATGTTCCCAATTATGCAGATGCAGATGATGATGGGGATGGAACTCCCACCAAAGAAGAAATTACTATTAATGAAGACGGTACAATAACTTTTACCGATAAAAATAATGATGGAACTCCAGATTATTTAGATCCGGAAACTTATTTCTAGAAGCTTTTTATAATTCAATAAAACAAAAAAACCTCCGCAATTTTAGTTGCGGAGGTTTTTATTTATAAGTGTTTTTACTTAATTAAAGCTATAAGAAAGTCCGAAGATCCATTGAGAGGGTCTTGAGTCTATTCTAAAATTATTATCTGTAGCCATTTCTCCAAAGGCATTATTTTCTTTAAAAGCACCTTCATATCGCACATCAAATCCTAGTTTACCCAGTTCCAATCCAGCTCCAAGTTGATATCCAAGTGTGATCTTATTATCTACTTCAGATATCTTAAAATAGGAGTCTTCAAGATCATTGCTTAATACATATTGAAAAGAGGGTCCGGCTTTTATATTTAATGGTCCAAGAACATTTAATCCTACCAATAAAGGAGCGTCAATCTTGTTCAGCTTATAATCGAATGTTTCATACTCTGTTTTTAAAGACGTGTAAACAAGTTCCGGTTGCAGGAACAGGCCAAGAAATTCAAATTTCGCAAATGCTCCTAGGTGATATCCAGCTCTTTCTTTTCCGTTTTCTACTGTAGAAATATCTCCGGCAACTTGAGAATAATTTTCATAATCTCCGGTAGCACCATAATTTAAGCCTCCTTTTATTCCGTAAGAAGTTTGAGCCATTGCAACTCCACCGAAAGTAAGAAATGCAAGTAAAAATAATTTTTTCATAAGTTTTGATTTAAGATGAGATGGGTATAACGCAGTAAATGTGCCAATTATTTCTATTATAAATTGAAAAACCCTTCAAACGTTGACTTTGAAGGGTTTAAAATAAGAATAAATAAAATTTATTATTTTCTTTTGATCACTTTTTCTGAAGCTTTTACAATAGCCTCCGCATTTAAACCATACTTTTCCATAAGTTGTTCTGGAGTTCCACTTTCACCAAAAGTATCCATGGTTGCCACAAATTCTTGTGGAGTTGGAGTGCTAAGAGATAAGGTTCTAGCTACGCTTTCTCCAAGACCTCCTAAAAAGTTATGCTCTTCTGCAGTAACTACGCATCCGGTTTTCTTTACAGATTTTATGATGGCTTCTTCATCTAGAGGTTTAATAGTATGAATGTTTATCACTTCCGCACTAATTCCTTTTGCTTCTAATTCTTCTGCAGCTTGTAAAGCTTCCCAAACTAAGATGTCCTGTTGCAATAATAGTAACATCAGTACCTTCAGTAAGATTTACCGCTTTTCCAATTTCAAATTTTTGATCTTCTGGAGTAAAGTTGGCAACTTTTGGTCTTCCAAATCTCAAGTAAACCGGTCCGTCCATTTCAGCAATAGCTATAGTGGCGGCTTTAGTTTGGTTATAATCACAAGTATTAATAACGGTCATTCCCGGCAACATTTTCATCAATCCAAGATCTTCTAAGATCTGGTGCGTGGCTCCATCTTCACCTAAAGTTAACCCGGCGTGAGATGCACATATTTTTACATTCTTACCTGAATATGCAACGCTCTGGCGAATTTGATCATAAACTCTTCCCGTAGAAAAGTTGGCGAAAGTTCCTGTAAAAGGAATCTTACCACCAATGGTCATCCCGGCAGCCATCCCAATCATATTTGCTTCCGCAATTCCAACCTGAAAGAATCTTTCAGGATTATCTGCTTTAAATTCATCCATTTTTAAAGATCCGGTAAGATCGGCACAAAGAGCAACTACATTTTCGTTAGTTCTTCCTAATTCTGCCAATCCCGCTCCAAAACCTGAACGTGTATCTTTATTTCCTGTATTTGTATATTTTTTCATTTTGATGTCTTTTTCTGAGATTCAAGATCTAATCGAAATAATTCAATTATAAGATTTGAAGTTGTATTAATAATCTCCTAAGGTTTCAGGGTTTTGTGCTAATGCTTCTGCAAGTTGCTCATCATTTGGTGCAACTCCGTGCCATTTGTGAGTATGCATCATAAAATCTACACCATGCCCCATTACAGTATGCAATAAGATACAAACAGGTTTTCCGTTACCTGTAAGCTCTTTAGCTTCTGTCAAGACTTTCAATAATCTTAGTAATATTATTACCTTCTTTTACCTCTAAAACTTCCCATCCAAAAGCTTCAAATTTAGCTTTAAGATTCCCCATTGGTAAAACTTGATCTGTAGCCCCGTCTATTTGCTGACCGTTAACATCTATTGTAGAGATAATATTATCAATCTTGTTACCTGCAGCATACATAATTGCTTCCCAGTTCTGACCTTCCTGTAATTCTCCATCGCCGTGAAGCGTGTAAATTAAATGATCGTCATTATTCAACTTTTTAGCTTCTGCAGCTCCAAGGGCAACGCTCATTCCTTGTCCTAAAGATCCGGAGGCAATTCTAATTCCAGGTAAACCTTCATGAGTTGTTGGATGACCTTGCAAACGAGAATTAATAAGTCTAAAAGTGTTTAGTTCTTCTACTGGAAAAAATCCGCTTCTTGCAAGAACACTGTAAAATACAGGTGAAATGTGACCGTTTGATAGAAAAAATAGGTCTTCGCCAATTCCGTCCATTTTAAAATCGGTGCTATAATCCATTACCTCTTGATAAAGCGCTGTAAAGAATTCAGCGCAACCCAAAGAACCTCCCGGATGTCCGGAATTTACTTTGTGAACCTGTCTTACAATGTCTCTTCTTACCTGAGAAACAAAATCTTCTAATTGTTGTGTGTTCGGCATTGTTGTGTTGTTATTTTTAAGTGTTGCAAAAATATGTTTTTAAATAGGAAGGTCAAAGCTTGAAATTGCCAGTTATCAACGATTTGAGTTTTTTAACTAACATTTTTTAAATTCTGCTCCCTGTGATATGTAGATTAGTTAAGTATCTTTGCCGCTACTTAAATCATACTATGAATTTTGAACTTTTAACTACCGATGCAGGTAGTAAGGCCAGAGCAGGAAAAATCACTACAGATCACGGAGTTATAGAAACTCCTATTTTTATGCCGGTAGGAACCGTTGGAACGGTAAAAGGAGTGCATCAAAGAGAATTAAAAGAAGAGATAAATCCTGATATTATTCTAGGAAATACGTATCATCTATATTTAAGACCACAAGTTGAAATCTTAAAAAAAGCGGGTGGTTTGCATAAATTCATGAACTGGGATAGAAATATACTTACCGATAGTGGTGGATATCAAGTATATTCCCTTTCAGATAGAAGAAAGATAAAAGAAGAAGGCGTAAAGTTCAAATCTCATATAGATGGATCTTATCATACATTTACTCCAGAAAATGTAATGGAAATTCAAAGAGCCATTGGTGCAGATATTATTATGGCTTTTGATGAGTGTACGCCATATCCGTGCGATTATAGATATGCCAAAAGATCTATGCACATGACGCATAGATGGTTGGATAGATGTATCAATCATTTGGAGAAAACTCCTTATTTATATGATTATACGCAGGCATTTTTTCCAATTGTTCAGGGAAGTACTTATAAAGATCTTAGAAAACAATCTGCAGAATATATAGCTTCTGTAGGAGCAGAAGGAAACGCCATTGGAGGATTATCTGTTGGAGAACCAGCTGAAGAAATGTATGCAATGACTGAGGTTGTTACAGAAATTCTTCCGGAAGACAAGCCAAGATATTTAATGGGAGTTGGAACCCCTATCAATATTTTAGAGAATATCGCGCTGGGAATAGATATGTTTGATTGTGTGATGCCTACAAGAAATGCCCGTAACGGAATGTTATTTACCGCTCATGGAACCATCAATATCAAGAATAAAAAATGGCAAGATGATTTTTCTGCAATAGACGATATGAATATTACCTGGGTAGATACAGAATATACCAAAGCCTATTTAAGACATTTATTTACTGTAAATGAATTATTAGGCAAACAAATTGCTACAATTCATAATCTTGGGTTCTATCTTTGGTTGACACGTGAGGCGAGAAAACATATCTTAGCTGGAGATTTTACAACCTGGAAAAACATGATGGTAAAGCAAATGGATAAGCGCTTGTAATTTGAAGATACTAGACTGGTACATATTAAAACGTTATCTGGGTACATTTACCATGATGCTCTTAATGTTTATTCCTATTGGAATAACTATTAATCTTGCAGAAAAAATAGATAAGATCTTAGAAAATGAAGTTCCCTTTTGGGAAGTAGCGTCTTATTATTTAGACTTTACTATTTATTTTGCAAACCTCCTATTTCCATTATTTCTATTTCTATCTGTTATTTGGTTTACTTCAAAACTGGCAAATAATACAGAGATTATCGCTTTTTTAAGTAGTGGTGTTTCTTACTGGCGCTTTTTAAGACCTTATTTAATTGGAGCAACAATTGTTTGTGTTGGTGCGTTGATCTTGAGTATGTATTTGGCACCTCAGGCAAGTAAGGGTTTTAATGAGTTTAAATATCAATATTTAAAGAAAGGGCGCAGAAGTTCAGGAAACCAGTGATGTGTATAGACAGATCAATAGTTCAGAATATATATATGCAAGCAACTTTCAACCTAAAACGCATACCGCGCGAAATTTTACCTTAGAGCATTTTGAAGGCAATAAACTGAAATTTAAAATAAGTGCTTCTAAATTAGATTTTCATGTAGAAGACAGTACTTATACACTTACAAATGTAAATAGAAGGATTATTGGAGAAAATGATGATATTATTCTTCATGAACGGGAGTTAGATACCGTCTTACCTTTTGAATTCGACCAGTTAACCCCAGTAAATTATATTGCAGAAACCCTAACTTATAATGAGTTAAATGATTTTATAGCTCAGGAAAAACGCAGAGGTTCTGCAAATATGAATAGATATTTAGTAGTTGCCTATAAAAGGTGGAGTTTACCTGTTTCAGCATTTATACTAACCATCATAGCAGTTGCAGTATCTTCAGTTAAAAGAAGAGGAGGAATGGGAGTAAACCTTGCCTTAGGAATCACATTAGCCTTTATTTTCATCTTTTTTGATAAGGTATTTGGAACCATTGCCGAGCAATCTACATTTTCACCACTTATAGGAGTTTGGTTCCCAAATTTCGTCTTTGGAATATTGGCTATTTATCTGCTCTTTAATGCTAAACGATAAACTTAAAAGCTACCTATTTTTTCACGTTATTGTGTTAATTTGGGGCTTTACGGCAGTACTTGGAGCCTTGATATCTTTGGAAGCAATTCCGTTGGTGTGGTATAGAATGTTAGCCGCGAGTGCTTTTATTTTATTATGGATCTTATGGAAACGCAAAAGCCTAAAATTACCACCTAAGAAATTACGTTTGCTAATTATTGCCGGTTTGGTAATCGCGCTGCATTGGTTAACTTTTTTTGGAGCCATTAAAGTATCAAATGTATCTATTACCCTTGCCTTACTTTCTACAGGAGCCTTTTTTACTTCAATTTTAGAGCCTATTTTTTATAACAGAAAGTTTGTTTGGTATGAGGTAGTCTTCGGTTTAATAGTAATGGCAGGACTTTATATTATCTTTAATGTGGAGACCGAACATTTTCTAGGAATTATCTTAGGGTTGATTTCTGCTTTTTTATCTGCAGTTTTTACCCTTATGAATGGAAAGTTAGTAAAGCATGCCGCACCTTCAGTAATTTCATTTTATGAATTATTAACGGGTGCCGCAGCAATTAGTATTTATTTGCTAATAATGACCTGGATTACAGGAGGAGAAAGTGGCTTTAATGCAGCTTTTTTTGATCTTGTTCCTTCAGATTGGATATACTTATTGATCTTATCTTCTATATGTACCGCTTTTGCATTTATTGCAGCAGTTGCCGTCATGAAACATCTTAGCCCCTATACAGTAATGCTTACAACTAATTTAGAGCCTGTTTACGGAATTATTTTAGCCTTTTTAGTTTTCGGAAATAAGGAACAAATGCATCCTCAATTTTATTATGGAGCTGCTATAATCCTTTCTACTGTGGTGCTTAACGGATATCTTAAAAACAAAAAGAAAAATTAATAAGCCATCTTAGGAAGTCTTCCTTTTAAAGTTTGTTATATTTGTAGGCTAATTAAAAACACCATAACTTCATATGGAATATTTGGATTTTGAATTACCCATTAAAGAGTTAGAAGAGCAATACGAGAAAGCTTGTAATATAGGTTCAGAGAGCAATGTTGATGTAACTGCTACCTGCAAACAGATAGAGAAGAAATTGGTTGCGACCAAGAAGGAGATCTATAAAAACCTTACTGCCTGGCAACGTGTTCAGCTATCAAGACACCCTAACAGACCATATACCCTAGATTATATAAATGCAATTTGTGGAGATACCTTCTTGGAGCTTCATGGAGATCGTACTGTTAAAGACGATAAAGCTATGATTGGGGGACTTGGGAAAATTGGAGAACAAAGTTTTATGCTGGTTGGTCAGCAAAAAGGTTTTAATACCAAGACCAGGCAATATAGAAACTTTGGAATGGCGAATCCTGAAGGTTACCGTAAAGCTTTGCGATTGATGAAATCTGCAGAAAAATTTGGTGTGCCTGTGGTGACTTTTGTAGATACTCCGGGAGCATTTCCTGGGTTAGAGGCAGAAGAACGCGGACAAGGGGAAGCTATTGCTCGAAATATTCTAGAAATGACCAGGCTTAAAGTGCCAATTATTGTAGTGATTATTGGAGAAGGAGCCAGTGGTGGAGCTTTAGGAATTGGAGTAGGAGATAAGGTGATGATGTTAGAGAATACCTGGTATTCTGTGATTTCTCCGGAATCTTGTTCTTCGATCTTATGGAGAAGTTGGGAATATAAAGAAATTGCTGCAGATGCTTTGAAGCTTACTGCAACAGACATGAAAAAGCAGAAATTAATAGATGAAATCGTAAAAGAACCTCTTGGTGGAGCACATAGCAATCGTGAGGAAACTTTTGATAGTGTAAAAACTGCAATTTTATCTGCATATGATGAGTTTAAAAACTTATCAGCAAAAGAATTAGTGAATCAGCGTATGGATAAATATTCCAATATGGGAGTATTTAAAGATTAATACGCAGTATACTGACCTTTTAAAAATATCCGGAGTTCTACTTCGGATTTTTTTGGCCTTATTAACAAAAAACAAAAGTTGTTAACAGGTAAAATGTTCATTACCGGTTAATTAACTACCAAAGTAATCTTCAAGATTGCTTTTACCTTTTTTTACCTTTATAACATGGAAAAAGTAACAGCCCCACAAAATATAAAATATAGTTCAGGAAACGTTATAAATTTAGAAAGAGGAAAAATACCACCGCAAGCTGTTGATTTAGAGGAAGTTGTGTTGGGTGCAATGATGATTGATAAAAAAGGAGTAGATGAGATAATCGATATCTTACACTCTGATGTTTTCTATAAATCTGCTCACAAACATATCTACGATGCTATCTATAAGTTGTTTGAAAACACTGAAGCAATCGACTTATTAACTGTTTCTAACCAATTAAGGAAAGACGGATTGTTAGAAAAAGTGGGTGGGGAGTATTATTTAATTCAGCTTACTCAAAAGGTATCTTCTTCGGCACATATTGAGTTTCATGCGCGTATCATACTTCAAAAATATATTCAAAGAAGTTTGATCAAGATCTCTAGCGAGATTATCGAGGAGTCTTATGATGAGGCTACCGATGTTTTCGACCTTTTAGATTCGGCCGAAACAAAGCTTTATGAAGTTACTCAAGGAAACATAAAACGTTCTACAGAAACTGCTCATAGTTTGGTGATCCAGGCTAAGAATAGAATTCAGGAAATATCAAATAAAGAAGGTTTAAGTGGAGTGCCTTCTGGATTTGATAAACTAGATAAATTAACCTCAGGATGGCAGCCGAGTGATTTAATTATTATTGCGGCTCGTCCAGGTATGGGTAAAACTGCTCTTACCTTGTCCATGGCTAGAAATATTGCTGTTGGTAATAATATTCCTGTAGCGTTCTTTTCATTAGAGATGTCTGCAGTACAGCTTATCACCCGTTTAATTTCTTCTGAAACCGGTTTGTCTTCAGAGAAATTAAGAACAGGTAATTTAGAAACTCATGAGTGGGAACAGTTAAATGTAAAAGTGAAAGATCTTGAAAAAGCTCCGCTATTTATAGATGACACTCCCTCCTTATCAATATTTGACCTTAGAGCAAAAGCTAGGAGACTTTCTTCTCAATTCGGGATTAAAATGGTGGTGGTAGATTACCTTCAGTTAATGACTGCCGGTAGTTCTAGTAAAGGTGGTAACCGTGAACAGGAAATATCTACTATTTCTCGAAACTTAAAAGCTTTAGCAAAAGAATTGAATATCCCTGTAATAGCTCTTTCTCAGTTATCTCGTGCGGTAGAAACCAGAGGTGGAAGTAAACGTCCATTATTGAGTGACTTGAGGGAATCTGGAGCGATTGAGCAGGATGCCGATATTGTATCTTTTATCTATAGACCAGAATATTACAAAATAGATGAGTGGGATGATGAAGAACGTTCTCCAACTGCAGGGCAGGGTGAATTTATTGTTGCAAAACACCGTAATGGTGGATTGGAAAACATTCGTCTTAAATTCGTTGGACATTTAGGTAAATTCGATAACTTAGATGACTTTGATTCTCCTTTCGAATTTCATTCTAAAATGAATGATGGTGGCGGAGAAGATGCTTTTAGAACTCCGGGCTTGCCAAATCCAAGTGCAGATGAGGCATTTGGAAGTTCTATGAACAACGATTTTAATGATGACGATAGCGACGTACCTTTTTAATTTTACAACATCCTTCAGAAAATTAGCTGATAAAGTCGCTTATAACAGAATAGAATCAGATAAAAATATATTTAAAAAGAGCATCAGAACAACTGTTTTGATGCTCTTTTTAGTTGCTCTTAGTTTCAATATGTACAGTTCTTCTTTGCTTATTCCTATGGATGCAGAAGGACAAAGCAATCATCTAAAGGCTTACGGAATTACTTATTACGCCCTTCAGAATAATTTAAAAGTACAATGGCTTTTAAATTATAGAGGAGGTTCATTTTTAATTTCAGATAATGAGCAATTAAGAAAAGAATGCCAAATTCGAGGAGTTTCTTTTGAAGTATTGAGTGATGAAAAAACGACCACGATATTAGAAGAAATATCAAGTCCTTCAAAAAATATGGAAGCCGTAATTTTGGAAAAGGCTCCAAAAATTGCAGTTTATGCTCCTCAAGGAAATAAGCCCTGGGACGATGCAGTAACTATGGTGTTATCTTATGCCGAAATTCCTTATGAAACAATTTATGATGAAGAGGTTTTAAGCGATGCCTTGTTATTATATGATTGGCTGCATCTTCATCATGAAGACTTTACCGGGCAGTATGGTAAATTCTATAGAAATTATAGAACCACTCCCTGGTATATTGAAGAGAAAAAGGAGGCTGAAGCTTTGGCGAACAAGCTTGGATATTCCAAGGTTTCTGAGGAAAAACTGGCTGTGGCCTTAAAAATCAGAGATTATGTAGTTGGCGGAGGTTTTATGTTTGCAATGTGTAGCGCTACAGACAGTTTTGATATTGCGCTAGCTGCAGAAGGTGTAGATATAGCTGAACCTATGTTTGATGGAGATGCGAGCGATCCTGGATATCAGAGCAAAATAGATTATAATAAAACCTTTGCATTTACAAATTTCTTGTTGGAAAGAGATCCTATGGAGTACGAATTCTCTTCTATAGACATGACGGAAAAAAGAAAGATAGCTCCGGAGTCAGATTATTTTACACTGATGGATTTTTCGGCTAAGTGGGATCCTGTGCCAACTATGTTGAATCAAAATCATACTGCGTTGGTTAAAGGATTTATGGGGCAGACCACGGCCTTTGATGCTTCAACTTTAAAATCTACGGTGTTGGTTCTAGGAGAGAATAAATTAAATGGAGAGGCAAGATATATTCATGGAATTAAGGGTAAAGGTTTCTTTACTTTCTATGGAGGACATGATCCGGAAGATTATCAACATAGAGTGGGAGATCCAAAAACAGAATTGGAGTTGCATCCAAATTCTCCGGGATATCGGCTTATTCTTAATAATGTACTTTTTCCGGCAGCTAAAAAGAATAAGCATAAAACCTAATGCTATAAATCAAAAAATCCCACTCGTTAGAGCGGGATTTTTTATATAAGAACGTTAATCTGTATATAATTTATTTTACTTTGTCTACTAAAGCTTTAAACGCTTCAGGCTGATTCATTGCTAGATCTGCAAGAACTTTTCTGTTCAAACCGATACTGTTAGCTTTCATTCCACCCATAAATTGAGAGTAAGACATTCCGTGTAATCTGGCAGCAGCGTTTATACGCATAATCCATAATGAACGGAAATTTCTTTTCTTAACTTTACGGTCTCTGTAAGCATAAAGCATTGCTTTATCAACCGCGTTTTTAGCTACAGTCCAAACGTTTTTACGACGTCCAAAGTAACCTTTTGCTTGCTTTAAAACCTTTTTTCTTCTGGCTCTTTTAGCAACTGAATTTACTGATCTTGGCATATTTTAAATTGTTTTTGTAGTAGGCGATCTAATAATTCAAAATTTTGAATTTTAAATTCTTTTATTTGCGCTACTCCAGGGTTTTTAAATTGTTTAAACCATCAAGTGGTTCAACTTATTTTAATCTAAGTTGAAGTTTGATATTACTTGTATCTGCATCATGTACTAATGTACTATGCGTTAAAGCTAGCTTACGTTTTTTAGACTTCTTTGTTAAGATGTGACTTTTAAACGCGTGCTTTCTTTTTATTTTACCAGTACCGGTAAGCTTAAAACGCTTCTTGGCACTAGATTTAGTTTTCATTTTAGGCATGCTCTTCTTATTTTATAATTAACGTTCTTATTTTCTTATTTTGATTTCTTAGGAGAAATAAACATGGTCATACGTTTTCCTTCTAATTTAGGCATTTGTTCTACTTTACCTAATTCTTCTAGATCTTGCGCAAGTCTAAGTAGCAAAATTTGTCCTTGATCTTTAAACACAATAGAACGTCCTTTAAAGAATACAAATGCCTTTAATTTGGCACCATCTTTTAAGAACTTCTCAGCATTTCTTTTCTTGAACTCGTAATCATGATCATCTGTTTGAGGTCCAAAACGAATCTCTTTAACAACCACTTTACTTGCTTTTGCTTTTAGAACTTTCTCTCTCTTCTTTTGCTCATAGAGAAATTTCTTGTAGTCCATTACTTTGGCTACAGGCGGTTTGGCATTAGGAGAAATTTCTACTAAATCCAAACCTTGTTCTTCCGCTATCTCTAAAGCTTTTCTAATAGGATAAACGCCCATTTCAACGTTTTCACCTACAAGGCGAACTTCATCCGAACGGATTTTACCGTTAATACGGTGTTGGTCTTCTTTAATTTCTCTAAGCGGTCGCTTCGATCTTTTTCTACGTATTGCTATGGCTATGTAATTTTAATTAAACTTTAAACGTTTTTAGCGTTTTCTTGATTTCGTTATTTACTAATTCGGCAAATTCTTCAATTGGCATTGTTCCTATATCGCCTTCCCCGTGTTTACGTACAGAAACTGTACCATCCTTCTCTTCTTGTTCTCCAACAATAAGCATATAAGGAATTTTGCTCATTTCGGCATCACGAATCTTCTTACCTATAGTATCATTTCTATGATTTGCCGAGGCGCGAATTTCGTCATTTTCTAACAAACTTAAAACTTTTTGTGAGTATTTTTCATATTTCTCGCTGAGAGAGAGAATAATAGCTTGTTCTGGCATTAGCCATAATGGGAAATTTCCACCTGTATTTTCTAACAATACAGCAATGAAGCGCTCCATGCTACCAAAAGGAGCACGGTGAATCATTACTGGGCGGTGAGTTTCATTATCACTTCCTTTATAGGTAAGATCAAATCTTTCAGGTAAATTGTAGTCTACTTGAATGGTTCCTAACTGCCAGCTTCTTCCTAAAGCATCTTTTACCATGAAATCTAACTTAGGTCCGTAGAAAGCTGCTTCTCCTGTTTCAATAACATAATTTAAGTCCTTTTTCTTTGGCAGCTGAAATTATGGCAGACTCTGCTTTATCCCAAACTTCATCACTACCAATATATTTTTCTTTATTTTCTGGATCTCTTAGAGAAACCTGTGCAGTAAAATCTTTAAATCCTAAAGAGTCGAATACATATAAAGTAAGATCGATCACTTTTTTAAATTCAGAATCTAATTGATCTGGAGTACAGAAAATATGAGCATCATCCTGAGTAAACCCACGAACTCTTGTTAATCCATGAAGTTCTCCACTTTGTTCATATCTGTAAACAGTTCCAAATTCTGCAAATCTCTTCGGAAGATCTCTATAACTCCAGGGTGAAGAATTGTAAATTTCACAGTGGTGAGGACAGTTCATTGGTTTTAATAAGAATTCTTCTCCTTCATTTGGAGTGTGAATTGGCTGAAAACTATCTGCGCCATATTTTGCATAATGCCCGGAAGTAACATAAAGTTCTTTCTGGCCAATATGTGGAGTAACTACCATTTCGTAACCAGCAGTTTTTTGAGCTTTCTTCAAGAAATTCTCTAAGCGCTCTCTTAAGGCAGCTCCTTTAGGTAACCAAAGAGGTAAACCTTGACCTACCTTTTGTGAAAAAGTGAAAAGTTCTAATTCCTTTCCTAATTTTCTATGATCTCTTTTCTTTGCTTCTTCAAGCAATTCAAGATATTCTTTTAAATCTTTCTGTTTTGGGAAAGAGGTTCCGTATACTCTGGTTAATTGAGGCTTATTTTCATCACCTCTCCAATAAGCACCGGCAACACTCATAAGTTTCACCGCTTTAATAATTCCTGTATTTGGAATATGGCCACCTCTACATAAATCTGTAAAAGTATCATGATCGCAAAAAGTTATGGTTCCATCTTCAAGATTTTCTATCAACTCAACTTTAAATGGATTATCCTGCTCCTTATAATAAGACAAAGCTTCTTCTTTAGAAACAGAGCGCATCTGGAAATCATGTTTTCCTCTCGCAATTTCAAGCATCTTATCTTCTATCTTCTTAAAGTCGTTCTCAGAGATCTTTTGCTCTCCAAAATCAACATCATAATAAAACCCATTATCTATAGCAGGTCCAATAGTAAGTTTAGAACCTGGGTATAATGCTTCTATAGCTTGAGCCATCACGTGAGAGGTAGAATGCCAAAATGCTTTTTTACCTTCCTTATCATTCCAGGTGTATAAAGTAAGACTACCATCGGTGGTAAGTGGAGTAGTGGTTTCAACTACCGTAGTATCATATTTAGCAGAAATTACATTTCTGGCAAATCCTTCACTTATACTTTTGGCAACATCCATAGGAGTAGCGCCACTTTCAAATTCTTTAATAGTGCCATCCGGCAAGCTTATCTTTATCATTTCCTCTTATATTATGAAGCAAAGATAATAGGATAAATGCGGTTGCACAATATACCTATGTATATATTGCTTTTTTCTTGGGTGTTACCTGCATTAAATAATGCAGGTCGGGCTATGCGCTCTATCCCCGATTAAAAAAAATCGGGGGATATCGCTGCTATCCCTAACACAAATCATTCACTTCTACATTTGGGGTATATATAATAAGGTAACTACAGCCTATACCCAATTTTTAAACTTTAGAATATAATTGTAATATTTTTTCAAAATAATTTGAAAGCTAATTTAATAGGTTATCAACTGCTTATAAATTATTTCAATTATTTAAGAGTTAAAATCTTAAAATAAGCTTGCAGGTTTGTTTATCCTGACTATATTTGCACCCGCTTAGGAGGAAACGAGTAAGCAAAAGTTCTTTAAAATTATTTAGTATTTAGCTTGTTTTGCTTTAGAAAAAGATTGTATTTTTGTAGCCCGCTTTTTAATACCGGCTGTTAAAAATATTTTAATTATTTTTTCAAAAAGTTTGCTGGTGTAAGAAAAAGGGTTGTATATTTGCAGCCGCTTTGAGAATGACGCGAGAGTGTTGTGTGGAGAAGGAAAGAAGTTCTTTACTAGTGTGGGTTACGACGATTTTTGGCTCTTTAAAAAGGGTTTAAAAAAAACTTCAAAAAACTTTAAAATAAAGTTTGGAAGTTAGAGAAAAAAGCGTTGTATATTTGCAGCCGCTTAGAAAGCGAGTACGATCACTAAGAAATACTGAATAGAAATCCCGGGTTAGGGTAGTAATAAAGAAAGGTTCAACTCCTTTAATTTCACAAAGATTCCTTCCAAATATGGAAAGATCCTCACCCTTTGGGGGAGGTGGCCAAAGGCGGAGGGGGAATGTTCATTGATATATTGAATTGACAGCGCGTTTCAATGTTGTTTTTAGGAACAATAGAAGAAACCAAAAGAAAAGAATTAAGACTAGAAGAATAATTTTGAGCTTTTATGATCTCTTCGGAGATTGTAAATGAAAAGGACTTGTAATTGTTATATTATTTAAAGATTAACGATGAAGAGTTTGATCCTGGCTCAGGATGAACGCTAGCGGCAGGCTTAACACATGCAAGTCGAGGGGCAGCACAGATTGCTTGCAATCAGGTGGCGACCGGCGCACGGGTGCGTAACGCGTATACAATCTACCTTATAGAGGGGAATAGCCCAGAGAAATTTGGATTAATGCCCCATAGTATTATCGATTAGCATTAATTGATGATTAAACATTTATGGCTACAAGATGGGTATGCGTTCTATTAGCTAGATGGTAAGGTAACGGCTTACCATGGCTACGATAGATAGGGGTCCTGAGAGGGAGATCCCCCACACTGGTACTGAGACACGGACCAGACTCCTACGGGAGGCAGCAGTGAGGAATATTGGACAATGGGCGAGAGCCTGATCCAGCCATGCCGCGTGCAGGAAGACGGCCCTATGGGTTGTAAACTGCTTTTATACAGGAAGAAACACTCCCTTGCGAGGGAGCTTGACGGTACTGTACGAATAAGGATCGGCTAACTCCGTGCCAGCAGCCGCGGTAATACGGAGGATCCAAGCGTTATCCGGAATCATTGGGTTTAAAGGGTCCGTAGGCGGGACAATCAGTCAGCGGTGAAAGTCTGTGGCTCAACCATAGAATTGCCATTGATACTGTTGTTCTTGAATACTTATGAAGTGGTTGGAATATGTAGTGTAGCGGTGAAATGCATAGATATTACATAGAACACCGATTGCGAAGGCAGATCACTAATAATTTATTGACGCTGATGGACGAAAGCGTAGGTAGCGAACAGGATTAGATACCCTGGTAGTCTACGCCGTAAACGATGGTTACTAGCTGTTCGGTCGCAAGACTGAGTGGCTAAGCGAAAGTGATAAGTAACCCACCTGGGGAGTACGTTCGCAAGAATGAAACTCAAAGGAATTGACGGGGGCCCGCACAAGCGGTGGAGCATGTGGTTTAATTCGATGATACGCGAGGAACCTTACCAGGGCTTAAATGTAGATTGACAGGGGTGGAAACACCTTTTCCTTCGGGCAATTTACAAGGTGCTGCATGGTTGTCGTCAGCTCGTGCCGTGAGGTGTCAGGTTAAGTCCTATAACGAGCGCAACCCCTGTTGTTAGTTGCCAGCGAGTCAAGTCGGGAACTCTAACAAGACTGCCAGTGCAAACTGTGAGGAAGGTGGGGATGACGTCAAATCATCACGGCCCTTACGTCCTGGGCCACACACGTGCTACAATGGTAGGGACAGAGAGCAGCCACTGGGCGACCAGGAGCGAATCTATAAACCCTATCACAGTTCGGATCGGAGTCTGCAACTCGACTCCGTGAAGCTGGAATCGCTAGTAATCGCATATCAGCCATGATGCGGTGAATACGTTCCCGGGCCTTGTACACACCGCCCGTCAAGCCATGGAAGCTGGAAGCACCTGAAGTCCGTCACCGTAAGGAGCGGCCTAGGGTGAAGCTGGTAACTGGGGCTAAGTCGTAACAAGGTAGCCGTACCGGAAGGTGCGGCTGGAACACCTCCTTTCTAGAGTATTGCTTATTAAAGAGCAATCGCAATTACAAAAAGATCTCTTAAGATTATCTTTTTGTCTTAATTCCTGTCAATTTAATTATTAAAAAGAGAAACAAGATTCTAGAGACAAGAGCCAAGACGCTTAAGTCTAGACTCTGAAATCTATAAGTCTAGTCTCTTAAATAAGATACAGTCTCATAGCTCAGCTGGTTAGAGCGCTACACTGATAATGTAGAGGTCGGCAGTTCGAGTCTGCCTGAGACTACTTTTTCAAAGCTCAATAAGCAATGATCAGTAAACAATGTAAGAATTGTGAATTGATACCTGTTAATTGTTACTTGAAAAGATGTTCATTAAAATATAGGAAATTTTAGAAGTTGGGTAACCCAGTTTGCAGTAAGCAGCAGCAGTTAGCAGTAATTAAAACTGTATACTGAATACTGAGACTGCCGACTACAAAAAATGGGGGATTAGCTCAGCTGGCTAGAGCGCCTGCCTTGCACGCAGGAGGTCATCGGTTCGACTCCGATATTCTCCACTATTTCATCGGTTCGACTCCGATATTCTCCACTATTCCTAGATCTTTTGGGTATAGGTAATTCAAACAACCAGGATACATTAGTATACTTCGTTTGGTTACCATCGAGAAAAGGTTGTTATAAGGGAAAAACGTTCATTGACATATTGGGAAATAAAGAATACGAGAAACATTAGGTGCTTACAAGAAATTGTAAGTGCAAAAGAATAAATAATAATCGTTGTTATTAGAACTGCTGCACGGCGTTTTAATAATAACAGAGCATATTAGGTAAAAGCACATAAGCTAAATAAGGGCGTATGGGGAATGCCTAGGCTCTCAGAGGCGATGAAGGACGTGATAAGCTGCGAAAAGCTGCGGGGATTGGCACACACAAATTGATCCGCAGATATCCGAATGGGGCAACCCACTATATTGAAGATATAGTATCCGCAAGGAGGCGAACCCGGGGAACTGAAACATCTAAGTACCCGGAGGAGAAGAAAACAAAAGTGATTGCGCAAGTAGCGGCGAGCGAACGCGCATTAGCCCAAACCAATGAGTTTACGGACTTATTGGGGTTGTAGGACCACGACATTTGATGCGTAATGAATTAGAACACTTTGGAAAGAGTGACCATAGAGGGTGATAGTCCCGTATAGGTAAAGAGCGTTATTGATAGTGGTATCCTGAGTAGTGCGGGGCACGAGAAACCCTGTATGAATTTGGCGGGACCATCCGCTAAGGCTAAATACTCCTGAGAGACCGATAGTGAACCAGTACCGTGAGGGAAAGGTGAAAAGAACCGTGAATAACGGAGTGAAATAGATCCTGAAACCATACGCTTACAAGCGGTCGGAGCCCTTAGGGGTGACGGCGTGCCTTTTGCATAATGAGCCTACGAGTTACCGTTGCCAGCAAGGTTAAGCCTTTAAGAGGTGGAGCCGTAGCGAAAGCGAGTCTTAATAGGGCGCTGTAGTTGGTAGTGGTAGACGCGAAACCGTGTGATCTACCCTTGGGCAGGTTGAAGCTGTGGTAACACATAGTGGAGGACCGAACCCGTTGACGTTGAAAAGTCTTGGGATGACCTGAGGGTAGGGGTGAAAGGCCAATCAAACTCGGAAATAGCTCGTACTCCCCGAAATGCATTTAGGTGCAGCGATTTATTAGTTTTATAGAGGTAGAGCTACTGATTGGATGCGGGGGCTTCACCGCCTACCAATTCCTGACAAACTCCGAATGCTATAAAATGATGTAGATCAGTGAGGGCATGGGTGCTAAGGTCCATGTCCGAGAGGGAAAGAACCCAGACCATCAGCTAAGGTCCCCAAATGTATATTAAGTTGAAAAAACGCGGTTGAACTGCCCAGACAGCTAGGATGTTGGCTTGGAAGCAGCCATTCATTTAAAGAGTGCGTAACAGCTCACTAGTCGAGCGGTTCGGCATGGATAATAATCGGGCATAAATATACTACCGAAGCTATGGATTTACAGATTACTGTAAGTGGTAGGGGAGCATTCTAATAGGGTTGAAGGTGTACTGCGAGGTATGCTGGACTAATTAGAAAAGAAAATGTAGGCATAAGTAACGATAATGCGGGCGAGAAACCCGCACACCGAAAGACTAAGGTTTCCTCAGCTATGCTAATCAGCTGAGGGTTAGTCGGGACCTAAGGCGACCCCGAATGGGTTAGTCGATGGACAACAGATTAATATTTCTGTACCTGCCCCACGTTAAAAGTGACGGAGGCGAAAAGTTAGTGCGTACTGACGGAATAGTACGTTGAAGCGATGTGGTAACACTGCTGATAGTACACAAAAGCTTCGGCCGGCGTGATAATCTAGCAAATCGACTTCCAAGAAAAGCAAGTGGTGGCAGCCCGTACCGTAAACCGACACAGGTAGTTGGGATGAGAATTCTAAGGTGCTCGAGAGATTCATGGCTAAGGAACTAGGCAAAATAGACCCGTAACTTCGGGAGAAGGGTCGCCCACCTTCGGATGGGCCGCAGTGAAGAGGTCCAGGCGACTGTTTATCAAAAACACAGGGCTCTGCTAAATCGAAAGATGACGTATAGGGCCTGACACCTGCCCGGTGCTGGAAGGTTAAGAGGAGATGTTAGCTTCGGCGACGCATTGAATTGAAGCCCCAGTAAACGGCGGCCGTAACTATAACGGTCCTAAGGTAGCGAAATTCCTTGTCGGGTAAGTTCCGACCTGCACGAATGGTGCAACGATCTGGACACTGTCTCAGCCATGAGCTCGGTGAAATTGTAGTATCGGTGAAGATGCCGATTACCCGCTGTGGGACGAAAAGACCCCGTGCACCTTTACTATAGCTTAGTATTGACTTTGGACAAGTGATGTGTAGGATAGGTGGGAGACGTTGAAGCTGCATCGCCAGGTGTGGTGGAGTCATTGTTGAAATACCACCCTTTACTTGTTTGAAGCCTAACCCCGTTATTCGGGGGACAATGCTTGGTGGGTAGTTTGACTGGGGTGGTCGCCTCCAAAAGAGTAACGGAGGCTTCTAAAGGTTCCCTCAGCACGCTTGGTAACCGTGCGTAGAGTGCAATGGCATAAGGGAGCTTGACTGAGAGACATACAGGTCGATCAGGTACGAAAGTAGAGCATAGTGATCCGGTGGTTCCGCATGGAAGGGCCATCGCTCAAAGGATAAAAGGTACGCCGGGGATAACAGGCTGATCTCCCCCAAGAGCTCACATCGACGGGGGGGTTTGGCACCTCGATGTCGGCTCGTCACATCCTGGGGCTGGAGAAGGTCCCAAGGGTTGGGCTGTTCGCCCATTAAAGTGGCACGCGAGCTGGGTTCAGAACGTCGTGAGACAGTTCGGTCTCTATCTACAGTGGGCGTTAGAAATTTGAGTGGATCTGACTCTAGTACGAGAGGACCGAGTTGGACGAACCTCTGGTGCACCAGTTGTCACGCCAGTGGCATTGCTGGGTAGCTACGTTCGGAAGGGATAAGCGCTGAAAGCATATAAGCGCGAAACCCACCACAAGATGAGATTTCTTTAAAGGACCGTGGGAGACTACCACGTTGATAGGCCATAGGTGTAAAGGCAGTAATGTCATAGCCGAGTGGTACTAATAATCCGTAAAGCTTAGTGCAGTTCCCGATCCTATCAATAGGACTCGGGAGCGAAAAACCTATCTAATGGCTGTTATTTATTTATCTAAATTTCTTCTATTGTTTATTTCCTATATATGTTATGTTATTAGAAGCTAGATGGAGATTATAGAATCTAGATATTAAGAGATAGACTTTTTAGCTACTCTAGAATCTATCTAAGATCTCATTACTGCTTTACGATTTAAGGTGACTATTGCATCGGGGCTCACCTCTTCCCATTCCGAACAGAGAAGTTAAGCCCGTTAGCGCAGATGGTACTGCTGTATTGTGGGAGAGTATGTCGTCGCCTTGTTTTTTGAAACCCCTTCATCACCAGATGAAGGGGTTTTTTTATACCCAATACCCAAATAATCTATCCCTTATTTATAGAACAAACTAAAACCCCTTGCAGCATCTGAAACGCTGCAAGGGGTTTATTGTTTTATAAAATATTTGTTATGTACTCGGCCAGGGATTGAAGCAAGCTACCGTGTAGCGCGAAAAGCCCGGCACAAGGCGAAGCCGAAGTGGGACGCATTAATCAAATAGAGCTTTGATAAGCGTTCTAATACCTTTAAACATTAAAAACATAGCTCCAGCACATGCTAGAATTCCTAAAATAAGTACTGCTATGTAAAGTGGATGGTCTTGATTATTAAAGGCACTGTAAAGTACAGTTGGACCAATTAATACCAGCGGTAATGCGCCTGCTAAATATTTGATACCTTTTCCTAATAATGGTTTATTTGTATGCTTCATATCTTAATTCTACTGAATTTTATAGGAAAGATCATTAGATTGTGACAACCTAAAATATCCAAATGCAAAGTTATCTGGATTGGTTATGTTAACAATATTTCCTCGAACCGTTGTTGGTTGGGTTTGAAATGGGCCTCCATTATTAGTTCCCGCCTGAGAACTTAATATATAAAGATAATTGTAGAACTGCTCTGAAATGCCCTGGATTTCAAAATTTACCTCGTCTCCAATTTTTAAATCTTCATTAGAGAAGTAAGCAAAAGTTCTATTTCCATTAGTAAACTCGTCATCATATATTTGTATGGAAAGATCTTCGAAGGTAAATCTTACCAGATAGAAATTTTGTTCTTCTTGTGGATCTGTATAAAAACCCTTGAGTTCATATTCATCGCTGTTAAAACCTCCATTTTTAGATTGGGTAATTTCTTCTAATGGAACAACGGGTATAAGAGTTTCAGTAGCGGTATAGAGTTCCTCTTTATATTCAATGTTTAAAGTATACCTAGCATTGATCTGGGGATTGAAATTATCATTTCTATATATACCTGGATCTACTTCGTTAAAATTATAAATTGTACCAGTTTCAGAGATAATTTCAACAATAGCTTCGGTAGCTGGTGGGATCTCAGAGTCAAAGAAAGGTGCAGTAGTAGTTAGTCTAATAATTTGATTGTTCCCGGAGGTATCATTCTCCCATATAATAGACGCTTCTACTACTAACCTTGGATCTGATTGTTCTAAATCTACCTCTACTACGTCTTCACATGCAATTAGAAGTAAAGTTGAAAAAAATATACATATGAATTTAAATATTTTCATATCCTAAAATTTAAAATTGTAGGTAACAGATGGAATTACTCCAAACAACGATAATCTAACTGCTTCATTATTTCCTGTATCGCTATTATTTCTGAAGCTTAAGGAAACAGCATTCTTTCTACCATATAAATTATAGATCCCAAAGTTCCAGGAAGATTTATAATCGCGTCCTGCATTTTTACTAGGAGTGTAGGTGGCAGAAATATCTAATCTATGATAAGCTGGTAATCTTTCGCTATTTCTCGGGGAATAAACAGGAATAACCAGATTTTCAAAGCTATATTGTCCACTAGGATACGTGGTAGGTAATCCTGTTTGATAGACAAAGTTGGAATTAAGCTGCCATCTTGAATTCAATTCATAACTTCCAATTATAGAAATATCATGAGTCTTATCGTAAGCTGTTTTATACCAATTTCCGTTATTGATTCCTGTTTCAACTGGAGATCTTCCCGGAGTTTTTTGTTCAGATCTTGAAAGTGTATATGCCAGCCAACCTGTAAATCTTCCGGAATTCTTCTTTAATAAGAACTCTAAACCATAAGCCCTCGCTTTTCCCGGAAGTATAACCTGTTCGATAGCATTATTAGCAATAAGATCTGCTCCGTCTATATAATCTATTCTATTTTTTATGAATTTATAAAATCCTTCAATTTCAACTGAGTATTTATCATCTAGTAAATTCTTAAAATACCCTGCTGCAATTTGATCTAATTTTTGTGGTTCTATATATTTACCGCTTGGGGTCCAAATATCTAAAGGAGTAGGAGAGCTTGTATTGGTAATAAGATGTAAATACTGGTTCATCCTGTTATAGCTTAACTTAACAGATTCATCATCATTAAAACTATAGGCAAGAGAAAGGCGTGGCTCTAATGCTTTGAAATATTCTTCAACTTTAGATTTAGACAAGCTTGAAGTGCCAATTGGTTTGGCTTTTTCATAGATCTTAAAATCTTCATTAAAATTGACTGCTTGATCATTTTGATATATATTTAATTCTGATTGCCCTAATCTGAAGAAATTACTAAATCTAAGTCCATATTCTGCAGATAGATTTTTGGATAGATTATGTTCTGCAGAAATATATAGCGCACTTTCAAATGCATATTTTTTAGTGAGCTTGTAATTTATAATGCCCGAGGTGGGAGTACTAGGTTCAATTTCGCCAGGATTGAATTCGTAATAAGTATTCTGAATTCCATAATCCAGGTTTAAATTATCGTTGATGTAATGATTAAAATCGTACTTAAGATTTAAATTCTTAATGCCACTATTCCAATTGAAGCCGACAAAATCTAACGTAAGCCCGTAGTAATAATCGCTATAAATCACAGAGAGATTGGTGAAAATATTATCGGTTAATACATGATTCCATCTTAAATTGAAAACTGCATTTCCATAGGTGTTCTGAAAACTTTTACTGATATTAAAGACATCGCGACCAAAATATCCTGAAAATAGAATGCTATTGCTATTATCTAATCTAAAACTCAGTTTTGTATTAAGATCGTAAAAGTAAGCGGCATTATCATTATCGGTTAATTTTAGAAATAGATGGGCGTAAGAACTTCTACCACCAACAAGAAATGAACTCTTGTCTTTAACAATAGGACCTTCTGCAAGAATTCTGCTGGATATCAATCCTATTCCCCCATTAGCTTTAAACTCTTTACTGTTTCCATCTTTCTGAAATATTTCTAGTACAGAAGATACTCTCCCGCCATATTTTGAAGGTATTCCCCCTTTATATAGTTTTATATTTTTAATAGCATCTGGATTAAAAACAGAAAACAATCCGAAGAGGTGAGAGGAATTATAGATTGTTGCTTCATCTAATAAAATCAAGTTTTGATCTACGGCACCTCCTCTAACGTTAAACCCAGAAGATCCTTCTCCCGCATTGGAAACTCCTGGAAGTAATAAAAGAGATTTTACAACATCTACTTCTCCAAAAACAACCGGTAATTTTTGAATGGTGCTTATGTCGAGTTTGTTAACACTCATTTCCGGCTTTCTTATATTTAACTTTTCGGTATCATCTGTAATTACAACTTCTTCTAAACTTTCGGAAGTTTCAGCAAGTGAAAAATTTAAAGTCAAATTCTTTTTAAGATCAACTGTAAGAGATCTTTGTTCATATCCTAAATAGGATATCACAATGTTATGTTCACCTTCGGGTAATTTTAAAGAATAGAATCCATACTCATTGGTTACAGCACCTAAATTGGCATCTATAACCAGGATGTTTACCCCATAAAGAGTTTCATTACTGGAAGAATCTTTTACGACTCCATTTATAGTGAAAGTTTCTTGAGCATAAGAAGTGTAGATGCTAAGAAGAAATAAAATTGAAAGTAATTTGCGCAAGCTGATTTTTAAAGTAAATATAATGTATAAAAAAAGATAGACATTGATTAGCAGATTTTCTTAAGAAAAATTTTCATATTGACTAAGTAGTTTTGAAATTCTGAAAAATAAAAAATCCCTGATGGAGATCATCAAGGATTTAATATCTTCTTAATTATTATTTTAATTAATATCCAAGGATCTTATTTAAAGTAGCGCTTGGTCTCATTGCTTCACTCGTTAATTCTTCATTTGGATAATAATACCCTTCAATATCTACAGCATGGCCTTGTGCATCTATTAAATCTTGAAGTATTTTATCTTCATTAGAAGCAAGATCTTTCGCTATTTTAGAGAATTGCTCTTTTAGCTCAGCATCTTTATCTTGTTTTGCAAGTTCTTGAGCCCAATAAAGCGCTAAATAGAAATGACTTCCTCTGTTATCCAATTCGTTCACTTTTCTTGAAGGCGATTTGTCATTTTTAAGGAACATCTCTGTTGCTTGATCTAAAGTTTCAGAAAGTATTAATGCTTTTGGATTATTAAATTTCTCTCCTAAATGCTCAAGAGAAACTGCTAGCGCTAGAAATTCTCCTAAAGAATCCCATCGTAAATGACCTTCTTCTAAGAATTGCTGAATATGTTTAGGAGCAGATCCACCCGCACCTGTTTCAAATAAACCTCCACCTTTCATCAACGGAACAATAGATAACATTTTTGCACTTGTTCCTAATTCTAAAATTGGAAATAGATCTGTTAAGTAATCTCTTAAAACATTTCCGGTAACAGAAATGGTATCTTTTCCGTCCTTAACTCTTTGTAAAGTATATTCGGTAGCTTTTTCAGGAGACATGATCTTTATCTCCAAACCTTCAGTATCAAGATCTTTTAAGTATCTGTTTACTTTCTTTATTAATTCAGAATCATGGCTTCTCTTTTCATCTAACCAGAAAATTGCTGGCATCCCGGAAGCTTTAGCTCTGGTAACTGCTAATTTTACCCAATCTTGAATAGGTGCATCTTTAACCTGACACATTCTCCAAATATCTCCAACTTCTACAGGATGTTCTAATAAGGTTTTACCTGAAGCATCTAATGACTCTCACAATTCCTTCGTTCTTTATTTCAAAGGTTTTGTCATGAGATCCATATTCTTCAGCTTTTTGAGCCATAAGACCAACATTTGGTACTGTTCCCATTGTAGTTGGATCAAAAGCACCGTTCTTTCTTACAGAAATCGATGGTTGCTTGATAAATTCCTGCATAACTGCTATCTGGAATTACCGCTTTTGTGTCTTGGGTTTTACCTTGAGCATTCCACATTTTTCCGGAAGTCCTGATCATTGCAGGCATAGATGCATCAATAATCACATCGCTAGGTACATTTAAGTTTGTAATGCCTTTATCTGAATCTACCATCGCAAGATCTGGTCCATGTTCAAAGTCATATTTCAAATCGGCCTCAATAGCAGTTTTTTCATCTACAGGTAAAGACTTTATAGATTCTAATAGATCTCCCAGTCCGCTATTTGCATTTACTCCTAATTTATCTAAAGTAGCAGCATGTTTACTAAATACATCTTTAAAGAAAACACGTACAGCATGACCAAAGATGATAGGATCTGAAACCTTCATCATGGTTGCTTTCATATGTAGAGAGAATAAGACTCCCTTATCTTTAGCATCTGCAATTTGAGCTTCTAAAAACCTAAGTAAGGCTTTTTTGCTCATTACAGAAGCATCTATAATCTCACCGTCTAATACTTTAATGTTATCTTTTAGTACATGCTTGTTACCCTTGGTATCTTCTAACTCAATTTTTAAAGTATTTGCAGCATCTAAGGTTAGCGACTTTTCATTTGAATAGAAATCTCCACTTTTCATAGTAGAAACATGTGTTTTAGAATCTGCATCCCATTTTCCCATAGAGTGGGGGTTTTGCTTTGCATAATTCTTCACTGCTTTTGGAGCACGTCTATCTGAGTTTCCTTCTCTTAAAACAGGGTTTACAGCACTACCTTTTACTTTATCATATTTTTGTTTGATAGCTTTTTCTTCATCATTCTTAGGCTCTCCAGGATAATCTGGTAATTTATAACCTTTAGCCTGAAGTTCTCTAATAGCAGCTTCTAATTGAGGTTCTGATGCGCTAATGTTTGGAAGTTTAATGATGTTTGCTTCTGGATGTGAAACCAATTCTCCTAACATCTTTAAAGCGTCAGGAACTCTCTGATCTTCTGGTAATATATCTGAGAAATTTGCAAGAATTCGAGCGGCTAAAGATATATCTGTAGGTTCAATATCTATATTAGAGGAGTCAGTAAAACTTCTAACTATAGGCAAAAATGAAAATGTTGCCAGCATAGGAGCTTCATCTGTTTTGGTATAAAATATTTTTGATCGGTTTGACATTGTATGTGTTTATTTTTAGACACAGGAGTTTTGAAATAGAATAAATTCTAAAGCCACTGTGTAGATTAATGATTCGGTATTTTCTAAGTACAAGGCTTAAACATACTTAGCTTCGCGAAGATAGCAATTTTGGCTATTTTATCATAGTAGAATAAGAGCTAAGTGATAGAATATAAGATTATTTTATAAATAAAAAAGCTATTTCAACATACCTTGTATATTGAAATAGCTTCTGATGAAATAACGCTTTACCGCTGGATTTAAAAATCATTATAAGTTAATTATCCTAACTTACACGTGCGTTACTTCTCATGATATAATTTACTCACAAACGCGAACAAATTATATCAAAAACGTTTTTACCTTTTTTAATTATAATACTTCGTAAAAAAAATAAAGATAAAAACCTATGTAAAGTTATTGCTTTACAGCATTTAAAAAGAGGAAATCCTATTGTCATTCCGTGCTTTTTTAAATACACTTAAATTTACGTTTTATTTTCAGAAAATTAAAATATTAAAGTGTTAATATTCAGAAGGTTAGTGTTAAAATTAAGCATAAAAAAAGCCCCATATAATGGAGCTTTTAATAAATTCATTTGGAAAGTAATTACCTTCTTTGCTCTTTAATACGAGCTTTTTTACCGGTAAGTCCTCTGAAATAATAGATACGTGCTCTTCTAACAGCTCCACGCTTATTGATTTCAACTTTTTGAAGTGCTGGTAAATTAATCGGGAAAATACGTTCAACTCCAACAGTTCCACTCATTTTTCTGATGGTGAAAGTTTTAGAAACTCCAGTTCCTTTAACTTGAATTACAACACCTCTAAAAAACTGAGTACGGGTTTTAGCTCCCTCCTTAATTTCATAATACACAGTGATAGTATCACCTGCAGAGAATTCAGGAAAATCTTTTTTTGCAACGAATTCGTCTTGTACGAATTTAATTAACGATTCCATAATAGATAGTTTAATATAATACCAAATCAACATTCGCGGTTTTCGCCAGAGGTTGGTTTAGAAACGAGTGCAAAATTAAAAAATTAAATGATATAATCAACCATTAAATTAATTAATCTTCCTTAAGTAGATCTGGGCGTAACTTTTTGGTTCTCAGGTAGGATTGCTCTTCTCGCCAACTTTCAATTTTTGGAAAATTTCCTGAGGTTAGAACTTCAGGAACTTTCCATCCTTTATAGTCTGCTGGTCTTGTATAAACGGGAGGGGCAAGTAGATCGTCCTGAAAAGAATCTGTAAGAGCTGAAGTTTCATCGCCCAAAACACCGGGAATCAATCTAATTACTGCATCGCATAATACGGCTGCTCCTAACTCGCCTCCAGAAAGCACATAATCTCCAATAGATATCTCTTTGGTAATAAATTGATCGCGCACTCGTTGATCTACTCCTTTGTAATGCCCACAGAGTATGATAATATTTTCTTGGATAGAAAGTGTATTTGCAATTTTCTGGTTTAAAGTAACTCCATCTGGGGTCATATAGATCACCTCATCATATTCCCGTTCAGATTTTAATTTCGAAATACATTTGTCTATGGGCTCGATCATCATCACCATTCCAGCGCCACCACCAAATTGATAATCATCAATTTGCTTATAATTATCTGTAACGTAATCTCTAAGATTGTGTAAATGAATTTCAACCAGTCCTTTTTCTATAGCTCTTTTTAGGATGGAGACTTCAAAAGGACTGGTTAAAATGTCCGGAACCACTGTAATAATATCTATTCGCATTGTTATCTAGTTTACCGGTGCAAAGATGAGAAATATCTTTACAATATATATTCTGTGGAGATATGCTTATTTATCGCTAGACTTATTGCGTTCGTCTTGTAATAATCTTCCTAATCTTTGTTCTTTTTCAAGAGATTTTGCGCGGTAAAGTTCAAACTCTTTTTCTGTAGTAGCCAAATTATTTCTAGCTTCAGAGGTATCTGAATGTCCTTTTTTATATTTGAATATGAAAAATAATAATGCGATAACAAGTGCCGCTACAATTCCCCACATAAGCGCCATATAACTTCCTTTGCTAAAAGGAATTCCTAAAAAGGTGATGGCATCTTTCTCTGCAGTAACATCGACTAGCTTTTGCTGAGTTTCTTCAAGATCTGATTTTAGTTTTGCAATTTCTTCTTGTTGCTGATTGAGAGAATTCTTTTGAGTTGTGATTTCATTTTTCAAGAAACGCAATAAACTCCAGCGTGTTCTTTTTAAACCGATAAGATCGTTATAATCAACAACCTTGTAACCTTGATAATCATTAGAATCTTCAATTAATTTCGTAAAGGCATCGTTAATGGGGGTTTCTGAAGCCTGGTAATCCTGAGCTTTAACGTGCGTTACCATGGTGAGGCACAATAAAGTAAAAAATAATGCTTTATTCATTTGGGTGTTTTTGGTTAAATTAATTACACAACGCAAAGGAAAAAAACTTATTGCCAAAAAGATAGAATTACTTCAAAAAGGATTGTTTTTTTATAAAAAATTATTTCTCGTCGCTTTTAGTATGCTCAGAAGCATCTTTAAAATTGATGTTTTCATCTACACTACCATCAAAGGCATGTATCCAGCCATTTTTGAAAATATTGAAAACTGTAGGAATAAGCTCAGATTCCACCTGATTTAGATCCCCTTCCAACGGAACTTTCGTTGCTAAGGTATCGGTACCATGATTTTTTAATAGAAATTTAAAGGTGCCCACAAAACCTTCCCATAGTTTTTTAAATATTCCTCCTTCATCATTTTTACTTATCAATTCTGCATTGATGAACATAGGTTTTATATATCCTTTTAAATATCCATCTGCAATAGCAAGTTCACTATAAAGTTCAAAAGTTCCCTTTTCAAAATCTACTCCGGCGTACTTTAAAGTAAGATCATTTACCGCGGTTACATTCGCTTTCTTTAATGCGAAATTCATATCCATATCTGGAATTTCTTTTAGTAAATTTAGTTTTCCATCTAAAGTAACATCTCCATCGCCAATAGAAACCGCGGTTGCATTTACACTTGAAGGTAAAGTTTTATCTCTATTTATAACATTACTAAGATTTGTGGCTTCTAGATTTATATTTTGAAGAAACATGTTAATATCTGGGCTGGAAGATAACTGAACAAAATTTGCTGTTCCATTATGAATAGAAAGGTGGTTGATATCTATTGGAACAAGATCTGTAAGGGCTTTTGTCCAATCGTCTGTATTCGCTTTTCCTTCAGGGCCTTCTTTTTCTTGATCTTCAAAAATATAATTGAATTTAGGATTGTGCATTTCAATTTCACTAACAATCTTTCCTTTTAATAAAGATTTCCATTCGATAGAAATATCGGTTTTTTCAAAATCAAGAACAGGGGTGTCTGTTTGAGCTTCTGTTTTTTGAAGAATTAGGCCATCAACCACATAAGCACCTCTCCATAAAGCAATATCAATATCTGCTACATGACCCATATAACCTGGAATATTATTCAAGGTTTTATTCACGTAATCTTTCAGAATGTAAGGCATAGCAATTCTAATAGCGAGTAAAATAACTATGATAAGAATAGGTACATTATATCTTTTCTTATCAATTCTTTTACGCTTCTTAGTTTCACTCATTTTGGAGGGGTTTTAGCAAATTTGAGATTTAACTGTAATAATATCAGTTAATAAACTGCTAAAAATGAAAAAGCCCACCAGGAAGGGTGGGCTTTTTGAAAATACTAAATCAACTAATAATAAGTAAAACGTCTTACTTTGGCAATATATTTTGCAAGTCTAATTACTTGGTGACTGTACCCATATTCATTATCATACCATACATATAATACTATGTTCTTTCCATCTTCTGTAGCAATAGTTGCTTTGCTATCATAAATAGATGGTGCAGAAGAACCAATAATATCTGAAGATACCAATTCATTATCTAAAGAATATTTTATTTGCTCTACCAATTCTCCTTCTAAAGCATATTTTTTAATGATGTTATTAATACCATCAACAGAAGTTGGACTTTGAACTTCTAAATTTAAAATAGCTAAAGACCCATTTGGAACAGGTACTCTAATCGCGTTAGAAGTAAGCTTTCCTTCAAATACAGGTAATGCTTTAGCTACTGCTTTTCCAGCGCCGGTTTCAGTAATTACCATATTTAATCCGGCAGCACGCCCTCTTCTGTATTTACTATGCATGTTATCTACCAAATTTTGATCGTTGGTATAGGCATGAATAGTTTCTAAGTGACCATGAACTACGCCTAAAGTTTCTTCTACAGCCTTTAAAATTGGCGCAATAGAGTTAGTAGTACATGAAGCCGCAGAAAAGATATCTTCTACGTCTGGGTTGTAGTCTTTATGATTTACACCATGAACTATATTAGGAATCCCTTTTCCTGGAGCTGTTAAAAGAACTTTAGAAGCTCCTTTGCAAGATAAATGTCTGGTTAAAGCTTCTTTATCTCTAAACGCACCCGTGTTATCTATAATTAAAGCATCTTCAATTCCGTAATCTGTATAATCTATTTCTTCCGGATTTTTAGCTGAAATGATATGTACAGTAGTACCGTTAATTATTAATGCTGAATTTTTCTCGTCTATAGTAACAGTTCCAGAGAAATCTCCGTGTATAGAATCGTTTTTAAGAAGGGAAGCTCTTTTCTCTAAAATATTCAGCATCTAATTTGATCTCTGTGTAACAATTGCTCTTAATCTTAACTGACTTCCTTTTCCGGTTTTGGTCATTAATTCTCTGGCAAGTAATCTCCCAATTCTACCAAAACCATAAAGAACTACATCTTTTGGGGTAACTTCTTCATATTCTTTTGCCTTTTTCAGCTTATTAGAAATAAAGGCTTTAGCATTGTTATAATCTACATCTTCAATATGATATTCGTAGGTTAATTTACCAATATCCAATTTTGCTGGAGGTAGATCAAGATCTTTAATAGCTTGAGCGATCTCTACAGAATCGAAGATGGAAATAGGTTTTTCAACAAATTCTCCTGCATACTCATGCAGATTCAAAATATCACTTACATTTAAATTGATGAGTTGATTTCTGAATAAAACCAGCTCGATTGATTTATCATACCATAAATCACTAATAATTTTAATGAATTCTACCGAGGCACGTCTGCGATCGGCCTGAAAAGCTAGTTCCTTTTCATAAACTTCGTTAAATCCCATTTTTAATAGATTAAGTTGTGTGTTTAAAAAACGATGCAAAAGTATAGATTTCAAACGTTTTCGTAAAACATTTATTCAAAAAAAATACCCATCGTTTAAAACAATGGGTATTGCTTATTTTTATTGGGTTTATCTCCAGATATAGGTTTGTTCTTCTCCTTCAGAATTTACAAAAGTGACACTAATGGGTTCATTAATGTTTCTAGAATTCATTATTTTTCGAACATCTCCCACACTATTAACTTTCTGATTGTCAATTTTAGTGATCAGAATTCCAATTAAAGCTTGAGACTGAGAATCGCCTTTTAAAGCGCGACTTATCTTTACCCCATTATTAACTTCAAATTTCTTGAGATCAGATTTTGAAGCATTGGTAACTTCCAGGCCAATTGGTGTTATGGCAAAAGTTTCATACTTGGTAAGTTTTACATCAAAAACTCGCTCGTCGCCATCTCTCAAAATCTTAACGGCTACTACGTCATTTGGTCTTTTAGAACCAATATAGCCAGTGAGATCAGACATTTTACGTACTTCAATATTGTCTATTTGTCTAATAACATCTCCTTTTTTGATGCCTGAAGTGAAAGCACCACTACCTTGGTCTACATCTCCTACATAAACTCCTTGAGAAATTCCTAATTCAAATTGATTTGAAATATTTTCATTTACATCACTTCCGCGAATTCCTAAAATACCTTGCTGTACATTTCCATATTCAATGAGATCTTCTACTACTTTTCGAGCGTTGTTAGAAGGTACTGCAAAACCGTAGCCTATATAACTTCCTGTTTGGCTGGTAATGGCAGTATTAATACCTATCAATTCTCCATTAATATTCACTAACGCACCGCCGCTATTTCCTGGGTTAATGGCAGCATCTGTTTGAATGTAAGATTGTGGTGTGCCATCATTGGTGTTGAAATCTCGAGCTTTAGCGCTAACAATTCCCGCAGTAACTGTGGAGGTAAGATTAAATGGATTTCCTACTGCTAAAACCCATTCTCCTAATTTTATATTGTTGGAATCTCCAAAGGGAATGTAATCCAGATCTTCCCCGTCTATCTTTATCAAGGCGATATCTGCTTTAGTATCTGTACCAATTACTTTAGCTTTATAGGTCTTATTATTATTTAAGGTCACTTCCAATTCACTAGCCCCTTCAATTACATGATTGTTGGTAACTATATAACCATCTGGCGTTATAATTACTCCAGAACCAGTACCTCTTAACGCTTTTTCGTTTTCACCTTGTTGAGCATAGTATTCCCACGCATTTCTTGGCTGCTTGAAAATTGCTACGTTCTTAACATGCACTACTGCATGTACGGTTTTCTCTGCCGCCTCTGTAAAATCTGCATTTGTACCATAACTGGGAGATTCATAAGAAACTGGTAATAGCTGAGATTCCTGCTGTTCGTGACTCGTTAAAAAAGAAGGATCTTCATTATTTAAAATTTGGTAAGAACCTAAAGTTAGAACACCTCCAAGAATAGAGGCTCCAACAAATGTTGCGAATTTTTTCATGCTCATTCTATTTTTATTCTAAAAACTGTATTAATATATTCTCTTTTGTATAATCTTATTATTAGATGAAGGCCTATTTACAACGAAAAAATCGGTCTGAATGTTGTATCTTTGGCGCTCAAATTATAAGGTTCATGAAACTTGATTTTTACAAATATCATGGGGCTGGAAATGATTTTATCATGATTGATAATCGCCAGTTACTTTTCTCCAAAAATGATACCAATTTGGTTCAAAAACTATGTCATCGTAGATTTGGAATTGGAGCCGATGGACTTATCTTGTTGGAGAATTCTGAACTTGAGGATGAAGACTTTGTAATGGTATACTATAATTCTGACGGGAATCCTAGCACTATGTGCGGAAATGGCGGAAGATGTATTGTAGCTTTTGCTAATTTTCTAGGCGTAATAGGCGAGAAAACTAATTTTAGTGCTGTAGATGGAAAACATGCAGCCTGGGTAAAAGGAGAAACCGTTAGCCTACAAATGCAAGATGTTATTGCCGATGATTTAAATGAAGATCACCTCTTTCTAGATACCGGATCTCCGCATCATATTGAATTTTCTAAAGAAGTAGGAGATGTGAATGTGAAAAAACTCGGATCGAAGATTAGATATTCAGATGTATATACCAATATTGGCGGAGCTAATGTAAATTTTGTTCAGCAAAGTGATGAGAATTCATTTTTGGTAAGAACTTATGAGCGAGGAGTGGAAGATGAAACCTATTCTTGCGGCACCGGTGTTACTGCCGTAGCGCTAACAGCTCATGCCATAGGAAAAACCACTTCTAATAAAGTGAATCTTGCAACCCCGGGAGGTAATCTAGAGGTTAGTTTTGATAATGATCAAACAAAATATACTAATATTTGGTTAACAGGACCTGCAGTTCAGGTTTTCAAAGGGAGTGTAGAATGCTAACATTAAAAGGAGAAAATGTTCGTTTGAGAGCTCTAGAGCCTGAAGACCTGGATTTTATTCTAGAAGTAGAAAACACCGAGAAATTTTGGGAGATAAGCGATACTAAAGTTCCATATTCCAGATTTCTTATTAAAAAATATCTTCAAAATTCCCATAGAGATATCTTTGATGTAAGACAGTTAAGGTTGATGGTATGTGATTATAATGACACTCCCTTAGGACTTGTGGATATTTTTGATCTTGAACCAAAAAACAGAAGAGCCTCTTTAGGGATCTTAATTATAAAAGAAGAAGATAGAAGAAAAAAATACGGAGCAGAGGTTATTTCTTTGGTGAGCCAGTACTGTTTTGTGCATCTTAATCTTCATCAAGTATATGCCAACGTAACATCAGATAACTTGCCAAGTATTCAACTTTTTGAAAAAAGCGGTTTCGATAGAGTTGGAATTAAAAAAGACTGGAACTTAATAAACGGAAAATTTAAAGACGAGATTTTATATCAATTGATCAATGTACATTAAGAAAATACTTTTAATTATAGCCCTTTTAGGGCTTTTAGGGCTGGGATATTTCAGCTATACCATTTACAATAACATTTTTGCTCCAAATACAAAGTTTGATAGCGCCACTTCTGTAGTTTATATTCCTACCGGTGCCAATTATGCGATAGTAAGAGATAGTCTTTCACCTCTTCTTAAAGATATGGATGCTTTTGATGCGGTTGCTCAAAAGAAGAATTATATCGGAAATGTAAAGGCAGGTAAATATATTCTGAAGAAGAACATGAACAATAATGATCTGGTGAATGTTCTAAGAAGTCAGAATCAACCTGTAAAGGTGATTTTTAATAATCAGGAAAGATTGGAAGATCTGGCAGGAAGAATTGCGAGTCAAATTGAAGCAGATAGTATCACTTTATTGGAAACAATGAAGGATGAACAATATTTGGCAGAAAATGATTTTACTGCTCGAAATGGTCTTGCCATGTATATTCCAAATCAATATGAGTTCTTTTGGAATACTTCTGCAAAAGAATTCCGCAGCAGAATGCAAAAGGAGTATAATAAATTTTGGACTCAGGAGAAATTGGATAAGGCTAAAGAAATTGGACTTACCCCTATGCAGGTTTCAGTTCTAGCTTCTATAGTTCAAAAAGAAACTGCAAAGGTAGAGGAGAGGCCTAAAGTAGCGGGGGTTTATATGAATAGATTTAATAAAGGAATGAAGCTAGAGGCAGATCCAACAGTGATCTATGCTATTAAAGATAAAACTCAGGCCTTTGATACTATTATAAAAAGAGTGCTATATAAAGATCTTACCCTGGATTCTCCTTATAATACTTATATGTATACCAATTTGCCTCCCGGCCCTATTTTTATGCCCGATATTTCTTCAATTAATGCGGTCTTGAATTATGAAAAGCATGATTATATCTTTTTTGTGGCCGATGTTGAAAATTTTGGATATCACAAATTTGCAAAAACTTTAAGGGAGCACAACCAAAATAAGCAGGCTTACGTAAATTGGGTGAATAAGCAGGGAATTAAACGTTAAGCAGAAAATATTATTTCTAAAAAGCACTCTAATCGAGTGCTTTTTTTATGCAATATTCTGAAAAATATCTACAAAGAAGCATTTTACTGAAGTCTCCTTTTTGTGTGAAAAATTCTTCTTTTTTAATTTTTAGATGCCTAATTAAAGATATTATCAAATTTATTTCATGCTCTTATTTTAAGCAGAATTGCCCTGAAATCGCTCCTTTATCATCACTTAAACTCTGCGAATTGCCGTGCTATAGGGGAGCTCGCATACTAAAATTTAATATTCCTCGTTTCTTATATTTCTAATTGATTGATTATCAGTCAAAACAACATTAATAAATGTTTAACAGCCTGTAAATCAAATTATTAAAAATAATCGTACATTTGCCCGGCGAAATTGAGAGGGGCAGTTGTTAAAGCCATTCAACCTTTCAGAATCAAAATATTATGAGAAAAAAAGTTGCAAAAATTTCAATCCTCCCGATAATCTTGGCAGGATCTATATTTTTTAGCTTTTCTACAAAAGAAGCAGCAAACCTGGAATCTTATGCTACCCCTTCCAATCAAGTTTTGGAATATACCGTAGCTACTTCAGATAGTAGTGTGACCGAGGTTAATGCGATTAAAGTTTTACCAGTTCTTGGTAAATCTTACTTAGGGTTTAAAGAAGCCGTTGGCTTTAAAGAATCCAGAGGGAATTACAAAACAATTAATGAATTTGGATACTTGGGTAAATATCAATTTGGAAAGGGAACTTTAAAATTGATAGGGATCTATAATGCCAACGAGTTTTTAAATACTCCAGAACTACAAGAAGCTGCATTTTACGCTAATGCTTCTAGAAATAAGTGGATCTTGAAAAGAGATATTGCAAGGTTTGTTGGAGAAAACATCAACGGGATTACAATTACAGAATCTGGAATATTAGCAGCTGCTCATTTAGCAGGACCTGGAAGCGTGAAGAAATATCTTAGAAGCTGGGGCGCAAATTCTTTTAATGATGCCTTTGGAACTACCATTGGATATTACATGAAGAAATTTGCCGGTTATGATACTTCATTTGTAAAACCCGAAAGAAAAGCTAAAGCTGAAATTTTTCAAGCTTAGTTTATAGCTCTTTCTGAATAATAAAAATAGTAGGCCTTTTATGAAGGTCTACTTTTGTTTTACTCCAGTCTGAAATTGTCTTGGTAATTATGTATTCTGAAGGTAGGGTAATATCACAAGCAACACATAACCTGGTAGCAGAGTGTAACTGCTGGGTCATGTCTTCTAATAATTTATTATTTCGGTAGGGAGTTTCAATAAAGATCTGAGCCTGATTTCGCTCTAAAGAAATTCTTTCTAAATTTTTCAATTCATTTTTACGCTCTTTCTTATCGATTGGTAAATACCCATGAAACGTAAAACTTTGCCCATTCATTCCGCTTCCCATCATAGCTAATAAGATAGATGAAGGACCAACAAGAGGAACAACCTGTATTCCCATTTGGTGAGCCAATTTCACAATCTCTGCACCTGGGTCTGCAACCCCGGGACATCCTGCTTCGCTTAACAACCCAACATCCAATCCTTCTTTACAAGGATCTAAAAAAGAGCTTAAACTCGCAGGATCTGTAAATTTATTTAAAAGGTTCAATTTTAAAAGCGGTTGCTTTTTGCTGGGCACTACGTCTTTAATAGATCTTCTGGCAGTCTTTTCATTTTCAACTATATAATGATCTACTTTTTCTATGATTTTCTTGATAGAAAGAGGAAGCACTTCAATAGGATTTGAAGTTCCCAGAGTAGTTGGAATCAAATATAATTTTCCTGAAAATTGAAAAGGTGAATTTGGCATTTTGATAAGAAGTTTTGCTAAAATTAAGCATTTAATTTTCTAGCGATAATTTCACAAGCCTCGTCCAGCATATTATAAACATTTTCGAAACCCTGCTTGCCTCCTTGGTAAGGATCTGGAACATCTACATTTTCACCTGGAAAGACTTCGTTTAAGATCAATTTTACTTTGTTCTTATCTTCTTCTGAAGAAGCTAATGAGAGAACATCGTCATAATTAAAAGTATCCATCACATAGATATGATCGAAATTTTTAAAATCTGAAGCACTAAACTGTCTCCCGCGCTGATCTGTGATATCTATCCCGTATTTTTTTGCAACTTCAATAGATCTCGGGTCTGGAAGATCATTTACATGATAATCTCCAGTTCCTGCAGAATCTACATGAATATTGTTACTTGTGAGTTTAGATTTGAGAATTCCTTCCGCTAATGGAGATCTGCAGATATTTCCGAGACACACCATCAAAACTTTGGTTTTCATAAAGCTGTAATTATAAAGTAAGTTTTTTATTAAGATCTTCAACAAATTTCTTGAACTGCTTATCTGTAGTAGCTAAATTATCTACCGTTTTACAAGCATGAAGTACCGTTGCATGATCTCTCTTGCCAATCTGGCTACCAATACTTGCTAAAGAGGCTTTGGTGAATTTTTCGCAAAGAACATCGCTAATTGTCTAGCTTGAACAATATGGCGCTTTCTGGTTTTAGATTGCAAAGTTTCTACATCCATCTGGAAATAATCACTCACTATTTTCTGAATATAATCTATAGAAACTTCACGTTTGGTATTCTTAACGTAATTATCTACGATCTTTTTAGCCAGTTCTAGCGTGATATCTTTTCTGTTGAAAGAAGAATGCGCGATTAATGAGATAATAGCACCTTCTAATTCACGAATGTTGGTCTTGATGTTATTGGCAAGAAATTCAATAATATCTTCCGGCATTTCAACTCCATCACGATATAGTTTATTCTTGATAATAGAAACTCTAGTTTCAAAATCTGGATGTTGCAATTCTGCAGAAAGTCCCCATTTAAATCTAGATAACAAGCGTTGTTCAATATCCTGCATATCTACAGGAGCTTTATCACTGGTTAAAATAACCTGTTTTCCGTTTTGATGAAGATGATTGAAAATATGGAAGAATACATCCTGAGTTCCTGCTTTTCCAGATAATAATTGAATATCATCTACAATAAGAACATCTATAATTTGATAGAAATGAATAAAATCATTTCTGTTATTCTTCTTTACAGATTCTATGTATTGTTGCGTGAATTTTTCCGCAGAAATATATAAAACAGTTTTTTCTGGGATATTTATCTTTTATGTCAACCCCAATTGCGTGAGCCAGGTGAGTTTTCCCTAGTCCAACCCCTCCAAAGATCAATAATGGGTTAAAAGAGGTGCCTCCAGGTTTATTAGAGACTGCTAGACCAGCAGATCTTGCTAATCTATTAGATTCTCCTTCTAAGAAATTTTCGAAACTATAATTTGGATTAAGTTGAGATTCGATCTTTACATTGCGAATTCCAGGAATTATAAATGGATTTCTAAGTTCTGGATTCTTGTGTCTTACAGGAACATCAACTTCCTGAGAAGCTACATTGCTTCGTTGTGTACTTGGAATTTTTTCTGTGAATGGAAGTTTGTTTCCGTAGGTGTTTTCCATTTTGATAACGTATACCAATTTGGCTTTTTCACCTAATTCTCTTGTAAGAGAAACTTTTAGCAACTTTACATAGTGCTCTTCCAACCATTCATAAAAGAATTTAGAAGGAACCTGAATGCTCAAGGCACAATCTGTAAGTTTTACTGCTTGTATCGGTTCAAACCAAGTTTTGTAAGCCTGGGGTGTAATGTTATCTTTGATAAAAGCTAGACAGCTATTCCAAACTGATTGCGCAGTTTTTGACATGCTTGTTTTCAGGTTATTTATAGGTTAGTAAGTGGTTGCTTCTTCGGGGATCGAGATCCATCCAAATCTTGGTAGAACAAATATGTGAACAAAATATCTAATAAAAAAACAGTTTTTGTATTGAATTTTAAGAAAATTTTATGCATACTTCCTTTCTGGTATGAAAGTACAAAACCTAACTCAAATAACCCTATAAAACTTCTATGAAAAGTCATCAAACCTATGTTAAAGTTAGATATGCAGAGACAGATCAAATGGGAGTAGTGCACCATGGAAATTATGCTGAATACTTGGAATTAGCCCGTATAGACTGGCTTGAGGAGCTGGGTGTTTCTTATGGAACTATGGAGAAAAACGGAATTATGTTGCCCGTTTATGAGATGAATTTTAAATTTTTGCAACCAGCACATTTTGAAGATACGCTAAAAATTGTAACTCGATTAAAAGAATTACCAAGAGTAAAAATTGCCTTTGAATATGACATCTTTAATCAGCATGAGGAGTTACTAACAACTGCTTCTACGGTCCTGGTGTTTATGGATTCGGTATCAAAAAGGCCTGTAAGATGCCCAAAATACTTGTTGGATAAGCTAAAAGATTAGTCGCTTTCTTTCTTGATTTCAACTTTATAAATACCTTGAAATTTTTCGAAGATCGCTTCCGCATCTTTTTTTCTAACTGCAATATAAATCTTGCAATCTAGATCCAAGATCTTGTTCTATAATATTTAAATTATGCTCTTTTATGATTCTCATCACGATATTCATTTCTGGGTAATCAAAGTGAATCACAAATCTTTCGTCTATAGTTCTTTTAATGATCTTGCTTGCCTCTAAAGCCATTTGAGCTGCCGTTCTATAAGCATTTATCAAGCCTCCAACCCCAAGTTTAACTCCGCCAAAATATCTAACTACTACTATTAAAATGTTGGTGACCTCAAAAGATTGAATTTGGCCATAAATAGGCATTCCTGCTGAGTTTGAGGGCTCGCCGTCATCATTTGCTCTAAATTGATAATCTTGTTCTTCCTTACCAATTTGCCACGCGTAACACCAGTGTCTGGCTTGATGGTGTTTCTTTTTTAATTCTTCTAAATGTAGTTTAGCGTCCTCTTCAGAATGTATGGGAAAAGCATAGCCAAAGAATTTAGAATTCTTGTCTTTAAACAAGATTTCTTCAGAAGGTTGTGTAATGCTTTTATACGTGTCTTTCAAAATTTAGAAATTAGCTTGTTGCTACTAGAATGATACTTAAAACGGCAAGGAAAATACCAATCCAATTCTTAGGAATCAAATGTTCTTTAAATAATATAATGCCAAGCACTGTTGAAACTAAAACAATAGCCACGTTATTAATGGTGAAAACAGTAGAACTTTCCATGCCTTCGCTTCTTAATGCCAATACAAGGAAATAGATTGAAAAGTAATTCGGGATCCCTAAAGCCACTCCGCCAAGCAGGTTTTTTTTTGTAACTCTTAGACGTCCTAAAAAGCCTTGAATTATTAAAACTGAAGTTCCTATAGCTCCGGCTATTGCAAATATAGTGGAGGAAAAAAGAGCCACTTCGGTCTTAGAAACATAGCTGGCTTCTAGAAATTTAATGCTGGTATCAATAATTCCACTTCCTAAAAATACCAATACTGGAAAGATCAAATTTTCTTTCTTTATGGTAATTCCGCTTCTGTTCTTTACAGAACTAAGATATACCGCAGCAAGGGCAAGAATGATACCTATAGATTTCATAATCCCACTGCTCTCACCAAAATATAAAATTCCGAAGAGAACAGGAATGGCTACCGACATTTTTGTGGCTACAGATACTACTGAAAGTCCGCTACGCTGAGTTGTTATCGCCGCTAAGTTGAAGACCACAATAAAAAGAAATCCTAAAACCAAAGTTCCCGGAAACCAATCTTTGTGAGGAATCTCCGTAATATCTGTGCTTTTAATAAATCCGAAGAAACCTACAGCACAAGCAATAAAATAATTTACAATGATAGCCTGTAGCGTATTAACCCCATATTTTTTATAGAGGTTAAAAACCACAAAAATGATACTGGATGATAAAACGCTAAGTAAAAGATAGATCAAAATAGCGCTTTTTGTGTGGTGAATAGGTCTATGATATCTTCTCGTGTTGGCTCCAAATTCCAAACATGAATACCAAGTTGTTTCGCAGCTTCGGTATTTGCAACAGTATCGTCAATAAATAAACATTCTTCGGGTTTTAATTGATGATTGTTTAATACAAATTCATAAATATTGGCATCTGGTTTTCTAAAGTTGATCTCGTGCGATAAATAGAACGCATCAAAGCAATTTTTAAAATCATTAAAAAATGGAACGTTTTCTTTTACCCAATCTATATGAATTTCATTGGTGTTGCTTAAAAGTATAAGCTGATATTCTTTTTCTTCGGAAAGCTTTTTAATGAATCTGAACCTATATTCAGGAAAATCTATGAGAATAGCATTCCATGATTTTTTAATCTGTGCTTCGTTTACTGAAGGATATTCGGAGGTATAAGCACTGATAAATTCTTCAGAAGTGATCAAGCCTTTTTCATACTCTAAATTTGTTTGATGGATATTTTCTGAAATTTCTTCGATCTTTAACGACCGCATTTCTCTTAAAGTAGCCGGTTTATCGAGATTTATAAAAATATCTCCAAAGTCGAATATGATAGTTTTAATCATTGGTATAGATCTGTAAATTATCTGATTTTATATTTTGATCAAAGCTCAATTTCCCGGAAAATTTTGGAGCAGGAGTTCCATTTTTAAACTGAATTTTTCCTTTAAAAACTCTTGCTTCATCCCATAAATTGGAATCTATAAAGGTTTGAAGGGTTTTACTTCCGCCTTCAATAATAACCGATTGTAAGTTGTGCTGATATAGAATATCTAAGATCTGAGAGGCAATATTTTTCTCGAAATCTATCTTTTCAAAATAAAGTTGATCCGCTTTCCATTCGGGTGATGCTTGCAATCCACAAATGACTATGGTTTTTACACTTCCGTCAAATAATGCAGAATTTTGAGGAGTCCTTAAATTTTGATCTATTAGAATGCGCGTTGGATGTTTGCCTTCCCATAATCTGGTGTTCAGTTTTGGGTTATCTAAAATGGCTGTATTTGTCCCTACTAAAATACCTTGTTCTTCGCTTCTCCATTTATGCACCAATTGGTTAGAATATTTATTGGTGATCCAAACAGGTTCTCGGGTTTCCTTATCTTCTGGAGCGAGAAAACAATCTTCAGATTGTGCCCATTTTAAAATAACATAAGGCCTCTTTTTCTGATGAAAAGTAAAAAATCTCTTGTTAAGTTCTTGTGCTTCTTTTTCAAGAACACCCACAATAACTTCACAACCTGCGCTCAATAATTTCTTAATGCCTCTCCCGGAAACTTCTGCAAAAGGATCTACGGTAGCTATTACCACTTTTTTAATTTCCTTAGCGATAATCAAGTCGCTACAAGGAGGTGTTTTTCCGTAATGACTGCAAGGTTCTAAACTTACATAAATAGTGCTCTTTTTTAATAGCGATTGATCTTGTACAGAGTTTATGGCATTTACCTCTGCATGCGGCTCTCCGGCTATATGATGCCAACCCTCGCCAATTATTTTATCATTATGCACAATTACACTTCCAACCATTGGGTTTGGATACGTGTTTCCAAGCCCTTTTTGAGCTAATTCTATGCATCTATTTATATATTTTTCGTGTATCTTCACATCACAAAAATATGATTTATTAAGGAGAAAGATGAGTTTTACAATACGCGAGATACAACCGAAAGATAACCAGCAAATTGCAGCATTAATAAGAAAAGTGTTGGTGGAGATGGGGGTTCCTAAAGTAGGAACTGCTTATGAAGATAAATCTTTAGATGATATGTATGCCACATATCAGCATCCAAAAATGCAATATTTTGTAGTGGAAGAAAACGGTACTTTAATTGGAGGTTCCGGAATTGCTCCCTTACAAGGATTGGAAAATGAAGTTTGTGAGCTACAAAAAATGTATTTCTTGCCAGAAGCAAGAGGTAGAGGTATTGGAGCTCATATGATGGAAACTTGCCTGCATTTTGCAAAAGCTGAAGGTTTTAAGAAATGTTATTTAGAGACCTTACCTTACATGGAAAATGCAAGAAGATTATATTCCAGAACAGGGTTTCAATCTTTAGAAAAACCAATGGGAGATACAGGACATTATAACTGTACAATGTGGATGCTAAAGGAACTTTAAGATATATTTTATTACTTTTTAGAAAATCAAGTTGGAGGTTTTACAGTTAAAAGATCAATTTTTAAAAGCATTAAAAGAGGAATATCCCGCACAGGAGATCAATTCCTTTTTTAATTTACTGTCGGCTGCATATTTGGGTATTTCAAGATTAGAAATTGCATTGAATCCCAAAATTAATGTTGAAGATTCCGTCGTATTAAAGTTTGAAGAGGCTCAAGCTCGATTATCAAATCACGAGCCTATTCAGTATATTCTTGGAGAAACAGAATTCTTCGGACTTAATTTTAAAGTAGATGAAAATGTGCTTATTCCAAGACCAGAAACTGAAGAGTTGGTTCAATGGATCTTAGATGATCTGGCAGACAGAGAAAATGAAGATCTTGAGATCTTAGAAATTGGTACGGGTACAGGCTGCATTCCTATAAGTTTGGCTAATCATCTAAAAAATGCAGAAATATCTGCGGTTGATGTTTCAGAAAATGCATTAGATATTGCAAAACAGAATGCAGACTTAAATAATGTGAAGTACATTTTATTCTGAAAGATATACTTGCAACAGATTTTCTAGATCATAAATTTGATGTAATTGTTTCTAACCCTCCCTATGTGCGCGAGTTAGAAAAAAAGGAAATGCATAGAAATGTGTTGGAAAATGAGCCACATTTAGCCCTTTATGTTAAAGATGAAGACCCGCTGATCTTTTATAGAAAAATTGGAATGCTGGCGAAATCGGGTTTAAGACAATCTGGAAGTTTATATTTTGAGATCAATCAATATTTAGCGGAAGAAACTTCTGTAATGTTACAAGATTTAGGGTTTAAAACTGAAGTGCGTAAAGATATATTTGGCAATGATAGAATGCTGAAGGCAAATTTTTAAGAGATCAAAATTCAATGGAAAATAATATAAAAAGCATCGCTGTATTTTGTGCAAGTAGCGATGGCGAAGACGAGAAAATTTACAATGAAGCATATACGGTAGGAGAATTTCTTGCCAATAATAATATTGAAGTGGTTTATGGAGGAAGTAAACTTGGTCTTATGGGGCAGGTTGCCAAAGGAGCTTTGGAGAATCATGGGAAAGTAACCGGTGTGATTCCGGATTTTTTGAAGACAAAAGAAGTTGTTCATACGCAATTGTCTAAATTGATAACCACTGAAGATATGCATGAGCGAAAACTTAAGATGCACGATCTAAGCGATGGATTTATTGCGCTGCCCGGCGGATTTGGAACTTTGGAGGAGTTGTTCGAAATTTTAACCTGGGGACAATTGGGCTTGCATAAAAAACCAATTGGGATCTTAAATAGCAATAATTTTTATGATGATCTTTTAGCAATGCTTCATAAAATGGTTGCTAAGAAATTACTGAAAGAAGAAAATATGAATTTGGTGTTAGTGTCAGATAATATAAGTGATCTGCTGCTACAGATGAAGAATTTTAAACCTATGCCGGTTCCAAAATGGATGAATAAAAATCAGACCTAACCCTCACTGAGGGTTTATTTTTCTGAGTTTCTTAAATCTAGTTGGAAAAAAGAGATGTTTTTTAGAATGAAGATAGAAAGTTTACATATTTACACAGCAAACCTGGAAGAACAATTAAAATTCTTTCGGGATCTCTTCAGATTAAAAATCCAGAATTATTCTGAAAATAGTTTTGAAGTGGTGATAGGATATTCAATTCTAAAATTTACTCAAAGTGCAAATGCTACACCGTATCATATAGCGTTTCATATTCCCAGACAAACAGGAAGATCTTGCTCTGGAATGGGTAAAAGAAAAAGTTCCTATCATAAAAAGTAACAATCAAGAGATTATAGATTTTAGTAATTGGAAAGCAAAGTCTCTTTATTTCTATGATAAAGATCAAAATATATTAGAGTTTATTTCTAGAAGAGATAATAATCCTCCAGAAACGGCCATCTTTTCTGAAGATAGTATTTTAGGAATAGCCGAAATTGGTCTGGCTACTAAGAATATTGAAGAGAAATTTCAATTTTTAGCTGAAAACTGTCAGCTTAAAAAGTTTGATGGAAATTTCGAAAAATTCTGTGCCATTGGAGATCCAGACGGACTTATAATTACAATCAATAAAGATTTAAAAGATTGGTTTCCTGCTAATGATAAAGCGTTTGCTTCAGAATTCAGCTTAAAATTTAATCACCAAAATAAAACGCATCATATAGAATTTATAGATGATGCCTTGCACTTTCTATAAAATTTGTGTTCAATACATTTCAGCTTTAAAAAATGAAAATAGAAGAAAGAATCAATCAACTTCGTAAAGAATTACATCAGCATAATTACAATTATTATATGTTGGATGCTCCGAAAATAAGCGATTATGATTTTGACATGATGTTGGAGGAGCTTCAAAAGTTGGAGAAGGAAAATCCACAGTTTGACGATCCAAATTCTCCTACCCACAGAGTTGGAGGTGCTATAACCAAGAATTTTGAGACGGTTGTTCACAATCATAGAATGTATTCGCTTTCTAATTCTTACTCGAAAGAAGAGTTGGAAGATTGGGAAAAGCGGGTAAAGAAAATGGTGGATGGAGATGTAGAATATGTTTGTGAATTAAAGTATGATGGAGCCTCTATAAGTCTTACTTATGAAGAAGGGAAATTGGTAAGAGCTGTAACGCGTGGCGATGGATTTCAAGGTGACGATGTAACCAATAATATAAAGACAATTAGATCTGTTCCTTTAAAATTGAAAGGAGATTATCCTGAGAAATTTGATATTCGAGGGGAGATCGTATTGCCTCTGGAAGGTTTTGTAGCAATGAATGCTGAAAGAGTAGAACTTGGCGAAGAACCTTATGCAAACCCAAGAAATACTGCTTCAGGAAGTTTAAAACTTCAAGATAGTGCAGAGGTTGCGAAAAGACCTTTAGAATGTTTGCTATATTCTATCATTGGTGAAAATATCAACATAAGTTCTCAAAATGAAGGTTTGCAAAAAGCCAGAGATTGGGGCTTTAAAGTGCCAAAAGAGGCAGAACTTGGTGAAGAATGTAGATGAGGTGCTACAATACGTAAGTTATTGGGAACAGAATAGGCATGATCTACCTTATGAGATTGATGGAGTAGTGGTAAAGGTGAATAATTTTCATCAGCAAGAAGAATTAGGGAATACTGCAAAATCTCCAAGATGGGCGATTGCCTATAAATTTAAAGCAGAGCAAGAGTCTACAAACTTATTCAAACGATCACATATCAGGTGGGAAGAACAGGAGCAATAACTCCCGTTGCGAATTTGGAGCCTGTTCAATTGGCGGGAACTGTGGTTAGAAGAGCTTCGTTACATAATGCAGATCAAATAGCGAAGTTAGATATAAGAGAAGGAGATACAGTTTTTGTAGAAAAAGGTGGTGAAATTATTCCAAAGATCGTGGGAGTAGATTTTACAAAGCGTGATCCAGATTCTAAAGAAACTGAATATATTACTCATTGCCCGGAGTGTGATACCGAACTGATTAGAAACGAAGGAGAAGCACAGCATTATTGCCCTAATGCTAATGGTTGTCCTCCTCAAATAATTGGGAGAATTCAACATTATATATCAAGAAAAGCCCTGGATATTGAAGGTTTGGGTGGAGAAACAGTTGCTTTACTAGTTAAGGAGAATCTAATTAGTAACTACGCCGATCTTTATACCCTTAAAAAAGAAGATGTATTACCGTTGGAGCGAATGGCAGAGAAATCTGCTGAAAATTTGATTCAGGGAATCGAGAAATCTAAAGAAATTCCGTTCGAACGAGTTTTATTTGGATTAGGAATTAGATATGTTGGGGAAACTGTTGCCAAAAAATTGGCTAAGCATTTTAAAAATATTCAGGCTTTAGCTGATGCTTCTTTGGAGGAATTGGTGAATGTGGATGAAATTGGAGAGCGGATTGCTCAAAGTGTGGTAGATTTCTTTTCTTCAGAAGAGAATAGAACTATTATTGAAAGATTGAAAACTTATGGGGTACAGCTTGAAATTTCAGCTGAAAAATTGGCAAATCAAACCAATATTTTAAATGGAAATACCTTTGTGATCTCCGGTGTTTTTGAAAAGATCTCGAGAAATGATCTTAAGAAATTAATAGAAGATAACGGAGGAAAAGTGTCAGGATCAATTTCAGCTAAAACCAATTATTTGGTGGCAGGAGAAAATATGGGGCCTAGTAAATTGGCAAAAGCTGAAAAATTAGGGACCAATATTATTAGCGAAGATGAATTTCTAGCGATGGTTCCCAACATAAATTGAATGTTACCCCGTAAAGTATCATAACAAAAAAATCACGTCATTCTGAACTTGTTTCAGAATCTCTTTCAAAAATGAATCAATGCAATATATAAGACCCTGAAATAATTCCGATAGCTATCGGAACAGGGTGACGATGCAAGTACTCGAGAATACCGTCATTCTGAACTTGTTTCAGAATCTCATTTCCATATAGAATACTTCTAAACAGAAATACTTACTCCTTTACTTTCAATATTATTATCGTTATCTAAATAGAAATCTATTCTTCCAAGGTAAACTCCATAGCATCCAACTTGATTTACCAGTACTTTTTTGCCGGCCTTGTTGGTTTCAATGGTTGGACGTTCTAGAAAAGTGTGGGTATGACCACCAATTATTAGGTCTATATTTTCTGTAGCTCTGGCTAATTTAATATCAGAGATCTTATCTTCATTCTTATATTCATAACCCAAATGAGAAAGACAAATTACAATGTCACATTTCATTTCCTCTTTTAGGATTCTGGTCATATCTTGAGTAACTTCAACAGGATCTAAATATTTGGTTTCCTTGTAAAGTTTATCTGTTACTAAGCCTTTCAACTCAATCCCTATCCCAAAAACTCCAATCTTAACTCCGTCTTTAACAAAAACCTTATAAGGCGAAGTATGACCATTCATCACGGTATCACTAAAGTCATAATTGGAGATCAGGAAGTCGAAATCTGCATTTGGAAGCTGAGAATATAAGCCGTCTATTCCATTATCAAAATCATGATTATCCAAGAGTGGCGGCATCATATTTTAATTTGCTCATCAGTTTAAATTCCAATTCTCCTCCGTAGAAATTAAAGAAGGGGGTTCCTTGAAAAATATCACCGGCATCCAATAAGAAGCGTATTAGGATTTTCATTTCTAATTTGATGCACCAAGGTTGCTCTTCTTGCAACCCCACCCATATTTGGGTTTTTTGGATCGTCTGGTCCAAAAGGCTCAATATGGCTATGCACATCGTTAGTATGCAAAATGGTGATATGTTTTTTAGAATTTTCTTTGAAAGACATGGTTAAACCTCCTAAGCCAATAAAAGCTCCGGTTGCCGCAGTTTGCTGAATAAATGATCTTCTTTTCATGACTTATTTGATTTGAATATATCTATTGTCTTTCGCTGTTTTAATGGTGTCTACCCTGGTGAAGTAATCTATAATTGCATTTCTCAACTTGTAATCTGTTCTATAAAGATTCACAGGGTCTTTAAAGAAATTCATATTATCTCCCCCTTGTTGCAAATAATCTGAAGTGGCAACAAAATAATTTTTTTTAGCATCTAGAGGTTTATCTTGAATTTTCGCATCAATCACTTTAAAGTCTTTATCAACTCGAATTTCCACGCCACTTACCGGATGTGCTGTTTTTGCAACCTCCAGGTAATGTAATAATTCTTGCATTTTTTCAGGAGAAAGTTCTGCAATAACAATTTCATTTTCAAAAGGCATTGCAGAGTAAGCGGTTCTAGTTGTGATATTTCCTTTGGCAATCGAAGAACGAATTCCACCAAAATTTAGCAATACCATGTCTATATTATTTCCGGTTCTACTTTTAAAAACTGGATTAGCCTGTTCCATAACCAGATCTGCCATCATATTGCCAATAGGAGTATTTAGGTCTCCGTCAGATTTTACAAGGTTATAAGGATTATAGGCCAAAACACTATCTAACACCTTTTCTATATGATTGGCATAAGGTTGAATGTAATTTTCTATGGAAGTATCTGCGACAATTTCAGTGTTTATTGGTAAACGATCTCCTTTTATAGAGGAGGTTTGAAATTTGGCAGAATTACAGGACAGCGTTCCCGCTAAAACCGAAAGCGCAATAAATGATCTTAGATTCATTTTTAAATGAAATTTAATTGAGAGACTGCAAAGGTAACAAGGTTTTTATTAAGCTCATTAGTTCAAATAAGAAATCAATAGTGGTGCCTTAACGTTAGATTAAAATTCGCACTAAAAAATCATGGTAAATGCTTAACGATGAAGAGATTTTTATATATTTACAGTCTTACATATTTTTAATGAAAGTAAAATTTCTGATTGTTTTTGCTGTGTTGATTTTGCTTTTTATCAATTTTACGGCAATTTATTTGAACATTCTTTGGTTAGCCCATACAGCTTACATTCTCTTTTTTTTGAGTACAATACTATTTTTTATAAAAAAGATCAGTTTAAATAATGCGTATTTCTTCCTCTTTATTCTCCTGTACCTTTTTGTCCTTTATTTTTAGATTATTTCACGGACAATGGTTTTGTGATGAGGTTTCTTTAGTGTTATTATCTGCAGGAAATTTTGCGTTGATTATAGAAGCTTCAAAATATTTAGAGATAAAGAACGCAAGTGCATTAATGCAGTTGTTCTTTGTATTTATAATTGGTATAAACACGTTATTGCTGTGCACGCATGTATATGAACTTCAAAATTATATTAGCAGTACTATAGAATTCTATCTTTATTCGCTGTACTACTTAAATTTATTAATTCTAGGGATTGTAGCTTTTCTATACTATTTAAATTCCTATTCAAAAAAGTCTATGTATTTCATCTCTCTGGCTCTAACCTTAATTTTTGCCGATGTTTTAAGAGATATGGATGTTTTTTATCTAAAGGATTTTAGTGTGGAAATTGCGGAAAATTCGCTAAGGTTTGCGGCTGCCTTCTTTGTGATAAAATTCTTCTCTACCAAAGAGAAGCAATTAAGATTGCTTAATTTTATTTGATCTACACTTTTTTGTGCTTTAGCGGCGTTATTCTTTTAAAATGCTAATTTTGTATATAATTAAAATAAGCTATGATTTTTAAAGGTGTGAAACTTATCGCTGCTAAAAAAAAGTTGATTTCTTTAATAGAAAATAGACCTTTACAGCGCTATCAAATACCAATAAAATCTATTGGGTTAATCATAGATAGTAAGAATAAAAATGCAGTTGCAGATATTCAGGCAATTGCTAAAAAGTTCAAAATATCTAAATCTAATTTTAAGATCGTAATTATAGATGAAGCTGAGATCTTCTGAAAATGAAGCACAACAAATAAAAACCACCTGGAAAGGAGTAAATGCAAAAGCTGAAATTATTCAGGAAGATTTGAAGCTTTTTATTTCAAAAGAGTTTGATTTACTTATTACTTTTGCTGAAGAAAATAATGTGCTGGCGCACTTGATTGCGGCCTCATCCAAAGCCGGAATTAAGGCTGGAAGATATCTTAAGAATCAAGCGCTGTTTGATGTGATCTTGCAAGCCGAAGAAGACGCAGCCTTATTTGTAGAAGAATTATCAAAATATTTAAAACAGCTTAAATTAACTGCTGATGTATAATAAATTTAAAGGAACAGGAGTAGCAATTATAACTCCATTCAAATCTGATCTTTCTGTAGACGTAGAAAGTTTGTCTAGTTTGGTAAAACATCAAATAGATAATGGGATAGATTATATTGTAGTTCTTGGAACTACCGGAGAAAGTGCAACGCTTTCTAAGAAAGAGAAAGAATTGGTAAAAGAAACTATTATCAAGGCCAATAACGGGAAATTACCTTTAGTTCTTGGAATTGGAGGAAATAATACTGCTGCATTGGCAGAAGAGTTTCAAAACTACAGATCTTTCCAGTTTTGATGCCATTCTTTCGGTTTCGCCTTATTATAATAAGCCTACTCAAGAAGGAATTTATCAGCATTATAAAGCATTGGCAGCGGTTGCTACAAAGCCAATTATCTTATACAACGTTCCTGGAAGAACGGCTTCTAATATACTTCCTGCTACTGTAAAACGATTGGCTACAGATTTTAAGAATATCATCGGGATTAAAGAAGCTGCTGGAGATATAGTGCAAGCTATGAAACTGATAGCTGCAGTTCCACAAGATTTTCTCGTGATCTCTGGAGACGATATGATCACCTTACCAATGGTTCTTGCCGGAGGGCACGGAGTGATCTCGGTAATTGCACAGGGCTTACCTGCAGAATTTTCAAAAATGGTAAATCTTGGATTAGAGAATAAGGTAAAAGAAGCTTATGAGCTTCATTATAAAATCGCCCCATCTATAGATTTGATCTTTGCAGAAGGAAATCCTGCCGGAATTAAAGCTTTATTACAGGAGAAAGATTGGGGTAAAGAAACGGTGAGATTGCCTTTGGTAGCAGCCTCAGAGAAGTTAAAAGGCGAAATTTCAGACTTCGTTTCCAACTTTAAATAAGTATATTTTTAATGATAAGCAGGAGGCTCACTAAAGTTTTTATAATCTCATAGAAAAGAGTACTTTTGCAAGATGTTTTTACAAAGGATGAAAAAAGTTTTATTATTATTTAGTGTATTTTTAATGTTGGTGTCTTGTAGTGAGTACCAAAAAATATTAAAAAACGAAGATGTAGGTGCAAAATACACCGAAGCCGAAAAGCTTTATAATGAAGCTAAAGCAGAAGATAGTAAAGCAAAATTCAAAAAAGCATTAAGATTATTTGATCAAATAGTTCCGCAATACAGAGGGAAGCCTCAGGGAGAAAAGGTAACTTTTCTTTATGCAGATACTTATTATATGTTAGATGATAATTATAATGCTGGGTATCAATTTGAGCGATTTACGCAAGCGTATCCAAATAGTGAGAAAATAGATGAGGCTGCTTTTAAAAGCGCGAAAAGTTATTATTTTCTTTCTCCAAGATATGACGTTGATCAGACAGAGACTATATAAAGCAATTGAAGAGCTTCAGAGATATATAGATAATCATTCTGATGGAGCTTATATTGAAGAAGCTAATAAATTGGTGGCAGACTTGCGAGTAAAACTTGAAAAGAAAGCTTTTGAAATAGCTAAGCAATATTATCACACTCTTAATTATAAGTCGGCGATAGTGGCGTTTAATAATTTTATCACAGAATATCCTGGTTCTCCTTTTAGAGAAGCAGCTTATTATTACAGATTTGATTCAGCTTATTTATTAGCTATCAATAGTTATCAATATTTAATGAAAGAAAGATTGGAAACGGCTCAAGAATATTACAAGTCGTACCAAAAATATTACCCTGAAGGAAGCGAATATTACGAGCAGATACAGGTATCAAATGAGGATTTAGAATCAAGACTACAAAATTTTTAATTATTTACCATGATGGATTTAAAGAAAAGTAATGCGCCAATAAACACTACCACTATCGACAAGAATTTGGTAGATGCCCCTACAAATAACATTTATGAGGCTATTGCGATAATTTCAAAAAGAGCTACTCAAATTAATTCTGAGATCAAGAAAGAGCTTTTAGAGAAGTTGGATGAGTTCGCTACCTACAATGATAGTCTTGATGAGATTTTTGAAAACAAAGAGCAGATCGAAGTTTCAAAATTCTACGAAAAATTACCTAAGCCACATTCTTTAGCGGTTCAGGAATGGTTAGATGACAAGATCTATTACAGAGATACCAAAGAAACTTCAGAAGAAGTTTAATAAATGGGGGTGCTAGAGGGCAAGAAAATATTGTTGTGCATTACCGCAGGTATTGCAGCATATAAAACAGCATCTTTAGTACGATTATTTGTAAAAGCAGGAGCAGAGGTTAAGGTAATTATGACCCCTGCTGCTAAAGATTTTATTACTCCTCTTACGCTTTCTACACTTTCTAAGAACGAAGTGGTTTCTTCTTTTACAGAAGATGATGAAAATGCGGTTTGGAACAATCACGTAGAATTCGGCCTTTGGGCCGATTTTATGCTTATAGCCCCTGCTACAGCTAATACTTTAGCGAAAATGGCAGCTGGCGCAAGCGATAATTTGTTGCTTGCAACCTATCTCTCTGCAAAGTGCCCGGTGTATTTTGCCCCGGCTATGGATCTTGACATGTATCAACATCCAGCTACCAAAAAAAGTCTTGCAACTTTACAATCGTATGGCAACATTCTTATTCCGGCAGAATCTGGCGAACTAGCCAGTGGATTGAAAGGTGAAGGGAGAATGGCAGAGCCTGAGAATATTGTAAAATTTATAGAGAATAGACTTCAAAAAAATCTTCCGTTAAAAGGAAAAAAGATACTGATAAGCGCTGGGCCAACTTATGAAGCTATAGATCCTGTGCGGTTTATAGGAAATCATTCCAGTGGTAAAATGGGTTTTGAAATTGCTAAAGAAGCACTTGCCTTAGGAGCAGATGTTACTCTGGTCTCGGGGCCTACAAATCTGGAACTTCAATCAGATCATTTAAACTTAATTAGAGTAACTACAGCACAACAAATGTTTGAAGCTATGAATCAGCATTTTGAGGCTACAGATGTTCTTATAGCTGCAGCCGCGGTTGCAGATTATAGACCAAAGACCGTTGCTGCTCAAAAGATGAAGAAAAAAGAATCTTCATTACAAATAGAATTAGAACCTACCATAGATATTTTGGCTACCTTAGGGAAGAAGAAAACCCATCAAAAACTGATAGGTTTTGCTTTAGAAACCAATAATGAATTGGAACATGCCAAAGGAAAGTTGGAACGAAAGAACCTTGATTTTATCGTTTTGAACTCTATGAACGATAAAGGTGCCGGTTTTAAATCTGACACGAATAAAATAAGCATTGTTACCAAAGATGAGGTAAAGACTTTCGATCTAAAGTCTAAAACCGAAGTTGCAAAGGATATTTTAAAAGAAATAATTCAGCTGATTCATGAATAAGTTCATTTTTGTTTTTGTTTTCTTTTTAGGACTAATCTCTGTAAGTGCGCAAGAGCTAAATGCTGAGGTTATTGTAAATGCTGAGCAAACTGGGCAGGCCAATCTTTCGGTTTTTAAAACCTTGCAAAGATCTCTTTCAGAATTTGTGAATCAAAATTCGTGGACAGAGAAAGGATTAAAAAATGAAGAACGCATTAGCTGCAGTTTCTTTATTAATATTACGAGTTTCGATAATCAGTCTTTTTCAGGAACTATCCAGGTGCAATCTTCCAGACCGGTTTTTGGATCTACTTTTATAACTCCTGTTTTCAATTTTAACGATGAGCAGTTCAATTTTACCTATCAGGAATTTGAGCCTTTAAATTACAGTCAGAATTCATATACCTCCAATTTAGTTTCGGTTATATCTTATTACATCTACACCATTATTGGGTTGGATGCAGACACTTTTGAATTGGAAGGTGGAACTCCTTACTTCCAAGAGGCAAATAGAATTGTAACTACAGCGCAGCAGGGAAATTCTGTTGGGTTGGAAAGGTTCAGACGGTTCAAAATCTAGATATAGACTTAATGCCGATTTGTTATCTGGGGCTTATTCAGATTATAGAACTGCCATGTACAAATATCATAGATTAGGATTAGATGAAATGCATAAAGATCCTTCCGTAGGAAAAAAAGCGATCGCTAATTCTGTTCAGAATTTAAAAAAATTGAATGATAGCTGGCCAAATTCTTTATTAATGCGCGTGTTCTTTGATGCTAAAGCTCAGGAAATAGAACAGATATTTGCAGGCGGACCATCGGTTCCGGTTTCAGATCTTGTAAGTGTATTAAATAGAATTGCACCTATGTATGCTGAAAATTGGAGAAACATCCAATTGTAAGACTTTCCTTTTGATAGAGAATAAAATCTCACGTATCTTTATCCTTAAAATTTACACATCTTGTTGACCTCATTATCAATTAAAAATTATGCCTTGATTGAAGATATCAAGATCAATCTTCAGCAAGGTTTTACTATTATTACCGGAGAAACCGGAGCGGGAAAATCTATTATGTTAGGTGCGCTTGGGTTGCTTTTAGGGAAACGTGCAGATTATAGCGCCATTAGAAATGCAGATAATAAATGCGTAATAGAAGGCGTGTTTGAAATTTCAAACTATAAACTTCAGGCATTTTTTAAAAAGGAAGATCTGGATTACGAAGATCAAACCATTATTAGAAGAGAAATATTAGCTTCGGGAAAATCTAGAGCTTTTATTAATGATACTCCAGTAACGCTTCCTGTTCTTGGTAAACTTGGGGATTTTCTAATAGATATTCACGGGCAACATCAAACGCTAAGTTTAGGTGAAAATCAATATCAATTTCAGGTTTTAGATACCTTATCTAAAAATAAGGATCTGTTGTTGGAATATACCACCGCTTTAAGATCTTATAAAAAACTTCAGCAAAGATTAACCGAATTAAAGGAGTCTCAGGCACAGGCTTTAAAAGAACACGATTATAATCTATTTCTTTTAAATGAACTGGAAGAAGCGCGTTTAAAAGATGGAATGTTGGAGGAATTGGAAGAGCGCTATGAAGAATTGAGCAATGTAGAGATGCTTACAGAGCATTTAGGAGCTGCCGTAAATTACATTCAGCAGGAAGAAGTTGGAAGTTTGAGCAGTTTAAAGGAAGTGAGAACCAGCCTTGGTAAAATTGCCGGTTTTTCTTCAAATTATGCTTCGCTTAAAGAAAGAGTAGAAAGTGTTGTGATAGAACTTGATGATATTGCGCAAGATCTGGAAACTTCTTTAGATAGAGTAGAGGCAAATCCAAAAGAATTGGAGGAAGTAAATGCTAAACTTCAGGTGATCTATAATTTACAAAAGAAACATTCTGCAGAAAGTATTCAGGAATTATTGAATATAACAACAGAGCTTCGAGACAAAGTAGATCTTACAGAAAATGCAGAAGCAGATCTTCAGAAAGTAAACTTAGAAATCCTAAATTCTAAAGAAGATTTGACCAGGATCGCAAAAGGTATTCATGATAATAGAGCCAAAGCCATTCCTGGATTTATATCAAAAGTTGAAAAGATATTAACAGATCTTGGAATGCCGAACGCCAGATTAAAAATCGAACTTAATTTTAGAGAAGAATATTTCAATAATGGGCAAGACCAATTATTGTGGTTCTTATCTGCTAATAAAGGTGGAGATTTTAACGATATTAAGAAAGCTGCTTCGGGAGGAGAATTGTCTAGAATTATGCTTGCCGTTAAAAGTATTTTGGCTACCCAAAGCAAATTGCCAACCATCATTTTTGACGAGATAGATACCGGGGTTTCTGGAGATATTGCGCAAAAAATGGGAGATATATTGCAGAGTATGGGAAGTAGCATGCAGGTTATTGCTATTACTCACTTACCGCAAATTGCAGGTAAAGGAAGTAAGCATTTTAAGATTTTTAAAGAAGATATAAAAGATACAACAGTTACTAAAATTAAAGAATTAGAAACCGGAGAGCGAATAGAAGAACTGGCAATGATGCTAGGCGGCAACACCCTTAGTGAATCGGCTATGGCGCATGCAAAATCGCTGCTTAATTAATCCCTCCAAGAGGGTTTAATACCCCAGGGTTTAGCTCGAATTTGTAAAAATTCTTTCCAAATCTTATCTGTTGGGCTTTGGCTGAGGTTCTTGTTTTGAAGTTTGCTATATTTACCGGCTAATACAACTATTAAAATTAATACATATGTCATACAATCTACTAAAAGGAAAAAGAGGAATTATTTTTGGAGCCTTAGATGAGAATTCTATCGCCTGGAAAACTGCAGAACGCGTTCATGAAGAAGGTGGAACTTTTGTTCTAACCAACGCGCCAATTGCAATGAGAATGGGAAGTATCAAGCAACTTGCTGAAAAAACCAATTCTGAAATCATTCCTGCAGATGCTACAAGTGTAGCAGACCTTGAAAATCTTGTAGAAAAAGCTCAAGAGATCTTAGGTGGAAAAATTGACTTTGTATTGCATTCTATTGGAATGTCTGTAAATGTGAGAAAAGGAAATCATTATACAGATATGAATTATGATTACACTCAAAAAGGATGGGATGTATCTGCAGTTTCTTTTCATAAAACCATGCAGGTTCTTTATAAGAAAGATGCAATGAATGAGTGGGGAAGTATTGTTGCCTTAACTTATATGGCAGCACAAAGAGTATTCCCAGATTATAATGATATGGCCGATAATAAAGCCTATTTAGAATCTATAGCACGTAGTTTTGGATATTTCTTCGGAAAGGATAAAAAAGTAAGAGTAAATACTATTTCTCAATCTCCAACGCCTACTACAGCAGGACAGGGAGTGAAAGGATTTGATGGATTTATTGCCTATGCAGATAAAATGTCTCCATTAGGAAATGCTACTGGAATGGATTGTGCAAATTACACCATCTCTTTATTTTCTGATCTTACAAAACGAGTTACGCTTCAAAACCTTTATAACGATGGTGGATTCTCAAATATGGGAGTTAGCCAGGAGGTAATGGAAACTTTTATGAAAGATCAAGAATAGATCTTAATCTATTTTTTCTGATAATATTTTAAGCCCCGAAGTTTCGGGGCTTTACATTCAATACAATGTCACTTTAAAATCATAACCAATAAAGCCCATGCAACTTCAATATTCTTTTATAATCCCGGTTTTTAATCGGCCGGATGAAATTAGAGAATTGTTGCAAAGCATGCTGTCATCTTGATTTTAATGCGCCGTATGAAATTGTGATTATTGAAGATGGTTCTAGCATTTCTTCTGAAGAAGTGATAAAAGAATTTCAGGGGCAACTCCAGATTAATTATATCTATAAAGAAAATACCGGTCCCGGAGATTCTAGAAATTTTGGAATGTCTAAGGCCATGGGTAACTATTATATCATTTTAGATTCTGATGTGATCTTGCCAAAAAATTACCTTCAGGAAGTAGATTCCTATTTATCTGCTCATTTTGTTGACTGCTTTGGGGGTCCGGATGGCTGCGCATGAGAGTTTTACCAAATTGCAAAAAGCCATCAATTATGCGATGACCTCTTTTTTAACCACCGGGGGAATTCGCGGTGGGAAGAAGTCGGTTGGGAAATTCCAGCCTAGAAGTTTTAATATGGGCCTTTCCAAAAAGGCGTTTGAAGCTACCGATGGTTTTGGATTGATTCATCCCGGGGAAGATCCAGATCTATCCTTAAGATTGGTAAAATTAGGTTTTGAGTGCGTGTTGATTCCAGATGCAATTGTTTTTCATAAACGCCGAATAGATTGGGATAAATTCTATATTCAGGTGAATAAATTTGGAATGGTTAGACCAATTCTAAATCAATGGCATCCAACTTCGGCAAAGATCACTTATTGGTTTCCGGCTTTATTTATGCTAGGCTTACTTTTTTCTATCATCTTATCGCTCTTAGGCTTCTCCTTTTTTCTGTTTTGTTACGTGGTCTATTTTATAATAATAGGCGTGGACGCAGGAATTAAAAATAAAAGTTTATATATTGGTGCGGCAGCAATAAAAGCTACCTTTATTCAGTTTTTTGGGTATGGAACCGGATTTTTACGTTCTATCTGGAAATTGAACTTTTTAAAATTGGAACCCCAAAAAGCTTTTCCTAAGCTATTTTTTAAGAATGAAAGACAAAGCAAAACCACGTAAACCTCTAATTAAAAGGGGCCCTTTTAAAACCTTCCTATTCTTTTTAGGTTTTTCTGCTGTAATCTGGGTCTTCGTACAATTTTCAAAAGAATATACAGAGGCCGTAGAATTGCCAATTTCTTATGTAAATGTTCCTAAAGACAAGATCCTTTCTCCAGACAATCCCAAGAAATTAGATCTTAGAGTTAAAGAAAACGGATTGCATATTGCAATTACTAAGCTATTCCCACACGTAGTGTATATAGATGTGAGTGATAGCAAGATGGAAGATGGCAAATTACTCTATAACATAGAAGATCAAAAATCTGCTTTATTATCTCAGTTAAATTTAGATTACGATAAAGCTGAATTTCTTAAGAAAACATTGATTATTGCCTATCAGCAACGTGCAGTAAAGACACTTCCTATTAGATCTAATGTTGAATTAGATTTTGCAATTGGATATTCCGCCCTGGAAGATGTAACATTTCAGCCAGATTCTGTAAGGGTTAGCGGCCCGGAAAATATTTTAGACACTTTAACTGAAGTGTTTACAAAACCCCTTAAAATTAAAAATATCACCAAGGATCTTAAAGGGAAGATAAGTTTGGATACTTCATATCTTGCTGAAGTTAGTTTTTACGAAACGCAAATTCAATATACATTAAGAACCGATAAATTCACCGAAGGAAAGGTGCAGGTGCCATTAAAGCTCATAAATGTTCCGGAAGGGATGAACGTGGTGATCTTTCCAAAGGAAATTACAGTGATCTATCAGGTGAGTTTGAATCAGTTTAACAGCGTTAAAAAAGAAGATTTTAAAGTGGTGGTCGATTTTAAAAATGCCGTAAATAGCGATGGTTATTTATTGGCGCAAGTTACAGAGCAACCGCAACAAGTAAACAATGTTCGTCTTAATGAGAAGAAAATTCAATTTGTAATTAAACGATGAGGATAGTTGGACTCACTGGCGGGATTGGGAGTGGCAAAACCACCGTTGCCAATTTCTTTAAAGAACTTGGAGTTCCGGTTTATATTGCAGACGATGCCGGGAAGAGGCTTATGGTAACTTCAGAAGAAGTGAAAACCGCTATTGTAGAGCTCTTTGGAGAAAATTCCTATTTAGAAGGAAATCTTAATAGAAAATTTATTGCAGATCAGGTTTTTAACTCTTCAGAAAAACTCACGCAATTAAATAAAATTATACATCCTGCCGTTGCAAAAGATTTTCAAAATTGGTTAAAAGATCAAAAATCTACATATGTTATCTACGAGGCCGCCATTTTGTTTGAATCTGGAGGATATCATAAATGTGATCTTATCATTTTAGTAACTGCTCCAAAGGCTGAAAGATTAAAAAGATTGCAAAAAAGAGATCATAGTTCTATTTCTGAAATAGAAGCCAGAATGCAACATCAATGGAGTGATGAGCAGAAACGAGAATTGGCAAATTATGAGATAATAAATACAAAATTAGCTACAACGAAAGCACAAGTGCAGAATCTGCATGAAATTTTCTTAAATACTATCAAAAATTAGTTCAAGTTTTGTTAACATTTGGTTAAACCGATAAAGCTCTAAATGTTAAAATCTTACTTTTGAAGCATGAATAAAAAGTTATTCCTGCTTCTGGTTGTGCTTATGAGTTTATCCCTGATTGGGATAATATTTGTGCAGGGCTACTGGATTAAAAGAACGGTAGATGACAAGGAGGAACAATTTTCTTATAATGCTAAACAAATATTAATTTCTGTTTCTAAAAAACTTCAAAATCAGGAAGTTGAAAATTTCTGGTATGAATTTGCTGAAGATGATAGTTCATCGGTTGCTTTAAATGAAGATATGATCAAAGAGTATTTTCAATTTGAAGATGCTAATGAAGATAGCGAAGATGGAATTTTACCGGGAGAAATGATCGAGCAGGATAATAAAGAATCTTCAGATTTCTTGGTTTATGCTCAGGATAGTGCTCAGGTTTCAAATTTAATAAACAAGAGAGTTGCAGATATTTTTAATAGAAGCGATAAGGATAACAACAAAATTTCTGCAGAAGAGCGCCTGGAGCGAATGATGAAAATGCGCGACGTAGAAAAAGATATGTTGAGATCTTACATTTCTGAATTTACCTCTAGAATTCCAATTCATAAAAGATTATCTGAAGAGCGAATAAGGAATTTGATTACTTATGAATTAAAGAATTATAATTTAAATACAGAATTTGAATTTGGGGTGTATAATAATTCCCTGGCCACCAAAGTTCATTCAGACGATTTTGATATAGTTTATCCGGCAACTTATAGCGTGCCTTTGTTTGTGAATAATTCTGGAGAAAGCAATTATAAGTTATTAGTGAATTTTACAGGAAAGAAAAAAGTAGTACTTTCTTCTGTAACGCTAATGGCGGTGCTTTCTATAGTTTTTACGCTTATTATTGTGGTGGCCTATTCTAGTGCTTTATCTCAATTAATCAAGCAAAGACAGATATCTCAGATCAAGACAGATTTTATAAATAACATGACGCATGAGTTTAAAACACCCATTGCAACCATAAATTTGGCTTTAGACGCGATTAAAAATCCGAAGATCATCAACGATGAGGAGAAAGTTTCTATGTATCTGAAGATGATTAGAGATGAAAATAAACGCATGCATGCGCAGGTAGAAAATGTATTGCAGATCTCTAAATTGGAGAAGAATGAGCTGGATCTTAGAAAAGAAAGATTGCATTTACATGATATTATAGAAGACTCTATAACGCATGTAGAACTAATTGTAGAAGACAGAAACGGATATATAAGAACCCATTTTGGAGCATTAAAATCTTCGGTCTTGGCAAATGAACCTCATCTAACCAATGTGGTGGTGAATATCTTAGATAATGCTATTAAATATTCTGAAGGTGAGCCAAAGATAGATATCTATACAGAAAATGTTAGAAATTACATAGTGATGAAGATTAGAGATCAAGGTACGGGAATGTCTAAATCTGTTCAGAAAAAAATATTTGAAAAATTCTACCGTGAACATACGGGAGATATACATAATGTAAAGGGTCATGGTTTAGGTTTGGCCTATGCAAAACGAATCCTGGAAGATCATCACGCCATAATTAGCGTGGAGAGTGAACGGGGAAAAGGAAGTACATTTATAATTAAATTACCGTTAATAACATAGAATATGGAAACTGAAAACAAGAAAATTTTATTAGTTGAAGACGATCCAAACTTTGGAACTGTCTTAAAAGACTATTTGGCAATGAATGACTATGAGGTTACTCATGCTAAAAATGGTATGGAAGGTTTTGAAAAGTTTAAAAAAGACGATTTTGATCTTTGTATACTAGATGTAATGATGCCTTATAAAGATGGATTTACATTGGCTAAAGAAATTCGTGATAAGAATGAAGATGTGCCAATTATCTTTCTTACAGCTAAGGCCATGAAAGAAGATGTATTAAAAGGATACAAGGTTGGGGCAGATGATTACCTAAACAAACCTTTTGATAGTGAAGTATTGTTGATGAAGATCAAGGCTATTATGCAGCGTAAAGCTACAGATAGCGTTGCAGACAGCAAACAATTCGAATTCCAGATTGGTGGGTTTCATTTAAATTCTAAGTTGCGTTTCTTAACTTATAATGAAGAAGAACCAACCAAACTTTCTCCAAAAGAGAATGAATTATTGCGTTTATTGGCACTTCATGAAAATGATCTTATGCCAAGAGAACTTGCATTGACAAAGATCTGGAGAGACGATAACTATTTTACCTCTAGAAGTATGGATGTGTATATAGCAAAGTTGCGTAAATATTTGAAAAAAGACGAAAATGTTGAAATTTTGAATATTCACGGAGAAGGATTTAGACTTGTTGTAAAGAACAAAGAGAATACAGAAGCATAAATAATTAGAATTTCAGTTTCTAAAAGGGGCTGTATAAAGGTTTTATTTTTGGGGATTTCTAGAATGGTCATTTCATTTTTATGAAAAGAGCAAGAAGGAAATTTTTGAAAAAACTTTTATACAGCCTCCTTGCATTTAAATGTTAACAGGCCAAGGCAATAATATCAGGGAATCGGCATTATATTTGTAAAACTCTATGATCTAGGATGAAAGATAATTACAAGAGCAACTTTATGGGTTAAAAATTTACAGAGCTGTAGCTTTGTAAATAGTCCTGTGTTGTTTTTTGTGATTTTCTTTTTTATGTTTTTGTTTTCTGCGGAAGTGGTGGGGCAGAATGTTGCAATAACTTCTACTGCATCTCCAGGTCCTACTTCTTCAAATCCAATTCCTATAACAATCAAATTTGAAGATGCTGTGGATAATTTGATTACAGCAGATTTTAATTTAAATAATGGGAGTCTAAATAATCTTGTTAGGCAATTACCAGATTTCAATTTCAGGTCAAAGAAATTAGGATCTGAAGAGTTTGCCGGATAATAAAACTATAAATCAAATTTTAGATGAAATTGGAGGTATATTTAAATTAGGAAATTCCGAGGATATTTAAACGAACAACTTAGTAATCTGTAATAAGCATAGACTTTAATTCCAATAATCAACCATTATTTAACTTAAATATGGAGAAGGATTATATTTATAGGTAATCCGAATCATGTTATAGTCTGCCAGCAATTTTGACACTCCATTAGATTTTGTAATTAATAGAAGTACCGGCTTTCATATATATTGCGGATATCGTAAAAGGGAGAATTTTAATTTTTGATAATAATTATAATTTCGAGAAAGATATTGGTTCTGGAACAAACGCTAATAGTAATAATCCAAGAGGTGCAACAGGTTTAGCTTTAGACAAAAACGGTTAATATATAATGCTGATAATTATACTGGTAGTACTCCGGGAAATGATGCTATTAAAATCTATAACCCTAATGGTAATTGGATAAAGACAATAAGCGATATTAAAGGTGAACAAATTAAAGATCCATTTCGAGTTGCGGTAGATAAAAACAAAATATTTATTTAAGTGAATCTGCGGGTAATAACGGAAGGATGTTAGTTTTTGATAAAAATTATAAACCAATAACAAAAATCGACGACAAATCAAGGTAACCCTGGTAGTTTGCCACTGATGAATATGGATATTTATATTCGCGGACTTTGTGATGATTTTAGTTTGGATGATTTATTCAACAATCCTTTAAATCTCTTATCAAGTTTTCAAGATATTGAAAATGGAGAATTTACAGTTAATGTTTTTGATCCAAGAATGAATATAGTTTTATAAAAGTTTTACATCTGAAAATATTGAATTTACCATTAGATTTGGCATTAGACGGATGCGGTTCAATCAATATCAATAATTTGAAAGTAAAGTTAATTGGTTTGAAACTAGTCACTAATAGGTTATATTGGTCCTTGGATGTTGATATTGAATTTGATTTTAATTGAAAAATTTAAAAGAAAGATTTATTTACCGCAGAAGTAGTTCCAATTAATCCTGGATTAATTACTGTTGAATTAAAGGACAAAGATCTATTTAAATGTGATCCTCAGCCTAGTGGAACATTTTCCATTCAATATAAGCCAGCTAATAGCAACTCCGCACCAGTTGCGAATAATGATACCTATAATACTAATCAAAACACGCCGCTTTCTAGTAAGCGCACCTGGAGTATTAGCAAATGACCAGACCGATGAAGATGAACTATCGGTATCGGTAGATTCTAACTTCCAATGGATCTAATGTTTTAAACGCTAACGGTTCATTACTTATACTCCGAATAATGGATATATGGGGCCCGATTCTTTACTTATATGCGAAATGATGAAATTGAAATTATTCTTCAACGGTAAATGATAAATGTTTTGAAAGTTAACTCCGCACCGTTGCGAATAAGATTCTTGCTCCCGGTCAAAAATTCACTATTATAGATGATACACCTCGAGTATGTAAAATGTATAGACCCGGAAGATGAATTTTTTTTAGTCAATGGTTCTGTAACAATAGCAGTTTCAGATATAGATAACGGATCAACAGATAATTGCGGCATAGTTGATAGGGGAAGTAACTCCCAAAACTTTCACTACTGCCGGAATACAATCGGTTACTTTAAAAGTTACAGATTCCTGGGAAAAAGTAAATCAATGTACTACCACTATTAAAATAATAGATAATAGTCCGCCAGATGCGAAATGCAAACCGGTTACTCTTCAATTAGACTATAGTGGCACTGCAATATTAACTGCGGCTCAAGTTTATGATGGCGATGCTGCTGCAGATAATGTAAATTTAGAATTTGAGTAAAACCAATTTTACGTGCTCAGATTTAGGAAACAGCAATGAAGTTACTTTAACTGTCACCGATAAAGATGATGCTTCCTTGTCTAATTCTTGTAAAGCAACAATAACAGTTAAAGATCAAATTCCTCCTACTTTTGAATGTCCAGAAAATATAACTGCAAGTTTTGAAATTTCAGAAGGCTATACTATTCCTGATTATTCTTCTTTTTTACCGGCAAAAGATAATTGTGATGCAGATCTAACTTATACTCAGACTCCTGCAATTGGTAGTAAGATAACTTCAGGTGGAGACTACGATATAGAGTTAACTGCCGTTGATAATTCTGAGAATAAAGGGGTTTGTAAATTTATCTTGAAACTTACAGAAGCAGACAGTTTTTATATCTCCTGTAATGGTAGAATTGCGTTAGAACCGGTTGAGAATTGCAAATATATAATGCCAGATCTTGCCGGTGAGTTTACTGTATTTCCAGCGGATGCTGTAGTGACACAAGCACTTGAAGCAGGAACTATTCTAACATCTACTACTGTTGTAAGGGTGACTGCTACCTATGGAAGTGAAACTAGATTTTGTGATGTTCAGATTGACCTGGTGGATTATGAATACCCGGTAATCTCTGATTGCCCAAGAAGGGTGGATATTACATTAGGAACAGGAGAAACATTTGCTATTCCAGATTATACTACCATTGCTACGGCTACAGATAATTGTAATCTAAGATCTTTTACTCAAGATATTCCAGAAGGAACGGAAATTACAAGCAGTACTACGGTTAAGTTAACCGCTATAGATACATATGGGAATGATTCCTATTGTTTTATTGAAATTGTTGTTACTTCCTCTAATCCAGACCTGGAAATTAAATGTCCGGGATTACAATCTGAAAATTTAGATGAAAATTGTCAGTTCATAGTGCCGGATTATACCTCCCAATCTCAGGTTAATTTTGAGGCAACGGTAACTCAAAGATCCATTCCCGGAACAGTAATAAATTCTGATACAGATATTACTTTAACGGCTAAAGGAGATCAAGGAACAACAACTTGTACCTTCAAAGTTAAGGTTGTAGATACTATGGCTCCAGAAGCTAATTGTGTTGGTACTATAGATTTGAGATTAAATGCCAACGGAACCGCTACTTTGAATGCTGAAGATCTGGATGATAATTCTTTTGATGCCTGCGGAATTGTTTCTAAAACCATCTCAAAATCTACTTTTTCTACTTCAGATCTTGGAGAGAATACAGTAATATTAACTGTTTTTGATGCTGCCGGAAATTCAGATAGTTGTGAGACGCTAGTAAATATTTTGCCTTATGATGCTAACGTGCCAGATTTTGAATGCAAAGAATCTATTGTAATTCAGTTAGACGAAAATGGAGAAGCACAAATTTCTCCTGAAGATCTGTACACAGGAAATGGAGCCGGGTATCAGTTTTCTGTAGATAAATCAGATTTTACTTGTGATGATATTGGTAGTAATAACGTGCTGTTATCTTATTCCGGAAATAACAGTCAGGGTTCTTGTAGTGTAGAAGTTTTTGTTGAAGATCTTGTTGGCCCTGTAGTTCGCACAAAGAATATCAGTATTACTTTAGATGAAAACGGAAGAGCAAGTATTACTCCAGAAATGCTCGATAACGGAACTACAGATAATTGTGGGGATGTTCGCTTGTTATTAGATCAAACCGATTTTAATTGTGATGATCTAGGTGAAAATAGGATCTTGCTAAGAGCTCAGGATGAAAGCAGCAATCTTGGAAGTGCTTATGCTATAGTAACCGTGTTAGGCGATTGTGAAACTCCTCCAACCCCAACGGGTCCCGGATATATTTTTATTTATCCAAATCCTACAGACGGGCCTTTCTCCTATTATCTGCCAGATGGAATAAGCTTAAATAAAGTGGAAGTTTATGATATGCAGGGTAAATATATTATGACCAGAGAATTTGACGCCACTATTGCAAAACATGAAATGGATCTTACCGGATTGCAGCAAGCGGTTTACGTGCTTAAATTATTTACTTCAGAAGGGGAGAAGATCTTAAGAGTGATCGTTTATTAATTGGAACTATATTTTTGATTTAATATACTTCACAATTTCTTCAGCCGAAGTCTCATAGTCAAACCAATGAATATTTTCATCTTTTCTAAACCAGGTTAACTGTCTTTTTGCAAACCTTCGGGTGTTCTTTTTAATTTCTTCTACAGCTTGTTCCAGATCCATTCGGCCTTCAAAAAAAGCGAACAATTCTTTATAGCCTACCGTATTCAAAGCATTTAGTTTTCTTTTGTGATAAAGCGCCTGCGCTTCATCCAGCAAGCCTTCATCCATCATAATATCTACCCGTTTGTTTATGCGATTATAAATCACCTCTCGAGGTGCGGTAAGTCCAATAGAGATCGTTTCAAAATTGCGCTCTTTTTTAGGTTGATTCAAAAAAGTGGAGAAGGGTTTTCCTGTTTCTATGCAAATTTCTAAAGCCCGAATAACGCGATGTGGATTGTCCTGATCTATTTTTGAAAAATACTCCGGGTCTAATTGATTTAATTGCTGTTTTAAAGGCTCCAGGCCTTTATCTGCAAGTCTTTCATTAAGTTCTAGCCTAATATCAGGATCTACGTCTGGAAAATCGTCTAATCCTTCGGTAAAGCTTTTTACATAAAGTCCGCTGCCTCCAACTAAGATCAAAATGTCTTTTTTAGAAAACAATTCTTCAGCCTTTGCAATAGCTTCTTTTTCAAAATCGCCAACAGAATAATCGTCTTCAATAGAGATATGCTGAATAAAGTGATGTGGAGCCTGAGATAATTCTTCCTTACTGGGCGCGGCGGTACCAATAGACATTTCTTTATAGAATTGTCTGGAATCTGCAGAAATTATTTCGGTATCAAAAGCTTGTGCGAGTTGAATGCTTAAGGCAGTCTTCCCGATGGCTGTTGGGCCTAACACATTAATTACATATTTCTTATCCATTGAGTTTATGGCCACAATTATGGCAAAATTCTGCCTTGTTTAAATGATTTTGTTCATGACAATTTGGGCATACTTGCGTATTGTTAGCCTCTTTTGCAGAACTCATAGTGAACTCTGAACTTACAATTCCGGTAGGTACAGCTATAATTCCGTAACCCATGATCATGATAAAAGAAGCTATGAATTGCCCTAAAGGGGTTACCGGATGAATATCTCCAAAACCAACGGTTGTTAAGGTAACTATACACCAATAAACTCCCACGGGGATACTTGTAAAGCCATGCTCCGGGCCTTCTACCATATACATAAGCGTTCCCATGATGATGCATATAATGATCACTGCAAATAGAAAAACCAGGATTTTGGCTTTACTATTCTTTAAGGCACGCATCAGTTTATTGGATTCGCCTATGTATCTCGAGATCTTTAGTATTCTGAATATTCGTAATAATCTTAGCGCTCTAATTGCAAATAACATATTATATCCTCCAAAGACAAGCGCCAAATAAGAGGGGAGAGTAGAAAGCAGATCTATAATTCCGTAGAAACTAAAAATATATCTTGATGGCTTTTTTATTGAAATCACCCTTAAGATATATTCTACTGTAAAGAAAAAGGTGATGACCCATTCTATGATATAAAATTCTTCCCGGTATTTTAAGTTGATGCTGTAAATACTCTCCAACATCACCAATGCTATACTAAGTAGAATAGTAATTAAAAGAACTATATCAAACAATTTCCCCATAGGGGTATCTGCTTCATAAATAATTTCATGAAGTTTGGCCTTCCAATTGGGATATGAGTTGTTATTTTTCAATAAGTGGTTTCTTAAAAATAGAATTTAATGACTAACTATTTTCTTTTAGCACAATTAAGGACTGACTTTGAATCTCTAAGATATGATCAAAAAACTCTTTAAGATAAGGATAATAACCCGATGGGTAAAATGACTTTGGAAAGGTGACTCTTAAAATAACCATCACTTCTTTTTCATGGATTTTGCTTGTGCTAAATTGAATAGATCCCCCATTTTCTGGTAAAATAAATCCCTGAGGTTTTGGTAGCTCTACAACAGAATAATTAGCTGGAACTTCAATTTTCGTGTAATAATAGTAACCATCTTTATACCCAAAATCTATAGGATAATTTCTTTCTTTTAATTTGAATGGATTTTTTTCAAAAAGTTTAAAGCTAAACGGATTGAAATAGATCATTTCATTCACCTTTTGAGATTGATTATTTAGCTCATAATTAATGCTTAAAGGTTCATTAACCTCGTCTTGGTTATGGATCTTGAAATCTGGAGATTGTGTAAAACTCATAGGAGTAGAGATCTCATTAAAGATCTTTTCTCTACTAAGTTCACTCAATTGGTTTCTTACGCGTAAGGCATGATATCCTTTAAATATCTGTTCAGAATTACCACTGGCGGTTCCATCTTTGTGAATAGCTAAAGAATCTTTATAAGATATACTAGAGAAACTCGGGGCGTTAAGATCTATCCAGGAACTTTGCGTATCAAAATCTATTAAACGGCCATAAGAATTCAAACTTCTATAAGGTATCATTCCAAATTCTATATTCTTTTCTGAAGCATCTAATAAATAGGTTTTATCATCTAATGCCAATTGTACCATTAAGTAATTAAATTCTGACAACACAGGATAAAGTTTGGTAGGAATTCCATTATTTCTGGTAGAACTTAAAACTGGTTTTACAGTAAACTCTTCCTCTTCATATAAATTATGAAGCAAGATGTTTATGGCGGCAATATTCCCAGATTTATCTTTTAGGAGGTCTTTGAGATTCATGTCATTAAAGATCTGGAATTCCCCATTCCAGCTGTATGTAGACTTAACAAAATCAAAAATAGCCCTGGCTTTTTCTAATCCTTTGGGCATTGCTTTAATTTCCTGGGGGAGGAGATCGTCTACTAACGAAGTTCGCTTTAATTGCTTTCCTAAACTGTTGTCTAATTTTATCTCTTTATCTACATCGTCCCAGGATTTGGTAAATTTCTTTACATAACCATCAAGCTGCGTAACAGATTCCAGCTCATATTCAATTCTAGAAATATAATTATAACGGGAGGATAAGTAAGATTCCTCAATAAAAGCAGGGATATCTTTCATTACATATTTAGAGACTAAACAATCTGCCGGATCTCCAGCTTGGCTAAAGGAAAAACAACGTCTTTCTACATCTATTTCATTTACATCTAACTTTAACTCTCCAATTTTCTTGATGTTATATTTATAATTTCCGGGGATCTTACTATTGAATTCGCTATAAATTTTTGGTATATTTTCCTGAAACCACCAGGTTTGAAAATTAAATACAAAAGGCGATTGTTTTTTATAAGAATATACTAAGACAGCACCTGGCTGAAGAGCCGGAAATGTAAAATTAACAACATCATGGGTTTCATTCTCTTCGGTATAGATTTGAGAATCTAAGAGTTTTTTCTGTTTCCTAATGCCATTGTCTAGATAGTATGTAGTGGCTTCTATATTTCTAATCTTCTGCCTATTACTATCAGATTTGTTTAGTCTTATTTTGATATTCGCATTATCATATCCTTCTTTATTTAAGAGCTTGATCTTAGCCTCATAAGTTGTAATGATACCATAATCGCCATGATCCTGAAATTCTGAATTCCCTTTTTCATAAATATAAAAGGCGTTGGCAGTGGAGTCTTTCTGGTAGGTGGTAGCACTCAGATCATAATCTGAAACCTCAATATTGTTGGTATTGAAGCTTTGCTGAGCAAAAATTGAAAAGTTAAGAAGTAAAAATAGGGGGAGTAAAAATTTATTCATTGGTTTGCAGTTGGATGATCTTAAGTTTCTTGTTCCTCCTCAAATAACTCTGAATGATATGACGGGCATCCCTGTCATTTTTCATTGGAGTTATGATAGAACGAACTATTTCAAGGTTATTTAGTTGATAATTCAAATTGAAATATCCCACCCCTTTAAACTCTCCATCTTCCACAAGCAATGCGCTTTTTTCATCTATCTCACGGCCGCGGTCTATTACCAGCATGTTTTGATCTTTATAGCTATGTTTTTCTATAAGCTCTAAAACTCTTTCATTATATTCTGAAGGGCCCTCTAGATCTATACAGGCGCCATTGCATGATTTTATTGTATATCCAAAACACTTCCCATTTCCTAGTTCTAATCCACATAATCTATCGCACAATCTATAAGATTCTACCATATTTCTAAGGGTGGCTTTTGCCTGCTGTAAATTGGTAAAAGTGGTTATATTGCTTTTTCTAGCATCTGCTTTTCCTATTTTCAAATTGATATAGCCGTTATCATCTACAAATTGATAAAGGGCATAACTAAAAATTGAAGTTTTTAAATTTTTATTGAACTTGGGTTTGTTCTCTTTTATTTCTTCATTCTCTTTTAGCAAAGCGATCAGTTCATTTCCAGTAGCCTCAAAACTCACGGCCGCTACTTCTTTCTGAACTTCTTTTGCCTTGTGATGATCGTTGGTAAAATGCTGATTCACCTTTTTTCTGATATTCTTACTCTTCCCAATAAAGATAATTTCACCTTCCTGATTATGAAGATAATAAACTCCGGTAATTGCAGGCAATTCTTCTAGTAACTGAACCAGTTTAGTATCTAGCTGTTTAGAAGGTTCATTTTTTACAGATTCTTTTAAAATATCTTTATGGGTATCTTTTACCAACAACATTTTGAACAACTTCACGGTAGCTTGCGCATCGCCATTGGCGCGATGTCTATCGCTTAGAGGTATTCCCAGCGCTCTTACCAATTTCCCCAGACTATAAGAAGTTTGTCCGGGAATTAATTTTTTAGAAAGCTCTACCGTGCACAGCGTTTTTCTCTCAAAATCAAATCCTAATCTTCTAAATTCTAAACGTAAGATTCTATGATCAAATTTTGCATTGTGAGCTACCACTATGCAATCTTGAGTGATCTCTACAATGCGTTTTGCAACCTCGTAGAATTTAGGAGCATTGCGTAACATTTCATTATTTATTCCGGTAAGTCCAACAACAAAAGGTTGAATGGGCTGCTCCGGATTTACAAGACTAATAAACTGATCTACTACCTTATGTCCATCAAATTTATAAATGGCAATTTCGGTAATTCCCTCTTCATTATATTTCCCACCGGTGGTTTCTATGTCTAATATTGCGTACAAATATGATCCTTCTTCTTAATTATAATTTCTTTCTCCAAAAATAGCACTTCCAATTCTAACCATGTTGCTACCACATGCTACGGCCAATTTGTAATCTCCACTCATACCCATAGATAAGGTTTTCATCTTTGGATAGGTTTGCTGAAATTCATCAAAAACAGCTTTTAAATAGGAGAATTCCTTTTTAACCTGCTCCATATCTTCGGTAAAAGTTGCCATTCCCATCAAGCCGCTAACTTCTACATTTTCAAATTTTGCAAACGCTTCAGAATCCAAGATCTCCTTGGCTTCTTCTTTTGAAATTCCAAATTTAGAATCTTCTTCGGCTATTTTTATTTGAAGCAAACACTTAATGCTGCGTTCATTCTTTTTAGCTTCCTTGTTGATTTCTTTCAGTAAGTTTTAAACTATCTACTGCATGAATAAGGCCAACATAGGGCGCCATATATTTTACCTTGTTTCTTTGCACATGGCCAACCATGTGCCATTCAATATCTTTAGGTAAGGCTTCCCATTTATCTGTCATCTCCTGGATCTTATTTTCTCCAAAGATGCGTTGCCCGGCATTATAAGCTTCTTCCAGATCTGCATTGGGTTTAGTCTTAGAAATTGCTACCAAAGTAACATCTCCTAACTCTTCTTTATACTTTTTAATTTCTTCTGAAATGCTCATGCTGCTTTTTGTTGTAAACTATAAAAAAATCCTCAATTTTTGAAGTTGTGCAAATTAAATCTTTACACAAGATTTACAGATTCTATTTTATTATGTAGGGAGAAGAAGATGTGTTTACCAGCTGATTTAAAATTCATATATGGTAAGACCACTTCTTAATTTTGGTTCTATATATGTGCTCTTTGGAGGCATGATCAAGCCTTCATCTGCAACTTTTTTTATCTCATCTATGGTTAGCGGTAACATTCCAAAACCAACCGCAAAAGTACCGTTATCTACCTGAGATTTCATCTCTATAAGGTCATTCTTCCCGTGAATATAGGCAATCCTACTATCATTTCTAAGATCAACAATTCCTAAAATAGGTTTCAGGATCTTTTCATATAAAATATTAGTGTCTAAAGAACTCAAAGAATCTGTAAACTCGTATCCGGTTTTTCTTAGATAAAGGGAATAAAATTCTCCATCCAGATACATGTTAAAATGATGTTTGTCGGTAGGCGCATAGGTATCTAAATTCCTATTTTCAATACGAAACCATTCATCCAACTGCATCAAAAATTCTTCTTTGCTCAATCCATTAAGGTCTGTCACCATTCGGCTATACTCATAGATCTTCAAATTGCTTTCTGCAATAAGGTAGCTCATAAAGAAATTATAGCTTTCTTCTCCGGTATGCTCCGGATTTGCCTCTCTAGATTCTTTAGCTAATAAACAGGAAGAGGCACTTCTATGATGTCCATCTGCAATATAAAGATGTGACATCTTCTCAAATTCAGCTTTAATCTGATTCACATTAGCTTCATCGCAGATCTTCCACAAATAATGAGTTTCCTTATTATGAGTTGTGAATTCATATTCAGGGATTTCTTTCATCGCCTTCTCCAAAATTGAAGTGATTACTTGAGAATCTGGATAGGTTAATAAAACAGGTTCTGTATTAAAACCTACCACTTTAAGGTAATCTTTAAAAAGTGTTTCACGATACTCAATGGTATCTTCGTGCTTTTTTATAAGATTGTTTTCATAATCTTCTACACTGGCAGCAGCAATAATTCCGCAGTAAGTTTGGGTACGAGCTACAATTTTATAAAGATAATAACAAGGCTTTTCATCTCTGGTAAAAATCCCTTCTTCCTTAAATTCTAAGTAGCGATTCTTTACAAGCTGAAACCTCTTTTCTCCCGTTATTTCATGCTGAAATTTATATCCGGGATTTATAATGTGTAAAAACGAATATGGATTGTATTCCAGCTGGGCCGTAAGTTCGCCAATGCTGTAATCTTCATATGGTCTTGAAGCAACCAGTCCGGCCTTATCACTTGTGGGGCGAACTGCTCTAAATGGAATGATCTTGGTCAAATTCTAAGAATAGGTGTAATAGAACCTGGAGTTAGAACTGTTAAATAAGCACTAACTCCAGAGTCTTAAAATCTTTATATAAACTGTGCTGATATTTTTTCAGCTTTTTTGCTTTCTGAATAGTCGTAGAAACCTTCCCCAGATTTCACTCCTAATTTCCCTGCGCGAACCATATTCACCAACAATGGGCATGGTGCATACTTCGGATTTTTGAATCCGTTATACATAACTTCTAAAATAGACAGACATACATCTAACCCAATAAAATCTGCTAACTGAAGTGGCCCCATTGGGTGCGCCATTCCTAATTTCATCACCGTATCAATTTCATAAACTCCGGCAACTCCATTATATAAAGTTTCCACCGCTTCGTTAATCATTGGCATTAAAATACGATTGGCTACAAATCCAGGATAATCATTTACTTCTACAGGAACTTTGCTCAGTTTTTCTGAAAGATCCATGATCTCTTTGGTCACTTTATCTGAAGTATTGTAACCACGAATGATCTCTACTAATTTCATAACCGGAACAGGATTCATAAAGTGCATCCCGATAACTCTTTCCGGATTAGAAACTTCTGCCGCTATTTGCGTAATGGAAATCGAAGAAGTATTGGTTGCCAGAATAGTATCTTTAGAACAATTTGCATCTAATTGTTTGAATATTTTCAGCTTAAGATCTACATTTTCTGTAGCTGCTTCCACAATAAGATCTACATTTTTTACTCCGCTAGGAATATCGATATGTGTGGTGATATTATTTAAAGTTTCAGTCTTCTCCTCTTCAGAGATCTTTTCTTTAGACACCATTCGGTCTAAATTCTTAGAGATAGTGTCCAATCCTTTTTGAAGACTTTCTTTTGAAATATCTATAAGATTTACCTTGTATCCAAATTGTGCAAACGTATGTGCAATCCCGTTACCCATGGTTCCGGCTCCAATAACTGCTATATTTTTCATTCTTTAATTTTTATGATCGAAAACTTGAAAATAAGCTCAGTTCTCGATTCTTAAATTTATATAAAATCCCTTAAGGGTCTAATTCTTAAAACTATCTATCACTAAATTAGCAACACGCAAGGCTTCAGCTCCCTGTTCTAAACTCACAATAGGAGTAGTGTTGTTATTAATAGCATCTGCAAAGGTTTCCAACTCGTCTAAAATAGCGTTATGTTCTTCTACTTTAGGATTGTCAAAATAGATCTGCTTTTTAATTCCTTCCGCATTTTGAAGGATCATGGCGAAATCGTCCGGAGTTTCGGGAGCATCTTTCATCTTCACAACTTCACAATTTCGCTCTAAAAAGTCGACTGAAATATAAGCATCGCGCTGAAAGAAACGTGCTTTTCTCATATTCTTCAAAGAAATTCTGCTGGCGGTTAAGTTCGCAACACATCCATTTTCAAACTGAATTCTGGCATTTGCAATATCGGGGGTTTCACTAATAACAGAAACTCCGCTGGCATATACATTCTTAACTTCCGATTTTACAACACTTAAAATTACATCAATATCATGGATCATCAAATCTAACACCACAGGCACATCTGTACCTCTCGGATTAAATTCCGCCAATCGATGAGCTTCAATAAACATTGGTTGCTCTATCTTATCTTTGACGGCTCTAAAAGCAGGATTAAATCTTTCTACATGCCCAACCTGACCTTTAACTTTATGCTCTTTAGCCAAAGCTATCAATTCTTCTGCTTCTTTATAGGTGGAGGTAATAGGTTTTTCAATAAACAAATGCTTTCCAGAAGTTATTACTTTTTTGGCAACTTCAAAATGGGCATTGGTAGGAGTAACTACATCTATAACATCTACAGCTGCAATTAGCTCTTCTGGGGAGTTGAAACTTTTATATCCAAATTCTTGAGCAACCTTGGCTGCCAGGTCTTTATTATCATCATAAAAACCCACCAATTCATATTTAGAAGATTCTCCAAGAAGTTTTAAGTGAATTTTCCCTAAGGTGACCCGCACCAAATACACCAGCTTTCAGCATGTTTATTACATTTTTCACAAAAATAGCATTTCTTGGGTTAAAGCCAATATCATTTTGGCTGTAAATGAGTTAGCACAACAGTTAAATAATAATTAAAACTAAGCTTGAACCCTTGGCTATGTTTGATTATTTTTATGCCGTAAAAGAGTAATAGATCTTGAGGGATACGTATAAACATAAAGGAAAAAGACAACAGTTGGCAGCCATTGTTGAGGCAAAGGGCGTTAAAGATGAAAAAGTGTTGGAGGCAATAAGAACCATTCCCAGACACTTATTCATGGATAGCAGTTTTGAAGATCATGCCTACCAGGATAAAGCGTTTCCTATTGCTGCAGATCAAACCATCTCTCAACCTTATACCGTAGGTTTTCAATCTGAATTATTGGAGATTAAAAAAGGTGAAACGGTGCTGGAAATTGGTACCGGTAGCGGATATCAAACCGCGGTTCTATGCGAACTTGGCGCTAAAGTTTACAGTATAGAACGCCAGCGTGAGCTTTACAAGAAAACGAAACTTTTCCTTTCAAAAATTGGATATAGACCCAAGCATTTAAGTTTTGGCGATGGATATAAAGGTTGGCCGGAATATGCCCCTTTTGATAAAATTATAGTCACTGCGGGAGCTCCTTATGTTCCAAAACCTTTATTAGCACAGCTAAAAGTTGGAGGGAGATTAGTAATTCCTGTTGGCGACAAGGTGCAGGTTATGACTTTGTTTATAAGAAAATCTGCAAAAGAATTTGAAAAGCGGGAATTTGGCGATTTTAGATTTGTGCCGCTTTTAGAGGATAGAAATTAGATTTTCTCTATTTATTGTATTCTTGGGTAATTTATCAAAATTCTCTTTTATATAAATCACGAGCAGAATGATGTACGGTTAAAACATCTATTCTTTCTGGTTCAACAATTTTATAAATGATTCGGTAATTTCCTTCTAAGATTTCTCGAATATTTTGTTGACTAATTTCTTCTACAATTTTGCCAGAGTAGATTTGTGATTTTAAAATTTTAGTCCGTTCTGTAATTCTTAAAATTTGAAGTTTTGCGTACTGTTTCGAATCTTTTGAAATATATTGGCAATATCTTGAAGATCATTTTTTGCTTGAATAGTCCAGTTTATTTGAACCATTTGCCAATTTCTTTATTTAAGTCAGATTCCGAAATTACATCCCCTTTCTCAGATTGTTTGTTTCCATTATCTATTTTCTCGATTAAAATTAATCGCTCAACCAGTTGATCAATTGAGAATTGTTCGGGGAAACTTTCAATCTGTTGTTTTAAAGTTGTCTTAGTCAACATAACTCACATATTTATACTCCGAAAGATACAAATTAATGTTCTTTACTTCTAACAGCAGAATTATGTCATGCTGAACTCGTTTCAGCATCTAATTAAGACCCTGAAACAAGTTCGATAGTGGTCGAAACAGGGTGATATGAATACTATATCTTAAAGCAGATAACTAATCTAAAATTCCTAAGAATTTTAAACCAAAAATAAAGGCGCCTTCTTGCTGTCCGTTAAAATTAGAGACTACATAATCCAATCTTAAAAATCTATATTTTCCGAAGCCGAGATTGTTTAAACCAACAGAATATTCTGTGTATGGCTTATTTTCTTGAGTAGATAACAGATGTGCTCCTACCACCAGGTTATAATTCAATTTATTTATAAGCGGAAGCTTCCCTAAGATATATCCTTTAAAGTTGTGCTCTGCATGTGCTTCTAGATAACTATTATTAGTACTTAAAGCGTAGTATGGCAACAAATTGTACTTGTTGAGGTAATACCCGTTTCCTATTCGGGTTTGATTCCCATCAAAATGTCTATAATCTACAAAAGCTATTTCTTCAGCATTTATAAAAGTTCCTCCTTTTACACTGTAACCAAAAGTCCCTTTATTCCCCAATTCTAAATTTTGAAGGATCCAAAATTTAAATTGATCATAATTATAGTTGGTAATATCTGCAGCAAATCCCTTTTCATACCCCAAATACAAGGTTGGGTATTTGTTAGAGTACATGTTATACTTTCCATCGGGATAGCTCATATAATTCTGTCCGAAATTGATCTTTCCAATAAGATTGAATTTGAAAATGTGATGATCTCTAAATGGAGTAGAACCAAAATTATTAGGTTGTAGAGGATTGTTGGAAGTGTATTCAACCCCATCATTATTTACCCAATATTGATCTGATGTATTCACCAAAGCAGATCTGTCCTGAAAACTCAAATCTGTTTGAACTTCCAGGCCATTAAAGATTTCCTGTTGCCATGCTATTTTTCCAAATTTACGCTGATAGAGTTTGAGATAATTTCGCTCGAAAAATAAACTGGTAATATCATTTATTCTTTCTGAAACCGGATGTGTATCATTGATCTCTGTAGTTTCAATTCCGCCGGAAATAGTTAAAATGGGTTTTTTAAAATTGTTGAATTTTTGCTGAAATTCTGCTGAATATCTCAATTTATCTTCGCTAAACCCGTAATTAAAATGCGTTTTTATTCGCCAATATTTTCCAGAATTTTCCTCCAGATCTTTTCTATAGCTCACATCTACCGAAGTATTCCAACCTTGTACGGTATTAAAGTGGGTTCCAAATAAAGGTGAAGAAATACTGAAACTGTTTTTATTGTAAGAATTGTTATAAGAATAGCCAAAAGCGATATTAGAAAGATGGAATTTATTCTCCACCGCATCTACAGAATCCAAGTATTTTTTAGAACTTTTCAAGATTTGAATACTGTCTTTCTTTACATAATCTGTAAGCTCTTCATCTGTTAACGGTACCGGTCTTAAGGTTTTCCAGAAAAGAGAATCTTTTTTATTGGCTTGTTCTGCAAAAGACATCACTTCTCTAGAAAAGCTTTTTTTATCAAAAGCAGGAGTAAAATTGTAATTGCTATAAACCGCTGTGAACCTTCCATCGCCGGAAATTCCAAACATGGCAAAGCTAAAATCTACCGTTTGCGAGATTTTGATCCAAAAATCATTCTTTTCAGAATATTTAAAATTTTGAGTAAAGGTTAGTTTTTCTATAGGCGAAAATTGTATCGCCTCCCCGGTAGTAGTCAATTCTACGCCATAGATCTGCCAGGAGTTATCTACTATATAAATATACCCTGAAAAAATGCGATCTTTTGGACGTTTTGGAGTTACAAGGATTTTATTGATCAAATGCCCGGTATCGTCATAAAAAATTCCTTCTAATTTGTAGTTATAATAACCAAAAGCATAATCGGCAATGGGAGATACAATCTTAGCGTTGAGGTCTATGGTGTTCTTATAAAAAGAAAATTCAGATTCTCTGGCAGAATTTAAACTAAAGCCATTATCATCTCCACTAACTTTAGAAGCTACAATGGTTTCCTTAAAATCGTCTGGAGCCTGATATGCGATCTTAGAAATGGTCTCGCTTAAATAAACTATCCCACTTCGGGTAGAATCTAAACCTCCCCCCAGATCTCCAACTTCTTGTCCCAGAATTTTTTCAGGAGCATTTTTAATTCGCCATAAGCCGCGAGAGTAATAATCTGCCGTGAATTCTTCTAATTGTGATAGATTTTTCTGCCTGTTATCTATAGCCTGTTGAATGATCTTATTGGCAGGATTCTCTTTAGAATTGATGGTAACTTCGTCTAGATTGGTGGTGGTTTCCTGAAGCGTAACATTCAAAGAAAATGGGAATTTTTCTATGGTTACCGTTTTCCGAAGGGTTTCATAACCTAAAAATTGAAAGACCAGTTTGTAGGTGCCTGGATCTTCTATTTTGATTTGATAATTTCCATCCTCATTGGTGGTAGTACCAAATTGCCCATCTTCAGTATAGATATTTACATAGGGCAAAGTTTCTCCATTTTTATCTTTTACAACTCCGGAGACTTGTGAAAAGCTACAATGGCAAATAAAGAATAATATAAAAACGAGGGGGAATTTCCAGATCATGAAGTGTTTTTGTAGTCGGGAAATTAGCAAAAATTAATCAATACTGATTTTGCTTATCTAAAATCTTTTTTGATTCGGTCTAACCTACGTTTGCTTTCGCGATCTTTTATGGTCTCTCGCTTGTCATAAAGTTTTTTACCTTTTGCAAGAGCGATCTGCATTTTTGCAAGTCCGCGTTCATTGATAAAAAGTCTAAGAGGAATTATGGTAAGACCAGAGTTTTTTACCTCTTTCTCCAGTTTTTTCAATTCCCGTTTTTGCATCAGCAATTTACGCTCACTTTTAGGATTATGATTAAAGTGAGTGGCGTGAGAATATTCTTCAACATGCATATTAATCACAAAAAGTTCATGGTTCTGAAATTCACAGAAACTCTCGGTAATAGAAGCTTTTCCCATTCTAATCGCTTTGATCTCGGTTCCAGCCAATTTTATTCCTGCAATATGCTTATCCAGAAATTCATATTCAAACTTCGCTTTTCTGTTCTTTATGTTGATGTTATTCTTCATACTTCCGCAAAAATAGGAAGCTTTCTATAATTTAGCATCATTATTAAGATTTCGTTCTTATAATTGCTTCAAAATTTTTTAAAAGTCTTGACTTTTTCAATATAAAATTTGTCAATGCAAAGATTTTCTCTGTATTGTGGCAATAATCAGGCTCTTCCTTGCTTTTTTGATAGGTGTTTTTGATTATATTTGAATTTGTTATAAAATTTCTATGAAAAACCTACTTTTAATTTTCTCCCTAGTTCTAATGATTTCATGTCAGGAAAAAAAGGAAGAGATCACCGCGCAAGAGATCATTAATAAAACCATTGAAAATGCGGGTGGAGCAAAATATAAAAAAGCAAGCATTCAATTTAAATTTAGAGATCGCACTTATAAAAGCATAAGAAATGGAGGTGAATTTCATTTGGAGCGTTTCACTACAGACTCGACAGGAAATTATTTAGATGTGGTAAGTAATACAGGATTTGAGCGCTTTAAGAATGACAGTTTGATTAAAGTAGCAGATTCTACAGCTATAAAATATGGTAGTAGCGTAAACTCAGTTCATTATTTTGCTCATTTGCCTTATGGGCTTAATGATCGTGCGGTTAATAAAGAATTGGCGGGAGAAGCTAAGATAAAAGGAGAGCCATACTATCAGTTAAAGATCACTTTCCAGCAAGATGGTGGAGGAGAAGACCACCATGATGAGTTTATGTATTGGATACATAAGAAGAACTTCACCGTAGATTATTTAGCATATAAGTTCCACGGAACAGAAAGAGGTGTAAGATTTAGAGTTGCTTACAACCCAAGAGTTATAGAGGGAATTCGGTTTGTAGATTATGAGAATTATAGCGTAGATAATTTTAATGTAGACCTTGCAGACCTTGACGAATTGTATGAACAAGGCAAATTAAACCTGCTTTCTAAAATTGAAAATAAGGATATAGAAGTCCAACTTAAATAAAATTTTAAGTTATTCTTTTATTGAAGGGTTAAAAACTAAAGTCTACTGTCAAGTTTTTGCCAACCTCCACCGTTATAGATTTGTGTATAACCGTTAGATTTTAATACTCCTTTTGCAGAAGCACTCCTCATTCCCGAGGCACAGCAGGTAATTATTGGTTGATCTTTATCTTTTAAATTTTGCAATTGTCCTGTTAATCTTTCCAGAGGAATATTTTTAGCACCTTTTACATGGCCCTGCGCAAACTCATCTGGACTTCTAACATCTATAATAAGGGCGCCGTTTTTAACCAATTCTGAATAATTGGGTTTTGGACCCATTCCAAATATTTTCTTAATAGCTTCTAACATAATTAATCGTTTTGTGAAAGATAGAAATTTACATCCAGCCAGGAGCCTCCGTTGTAGCATTCAATTCCTTTATTTGAAAGAAAATGCTGCGCTTGTCCACTTCTATTTCCAGATCTACAACATAAAATTAAGGGTTTTTTTAATGCGTCTAGCTCTTCCATTCTAAGCGGAATTTCATTAAGAGGGAAGTTTAATGCTCCTGCAACGCTTCCTCCATTAAATTCTGCGGGAGTTCTTACATCTACTATCGTTCCCTGATGATTTTTAATCATTTCTTCAATTTCCATAAGCCTGATTTATTTTCAAAGATATTCAGCAATTATTGGCGAAATTAATTTGAAATATTCTATTTATCAGTAACTTATGTTACATAAGGTAGTTCTTTTCTATTAATTTTTTGATATAAAAAAAGCCGAAATTTTCATTTCGGCTTATCTCAATTTCTATTTTAATTAGAAGGTATATTTTAGATTTACACCTCCGTAATAATTTGCTTCTGAAGGTGCTGGGATATAAGCATCTGGCAACTGATTTAAAAATACCATATTATAATGCTGTGTGCCGGTAATATTATTTACCCCGGCATATAGATCTAAAGAAAAATGATCTAATAATGCAGTATTGTAACCAAGCTTGGCATTTAATAAATTAAAAGCTGTGGTTCTATTGGCTTCATCAGATGTGAAATACATCGCGTCTCTATAAGAATAAGTAGCATTAGCATAAATTCCTATTTTAGTGGCTAGCATCTATCCCGGCATTAAAAACAACCGGAGGAACACCCACAACAGTATTTCCACTGTAATCTGTTTCTTGCAATATTTGTCTTGTCTGATGTTAATTGCTGAAATTTAAACTCCTCATATTTAAAGTCAGATAAAGTGAGATTGGCAAAAGGTTTTATTGTAGTAAAGAATCCTTCTTTAGAATCATACAGATCATAGCTAATTGCCGCTTCAAGACCTTTGTGATTTTGTGTTCCCCCATTGGCAACATAGGTATAGGCAGTTGCAGTATTTTCAGAATTTGGTACAGCCACTACCGTCATTTTATCTTTGAACTTGGTTTGAAATAATGCTAATTGATAGTTCAATTTATCTTTTAAGAAAGAACCTTTAGACCCAATCTCAAACTGAGTTCCTTTTTCAGGTTTTAAATCTCTGTTTACCTGGCCAGTTGTTGGAATGAAAAAATAAGAACTCACCGGGGCTTTATAACCTGTGCTGTAAGATGCATAAACCGAAATTTGATCGTTAAAGATCTTATTGATCGCAACATGAGGAGACACCATATCATTATAAGTTCTGCTATAATCTGAAGGTTGTGCCAGCTCATTTTCTGTAAGTCTGTCACTCAACTTTATATTCATGGTACTAAGTCCTATTCCGGCTGTTAAGGATAACTCATAGGGCATTGTTAATATCCATTCTGTAAAATAAGAGGAGGTTTCAGATTCAGAATAAGTATTGCTCTTTAGAGGGCCAATTACATTATATGCATCAGGATTAGCAGCATTCTCTATCATTCTATAACCAATGGTTTGTCCATTTTGTTTTTGAGCTTCCATTCCGGTTTTTCCAGATAATTGGAAATCTTCATTCAGATTAAAATTGGTATTAAAAACCGTTCTAAATCCATAATTTATAGGATCTTTATCTGTCCATCCTCCTGCAGAACTAGCATCGCTGTTTATCCCGCTTCCAAAAATGGAAGTGGTGTTTGAGATATTGTTACTGAATTTATAGAAATGATTAAGTCCTGCCTCTGAAACTTCTAACGGCCGAGTGGGCATCATTTTTAATGTAAGCGGGATTCCCGGAATAATCCATATTTTGATATTGCTCTTTGGTGAGCTCTCCATTACGTTCATCGTAACTGTCACTAAAACCTATATAAGCAGATATTTGCTGATTTTGATTAGGTCTAAATTCCCCGATCATATTAACAAAGTCCTTTTCAGACCTGGTATGAGGCATAAAGCCATCATATTTTTGCTTTCCATAGCTCAACATAATTGAAGAATTTTCCGTGCCAATTTCCAGTCTGGTGGTATAGCGTTCCAAACCATAATCTCCAAGTTGTATTTCCTGATTGATAGAGGTTTCGCCGGGATTTGCCATTCTAGTCTGTAGATTTACAACTCCGGCTATAGCCATTCCATATAAAGTTCCGGATGGACCTTTAATTACATCTACCTGATCTATACTCCCAAAATCTATATCGTCCATTACCGTGATTCCTTCAGCATCTGTTACCGGAATTCCGTTTAGGTAAACTTTAGATCCCTGAGAATCGAAATTGTTACTGGCGCCTCTAAAACCAATTCCGTTCCCATAACCTCTAATATTGAATTGTTGACCCCCGGAAATAGATCTTCTTTCCATAGAAACTCCGGGAATATTAATATTTACCGCGTCATCTAAGAAAAGCCCGTTGCTTCTCTTTATTTGTTTTGAGTTTAGATGAACTTCTGAAACCGGATTTTTTAAAGGATCTCTGCCTGAAGTAACAATGTCTACTTCTTCCAAATTGTCATATTTCGGCTTCAGCTGAATGATAAGTCGAGTATTGCAATTATCTAATTTCTGAGCAAATGTTTCATAGCTCACATAAGAAACCTGGATCTCTTCGTCTAAGTGACACGGAAAAGTAAAGTCTCCCATTTCATTGGTAGTTGCAATTTTGTTGTTTCCTATTTTGATGTTTGCTCCAGATAAAGGGAGATTAGTTTTAGCATCTACCACCTTTCCGGAGATTGAAGAATTTTGAGCCTTGATATTTAATATTCCCAGGAATAGGAATATTGATAGTATGAAAATTCTTTTCATTTTATGAAAAATAAATTAATGTTTTTTAATTGAAATGCATAGCAAAACTGTCTGAAAACTTCCTGAAATGGAAGATTCAGTTTTACTAAAAAAGCGTGATATTTAAGAAAATAATTGTGGGGGAGGAGTAAGTTTGTCTAAGTAAAGATTGAACATAAATTTTTCCTGATAATTATAAAAGAGCAGCTTTCTTTTTGAGATTTCAGGCTTTAGAACATGAGAAAATTCACTTTCGAAATACCATATTTTTACATGTTTTCGGGTTGTAGAATGCAACGGATCTTTATTTTGTTCTCTTTCTTTTTTAATTAGATAATGCATAAAATCAACAAGATGTTTTTCTTTATGATCTTTAATGCAAAAATATTTAAGCTGATCTCCCATGGTTTCTACTTTAACCACATCATAGAATTCAGACTTATATTTAAACTCTTTTTTTTCTTTGATCCATTCTATTTCAGGAGAATCTTTAGAAGTAATAACTACATCTAGTTCATTCTCAGGGATGAAACCTTCAATGTTTTCAGCCATTTCTTTTCTTATCATTTCCTGTGCAAACCTAAAAAGAGGGAACGCACCAAAGATGTTGAAGAACAACATACATAATAGGGAGCAGGCTAAGATCTTCTTAAACATAATTGCAAATTAGCAATTAATATGGGGTTTTTAGAAGAAAATAGCATTCTATTTAGGGTGATTTAGGCCTAGAATTCTATTGCCGAGATAACTTCTAAGGTAATAGGTTTATGAATTTTATCTTCAATCTCTTTTTTGATCAATTCCATGGTTTTAGCATCAATAGCTTCAGAACTCACCAGTTTTAGAGAGACCATTAAAGGCTCTCCGATTCTAACTTTTACATCTTTTAAGATCACATTTTCCAGTCTAATTCCTTCCAATTCGCTAGTAATCTTTGCTTCTGTTTGAATTCTATTAAAAGAAAGAGACAATGGGATCATCACTCCAATTAAAATTACCAAAGTATATATCAAACCTAATCTAGCTCTTCTAAAGGGAGCAAAGCCCAATATTAAAAAAGTAATTCCTGCAAACATAATAATGCCGGCAAGGTTGGTTAGGTATAACAGAAAAGCGCCGGAGAAAACATCCCAATCCATCCATCCAATTCCAATACCGGCAACAGCTAATGGTGGAACTAAGGCAACTGCAATTGCAACTCCTGCCAGGCTTTTAGCAATTCCTTCTTTTGCATGGGCATAAGCTGCAGCAATTCCAGAGGCTACGGCAATTCCCATATCTAATAGCGTGGGAGACAAACGTGCATCTATTTCTGAAGTCAGCACTTTTAGAGGGATAATTATACTCACGCCGGCAGCTACAATTAAAGCAACCATGGTTCCTATCAAGATGGTAGAAATTCCCGTTTTGAGCATATTAGTGTCATATCTCACCATCCCCATAGAAAAGGAAACTATAGGGGAGATAATTGGAGCTAGGATCATTGCCCCAATGATAACAGGGGAGGAATCTCCAAATAAGCCGAATGAGGCTATTAAGGTAGAAAGTATCATCATTACTATAAAAGAAGAGGTGAGTTTCGCGTTTTCACGCAGCACTTTGAACAACTCCTGAAACTCTTCTGTTGTGGCACGCGGCCACCATGGGAGTTTTCTTTTAGTAAGTTCGTCTCTTTTTTCTCCTGTGGGTAATTTATCTGTTTTTATACTTTTTTTAGATTCAGCTCCGTTTTTCTCATTGATGTAAATACTGCTTTGCCGAAGTTTTAAAATTTGTGGTTCTACGTGAACTTCAATCTTTTCTGAATTTTCTTTTTTACCATCTATAGTAAAATCTATAGGCCCAGAATTATCTATGGTAATATTCGATGTTTTTATCTGCCCTATAAAATCTGGTAACTTAGATAATTTTCTAGAACTTGGGGTTAAAGATTTTAATAAGAACCAGATAAGATCTAAGATGTTTTGAGGAGAAATTATAAGGGCGTGAAACATTCCATCGTTCATTGAACTTTCTTCAATAAGTCTTTTGGAAATTACAGAGCTGGAAGAATGTTCAACAATAACAATTCCTAATGCGGAAGTATTAATAATGGTCTCTCCATCTGCACTTAATTCAAATTTACGATGAGATAAGCTTGATAACTTTTTAATGTTCAGAAGAAAATTATAAACTTCTGAGAAGATATTATTATGATGATCTTTGCTTTTTAAGATAAATACACTTCCAATATTTACAGATTGAAAGACTGGTTGATCATTACAAAACAAAAGATCCAGACTTTTGCTTTCTTCTAAACTCAAAATGTCTTCAATATTATCTTTTAAAGTGCCTTCTATTCCCAATCCTTTTCTTGTAAAATCGAGCTCGGGATGGGGTAAAAGTGCAATATTCCACTTATTTTTTGCTGCTTTTGGAAGAAATTCTGCAAGATCCTTATCTCCCAAATAGGTAATGATTACCTGATCTTTACTGTTATCTATATCAATCTCCTGGGAATAAGATTTTAATGTAAATTCCTTACCCTCTAAAAGGGGAATGATCTCTTTTTCAACCTGTTCGAGGTCCTGGCTTTGATGCAGAATATAAAGCATATATTTTATGAGTGGCTTTGGTTACTGCAATATAAGATATTTTAAAACCGTGTTTTTTTGATTTAACCTAACCTTAGGAGTCAGTCACGTCAGACTATAATCGATATAAGATTTTTAAAGATCTAATTCTCGTTATTCGTATTTTCTTCTGGAATATCTGCTGTCATTAAGACCTTTAAACTTTCCATAGAGATTGGTTTAATAATATAGTTGCTCACCTTATCATAAGATCTGGCTTTTATTACATCTTCAGGATCTACAGAAGAGGTTACTATATAGATAATTATCTCTTTTTGAGTTGGGATCTTTATAAATTCTTCTAAGAATTCCCAACCATCCATAACGGGCATGTTTAGATCTAATAAAATTACATCTGGTAAGTTTTGCTGATTGCTAGAAATAATGGCTTTTAAATTTTGAAGGGCTTCATGACCATTATGAAAAACGAGAAAACCATTACACATCTTAGACATTTGCATGATCTTCTTAGCACTAAAAACAAAAATAGGATCGTCGTCTATGATGCAGGCAATATCAATTTTTTTCATATCTAAAATAGATTTTAAATGTAGTTCCTTTATTTACAGTGCTTTCTGTTTCAATTTTACCGCCAATAGCTTCTACCTGATTTTTGGTAATAAAAAGTCCAATGCCTCGAGCATCTTTATTTTTATGAAATGTTTTATACATTCCGAATAATTTTGATTCGTTCTTTTTTAGATCGATCCCAATTCCATTGTCTTCAATACTAAGAACCACAAATTTCTTTTGAACTTTTGCGCTTAGTTTAATATAGCTTTTGCGCTCTGGGGAGCTATATTTAACTCCGTTGGTTAAAAAGTTAAGCAAGATACTATCTAAATAGGCAGAGAGGCCTTTAACTTTTATGGTTGGATCTACTTCATTTATAATCTTAACATCCATATCTCTTGCAATGGCGCCAATATTTTTTGTTGCCTTATCTATACACTGCTTAAGATCAATATCTATTAAGTTATCTTTCATCGAGGTGTTTATAAGCACCACTTCATTTAAATGAGCAATGGTATCTTTTAAATTGTCTGAAGCTACATTTAAGTATTGTATCATTTCATTCTCTTTAACCTCAGGATTTTCCTGAACATAAAGATCCAGAAGCATCTCGAAGTTCCCGGAATGTGAGCGCAAGTTGTGAGAAACTATATGAGCGAAGTTCTTTAAGCGTTCATTTTGATCTTTGGTTACTTCTAATAAAGATTTTATCTCTTTTTCAGCATTTTTAAGCTGAGAAATTTCAGTTCCAATGCCTAAATATCCTATAATTTCATCTCCTTCCTTGATGGCGGTAATAGTTAATTGCACAGGGAAATGAGAGCCGTTTTTTCTAACATAGGTCCATTCTCTAGTGTCAAACTGCCCTTTATCTGCTAAGACAGTAAAAACATCAAAATTTTGAATATCTTCTTCTAATAGTATTGAAAGCTCTTGTGCTCTTAGATCTATTTCTTTTTTCAGGTGAATTTTTTCTGGACTATATTTAAGTTCCATCTCTTCGCGAGAATATCCGAGTAAATTTTCAGCTCCTTTATTAAAAGAAGTAATAATTCCAGATCTGTCTGTAGCAATTATGCTAACTCTAGTGCTAGCATTAAAGATACTTTCTAAATACGCTAAAGTATTTTGAAGTTTCTGCTGAGTTTGTTTTCTAAGGGTGATATCTGTAATCTGAGAGACAAAATGTAGCGGATTTCCATGTTCATCTCTCACCATAGAAACTGAAAGTATGGTATATATAGTTTCTCCATTTTTATGGATATATCTTTTTTCTATATGATAGAAACTCCTTTCGCCACTTACAAGTTCATTTAAGTTTTGAAGATCTATCCCAAGATCATCTGGATGAGTAATTTCTTGAAAAGTAAGTTTAGATAACTCTTCTTCTGTATAACCAATAATTTTGCATAAACTGTTGTTTACTTGTATCCATCTCCCCGTTGTATCTACGATAGCCATCCCTATAGCGGCATTTTCAAAATTACCTCTAAAGGTTTGCTCGCTAATTCTTAATTTTTCTTCTGCAGCTTTTGCAGCAGAAATGTCATGCATTGCAACAACAGCTCCTAAAATATTTCCATCTGCATCTGTTAATCGAGACCCGTTAATACTTACTATTCTAGACGTACCATCTGTCTTTTTAATAACAATTTCCTCGTTCTTTACAGAACCGAACTTAAGTGTTTTAAGCAATGGGATTTCTTCAGTTTTTAGAGGCGTAACGCCATCAGATTTGAAAAGGTGATAATAGTTGGAGTATTGGCTTGGTGGAATAGATTCTGCCGGTAGACCGTGCCAATTTTGTGTTGCTTTATTAAAAAGAGTGAGATTTCCTTTTTCATCACAAGATATAATTCCTACTTCCACATTGTTTAAAACAGCCTCTAATAAGGCTTGCTTTTCTTTAATAGCTTTTTCGGCTTCTTTAATGGGGGTGATATCTGAGGTATGCATCAACATCCCTCCAATCTCATTGTTATGATCGTACCACGGGCTAACTTCCCAACTTAACCATTTTAAACTTCCGTCTGGCCCTATAAAAGAATCTTCGTCTTTTTTTAAAGTTTTACCCTTTAAACATTCCTGATGAATGTCTTTCCATTCCTGACTTATATCGGGAAAGATATCATAATGACACTTCCCTATAATATCTACATTTTCAATTTCATAACCGGTAATCCAACGTTGTGATGCTGCTAAATAATTCATCTTGTTATCAAACATGGCAATAGCACTTGGAGCCTTTTCAATAAACAGCTTATTACGCTCAAATGTCTTTTTTCTTTGCGTGATTTCTTCGTGAAATCCTGTCATCCATTCAGCTTTTCCATCTGGGGTATGACTTACCACTTTCCCTTTATCTAAAACCCAAACCCAGGATCCGTTTTTGTGAAGCATTCGAGCCTCACTTTCATACACCTCGGTTTTTCCATTAATATGATCATCCAACAATTTGTTACATCGTTCAGCATCTTCAGGGTGAGAAAATCTATTCCATGTATCTGAAGAGATAGGCTGAAGTTCTTCCAAAGTATATCCAAGAATATTTGCCCATTGTTCGTTAAAAATAACTTCATTGGTTTGTAGGTTCCATTCCCACGCGCCAATTCCAGTACCTTCTATGATTTTTTCGTAGTGTCTAACTTTTTTAGCAAGATCTTCTTGAGCGGTAATATTTTTTAAACCGATTAACTGGCGAATGGGTTGTTTTAAATCGTCATAGATTATATGTTGCTTAGCTTTAAACCTAAGAATTTTTCCAGATTTATGATGAAATTCTTGAATTTCTTCAAAATCTAAGAAATCTATATCGCTTGAATTTTCTTTATCTTGAAAAGAGAATTTGGAGTGTGTTCTAAGAATTTTAGAATATCTATAGATCTTACTGTTGCCTTTTAATTTAGACACTTCTTCCGGCTCATAGCCTAAGCTGCTCCAAAATTTAAGGTCTTGGTATTCCTGATCTTCATTTACAAGATCTCGAAAAATAATTCCATCCAAACCAAATTCTTGAATAAATTCAAAAAACTTGATATCTTCTTTTATAAGATTATATAATTCTTGTTTAAGGTAGGTCATTCGTAGGCTTTATCGCGGGGGCACTTTCATTAATATAGATAATGATTTCGAAAGAAACTAAATTTCAATTACAATTAATTTTTAATTGCTGAAATAAATTTTCTATTGAAATATATCTATTGGCAAAAGTGCAAATTCATTTATTCTCTTCCTAATACTTACGAAAACTATAGAAATTTGGATTTAGCAGCTCGGCTGGGAACTTATAATTTAGTTTTTTCCTTCAGAAAGATCAACCATTACCTGATGTTTAATAAGGTCTTCAAAGGTTTCTCGTTCTCTTATTAAATGTGCTTTTCCATTATACCATAATACTTCCGCAGGTCTATAGCGAGAATTGAAGTTGCTGGCCATAGAAAAACAATAGGCACCAGCATTGCTAAAAGCTAGAATGTCTTCTTCTTTAATTTCTGAAATTCTACGATTATTAGCAAAAGTATCGGTTTCACATATATATCCAACTACGGTATAAAAACGCTCCTTCCCAGAAGGATTGGAAAGATTGTGAATTTCATGATGAGAACCGTAGAACATGGGTCTAATTAAATGGTTAAATCCGGTGTCTATTCCTGTAAAAATGGTAGAAGTAGTTTGTTTGATGACATTTACGCGAGCGAGAAATTTTCCAGATTCGCTCACCAAAAATTTTCCCGGTTCAAATACCAATCTTAACTCTTTGCCATATTCTTTGCAGAACGTATGAAATCTCTGAGTAAGTTTTTCCCCTAATTCTTCAATATCTGTCTCGATATCATTTGGTTTATAAGGCACTTTAAAGCCGCTTCCAAAATCTATAAAATCAAGATCTTTAAAGTTTTTAGCAGCTTCAAAAAGAATTTCAGAAGCATAGATAAAAACGCCAATATCAAGAATATCACTTCCTGTATGCATGTGTATCCCGTTGATGTTCATTCCCGTATTTTCAACTATTCTAAGCAAATGCGGCATTTGGTGAATAGAGATCCCAAATTTAGAATCTATATGTCCTACCGAAATATTAGAATTTCCACCCGCCATAACATGCGGATTAATTCTAATACAAACCGGAACTTTAGGATGCCTGGTTCCAAATTGTTCAAGAATAGAAAGGTTGTCAATGTTTATTTGAACGCCCATTTCTGCTACCTGCTCAATCTCTTCCAGAGAAACTCCATTAGGGGTATAAAGAATTTCTGAGGCTTTTGCCCCCGCTTTTAATGCTAATTTTACTTCCTGAATTGAAACTGTATCCAAACCTGCACCCAAAGAATTGATAAACTTTAAGACAGATAGGTTGGAGAGTGCTTTAACGGCGTAATTAATTTGAAGATCTTCAATTTTGCTGAAAGCATTTCTTAAACGGTTATATTGAAATTTGATCTTTTCAGCATCATATACATATACCGGAGTTCCAAATTCATCTGCAATTGCAAGTAGGTCTTGATTAGTCATTAAAATAGGATTTTACAGTGCAAAAATAACCTACATTTTTAATAACTGTTAAGGAATGTCAAAATAAAACACATTCATTTTATTTGTTAGATTTTTGGATTTGATCCAAAATACGATCCCATTGTATGATTTATGGTTTAAAAACCTAATTTCAGCAATACTTTTAATAGGTTTTCTAGAGAGGCGAGTTATAACCCAAAAAAGATTGGTACAATACTATTACATTTGTTACTTTTGCGTTCCATAATTAATACTGAAGAAAAAGCAGATTATGAACATACACGAGTATCAAGGAAAAGAAATTTTAAGCAGCTTTGGCGTGCGCATACAGCGTGGTATTGTTGCTCATAATGCAAAAGAAGCAGTTGATGCTGCCAAAGAACTTACAGAACAAACCGGAACTGGTTGGCATGTAATTAAAGCTCAGGTTCACGCAGGTGGACGTGGTAAAGGTGGTGGGGTGAAACTTGCTAAGAACCTTAAAGAGGTTGAAGAAATTGCAGGACAAATTATCGGGATGAACTTGGTAACTCCTCAAACTTCTGCTGAAGGTAAAAAAGTACATCAGGTTTTAGTTGCAGAGGATGTTTATTATCCTGGGGACAGTGAGCCGGAAGAATATTATATGTCTGTTCTTTTGAACAGAGGAACAGGTAAGAACATGGTTATGTATTCTACTGAAGGTGGAATGGATATTGAAACTGTTGCAGAAAACACTCCAGAATTAATCTTTACTGAAGAGATTGATCCTGCAGTAGGACTTATGCCTTTTCAAGCAAGAAGAATTGCTTTTAACTTAGGTTTAAGCGGAACTGCATTTAAAGAAATGACAAAATTCGTAATGGCACTTTACACTGCTTACGATAAGTCTGACTCTTCTTTATTTGAGATCAACCCGGTTTTAAAAACTAGTGATGATAAGATTCTTGCAGTAGATGCAAAAGTATCTTTAGATGATAATGCACTTTTCCGTCATAAAGATTATGCTGAAATGCGTGATATTCGTGAGGAAAATCCTGTTGAAGTAGAAGCTAAGAAAGTTGGTTTAAACTATGTAGATCTAGACGGAAACGTTGGATGTATGGTAAACGGAGCTGGACTTGCAATGGCAACTATGGATCTTATTAAACAAGCAGGTGGGGAGCCAGCTAACTTCTTAGACGTTGGTGGTACTGCAGATGCAAAAAGAGTTGAAGAAGCTTTCCGTTTGATCTTAAAAGATGAAAATGTAAAAGCTATCCTTATCAATATCTTTGGTGGTATTGTAAGATGTGATCGTGTTGCACAAGGAGTTGTAGATGCATATAAGAATATGGGTAACATCAATGTGCCAATTATTGTTCGTTTACAAGGAACCAATGCAGACATTGCAAAAGAATTGATTGATAATAGCGGATTGGATGTACAAAGTGCTACAGAATTCCAGGAAGCTGCAGATAAAGTTCAAGCGGTTTTAGCTTAAGCTTTTAAGCGTATATAAATAAAAAAGTCCCAGGAAATTCCTGGGACTTTTTTATTTTAAAAAATATTGAAATTTATTCCGATTTCTTTGTGTCTGGCCTTGCTGTCGCCTCCTTCTTTTTAGGCATTGGACCACGCATATGGATCACCAATCCGTTTAAGAAATTACGAAGAAATTGATCTCCACATTCTACATATTTAGGATGATCTTCACTTCTAAAGATCGCTCCTAATTCACTCTTGGTAACTTTAAAGTCTACAAGACCGCAAATAGCTACTATATCGTCATCACGCAGTTTTAACGCGACACGAAGTTTTTTAAAAATGTCGTTGTTTGATAATGCCATAGCTGCAAAAATAGACATTTTAATGGGGACGTCATAAAGTTGACCTATTAATAATTCTTAATGCTCATTAGATCTAAAATCTGGATAGGCTGTAATTCCATGTTCATTTAGATCTAATTCATAAAATAAAAAATACCGTTCTTTGGAGTTCTCTTTAATTTAAAACACTGCTAAAATTCTATTCATGAATTCTGAAGAACTTCAACTATATAAATTAACCAATACAAAAGGAACTCAATTAGAGATCCTGAATTTAGGCGCGACTGTCTTCAGCTTAAAGATAAAGAGATGGGAATAATAATATTGTGAATGTAGTGGTGGGCCCTAAGAATAAAGAGGATTATGTATCTAAAGCATATTTTGATGAAAATATGTGTTTTGGTGCGTCTATAGGCCGTTATGCAGGAAGAATATCAGAAGGAAAATTTGAATTAGATAACACTCAATTTCAACTTTTTCAAAAAGATGGCGTGCATTTACATGGGGGTAGGAGAGGACTTCAGCATAAAATATGGGAGGTAAAATCTCAAACCACAGGCAATAATCCTTCAATTACATTAAATTGTTTTTCTGTAGATGGGGAAGAAGGATATCCTGGGAATATAAAGGTTGAGGTGTGTTATACGCTTACAGAAAAGAATGAATTAAATATTGAATATACTGCCGAAAGTGATAAAAAAACAATCCTGAACTTAACCAATCACACTTATTTCAACCTGAACGGAGCGGGGAGTGTAGAAGATCATGAATTGCAAATTAAGGCTGATAAGATTCTGGAGGTAGATAATAAGTTAAGACCAACCGGAAAATTAAAGGATTTAAGTTCAGATATAAAGAACTTTTCGATTTCTAAAAAGATAGAGAATATTCAGGTCGATGATACTTTTGTACTCAATTCAAATTTTGAAGAAAAAGTGGCCTCTTTATTTTCTAGCAAATCTAAATTAGAGATGCAATTAATCACCAATCAGCCAGCGGTTGTAACTTTTATTCCAGCACAGTTGCCTGATAAATGGGAGTATAACACTGAAATCAGCAAGAGATTTCCGTCTATCTGTCTGGAAGCACAGAATTATCCGGATGCTCCAAATCATGCTCATTTTCCCTCGGCTGTTTTAGATGAAGGAGAGGTTTATAAAAATAAGATCTCATATAGATTTAATATAATAGGTAATTAATTTTATTAATAAAAAAGCCAGATGATCACTCATCTGGCTTGAATACTTTGTTTGATTAATTATCTATTCCATAATAGAGTAGATGCTATATGAATTTCCGGGAGCTTCTATACTCACAGTACCATCTTCAGCTACCATTGGAGAATATGAAGTTTGGTTGCTGTAATCCATTACTTTTTTACCATTCCATGTAGAATTAACTTCACGTCTTTTCGTGTTTGAACTGGTGTTCATATAAAATATAAGTCCGGGATTATTTCCAGAACCTTTTCTTTTCATGATATACTCGTCATTATCATTATAAAGAACTTCTACCTCGCCTGTGGCAAGAGTATTATGAATCAACATTAAATTCTTTAATTCATCTTGAAAAGCTGCATTTTCATAATCTGAATAAAAGATAGTTGGATACCCATCATGAGTTAAAATATAAGCATAGGCTTTCATTTTATTTCCAGCAGAGATATTATTATCTTCATTAGTATCTTTCTCAGTATCATGATTTGCAGTAAATGTTACCGCTTTGTTTGGATATGTTTTTCTAAGCATACCACCACCTAGAATAGAAAGATCATTATTTCTATCTAATGCTTCTTCTAATCTATAAAAACAAGCAAAATCGAAAGCTGATATTCCAGTTGCTTCAACATATTTAATAAGGTTTTGCGCATTCCCATCATAATTTTCGGCTACGGCAAAATTATCTGGACCAGAGGCTGCCATCCACTGCTTAATAACATCTGGGCTAAAACCTTGAACATAATCAAATCTCCACCCATCAAATTTCATCACTCTTTGGTAATATTTAGCTACAGAATTTTCATCTTCCCAAAGCCATTTTTTTACATTTTCTCTGTGATGATCTAGATTGGTTTCTTCATAAAAAAGGCTATTATCAAGGTAATTATTTACACTGTTTGGATAAAAATCTTCATACGTTCTGTTGAACATTCCAGAGGCATTTCCATGAGTTTCATCAAATAAAGTGTAGGTTTCGTAATCTCTATAGGGATTGTATTGTAATCCACCACCAGAGTTATGATTAATCACGATATCTGCAATTACTTCCATGTCATGAGCATGTGCATTGCTTATAGCACTTTCTAATTCTGCTCTACTTCCAAAACGAGTTTCTATGGTTCCATGCTGATTGTATTCTCCAAAATCGAAATAATCTGAAGGATCATAACCCATGGAGTATCCACCAGACTGACCTTTACTAGCTACCGGGAACCATAATCTATCTACACCAGCATCTGCCCAATCTTCAATATGATCGTTTATAACATTCCACCAGTCTCCACGAGGTTCTACATCCCAATAAAAAGTTTGCATCATTACTCCCTGACCATTTTTGTAAGCAGTTAGATCTAATGCTTTTGGTTCTGTTGTAACCGGAGGAGTTCCACCCCCGGGTTCTGGAGTAGCAGGGTCATTATCGCTGGAACATGCACCTAATGCAAGCATCGCCGAAAACACAGTTCCATATATTAATTTTCTCTTTATCATATATTTTAAATTTTTAATTAAAAAAAGCTGTCTAAAATTGGTTTTTGAGATAAATATTCGCCTTTATAAAGCTGGAATATTACCGTAAAACCTTTTTAGACAGCTTTAATATAAATTCAGCTAACTTCTAATTATTCTATTGGTTCTGGAATAAAAATATATCTCTTAGAAATATCATTAAACCAAACGGTATAAGTACCCGCTTTAGCCATAATATTATCTCCAGTTGCTATTCCACTTGGAAAGTTTTCTCCACCTCCCCAGCTTACATCCCAGGATAAATTGGCTCTAAATTTTATTCCATCATTTGTAAGCACAATATTCTTGGCTTGCCAAATATGTTTGTCAAACTCTGTATTGGTCATCTTAATATCTGGAGTTGGATTTGTTGCGTCATCTGGCCATCCAACTGAACTTCCCGCTCCAACAATTCCAATTACTTCGTATGTTGTTGCTGTGCTAGCATCAATAGGCTCGAAAGAATAGGTCATATCCTCTAAATTTAAGACTAAACTATAGTAACCAGCGGTTTCAACTAAAATTCTTCCTGTATCAGTATCTTGTTCTGTTTCTCTAAACATTAGAGATCCAGAGGTAGCATACGAATCTTCAGTAGGTCCGTACATTGGAGCCCATTGTCCTAAAGTGGTTATGAATTTGAAAGCAAAATCTTCACCATCTTTACCTGCTACATCATTAGCAGCAAAGTATCCAGTATAATAGAATATATTACCATTAGATGGGTCTCTGAATAGTGGAGTGTTATTGTTGTTATTATTCCAGCCATCAGGAGTTGCATTTCCAACCATGTATATCTGTAATTTTGCAGGTTCTTCTGTATCTGCTTCAGGTAAGTGTAACGGTTACTTGTAATACTTCAGATGTTTCTTCAACTACATTACCACCATCACCACCAACATATGCTCTAACTTTAAAAAATAAATTACCGGTATTTGGCATTTCGGTTTCAGGATCATTATCTAAACCAGCTTCAGCAGCAAGCTCTAACATGGCTCCAACAGTTACAGGTAAATTAGTTTCAGTAACATTACCTAATACAGTTGAGCTTTCAAAAGATTCTGAAGAAGAACCTATAAGTTCATAGTTTACAGGGGTAGGAACATCAAAACTTACCTCATTCCATACAAATCTCTCTGCAAGATTATCTGCATTTGAAGCTTTAAGGGTATACATTTCAGAAACAGAATTAGTAAAAGAAATTCCTTCTGGATCTGGTTTAGCGGTAAAGGTAAAATCATCATCTTCTGAACAAGCATTTAAGCTAATGATTGCGATGAACGCTATAAATAAGTTTGTTATTTTTTTCATGTTGTTTTTTATTTATTAGTAGCCAGGATTTTGCTTAAGATTAGTATTAATTAAAATTATGTTGCTAGGTAATGGAAATAACTGTCTGAAATCTTCTACTGCAGTTCCGTTTTTTGCACCACCTTTAAATGGCCACAAGTAATTACCAGTTGTAAAATTGTTGAAACGAATAAGATCTGTTCTTCTTTGACCTTCCCAGTAAAGTTCTCGAGCTCTCTCATTTATAATGAAATCTAGCGTTAGATCACTACTAGTAATATCTCCAGTATTATCTCCAAAAGCTCTTTCTCTTAACTCGTTAATATAACTCACTGCTGTTTGTTGATCTCCTCCAGCACCGCCTCTTAATACAGCTTCGGCGTAAGTAAGATAAATTTCAGCTAAACGAATTAATGGAAGATCTGCATCAACAAATTCTCCACTCTCATCGCTTCCTTGTTCTCCATTAGATTTTATGTTGGTGAATTTTGTAACTGCATACCCATCTGTAAAGGTGTTTGCAATTTTATTGATCTCCAAACTTTGACCCTCTGTATAGAACAATGCTCTACCGTCTGACCATGCAACAGGATTTCCGTCGTCATCTGTAGAGGTTACAGCGTAATCAAATTTATTTACCAGGGCTTCAGTGGTTCTAAGACCTTCCCATCCACCATTAACTCCAGAGTTAGAAGCATTCATAGAACCTCCAATAGAAGCATGCACAAGGAACGTTGTTCCTCCATAAGTTCTAGATTGATTTCCATCAAAATTTAAAGCAAAGATGAATTCTTTCTGAGCTCCGTTGGTGTTGTTATCTGCAAGAAATAATTCATCGTAAGCAGATCCATTTCCGTTCGCATCGGTTTTATTGATAGCATAACTTGAATTAATTGCCTTTGATGCGTAAGTAACAGCATCTGTATTGCGGTCTTGACCTACATAAACTTGAGCATTAAGATAAAGTTTTGAAAGAAGTGCCCATGCAGCAACTCTATCTACACGTCCATATTCATTAGCTCCGCTTTCTTTAAGCAGATCTTGAATTTCTAAGAGTTCAGATTCAACAAAATTAAAAACTTCTTCTCTACTAGCTTGCTCTGGTAAATCTGTAGAAACATTTTTAACCAAAGGAACGTTTGCATAAAGATCAATTAAATTATAATAAGCAAATGCTCTTAGAAATCTAGCTTCTGCTATATAAGAACTCACTTCTGCATCGCTATTTAAAGTTTCAGCATTAGATATAAATGAGTTACAGAATGAAACTTCTTGAGCAAGACGGTAGTACATTGCTGTTGTAAAATCGTTATTTGCTCCCCAGTTCATTGCATGTAAATTAGGAAGACCTGGATCTCCCCATCCAACTACAGCATTATCTGTAGTAAGCTCATTTAAACTGAACAACATTCTTGAATATTGAGAAGTTCCTTCATCAATTCCACTAATATCGGGCTGACCAGCAGGACCTTCCTGACCAGTAAGAGCCAAACTAGCGTAAAGTTTTGCTAATGCTCCTTTAGCTTCATCTGCATTAATAAATACATCAGTCTCAGTAAAGCTATCTGGATCGATAGGGGTCTGATCTAAATCGTCATGACACGATACTATTATAAGTGTCGGAATGACTAAAATTAATTTCTTTATATAATTCATTTTCATAATTCTATTATTAGAAGTTCAGATTTACACCAACAGTGAAAGTTCGAGGTCTCGGGTAGAAATTATTATCTATACCGCCACCTATTTCTGGATCAAGTCCTTCGTAGTCTGTAACAGTTAACACATTTTGAACAGATCCATAAACTCTAAGATTTGATTCATCAAAGATATTTGCAAAAGTGTGACCTAAGGTTACGTTGTCTAACTTAAAGAAAGATGCGTCTTGCACATAATAGTCGCTTTGAAGGTTTGTTTCTGTAATTGTTTGGAAACCTGCATTGAAATAATCTGTTTGCAAATTAGTTAAGATATTATTTGCTGTTGCTCTATTCTCATAAGCCTTACTAGATGCCATGTTATTGTAAGCATAATTACCAAGGTTAGCTCTAGAAACAATTGATAAATCCCAATTTTTAAAGTTTAAATTTGTGTTTAAACCCATGATAATATCTGCATAAGGATCTTTGTATAAATATTTATCCTGATCGTTGATTTGATTATCTCCGTTTCTATCTACAAAAGCCCCTTCTATTGGTCTTCCATCTACATCATATATTTGTTTATAAACCCAATAGCTAAATGGAGAGTATCCTTCTTTGTGTAACTGTATATTATTACCAGTTCCTCCATTAATTCCTCCAACTTCTACCTGATCTGGAAGATTGGTGATCTCATTTTTGTTATATGAAATGTTATATCCAATACTCCATTTTAAGTTGTCTGTTTGTACAGGAACAACATTAATTTCAAATTCTATCCCTTTGTTTTCCATATCTCCAATGTTTTTATCAATTCCGTTAGAGAAATTGGTAAATGGATCTATAGTAACATAGCTAATAAGGTCTTCGGTTTTCTTGATATACCCATTTACAGACCCAGATATTCTATTGTCAAAAAGGGAATAATCTATACCAGCGTTGATGGTTTTACCAATCTCCCATCTTAAATTTTCATTATATGCTTCTGGACGGTAAGTTTGAAAGTATCCTGAACCAAATTGATAATTTGCATTAGATCTACTTCCTGTATATCTGGTTAAGAAATTATAATCTCCCAACCCATTTACATTTCCAATTTCACCATAACCAACTCTTAATTTTAATTGGTTGATGGTATTAGACTGGAAGAAATCTTCATTAATAACATTCCATGCTACAGCAAAAGAAGGAAAGTATCCCCAACGATCGTCTGGATTTAATTTTGACGAAGCATCTGCTCTAAGAGTTGCAGTTAATAAATATCTATCATCAAAATTATAGTTTGCTCTACCAAAATATGATAGTAGGGTGCTTTTCCATTTATCTACAAATTCAAAATCATTACCATCTTCTTGAGCTTCACTATCAAAACTGTAATTATCATTTTCAAAACTCTGATAAGAATATCCTGCAACTGCAGATATAGAGTGCTTATCAACGTCTTTAGTATAAGTTAGGTAAGCATCAAATAACTTATTTGTAGAGTTATTGATGTAATTTGAATAGGAACCGTTCCAATCTAGTTGTGAAGAAGGCAATTGATCTGAAACGATCTTTCTTCCATGGCTGTTAGATTTATCATATCCTACATTAACAGTTGCAGTTAAGTCTGGGAAGAAATGCAATTTGTAATCTACTTTAGCATTTCCTATTAATCTTCTAACTTCTGCAGTGTCATCTATTAAATTTAATAATGCAACAGGGTTAGTAGGGGCTAAACTATTTTGAACTCCATCAGAATTTAACCATGTAAAATAACCTCCAAAAGGAGAGTTGGCATCGTATATAGACTGAGTAGGATCAAAATCTACAGAACTTCCAATAGCTCCACGATCTGCAAATGTATTCTCTGTATACATTCCACGCCCATTAACTTCTACTTTTATATGACCATCCATAAATGAAGGGCGTAAACTTACAGAACCGGTAGTTCTTGAGAAATTATCACCTCTAAGAATACCGTCTTGATCTGTATATCCTATACTGGCTCTTGTTGGCATAAAGCCTCCTATATTTCCTGTAGTACTTAAGTTATGATCAAAACCTATAGCATCAGCATAAATTTCTTTTTGCCAGTTTGTATTGCTATCTCCAAGTTTATCTATTGCTGCTGGAGCACCAACTTCGTTTATTAGAGATCTAAATTGATCAGCATCCATTACATCAACATAATCTGTTGGGCGGAAAACACTAGTGGTACCGGAATAGTTAAATTTGAATTCTTGTCCGGTTCCTCTTTTAGTAGTAATCAATATTACCCCGTTTGCAGCTCTAGCTCCATAAATGGCTGTAGAAGAAGCATCTTTAAGAACGGTCATGCTTTCAATATCATTAGGATTAATGAAATCTAGCGCATTTCTTGATCCACCTACATTTTCATCATTTAAAGGAACACCATCAACAACAATTAAAGGTGAGCTATTTAAAGATAAAGATCCCTGACCACGAATCACGATATTCTGGCCTTCGCCAGGTGCACCGCCACCAGAAGTAACATTAACTCCGGCAATTTTCCCGGTAATTAACTCCCCGGCAGTACTTATTTGTCCTTTATTAAAATCTTCTGTAGATACTTGATTAACTGCACCAGTTGCATCCTTTTTTCTTACAGAACCATAACCAACAAGAACTACTTCGTCTAAAGCATTCTGACTTTCGTCTAAAGTTACATTTATAGTTTTTTGTCCGTTAAAAGTGATTTCTTTAGTTGCAAATCCTAAGAAGGAGTAAACTAAAACGTTTTCGTTTTCAACATTATTTAAGGTGTAATTACCATCAAAATCGGTAATTGTTCCATTTGAGGTACCTTTTACGATAATGTTAACTCCCGGAATCGGCATTCCGTTAGAACTTTCCGTTACGGTACCGCTTACGGTTTGTTGGGCAAAAAAGCTCATTGGCAGCAAAAACAGCAGATACAACGTGCTTTTAAATAATTTTTTCATAAATGATTTTGTTAGTTTGACTAAAAATTAACTTTATATTTCCACTTCCAGTTGTTAAAAGTATGTAAATTTTAGGTCAAATTTTGGGTCAACTCCAGTATTGGAGCAGCGCAAACGTTTTCGTGTTGAAAACTTTTGTAAATTAACAATCAAGCAGTTTTTTTATGATATTTTTACTGAAAATTGGAATTGCGCCCTACAGAATCATAATCCTATGAAAAGAAAATTAACTTTAAAACAAATAGCAAAAGAGTTAGATGTTTCTATTTCTACCGTCTCCAAAGCATTAAGAGACAGTGCAGAAATAAGTGAGGATACCCGAAAGAAGATAAAAGCCTTTGCAAAGCTTTACAATTATAAGCCTAATAACATCGCCCTAAGTTTAAAGAATAGAAAATCTAAAACTATTGGGGTGATTATTCCAGAGATCGTTCATCATTTTTTTACTACCGTAATAAGCGGAATTGAGCAAGTTGCCAATGAACAAGGCTATCATGTTATTATATGTATGTCTAATAATTCTTTTGATAAGGAAGTGATTAACATGGAGCTTCTCGCCAATGGAAGTACCGATGGATTTATAATTTCGGTAGCTAAAGAAACGCAACAAAAACAGGATTATCATCATCTAAATGAAGTGATCAACCAGGGGATGCCACTGGTTATGTTTGATAGGGTTATAGATGAAATTTCTTGTGATAAGGTAATAATAGATGATCTAAATGGGGCTAAAAAAGCCGTTCAGAAATTAATAGATATAGGGTGTAAGAGAATTGGTTTATTAACCACCGTAGATTATGTGAGTGTAGGAAAATTAAGAACCGATGGTTATAAAAAAGCACTTGAAGAAAACAATATTGCCTGGGATGAAGATTTGATATTAAAAGTGGATGATTTTGATCATAGCGAATTAGAGATCACAGAATTCTTGAAAGAGAAGAAGATGGATGGACTTTTCGCAGTTAATGAGCATTTTGCCATTTATGCTATTAAAGCGTTTCAAGAAAATGGATTAAGAGTTCCGGAAGATGTAAAAGTAATAGGTTTTACAGATGGAGAACTGTCTAAAAGATTTATTCCTAGCTTAACTACTGTAAATCAGCATGGGGCAGAAATGGGTGCGCAAGCTGCGCGAATACTCATTAGAAAGCTTGAAAATGTTGATGATGAAGAGCATTATCAAACAGTGATTGTAGAAACAGGATTGGTAGAGCGAACTTCCACAAAAAATTAATTTAACATTGAGCATTTAAAAAAATATATATCTTTACAAACTTTAATACCTGTCAAAACTGATATTTTCACTTCCTGATTATATGTTTTGACGAGTCTAGTGCTTGTCGTAATAGTAAATTAAACTTACGATATGCAAAAACGCACCCTTAGTTTTTGGGAGATCTGGAACATGAGTTTCGGTTTCCTGGGTATTCAATTTGGATTTGCGCTTCAGAATGCAAACACCTCCCGAATTTTTGAAACATTAGGCGCCAATGTAGAGGATATTCCTATACTTTGGATCGCCGCACCGGTTACAGGATTGATCATTCAACCTATAATAGGTTATTTTAGCGATAGAACCTGGACAAAGTTAGGCCGGAGAAGACCCTATTTTTTAATTGGTGCTATACTTTCATCATTGGCATTATTTCTTATGCCAAATTCTCCAACATTATGGGTCGCTGCCGGAACCTTATGGATCATGGATGCTTCTATCAATGTTTCTATGGAGCCATTTAGAGCTTTTGTTGGAGATAACTTACCAGAAAGGCAACGTACCCTTGGCTTTTCCATGCAGAGTTTCTTTATTGGGATTGGAGCTGTAGTAGGTTCTCTCCTGCCATATATGTTTACAAACTGGTTTGGAGTAAGTAATACCGCTCCAGAAGGTATTATTCCGGATTCTGTAAAATGGTCTTTCTATGTAGGAGGTATCGTATTTTTCTTAGCAGTTTTATGGACAGTTATAAAATCTAAAGAATACTCTCCAGAAGAATTAGCTGCTTTTGAAAAGTCTCATAAAGAAAAAAATCCTACGCGCGTAGAACCTGTAATAGACAGAGAAAAAAATATAAAACTTCAATTTATGTCCGGACTTGGAATGGCATTATTTGGAGCAATTGTATCGGCATTTATCTATTATGAAAATTTCACCAAAGAACTTTATATCTTATTTATAGGCCTTGTTATTATTGGTCTATTATTTATGATAGTTTCTCAGTTGCGAAAGCAAAATGTGAGAAATGGATTTACAATTATTATTACAGATATGTTGAATATGCCAAATGCTATGAAGCAATTGGCGTGGGTGCAATTCTTTTCCTGGTTTGCACTTTTCTCTATGTGGATTTATACAACACAGGCAGTAACAGGTCATGTTTTTGGAACAAGAGATACCACTTCAGAGCTTTATAATGATGCGGCAGATTGGGTTACGGTAATGTTTACCGTGTATAATGGAGTTGCTGCAGCAGTGGCCTTTTTATTACCGGTCTTGGCAAGAAGAACAAGCAATAAATTTACACATATGTTAGCACTATGTGCCGGAGGTTTAGGCCTTATTTCAATCTATTTCCTATCAGATAAAATAGGATTACTAATGGCGATGGTTGGAGTTGGAATTGCATGGGCAAGTATCTTGTCTATTCCATATGCCATGCTTTCTGGATCTCTGCCTTCAGCAAAAATGGGATATTATATGGGGGTTTTTAACTTCTTTATAGTAATTCCACAAATTGTGGCAGCAACAATTTTAGGATTTTTAGTAAAAGAACTCTTTAATAATGAGCCTATTTACGCTCTTATTATTGGAGGATGTGCTATGATAATAGCAGGATTATTAACCTTAAGAGTAGAAACTCAACGAAAAATTAATATAAGTGAGCAATAGTAAAGGAGTCATTTTTGACCTGGATGGGGTAATAGTAGATACCGCAAAATTTCATTATTTGGCTTGGAGAAAGCTAGCAAATGATCTTGGATTTGATATTACTGAAACCCAAAATGAAGAACTTAAAGGAGTAAGCCGAGTGAAGTCTTTGGAAATAATTTTGGATTGGGGAGGGGTAACGCTTTCCGAAGATGAATTTATGGAGCAAATGGCTATGAAAAATGACAATTATCTGGCCTATATCTCCGGAATGACTAAAAGTGATATTCTTCCTGGAGTTTCAGAAGTCATTGATTATTTAAAGGAAAATAATATTCCAATAGCTCTGGGTTCTGCCAGTAAAAATGCAAGGAATATTTTGGAAAAAGTAGGTCTTTATCAAGGTTTTGACGCCATTGTGGATGGGAATGATGTAAGCAAAGCAAAACCAAATCCAGAAGTTTTCCTTATCGCTGCAAATCAATTGAATGTTGCGCCGGAGAATTGTGTGGTTTTTGAAGATTCTGTTGCCGGAATTCAGGCAGCGAACTTAGCGGAAATGACGAGTATAGGAATTGGTGAAAAATCGGTTTTAAATGAAGCCGATCATGTTTTTACCGATTTTACAGAGATAAAAATAGATTTTATAAAAAAATTAGTTACTAAGTAAGAGATGAATCAAGATTATATACAACCGGATAACTGGTCTATCATTGAAGAAGGATTTGAGAAAGGACGGGTGAAATCTTCAGAAAGCCTTTTTAGTATTGGAAACGGTGCCATGGGGCAACGTGCCAATTTTGAAGAATCTTATACGGGTTCTACTTTTCAAGGAAGTTACATAGCCGGAGTTTATTATCCAGATAAAACAAAAGTTGGCTGGTGGAAGAATGGTTACCCAGAATATTTCGCGAAAGTATTGAATGCTCCAAATTGGATTGGGATAGATGTTGAAATTGATGGAGAAACTTTAGATCTAAATACTTGTAAAAAAGTTGAAGATTTCCGAAGAGAATTAAATATGAAGGAAGGATGGCTAAAACGTAGTTTTAAAGCAACTCTTCCAAATGATAATGAAATTAAAGTCACCGCTACCAGATTCCTTTCTATGGAGTTGGATGAGTTAGGTGCTATAGATTATAATGTAGAATTATTAAGCGGTAATGCTCAGGTTGTTTTTAAACCTTATTTAGATAGCGGAATTAGTAATACCGATGCTAATTGGGAAGAGCGATTCTGGAAAACTTTAGAGGTTAAAGAAGAAGGCATCAGGCTTTTATTACTTCTCAAACATTAAAAACTGAATTTTTGGCGTGTACCTACATGCAGTCTGAAATTTTTGTGAATGATGAACTAGTTCAAGCTGATTTTGATTCTATAGAAGAAGAAAATAAAATAGAATTCTCTTACGCTGTTTTTGCTGAAAAAGGCGATACTGTTAAGATTCGCAAATATGCGGGTTATGTTACAGACATGAATCATGAGAAAAATGGATTGGTAGATGCTGCTAAAAATGTGCTTGCTACGGCTTTAGATCATGGTTTTGATACTTTATTGCAAATGCAAAAAGATACCTGGGCAAAGATCTGGGAAATGGCAGATATTACTATAGAAGGAGATGTAAAAGCACAACAAGGAATTAGATTTAATATTTTTCAATTAAATCAAACCTATTCTGGGAAAGATGAACGTTTGAATATTGGACCAAAAGGATTTACCGGAGAAAAATATGGTGGAAGTACTTATTGGGATACCGAAGCTTATTGTATTCCCTTTTATATGGCTACCAAAGATCAGCAGGTTGCAAGAAACTTGTTGACCTATAGATATAATCATCTTGAAAAAGCCATTGAAAATGCTGAAAAATTAGGTTTTACAAATGGTGCAGCTTTATATCCAATGGTAACCATGAATGGGGAAGAAAGCCATAATGAGTGGGAGATCACTTTTGAAGAGATTCACCGAAATGGTGCTATGGCATTTGCCATTTATAACTATGTTCGATACACGGGAGATTTCGATTATATTCCAGAAAAAGGATTGGAAGTTATGATTGCGGTTGCTCGTTTCTGGCAGCAACGTGCAAACTTCAGTAAAGCAAAGAACAAATATGTGATTCTTGGAGTTACAGGGCCAAATGAATATGAAAATAACGTGAACAATAATTTGTATACCAATTATTTAGCAAAATGGTGTATCGAGTATTGTATGCAAATGATAGATAAAGTAAAATCTGGTCATAAAGAAGATTATGACAGAATTATGGGGCATACAAATCTTTCAGATTCAGAATTGATGGAATGGAAAGAAGTGGCTGACAACATGTATTTTCCATTTTCTGAAGAAAAAGGAGTGTTTTTACAACAAGATGGGTTCTTAGATAAAGAGATCATTCCTGTTGAAGATTTGAATCCATAAAATGCGCCCTATCAACCAAACATGGAGTTGGGATAGAATTTTGAGATCTTGTTATATTAAACAAGCAGATGTATTGCAAGGTTTTTATTTCTTTGAAGATCATTTTAAAGAAAATGAATTAGAAAAACATTTCGATTTTTATGAGCCATTAACGGTTCATGAATCTTCACTTTCTCCTTGTGTACATAGTATTCAGGCTGCAAAATTGGGTAGAATGGAGCAAGCTTATGAGTTTTATGTTCGTACTTCCAGATTAGATCTTGATGATTATAATAATGAAGTTAAAGAAGGTTGCCATATTACAAGTATGGCGGGAACCTGGATGAGTATTGTAGAAGGTTTTGGAGGAATGAGAATTGTAGATGACAAACTTTCTTTCAACCCAAGAATTCCGGAACAATGGAAAGGTTATTCATTTAAAGTGAACTTTAGAAACCAGATCGTGAAAATTAAAGTAGCTGCAGATAAAACAACCTTTAGTTTAGAAGGAGATGAAGCTATTAAGATCCTGGTAAAAGATAAATTGGTTGAAGTTACTCCGAATGAAGTGATTACCGTTTAAAAATTAATAAATATTGAGAAATCCGGAAAGCACAAATTTCAGTGAGTAGAGAAGAAATCTTCTAATACACATGAATATCTTGAGCTCTTCGGATTTTTTATTTCTTAGAATATCGAAATTATGAAAGTATCAAACCTTTTAATTGTATTCCTCTTAGTTTGTGGATTTTCTGTAAATGCACAAATAGATCATATGGAACCTCCATTTTGGTGGTCTGGGATGCATCAAAATGAATTGCAGATCATGTTCCACGGGAAAGATATTGCCCAATATGATGTAGCTGTAAGTAATGATGTTGTGATTAATGGAATTACAAAAACCGAAAATCCAAATTATATTTTTGTAACCTTAGATCTTAAAGATGTAGCAGCAGGAACTTTAAAAATCGACTTCAAGAAAAAAGGAAAAGTAGCTTTCAGCAAGAATTATGAATTAAAAGAGCGACGTGAAAATTCAGCTTTACGTCAAGGTTTTGATGCTAGTGATGTAATGTATCTTATCATGCCAGACAGATTTGCCAATGGAGATCCAAAGTAACGATTCTTCAAAAGAAATGTCAGAAAAAGCAGATCGTGAGAATTTAGGCGGAAGACATGGAGGAGATATTCAGGGAATTATAGATCATTTAGATTATATTGAAGAATTAGGCGCCACTGCTTTGTGGAGTACCCCTTTGTTAGAAGATGACGATCCTTCCTATTCTTATCATACCTACGCTCAAAGTGATGTTTACAATATCGATCCGCGTTACGGTACCAATGAAGATTACAAGCGTCTTTCCGCAGAAATGCATAAGAAAGATCTTAAACTTATCATGGATTATGTAACTAATCATTGGGGCGCAGAGCACTGGATGATAAAAGATCTTCCAACTTATACATGGATTCACCAATTTCCGGGATATGCCAATTCTAATTATAGAATGACCACGCAAATGGATCCAAATGCTTCTGCCAGAGATCTTAGATATTGCGCAGATGGCTGGTTTACCAAGACAATGCCAGATCTAAACCAGAGCAATCCTTTAGTGACTAACGTATTTGCTTCAAAATGCAATTTGGTGGATAGAATATGCAGATCTAGACGGATTTAGAGTAGATACTTATTCTTATAATGATAAACAGGGAATTGCGGCATGGACGAAAGGAATTATGGATGAATATCCAAATTTCAATATTGTTGGGGAGGTTTGGATGCATGATCAGGCGCAGATCTCTTACTGGCAAAAAGATAGCCCAATAAGTGCTATTCAAAGTTACAATTCTTACCTGCCTTCTGTGATGGATTTTACGCTTGCATGATGCGTTAACATCCATGTTCAATGAAGAAAATCAAGGTTGGGGAAATGGAATGATTAAAGCCTATGAGAATTTTGTAAATGATTTCTTATATGCAGATATCGACAATATTTTGGTGTTTGCAGGAAATCATGATACCAACAGGATCAATCAGATCTATAATGGAGATCTTGATAAATACAAATTAGCGATGACCTTGGTTTTCACTACCAGAGGAATTCCTCAGGTTTATTATGGTGATGAGTTGGGAATGATGGGAGATAAAGATGCTAAAGGAGATGGAGACATTCGTCGCGATTTTCCCGGAGGATGGGAAGGTGATGATGCCAGCGCATTTACGCAAGCAGGAAGAACAGATACTCAGAATGATTTTTATTCTTTCACCAAGAAACTGTTGAATTATAGAAAGAACAAAGAAGTACTTCATTTTGGTAAACTTTTGCAGTTTTTACCGGAAGACAATGTTTATGTGTATTTCAGATATAATGAAGAGGAGACGGTAATGGTGGTGATGAATAATAATTCTGAAGATAAAGAGATCTCATTAGATCGTTTTGCTGAAGGAATTAAAGATCATACTTCCGGAACAGATATTTTAAGCGGAGAAGTAGTAGACCTTTCTGGGAAATTAAAGATCAAAGCAAAATCGCCGATGGTGATCGAGTTGAAGTAATTTGAGGTCACCCTGAGCATCCCGAAAGCTATCGGGATCGAAGGGTTAAAATCCATTTTGTTTTGGATGCAGATTGGTGTTAACATGTCATTTCGAGCGGAGTCGAGAAATCTCCGAGGAGCAAAAGTCATAATTATCTTATGGAAATGAGATCACTGTCTTCGAGCGGAGTCGAGAAATCTATGGAGCAGATCTTGATAAAGATCCCTCCTTCGGGATGACATTGAAAATGTATTAAACGTTTAAAGTCACCCTGAGCGGAGTCGAAGGGTTATAAATAATATTAACGGTCATTCTGTTCCGATAGCTATCGGAATTGTTTCAGAATCTTATTGCAAAAAATTATGCAAGGATGAAGACCCTGAAATAAATTCAGGGTGACGAAAGAATAATTAAGTTTTTTTAATTAAAACAAATTCAAAATTTGAAAAATAAGCTAACATTTAAATTCACAAAACAGAGTTTTGCTGTTCTCTTAATCGGGATATTTTCGTTCTCGTTACAGGCGCAAAATCCTGATAGAAAATATCAAGCACATAAAGTAGAAGGGAATGTGATTACCGTTTCTACCAGCGATGGAGCATACAGGTTTATGCCTTTTACCAATGAGATCATGGAAACCTCTTTTATTCCGAAAGGTGAAAAGTACAATCCGGAATCTTATGCGGTGGTATTAGCGCCTAAAGAAGTGAAGTTTACTATTTCTGAAGATGATAAATCTTTAAAAATAGATACCGATGGCCTTGACGTTGTAATTACAAAAGCTCCATTTCAGGTTAGCTATTATTTTGAAGGCGAAAAAGTGCTTTCAGAAAAAGCAGGTTATTCTAAAACTGAAGAATATGAAAAATTAGACTTCAATTTAAATGAATCTGAAATGCTTTATGGAGGAGGAGCTCGTGCCTTGGGAATGAATAGAAGAGGCAACAGACTTCAACTTTACAATCGTGCGCATTATGGCTATACCACAAAATCTGAATTGCTGAATTATACGCTTCCTATTGCCATCTCTTCAAAGAAATATCTGTTGCATTTTGATAATGCTCCTATTGGATATTTAGATCTGGACAGTGAGCACAACAATACTCTGGCTTATGAAACCATAAGTGGAAGAAAGACCTATCAAGTAATTGTTGGAGAAACCTGGCAAAATATCATTTCAAATTATACCTTATTAACAGGTCGCCAGCCAATGCCGCCTCGTTGGGCGTTTGGTAATTTCTCGAGCAGATTTGGATATCACTCTCAGAAAGAAGTTTTAAATACCATTGAGAAATTTAAAAAAGACAGCATTCCGGTAGATGCTATTATTTTGGATCTTTTTTGGTTTGGTCATGATATTAAAGGCACGATGGGAAATCTGGAATTTGTAAAAGATTCTTTTCCGGAGCCTAAAAAGATGATCGCCAAATTAGCCGATAAAGGTGTGAATACCATTTTGGTTACAGAACCATTTATTCTAACTACTTCCAAAAAATGGGATGATGCGGTTGCTAAAAATGTGTTAGGAACAGATTCTATTGGCCAACCTTTTAAATTCGATTTTTACTTTGGGAACACCGGTTTGGTAGATATTTTTAAGCCGAAAGCGAGAGATTGGTTTTGGAATATTTATAAAGATCTTAAAAGTTATGGTGTAAAAGGTTGGTGGGGAGATCTTGGAGAACCAGAAGTTCATCCTTCAAAACTACAACACAGTATTGGCAGCGCAGATGAAGTTCATAATATCTACGGGCATTATTGGGCAAAACTTATTTATGATGGTTACAGAGAAGAATTTCCAAAAGAACGTCCGTTTATTTTAATGAGAGCGGGAGCAGCAGGATCGCAAAGATTCGGATTGATTCCATGGTCTGGAGATGTGAGCAGAAGTTGGGGTGGCTTAAAACCACAACCGGAAATCTCTTTACAAATGGGACTTCAAGGTCTGGCTTATATGCATTCAGATCTTGGAGGTTTTGCCGGAGATCTGGAAGATAATGAGCTTTACACACGTTGGTTACAATATGGAGTTTTTCAACCCATTTTCCGTCCGCATGCGCAAGAAGCGGTAGCCTCAGAACCTGTATTTAAGAATGCTGAAACTAAAGCCTTGGCAAAAAAATCTATTGAGTTGAGGTATAAATTATTGCCTTATAATTATACACTGGCTTATCAAAACAGCAATTCTGGGTTGCCTTTAATGAGGCCTTTATTTTTTGAAGAGCCTGAAAATTACAAGTTATATGGCATCTCCAATACTTATTTGTGGGGGAATAATTTCTTGATCTCTCCGGTGGTTGAACCAAATGTTTCTGAAAAAGAGATCTATTTTCCGGCGACTTCTAACTGGTTCGATTTTTATACAGGACAAGAAATATGAAAAAGGAACAACCGCTACAAGTGATTTGGAAAAAGATCATATCCCGACATTTGTAAGAGGAGGAGCATTTATTCCTATGGCTAAGCCAATGCAGAATACTGCAAACTATAAAGTTTCAGATCTTGATCTTCATTTTTATTATGATGCGGAAGCAAAATCAAGTGAAGGTTAAGTTTATAATGATGATGGAAAAACTCCAAATGCTTTTAAAGACGGAGCTTATGAGACTCTTGAAGATGAAAAGTAATGCTTCAGAAAGCGGACTTGATATTAAAATTGAAAAAGAAATAGGAGCAAATTTCAAATCAGAATTTAAAAATTTAGATGTCATCATTCATAATATTTCAGCAAAACCGAAATCATTAGAATTAAATGGAAAATCTCAAGATTTCAGCTGGAATGAGAACTCTAAAGAGCTTAGTTTCAGAATAGAACTATCAAAAGATATAACTACGATAACTATTAAATTCAACTAATAATCAATAAATATCAAACTATGAAAAGAATAGCATTAGCACTGGCAACAGTAGCATTTATGGCTTCTTGCAAGAATGACAAGCAAGAAGAACCGGTAGCGCAGGAAAATGAACAGGAAACATTGGCACCTGTAGCAGATGCAGACTTAGAAAGTTCTGTGATCTACGAGGCAAACATTCGTCAATATTCAAAAGAAGGAAGTTTTAACGCATTTACCAAAGACATTCCACAGTTAAAAGAATTAGGGGTAAAAGTGATTTGGTTAATGCCTATTTATCCAGTTTCGGTTAAGAATAGAAAAGCAACCGGAGGCGGATTTGTAAGAGACATTAAAGATGAAAAAGAGCGTGAAAAATATTTAGGAAGTTATTATGCGGTTACAGATTATACTGCTGTAAATCCTGAATTTGGAACCGAAGAAGATTTTCAAAATCTTGTAGATACCGCTCATGAAAATGGAATGTATGTAATTCTTGATTGGGTAGCAAATCACACAGGATGGGATAGCAAATGGATCACAGAGCACCCTGAATATTACACTCAGAATGACAAAGGAGAGATCATAGACCCAATTAACCCTGAAACAGGAGAATCTTGGGGATGGACAGATACTGCAGATCTAAATTATGACAATAAAGATCTTTGGACAGCGATGACCAACAGCCTAACATATTGGGTAGATAAACATCAAGTAGATGGATTTAGAGCTGATGTTGCGGGAGAAGTTCCTACAGAATTCTGGGAACAAGCTGTAGAGAAGATTAAAGAACATTCGTCCGGTATTTATGTTGGCAGAGTCTGAAGATAAAGACCTTTTTCACAAAGCTTTTGATATGGGTTATAACTGGGAAGGTCACCATATTATGAATGAAATGGCTCAAGGTAAAGCTACTGTTGAAAAATGGGATGCTTACATGAAAAAGATAGATACCACTTATCAGGAAGATGATATCTTGATGAATTTTGTGACCAATCATGATGAAAATAGCTGGAGTGGGACGGTAAAAGAAAGACTGGGAGATGCTTCTGAAACAATGCTAGCGTTAACCTACACTATTCCTGGAATGCCATTGATTTATAGCGGACAAGAATATGGTCTGGATCATAGATTGAAATTCTTCGAAAAAGACAGCATTCCAAAAACCAAAGGGAAAGTTTGGGATTTGATGCAAAAATTAGGAAAACTTAAAAATGATGATGAAGCTTTAGCAGGAGGTAAAAAAGGCCGCTGCTTATAAAAGAGTTAACCACAAGTAATGATAAAAATGTCCTGGCGTTTGAAAGAACAAATGGAGATGAAAAAGTGATTTACATCGCAAATATGACCAAATCTCCGGTGGAATTCACAGTAGATCTTTCAGGAGATTTTCATAATTACTTAAAAGGTCAATCTGTTGAGCTTAAGGAGAATGAAAAAATGAATTTCAAGCCGTGGGAATTTATGATATTGACAAATAGATAGGTATTTTTACTAATATATTATTAAAGAGCCTCAGAAATGGGGCTTTTTTTATGAGTTATCAACCGAAAACGATTGAGTGTCAGGGCAAATTAGGTTTTAACCTTCAAATCGAATATTTTTACATTAATGCAAGAAAAAATCAAGAAAATAGGAGTATTAACATCTGGTGGTGATGCTCCCGGAATGAACGCTGCAATTAGAGCAGTAGTAAGAAGTTGTGCGTATAATCATATAGAGTGTGCCGGAATCTATAGAGGCTATCAAGGTCTTATAGAAAATGATATTGAAGAGCTTAATGCAAGATCGGTACGTAATGTTATTAGCCGAGGAGGAACTTTTTTGAAATCTGCACGATCTAAAGAATTTCAAACCAAAGAAGGAAGACAAAAAGCTTACAATAATCTTAAAGCTGCAAATATTGATGCATTGGTAGTTATTGGCGGAGATGGTACTTTTACCGGAGGTCTTCTTTTTGATAATGAATTTGACTTTCCTGTTATTGGGATTCCCGGAACTATAGATAACGATATTAGCGGAACAGATTTTACTATAGGATATGATACTGCTTTAAATACGGTGGTGGAAGCTATAGATAAGATTAGAGATACTGCAAGTTCTCATAACAGACTTTTTTTAGTTGAAGTTATGGGGCGTGATGCCGGAGATATAGCGCTTAACAGTGGTATTGGAGCCGGAGCAGAAGAGATCCTGATTCCTGAAGAAGATATGGGAACAGATAGACTTATAGAGTCTCTTCGCAAAAGTAAAAAAACAGGAAAAACTTCAAGTATTATAGTTGTTGCCGAAGGAGATAAAAGTGGAAAGAACATTTTTGAACTGGCAGAATTTATAGAGCAAAACCTGGATGAGTATGAAGTAAGAGTTTCTGTGCTCGGGCATATTCAAAGAGGTGGTTCTCCAAGTTGTTATGATAGAGTACTGGCAAGTAAGTTAGGAGTAGGAGCAGTAGATGCTTTGTTAAGAGGTGAAAGAACTATTATGGTTGGTATTCATCATCAGCAAGTTGTTTCGGTTCCTTTAAAGGTTGCCATTCAGGGAGAGCCTAAATATGATAAAAATTTGAGAAGGGTGGCAGACATCACTTCAATTTAAAAAACATTAAATTAAAAAAAATGAGCGTAAAAGTTGGAATTAACGGTTTTGGCCGTATCGGAAGAATAGCCTTTAGAAATGCTATTAAGAGTGGAAAAGTTGAGGTTGTGGCTATAAATGATCTTTTAGATGTAGACCACCTTGCCTATTTATTAAAATACGATTCAGTTCACGGTCAATTTGACGGAGAAGTGGAAGTAAAAGACGGACATTTAGTAGTAAATGGTAAAACGGTAAGAATTACTGCAGAACGTAACCCAGAAGATCTTAAATGGGGAGAAGTTGGAGCAGAGATCGTTTTAGATTGTACAGGAATCTTTACTACTATGGATTCTGCTGGAGCTCACCTTAAAGCCGGAGCTAAGAAAGTTGTAATTTCTGCACCTTCTAAAGATGTTCCTATGTTTGTAATGGGAGTAAATCATAAAGATGTTAAAGCTGAAGATACTATTGTTTCTAATGCTTCTTGTACTACTAACTGTTTAGCACCTCTTGCAAAAGTTATTGATGATGAGTTTGGAATGGTAGAAGGTCTTATGACTACTGTGCATGCTGCAACTGCATCTCAATCTACAGTAGATGGTCCAGATAAGAAAAATTACAGATTAGGAAGAAGTGCCTTAAACAATATTATTCCTACTTCAACAGGAGCTGCAGTAGCAGTAACTAAAGTAATTCCTTCAGTTAAAAGGAAAACTTACAGGAATGGCATTTAGAGTTCCAACTGCAGATGTATCTGTAGTAGATCTTACAGTAAGAACAGAAAAAGCTGCATCTTATGAGCAAGTTAAAGCTGCTTTCAAAAAAGCTTCTGAAGGAGCTTATAAAGGAGTGATTTCTTATACTGAAGACATGGTAGTTTCTCAAGATTATGTATCAAATCCACATACTTGTAATTTTGATGCAGATGCAGGAATTGCTTTGAACGATAATTTCTTTAAATTAGTGGCCTGGTATGATAACGAATATGGTTATTCTGCTAAGCTTGTTGAACTTGCTGCACACGTTGCTACAGTTAAATAAGACACACTAAAATAATTCTAAAGGCTGTTTTAAATAAATGTTTTTAAACTGAGTTTAAAGCAGCCTTTTTTACTTATATAAAGAAATTATAATGATATTAATTGCCGACGGTGGTTCCACCAAATGTGACTGGATCCTTCTGGATAAGAAGGGAGAAGTAGTTTTTAAAACCCGTACAAAGGGACTTAATCCAGCAGTATTCCCAGAAGCGACAACTCGAAGAGCGTTTAGCTGAAAATGAGGATCTTAAAGGAGTTATAGATACGGTTGAAAGAGTTCATTTTTTTGGCGCCGGATGTGGAACTGAAACCCCGAGGAAATTATTAGAAGATATTATTGCAGCTTATTTTACCCATGCTGATGATGTGATGGTAAAAGAAGATATGGTTGCGGCAGTTTATGCAGCAACTACAGAGCCGGGAATAGTTTGTATTCTTGGAACCGGTTCTAATAGCTGTTATTTTGATGGTGAAAATATTGAAATGACGGTGCAGTCTTTAGGCTATATGCTTATGGACGAGGCAAGTGGTAATTACTTCGGAAAAAGATTGATTCGCGATTACTATTACAAACGTATGCCTCCAGAATTGGCTGTTAAATTTGAACAGGCTTTTAATTTAGATAGCGATGAGATCAAAAGAAATCTATACAAGGAAGAAAATCCAAATACTTATTTAGCTTCTTTCGCTGAATTTATTTTCTCCAACGAGCGTAACGGATATTTCTACAAACTGGTTCATGAAGGTTTGCAAGATTTTATTAACTCTAGAGTACTTTGCTTTAAACAAGCGCAAAATGTGCCAATTCACTTTATTGGTACTATTGCTTATTTTAGTGAAGATATTATTAGAGCCGTAGCACAACCTTATCAGTTAGAGATCGGGAATATTATTAGACGTCCAATAGACGCATTATTAGAACATTACAGAAAAAACGTAATAAAAGTTTAGTATTTAGCTAACTTAATTTTGCTACATTTAAATAAATCAAATTTAAATGTTGGTAAAAGTATACGGGAGTGCCGTTTTTGGAGTAGAAGCTACTACAATTACGGTAGAAGTGAACGTGGCCAATGGTATTGGATACCATTTGGTGGGTTTGCCAGATAATGCTATTAAAGAAAGTAGCTTTAGAATTGCCGCTGCCTTGCAGAACAATTCTTTCAATTTCCCCGGAAAAAAGATCACCATTAATATGGCTCCAGCCGATCTTCGCAAAGAAGGCTCGGCTTATGATCTTACTCTTGCATTAGGTATTCTTGCTGCCTCCAAGCAAATTAAAGCCGAAAATATTTCAGATTATATCATTATGGGGGAGCTTTCGCTAGACGGAAGCTTGCAACCCATTAAAGGTGCTCTTGCCAATTGCAATCAAAGCAAAAGCTGAAGGTTTTAAAGGTTTTATTCTTCCTCAACAAAATGTAAAAGAAGCCGCAATTGTAAGTGGAATAGATGTTTACGGGGTGAGTAATATTACAGAAGTCACTAACTTTTTCGATAAAGGAATTCCATTAGAGCCAACAGTTATTAATACTAGAGAAGAATTTTATAATGGTCTTGAGCATTTGGATCATGATTTTGCAGATGTAAAAGGGCAGGAATCTATAAAGCGATGTATGGAAATTGCTGCAGCTGGAGGTCATAATATTATCTTGATTGGTCCACCGGGAGCAGGAAAAACTATGCTTGCTAAAAGATTGCCAAGTATTTTACCGCCAATGACCTTGCATGAAGCTCTAGAAACTACCAAGATTCATAGTGTAGTTGGCAGAATTAAAGACAATGTAGGCCTAATGTCTCAACGCCCATTTAGAAGTCCTCATCATACAATATCAGACGTGGCGCTAGTTGGAGGAGGAGCATACCCGCAACCCGGAGAAATTTCTCTTTCTCATAACGGAGTATTATTCTTAGATGAACTTCCGGAATTTAAAAGAGGGGTGTTAGAAGTATTACGTCAACCTTTAGAAGATAGAGAAGTTACTATTTCTAGAGCCAAATTTACCGTTACTTATCCTTCCAGTTTTATGTTGGTAGCGAGTATGAACCCGAGCCCAAGTGGATTTTTTAATGATCCCACTGCTCCTATGAATTCTTCTCCAGCCGAAATGCAGCGATATTTAAGCAAGATAAGTGGCCCCTTGCTGGATAGAATCGATATACATATAGAAGTTACTCCGGTTCCTTTTGAAAAATTAGTGAAGAGAGAAAAGGGGAGAGTAGTGTAGAGATTAGAAAAAGGGTTACTAGTGCCAGACAATTGCAAACCTTGAGATTTGCCGGGAATGAAAATGTGCATTACAATGCCCAGATGAGCGTAAAGCAAATTCGCGAGTTTTGTGCTTTAGAAGATGCTTCCAAACAATTACTAAAAACTGCTATGGAAAAATTAAATCTTTCTGCCAGAGCTTATGATAGGATTTTGAAGGTTTCAAGAACTATCGCCGATTTGGAAAATTCTGAAAATATTAAAGGGGCTCATATTTCAGAAGCTATTCAATACAGAAGTTTAGATAGAGAGGGTTGGTTAGGTTAATTTTTTCTTACTTTTTTAACCTATCCGAATGATTTTAATACATTTGAGAAATTAACATTAAAGTTGACAGAACCCATCTCAAATGAAAAGATCCTTCTTATCGCTCCTGCTTATTTTATTAATTGGTTGCAAAGGTGAAAACCGCACCGATCCTGAAAAATCTACCAATAGTTCTTCAGATACTGTTTCAGACTCTGGGATCTCTATAGATTCTCTAATAGGTTCGGAAGCTATTGAGCTTAATTTAGAGGAAGCCAATAAATTGGTCGAGTTACCTTTAGCGTGTATCAATACCGAATACCCAAACAAATTAGGGCAAACTTTAGGAAGTAAAGAAGATCTTAAAAATCCACAGGAATTGCACCCTGCATTTTATGGGTGTTTTGATTGGCATTCTTCGGTTCATGCACATTGGTCTTTGGTGAGATTACTCAAGGAATTTCCAAAATTAGACAAAGCCACAGCAATTAAAGAGGCCTTACAAAAATCGCTTTCAAAAGAGAATATAGATGCTGAAGTGGCTTATTTTAAAGAAGAACATAATGATGATTACGAAAGAACTTATGGATGGGCATGGCTTTTAAAATTAGATGAAGAATTAAGAACCTGGGATACAGATCTTGGGAAAAGAGCTTTCTAAAAATATGCAGCCGTTAACTTCTCTAATTGTAAATAGATTTTCAGATTTCTTACCAAAACTTATTTATCCAATTAGAGTTGGTGAGCATACAAATACTGCATTTGCTTTAAGTTTTGCTCATGATTATGCGGTAACAGCCAATAATGAAGATTTTCTGGCAATTGTTGAAAAACGAGCAAAAGATTTTTATTTAAAAGACGATAATTGCCCAATGGGATGGGAACCTAGCGGATTCGATTTTCTGTCGCCGTGCCTGGAAGAGGTAGATATTATGAGAAAAGTACTTCCTAAGGCGGCATTCGATCTTTGGATACAAGATTTTATGCCAGATCTAAAAAATAAAGATTTCGCTTTAGAGCCAGGAAAAGTTTCAGATAGAACCGATGGAAAATTGGTACATCTGGACGGGCTTAATTTTAGCAGAGCCTGGGTTTTATATGGCTTAGCAAATCAATATCCTGAAATTTACGGACACTTAAAAGGAATTGCAGATCAACATGTAAGCAGTTCTTTTCCAAATCTTGTGGGAGATAGCTATGAAGGTGGACACTGGCTGGGTAGCTTTGCAATATATGCACTGCAGGAAGCTAAAGTTAAAGAGTGAAAACCTGGATTAAAAATGTTGGTCCTGGAGTTTTAGTCTCTGCTGCATTTATTGGTCCTGGTACAGTAACCGTCTGTACTTTAGCTGGAGTTAATTTTCAATACGCGCTTTTATGGGCTTTACTATTGTCTATAATTTCGTGCATTATACTTCAGGAAATGGCTGCCAGATTGGGAATTATCTCCCAGAAGGGCTTAAGCGAATGCATTCGAGATGAAATAAAAAATCCTATTCTAAGGTCTCTTTCTATCATTCTTATCTTCGCTGCTATCGTAATTGGAAATGCCGCTTATGAAGCCGGTAATATTAGCGGGGCAGTGCTGGGAATTACTTCCATAGTTTCTCCTGAGGTTGTTAATATTGGCAATTTCTCTTTAAATATATGGAGTTTGATTATTGGCGCTTTTGCCTTCGGGTTATTGTCTCTAGGAAATTACAAGATCTTAGAAAGGGTATTTATAGGTTTGGTACTTATAATGAGTATTTCTTTTCTCGTAACCGCTATTCTTACAAAACCAGATCTTTCTTCAGTTCTTCATGGTTTATTTATTCCCAGTTTTGGTTCAGATAAAATTCTCACTGTTATTGCCCTGGTGGGAACTACGGTGGTGCCTTATAATTTATTCTTACATGCTTCTTTGGTAGGTGAAAAATGGAAACATCCGGAACAATTACCAATAGCTAGAAAAGAGTTGATTATTGCAATAACAATAGGAGGATTGGTCTCTATGGCTATTGTTATTACCTCTGCAGTTCCCGGATTGAATAATGTTACAAGTGCGGCAGATCTTGCAGTGGGTTTAAGACCTCTATTTGGCGATTTTGCGACCTGGTTTATAGGAATTGGCCTATTGGCTGCGGGAATCACATCTTCCATCACCGCACCGCTTGCAGCTGCCTATGTGGTTAAAGGATGTCTTGGTTGGAAAGGGGGATTAAGGTCTTTTAAATTTAAACTGGTTTGGGCCAGCATTATAATTATAGGAGTGATCTTTTCATCCCTCAGGTTAAATCCTATTGAAGTTATAAGATTTGCACAAATTGCTAATGGGTTATTGTTGCCTATAATTGCTATCTTCTTATTTTGGATTGTGAATAAAACTTCTGTTCTTGGTAAGTATAAGAATAATCTTCTTCAAAATATATTAGGAATTCTTATTATAACTATCGCTATCTTTTTGGGAGCTAAATCTATTTACACGGTATTACAATCTTTATAAATTTCAATCATGAAAGCTATACATATTAATTGCGATCTTGGGGAAGGTGGTAATTTTGATGCTCAATTAATGCCATTTATATCTGCTTGTAATATTGCTTGTGGAGGTCATGCCGGAGATGAAAATTCGCATGCGCAGAACGCTAAAGTTGGCTATGGAAAATAAGCTTGAAATTGGGGCTCATCCATCGTATCCGGATCGAGAAAATTTTGGAAGAAAAAGTCTTGATATTTCAAATGCAGATCTTAAAAAATCCATTCACTCACAGGTTTTATCTTTGATGAAAATTGCAGAAAATGAAGGAGCAAAACTTACACATTTAAAACCTCATGGAGCACTTTATAACGATGCTGCAAAAGATGAAAATATAGCTAAAATAGTAGTGGATTCTGTTATGGAAATAGATGAGAAATTACTGCTCTATGCACCTCAAAATTCTGTAATTTCTGAACTTGCAAAAGGAAAGCTAAAAGTGTTTTTTGAAGCCTTCGCAGATAGAAATTATAACCCAGATTTTAGCCTGGTTTCCAGATCAAAATCCACTGCATTAATCACCAAAAAAGAAGAAGTTTTGGAGCATGTTTTATCTATGTTTTTAGACTCGAAAATTGTCTGTGAAAATGGAGCGGAAATAAGTTGTTTTGCAGATACTTTTTGCTTGCATAGTGACACACCAAATTCAGTTGAAATATTGAAATTTTTAAGAGAAGAATTTCTGAAACTCAACATTAAAATTCAATGATATGAATACTAATTTTTTTGAGTTGAAAAGAATGGGGGAGCGTTCAATTTTAATAAATTTTGATCCAAATATCTCTTCTGAAGGCTTAGAAAAGCTCTTGATTTATAAAGATGCGATTAAAAAATATTATGCTAAAGTAAATGTTGAAGTAATTAATACATATTGCTCGTTATTAATAACTTACCTATTTGATATAGAGAATGTCTATGGTGAGTTTTCAGCTCTAAAAGACGTGTTGAAGAGCACGAAGATAATAAAAAATAGGAACATCACACTTTTTCATATTCCCGTTTGTTATGATCTAAAATTCGGGATAGATCTGGACTTGATTTCCACTCAAAAAAAGCTTTCTCTTTCAGAAATTATTAGCTTGCACACCACTCCAATTTACACCGTATATTTTATAGGATTTTTACCCGGATTTTTATACCTCGGAGGGTTAGATAAAAGATTGCATATTTCCCGCAAAGATGAACCTCGTTTAAAGGTGGAAAAAGGAGCTGTTGGAATAGGCGAAAATCAGACAGGAATTTACCCAAAAGAAAGCCCTGGTGGATGGCAAATAATCGGTAATTCTCCGGTGCCTTTATTTGATAAAAATAATGATCCTCCCTGTGAAATTTCGGCAGGAGATAAAGTGAAATTTTATCCTGTAACAAAGGAGGAATATGTGGAGATATTGGAAGCAATAAAATCTCAAAAATTTCAATTTAAGAAAGAAAAATATCATGTCTAAAATAGAAGTTTTAAGTCCTGGATTATTTTCTACTATTCAAGATCTCGGGAGATATAATTATCGAAATTATGGAGTTCCAATTAGTGGAGCTATGGATCAGCTTTCCGCAAAAATGGGCAATCTTATTTTGAGAAATTCTGAGGATTCTGCAGTTCTGGAAATTACCCAAATGGGACCAAAATTAATGTTTTATGATGTAGCTAAAATTGCCATTACAGGTGCAGATCTTTCCCCGAAAATAAATTCAGAATTGATTAAGAACGATCAGGTTTATTTTATGAATAAAGGTGACGAACTTTCATTCGGAAAAAGAAAAACTGGATGCCGTGCGTATATTTCTATTTCAGGTGGATTTCAAACCGAAACTGTTTTAGGAAGTAAAAGTTGGTATGAAGGTATTTCTGAAAATTCAAAATTGGAAAAGGGAATGATTCTTAAATATAACGATGAGGAACAAAATATTGGGAACACCAACGCATCAGTAAAGATCAAAACAGATCATATAACAGAAACTGAAATAGAAGTGGAAGAAGGGCCCGAATTTTATCTTTTACCTTCAGCATCCAAAGATATTCTATGTAATTCATTTTTTAAGATCGATAAGAATAACAATAGAATGGCAATTCAACTTTCAGAAAAACTTGAGAATGAATTGCAGCCTATTATAACTTCGCCTGTAATTCCTGGAACAGTGCAATTAACCCCTTTAGGTAATTTAATGGTTTTGATGAGAGATTGTCAAACTACCGGAGGATATCCCCGAGTGCTTCAGTTAACTGAAAGAGGAATGAATACCATTGCTCAAAAGATCATGGGAGATCAAATTAAGTTTTGTTTTAAAGAGTAGAGGAAATAGATGGAGAGGTAATAATTATCAGGGTATAAGAAAGTGCCTATTATTGTTTATATATTAAAAGCCCTACCTAGTAATATTAACAATTTCGGCACTTTTTAACCCTAATACACTTTAGGTATCTAAAATGATAAATCAAATGTAGTTGGAAGCTTGCTCTTGTAAAAGGGTGTTTTTCCCCTTTTTCATTTTTATAGATGTTAAACTTTATTATTTTTCTACTTTTAACAAAATATCAAGCCTTATCATTAATCATTTTTTAAAATATTTAAAAGTATGGGTAGAAAAATTACTGTAGCCAAGGCTAAACAATTGCAGAAAAAGTGGTGGGAAACAAGATCTTTAGTTACCACAAACGGTGAAGAGCATAGAGATACCTGTCAATTCTATTTTACTGTTGAAGAATTGCAGGCTTATTTAGATGAAGTGAAGTCTAAATCTTTAGCCCAAGGCGTTGAAATTCCTGGCATCAATGTTTGGTTAGGCGCTTATGAGGAAACCGAAACAACGCCAAGTTTATCTACCGTATTTTTTGCACCAACCAAACGTGTAAAATCTGACGATCCTGATAAGGAATATGAAGATGTTGCCAATGATGAAATAGAGCCTTTAAATTATGGTACTGGAAAATGGCCCCCACGTCTTTATTAATTTTCTTTAAATGGAGTCATTAGATTATTACATAAAATACAAAATATATATAAATCATATATTTGAATTATTAGCTGCCCTGGCAGGTAGCTATTATCTTTTTAAAAATGAAAATACACCAACAAGGTTTAAATTTTTTGCCTGGTATCTTTGGTTTGTACTGATAGCAGATATTTTTGGATTTTATGCTGTTTGGAATTATTTTGATGATTATCAAACCTTTCCCTGGTTAAAAGATTCTCCCTTTGCTAATAATGAATGGTATTTTAACTCCCTAATAGTTATTACTTATGTGGTTGAAAGTTCAATAATAATTGCCTCATTAGCTGCTTCAAAAATTAAAAGTATTCCTAAAAGTAGCAACCTTATTATATTTTATAATTGGGGTGGCAGAGATTTTATTTATAGGAGATGTCTTTAATGAATATATTATCACTAATATTTTTCTTGGAACTCTTTTGCTGCTGGGTTGTATAGCTATTTATTTTCAACAGTTGTTACTAAGCGATAAAATACTTTATTTTTCTAAAGATTTAATTTTCTATATATCTGTGGGTGTAATAGTCTGGAATCTTTGTGTAACTCCAATTTATATTTATGATAAATATTTTACAACAGAAAATGAGGAGTTCATCCTTTTGTATGCTGCTATTTTAAGGTATTGTAATATTTTTATGTATTTGCTTTTTGCAATTGGATTTATAGTTTGTTCGCAACCCAAGAAACGAATTCTTCGTAATATTTGAAAAATAAGAAAAAGGAAGTAGAAGTTAATTCAATAAAAAAGTGCCGTTCCAGCGACCCCAATATTAACAGCCCTACCTATTAATAGTTACACTTTCACAGCACTTTTTTGCCCCAAAACATTTTAGCTAACTAAAATGACATTGTAAATGTATTTATATATCAAGTTGTAATCAAGGGTATTTTTCCCCTAAATAGAGCTAACAAATTAATAAACAGAACATTAGATTCTTATTATTAATAATTAAAAGTCATATAAAATACTGGGCATTAAGATCATTTTATTTCAGGCTTTTAGTTAATTTTATGCTCGATTGATAGTATTTCCCTAATGTTAGCTAAAGAAGAGTTCTTATTAATTATATATTTTGTAGTTGTTATCCTTCTGCTCACCGTATTTACCATTGTTTTTTTTATGACCTATCAAAAAAGAAAGAACAAATTATTGGTAGAAAAATATGAAGCCGAAAAAAGATTTGAAGAGGAAATCGTAAAATCAAAATTGGAAATTCAGGAGCAAACCTTAAAAAATGTAGGTTGGGAATTGCATGATAATATTGGGCAATTGCTTTCTGTGGCCAACATGCAGCTAAATATTCTTACAAGAAGTGTTGATGAAAATTCTAAACCTGCGGTAGAAGAATTAAAAGAAGTAGTTTCTAGCTCACTTCAGGAAGTTCGTTCCTTGTCTAAATCTTTAAATTCTGAAGTTATTCAGTATAGCGGATTAGTAGATTCTGTAAAAAATGAACTTGCCAGATTTGAAAGAATGCAGGTAATTAAGCCAAATTTTATCTTACAGGGGAATGGCTTTGAATTAGATCAGAAAGAAACGATTATTTTATATAGAATTTTACAGGAGTTGTTTTCTAATGTTATTAAACATTCTAAGGCAAATAAGATAAATGTGCTTTTTGATTATAATGAAGATCGCCTGTTAATAGATGTTACCGATGATGGAGTAGGTTTTAATTCAAGTCAAATTAAGAAGGGTTCCGGGATGTTCAACATGCAAAGTAGAGCCGAAATGATAAATGCAAAGCTGGAGTTTAATTCTACCGTAAATTCTGGAACCAATGTCACTTTAATATATCCAACCAAGATTGTGAATTATGAATAAATCGGTAATTATTGTAGATGATCATGTGCTGTTTGGCCAATCTCTTAAAGGCTTGGTGAATTCATTTCAAGATTTTGAAGTGGTAGATGTTTTTAAGAATGGTCGGGAATTAGTCAATTATTTTGAAGCCAATAATAAAAAGCCGGATATTATTTTGTTAGATGTAAGAATGCCGGTGCTAACTGGTATTGAAACTATGAATTGGTTAAAAGAAAATCATCCAGATCAAAAAGTATTGGCCCTTACCATGGAAGATGATGAATTTACCATTCTTTCTATGATAAAAAATGGATGTCGAGGCTATTTGCTTAAAGATATAGATCCCGAAGAATTTTTTTATGCCTTAAATACTATTGTAGACAGCGGATATTACTTTACCGGAGAACCAGAACGTATCAAATTACATCAATCTAATTCTTCATCTACTAATGATATCACACCTCGAGAGATGCATTTTATTAAATTGGCTTGTACAGAGATGACGTATAAAGAAGTAGCAGAACTAATGAATTTAAGCCCAAAAACCATAGATGGCTACAGAGAATCTTTATTTGGGAAGCTAAACTTAAAAAGTAGAGTAGGTCTTGTACTTTTTGCGTTTAAACATCACTTAGTAAGCGTTTAAGAATTTTACTTCCTTCTTTAACTTCTTATTTAAAATCCGAATTGCTAAGGTTCTGCTAAATTCAGATAATTGCTTTAGAATCTTTTAATTCTAGAGTATCTTCGCGTATATTTTAAAAATAAAACTGTGTTAGATTCAGCTAAAATAGAATTAAGGAATTTACGTGTAAAAGATTATGAAGAATTAAAGATCTCCATGATCAAGAGTTACAGCTCTATGGCCGACGAATATTGGAGTAAATCTGATATTAAGACCCTGGTAAATAAATTTCCTGATGGCCAGTTTTGTATTATTATAGACGACAAAATTGCCGGATGCGCATTATCTATCATAGTAGATTATGATAAATTTGACGCCAATCATAAATACGATGATATTGTTGGCGGGGAGAATTTTTCTACCCATACCAAAAATGGGGACGTACTTTATGGGATAGATGTTTTTATACATCCCGAATATCGCGGAATGCGACTAGGCCGAAGATTATATGAAGCCAGAAAAGAACTTTGCGAGCAACTTAATTTAAAATCGATCATTTTTGGTGGAAGAATTCCGAATTATGCAGCGTATGCAGAAGAATTAACGCCTAAAAAATATATAGATAAAGTTAAACTGAAAGAGATCCATGATCCGGTTCTATCTTTTCAACTTTCCAACGATTTTCACGTTAAAAAAGTGATCAAGGGATATTTACCTGCAGATCATGAAAGCAAGGAGTTTGCTACGCTTATGGAGTGGAATAATATCTACTATACCAAACAAGAAAAGCTAATAGACACTAAGAAAAAGGTGGTAAGATTAGGTTTGGTGCAATGGCAAATGAGACTTTTTAAAGATTATGAAGCTTTGGTTTCTCAAATTGAATTTTTTGTGGATGCGGTTAGCGATTATCAGAGTGATTTTATTTTGTTTCCAGAATTGTTCAATGCTCCTTTAATGGCGCAATTCAATCATCTAAATGAAGCAGAAGCCATTCGCGGACTTTCTTCTTATACCGATAGATTGCTAGAAACATTTAGAGATTTTGCCATCAATTATAACATCAACATCATTACCGGAAGTATGCCGCAGGTGGTGGGAGAGCACATGCATAATGTTGGGTTTTTATGCCGAAGAGATGGAAGTGTAGAACGTTATGAAAAACTGCATATTACTCCGGCCGAAGAATCTGCATGGGGAATGAAAGGAGGTACAGAATTAAGAACTTTTGATACAGATTGTGGTAAGATTGGAGTTTTGATCTGTTATGATGTAGAATTCCCGGAATTACCAAGATTATTGGCAGAAGAAGGAATGAATATCTTATTCGTTCCATTTATGACAGATACTCAAAATGGGTATTCTCGAGTGAAAATATGTGCGCAGGCAAGAGCCGTAGAAAATGAATGTTATGTAGCTGTTGCAGGTTCTGTTGGAAATTTGCCAAAGGTAAATAACATGGATATTCAATATTCTCAAAGTGCGGTGTTTACACCTTCAGATTTTGCTTTTCCTGTAAATGGTATTAAAGCTGAAGCTACCCCAAATACTGAAAGTACCTTATTGGTAGATGTAGATCTAGATCTGTTTAAAGAACTTCACAATTTCGGAAGTGTGAGAAATATGAAAGATCGTCGAAAAGATCTTTATTCTCTTAAACGCAAGAAATAAGCTTCTAAAAATAGTTTAAAATTTTCCTGAATAGATCTGCCTTGTTATTATACGGGGCATATCTAAAAGGAATATCCAGCCACGTACCGCTATTGCTGATGCTTTTTGCATGAGAAAAAGTTTTAAAAGAAGTTTTGCCGTGATAAGAACCATTTCCGCTGTCTCCAACGCCTCCAAAAGGTAATTTGCTATTAACAATGTGAGTTACAACATCATTGATAACTCCTCCACCAAAGCTAAACTTTTCAAGACATTGTTTATTGAATTTCTCATCTTCAGAAAATATATAAAGCGATAAAGGTTTAGAATACTGATGGATAATTTTGCCTATTTCGCTTTCATTTTCAAAAGAAATTATTGGTAATATTGGCCCAAAGATCTCTTCCTGCATCACTTCAGACTCTAGTGGGGGTTCATCTAAAAGCGTAGGAGCGATATAATTAGTAGATTTCTCCAATTGGCCACCAAAAAGTATTTTTTGACCATTTAAGAGTCCACTCAATCGCTCAAAATGTTTGTCGTTTATGATTCTGGCAAAATCTCCTGAATTTTGGACATTTTCACCATAAGCCTGTATCAATTCTTTTTTTACAGCGTCAATAAATTTTGTCTTCACCTTTTTATCTATCAAAATATAATCTGGAGCAATACAGGTTTGTCCGGCATTTAAGAATTTCCCCCAAACAATACGTTTTGCAGCAAGTTCAATTTTTGCTGAATGGTGAATAATACAAGGACTTTTTCCTCCTAATTCTAGGGTGGATGGAGTAAGATTTGGAGCTATAGCTTTCGCTACGATTTTTCCCACAGCAACGCTGCCGGTAAAGAAAACATAATCCCATTTTTGAGCGAGCAGTTCTTGTGAAGTTTCAACGCCACCTTGAATTACACATACATAATCTTCTTTAAAAACTCTTTTTAGTAGGTCTTCTAATAATTGTGAAGTGTGTGGTGCTAATTCACTTGGTTTTAATACCACAGTATTTCCAGCTGCTACAGCACCTATAAGTGGAGACATTGCTAATTGGAAAGGGTAGTTCCAGGGTGATATTACCAGAGTAACCCCATAAGGATCATAATAGATATAATCTGAAGAAGGAAAATTTAATAAAGAGCTTTTAACCGATTTAGGCTTGCTCCATTCTTTTAAATTCTTAATGATCTTACCCAATTCAATTAGAGTAAAGGCTACTTCAGAAAGTAAAGTTTCAAATTCAGGTTTCTGAAAATCCTTGCTTAAAGCCTCACAAATGTTCTTCTCGTTTTTAGAGATTTCCTCTTTCAGCTGCTTTAATTTATCTATTCTAAAAGCTACATCTTTAGTAACTCCACTAGCAAAATAAGATCGTTGTGAATTAAGAGTATTTAAAATTTGCTCAGACATTTTTCATGTGTTTTTTTGAAACTTGTCTCCAAGATACATTATCAATCTTTTTTATAGAGAAAGAGAATCTTATTTTTTTGAAATTTCATGGTTATAATCTTTTGTTAGATATCGCATTTAAAGGGTATTGTTATTTTTTTAGTAAAATTTTATTGACGGTTTAAAAATTAATGTACATTTACCCCGTGATTTCAACCACTCAAATAATAAAATCTAGGTTACGCTTTAGGCCGCAGGCTCGCAGCTAAGCTATGCCGCATTCCTATTTTTTTATTTATTATTTGAAACTTTTACCATTTTGAAACACTTTTCCAACATTTTACTAAATTCTAATTTCGGTTTTTATACCGGGATCGTTTTAAGGCGTCCACGCTTTATCCGCCGCACCTAGTGTGCGTCTATATTCTATGGAACTAAGGTGAGTCCGGTTCCCCAATTCAAATCAATCTTATTTTAATATTTTTTCAACTTTAATCTTTTATCAGATGAAGATTACTATTGCTAATTTATCTCATGCTAAATATGCTGAGATCATTTGCGACACTATGGAAGAATCGGCTAAAGTCCGAGGAACCGGTATTGCGAGAAGATCCCCTGAATATATCCTTAAAAAGATGGAAAATGGCAACGCCATTATCGCTCTTGAGGGTGATAAATTTGCAGGTTTCTGTTATATAGAAATTTGGAGTCACGAGAAATTTGTGGCCAATTCAGGGCTTATCGTTCATCCAGATTATAGAAATTTAGGACTGGCAAAAGATATCAAAAAAGCAATTTTCGCACACTCCAGAAGTAAATATCCGAATGCTAAGATCTTTGGAATTACCACCGGATTAGCAGTAATGAAGATCAATTACGATCTTGGATATCAACCTGTAACTTTTTCTGAATTAACCGAAGATGAAAGTTTTTGGAACGGTTGTCAAACTTGCAAGAATTATGACATCCTTACTCGTACCGAACGAAAAATGTGTTTGTGTACCGGAATGTTATATGATCCTGCAAAGAAGAAAAATCTAGAGAAAAAAGAGAAATTGAACGAGAAAGCTTTCAAGAGATTGAAGAGCATAAAGCAAACCCTTTTCTATAAAACTAATAAAGAAAACGTTTAACTCTTGTAGTATTGCAAGGAGTTTCAGTTATAAAATAGCAAGCATGAAAAAAATAGTAATAGCATATAGCGGCGGATTAGACACTTCTTACTGTGCAAAATATCTTTCAAAAGAAGAAAATTTTGAAGTACATGCAGTAAGTGTTAATACCGGTGGATTTACCAAAGAAGAAATTGAAAAGATTGGAAACAACGCTAAACTGATAGGAGCAAAAACCTATAAGAATATAGATGCGGTTTCTAACTTTTACAATAAGGTAGTAAAATATCTCATTTTTGGAAATGTTCTTAAAAATGATACTTACCCATTATCTGTAAGTGCAGAGCGAATTGTTCAAGCAATAGAGATCGTGAATTATGCTAAAGAAATTGGAGCAGAGTATATTGCTCATGGTAGTACAGGTGCTGGGAATGATCAGGTAAGGTTTGATATGATCTTTCAGATCTTGGCACCGGGTATCAAAATTATTACTCCAATTAGAGATAAGCAACTTACCAGACAAGAAGAAATAGCATATCTGCAAGAAAACGGAGTAGATATGAACTGGGAAAAGGCGAAATATTCTATAAATAAAGGGCTTTGGGGAACAAGTGTTGGAGGATCAGAAACTTTAACTTCTTCTTCTCCATTACCGGAAAGTGCATATCCTTCTCCATTAGTAGAAAAGGAGTCTAAGCAAATTTCCTTAACTTTTACCAAAGGAGAACTTACCGCCGTAAATGATGATGAGAATTCTCCGGAGAAGAATATTGAAATTTTGGAGAACATCGCTTCAAAATATGCTATTGGTAGAGATATTCATGTGGGAGATACCATTATTGGGATTAAAGGAAGAGTTGGTTTTGAAGCTGCTGCGGCATTAATTACCATTAAAGCTCATCATTTATTGGAAAAACATACATTGAGCAAATGGCAACTTCAGCATAAAGATTATATCGCCAACTGGTATGGAACTCATTTGCATGAAGGGCAATATTTAGATCCGGTAATGCGAGATTTTGAAGCCTTTCTTCAGAATTCTCAAGCCCAGGTTACCGGAAAAGTGTTTTTAACGCTGCATCCGTACAGATTTGCTTTAGATGGAATAGAATCTCCATTCGATCTTATGAACAGCAGTTTTGGGAAATATGGTGAAGAAAATAAAGCCTGGACAGCAGATGATGCCAAAGGATTTATCAAGATCTTATCGAATGCCGGGAAGATCTATGAACATGTAAAACAACAATAATGATTCAAGCAGGAATTATAGGTGGAGCGGGATATACCGCCGGAGAATTGGTAAGGATCTTATTAAGACATCCGGAAGTGAATCTTAGACTTTATCTATAGCACATCTCAAGCCGGGAAAATGGTTTCCTCAATTCATCAGGATCTTTTAGGAGATACCGATCTTAAATTTGAGATCATATCAATTTTGAAGTAGATGTAGTATTCTTATGTCTTGGGCATGGAAATTCTAAAAAGTTCTTAGAAGAACATTCATTTTCTGAAACTACTAAGATCATAGATCTAAGTACCGATTTTAGAATGAAAGCTGAAGATCATTCCTTTGTTTATGGTCTTCCGGAGATGAATAAAGAAGCGATTAAAAATGCGAATTATATAGCTAATCCGGGATGTTTTGCAACCGCTATAAGTTTAGCAATTTTGCCATTAGCTGCTAATGGATTATTAAAAGATGAGGTTCATGTAAATGCAGTGACAGGAGCTACAGGTGCCGGCACTTCCTTGTCAGATACTACGCATTTTGCTTGGAGAGATAATAACTTTTCCAGTTACAAAGCTTTTGAACATCAGCATTTAAATGAAATAGGACAAAGCATTAAATTTTTACAGCCAGATCATGCTGCCGAGGTAAATTTTATTCCGAATAGAGGGAATTTCTCCAGAGGAATTCACGCTACGGCATATACCAATTATTCAGGTAGTTTAGAAAATGCAATAGCTATGTATTCTGAATTTTACAAAGATGCGGTTTACTCATTTGGTTGAAGAAGAATTGCATTTAAAGCAAGTAGTGAACACTAATAAGTGTTTGGTAAGATTGCAGAAATTCAATAATAAGCTTTTAGTGACCAGTGTTATAGATAATTTGTTGAAAGGAGCTTCCGGACAGGCTGTTCAGAACATGAATTTGATGTTTGGCCTGGAAGAAAGCCTTGGGCTTCAGTTAAAGGCAAATTATTTTTAGAATTAGATTCAAAATACAAACTTGAAAATGGAATTATTTGATGTTTATCCGCTCTACGATATCACTCCTGTAAAAGGGGAGGGCGTATTTGTCTATGAGGCAGATGGAACAAAATATTTAGATCTTTATGGCGGTCATGCCGTGATCTCTATTGGCCATGCGCATCCTACCTATGTAAAAGCAATTAGTGAGCAGGTTGCAAAATTGGGGTTTTATTCCAATTCTATTAAAAATCCGTTGCAACAGGAATTAGCAGATAAATTGCAAAAAGCTTCAAAATTGAAGGATTATGCGTTGTTTTTATGTAATTCTGGTGCAGAAGCGAACGAAAATGCGTTGAAATTAGCTTCTTTTCACACAGGAAAAAGTAAGATCATTTATTTTGAAAAAGCTTTCCACGGAAGAACTTCCGGAGTGGTTGCGGTTACCGATAATGAAAGTATTAAAGCACCTTTCAATAAAGACCACAATGTTGTAAGATTGGCTTTTGATGATACTGAAGCTTTAGAAAATGAATTGAAAAAGGGAGACACGGCTGCAGTGATTTTTGAAGTGATTCAAGGAGTTGGAGGCTTAGATGAAGCTACTTCAGAATTTTATAAGAAGGCTTCTCAAGCTTGTGAAAAATATGGAGCAGTGCTAATAGCAGATGAAGTTCAGTCTGGATATGGTAGAACTGGTGATTTTTTTGCTTTTCAAAAACATGGCATTCGCCCGGGAATAATCTCTATCGCTAAAGGAATGGGAAATGGATTTCCAATTGGAGGGATCCTGATAGATAAATCTATAGAAGCTAAATCTGGAATGTTAGGAACTACATTTGGAGGAAACCATTTAGCATGTGCTGCGGGAATAGCTGTCTTGGATGTTTTGATGGAAGAGAATTTGATGAATAATGCCAAAGAGCTTGAATTGATCTTCAAGGAAAAGGCTGCAGAAATTCCAGAGATCGTCCAAATAAAAGGAAGAGGTCTAATGCTAGGTTTAGAATTCGATTTTGAAGTTGCTCAGTTAAGAAAAGACCTATTATTCAAGCACAAGGTTTTTACAGGAGCCGCTTCAAATAAAAAATTATTGAGAATATTACCTCCATTAAATATTAAAAAAGAACATATTAATCTATTCTTTGATGCTCTTAAAGCAGAACTTAAGAGATCAAAAGAAACCATATAAGCATGAAGAATTATATAGATCTAAATGATATAGAAGATTTACCAGCCTTGATTTCTGAAGCAATTCAGCTTAAAAAGAATAATGATCAGGCACAACTTGGAAAAGGAAAGACTTTAGGGATGTTATTCTTTAATGCAAGTTTAAGAACCAGATTGAGTACAGAAAAAGCTGCGAAATTATTAGGAATGGAAGTGATGGTGATGAACGCCGGCACCGATGGTTGGGCGTTGGAGTTTGAAGACGGAGCTGTTATGAATTCAGATAAAGCCGAGCATATTAAAGAAGCGGCAGCCGTACTTTCTCAATATTGTGACATTATTGCTGTAAGAGCTTTTCCGGGTCTTAAAGACAAGAATAAAGATGAGGCTGAGCAAGTGATGAATAGTTTTAAAAAGTACGCCTCTGTGCCTGTGGTAAACTTAGAAAGCGCTACCGGTCATCCGTTGCAAGCATTAACCGATGCTATTACCGTGATGGAGCTGAAAAAGACAGAAAAACCTAAAGTTGTACTTACGTGGGCGCCGCATCCAAGAGCTTTGCCGCAATCTGTTCCAAATTCTTTTGCTGATGTAATGAAAAGGCTGGATGTAGATTTTGTAATTACCAATCCTGAAGGTTATGATCTTGATAAAAGAATTACCGGCGATACTCCTGTGATTCACGATCAAAAAGAAGCTTTAAAAGATGCCGATTTTGTGTATGTGAAGAACTGGAGCAGTTATGATAACTACGGACAGATTCTTAATACCGATGAAACTTGGAAGTTCGATCTTGAAAAGTTGAAAGTAACCAATAATGCAGCTGTAATGCATTGTTTGCCGGTGAGAAGAAATGTGGTAATTGCAGATGAGGTTTTAGATAGTGAAAATTCAAAAGTGATTCATCAGGCAAATAACAGAACTTTTGCTGCACAAGCTGTTTTAAAGAATTTACTTAAATCATAATTATCAAGATAACTCAGCATGAATGATCAAGTTTTAAAAGTTGTAAAAATAGGAGGGAAGCTCATCGAAAATGAAGAATCTCTTTCTGTTTTTTTAAAGGATTTTTCAGCATTAACAAGGTCCTAAGATCTTGGTTCATGGTGGAGGAAATCTTGCAACAGAAATTGCCTCAAAACTTGGGTACGAAACTAAAATGGTAGATGGCAGAAGGATCACCGATAAGAATTCTATGCAAGTGATCACCATGGTTTATGCGGGATTAATAAATAAGCAGATCGTCGCTAAACTTCAGGCTTTAGATATTAATGCCATTGGACTTTGCGGTGCAGATGGAAAAAGTATTATTTCTAAAAAGAGACCGGTAAAGGAGATCGATTTTGGGTTCGTGGGAGATGTGGTTTCAATTAATACTTCATTTATCAATTCGTTATTAGATCAAGGCATTACTCCGGTTTTCTCTGCGATCTCTTACGATAATGAAGGTCAGCTATTAAATACCAATGGAGATTCTGTAGCTGCAGATATCGCTACAGCCATGGCTAAAATTTGTGAAACCGAATTATTGTACTGTTTTGAGAAAAAAGGAGTGCTGGCAGATGCTTCTAATAACGATTCTGTGATAGAAATTTTAGATCAGAAAAAATATCAAGAGCTTTTAGAAAATAAAGTGATTAGCGATGGAATGCTTCCTAAGCTTCATAACTGTTTTCAGGCTTTAAATAATGGAGTGTCTCAAGTGAGTTTGGGAGATGCCGGACTTTTAAAAAAGAGTGCAATTCATACAAAAATCATTAAATAATGAATATTAAGGAGCTGCAGGAACAAGCTATAAATTTGCTGAAGGATCTCATTCAAACTCAATCATTTTCGAGAGAGGAACAAGGAACTGCGCTAATTTTGGAAGCATGGATGCAGAAAAATGAGATCTCTTATAACAGAGATCTTAATAATGTTTGGGCAGTAAATAAGCATTTTGATGCAGCCAAACCTACGTTGCTGTTAAATTCTCATCACGATACAGTAAAACCAAATTCGGCTTATACCAAAGATCCTTTTAAAGCCAATGTTGCAGAAGGAAAATTATATGGTTTAGGGAGTAATGATGCTGGTGGGTGTTTAGTTTCTTTACTTGCGACATTCACTTATTTTTATAATCATAAAGATCTAAAATATAATTTGGTTTTTGCCGGGACTGGAGAAGAAGAGATCAATGGTAAAAATGGAATTGGAGTTTACTACCAATTCTTCCTAAGATTGACGTTGCTATTGTAGGAGAACCAACCTTGATGAATATGGCAGTTGCAGAAAAAGGTTTAGTGGTTTTTGATGCGGAAGTGAAAGGAACTCCAAGTCATGCAGCACATCCAAATGATAATAATCCTATTTATAAAACTGATTCAATGCTCAACTGGTTTGAGAATTTAGCATTTGAAAAAAGTTCTGAAAGTCTTGGAGAAGTGAAATTAACGGTCACTCAAATAAATGCTGGAGAACAGCATAATGTGGTGCCGGCGAATGTAGATTTGGTAATTGATGTACGTGTAAATGATAGCTATACCAATGCTGAAATTGCCGAATTTTTCAAAAAAAAGCACCGGTAGATTCTATAACCCAAGACTTTGCATTTAAATTCATCATCAATTCCAATAGATCATCCATTGGTAAAAGCAGGATTAGCATTAGGAAGGATACTTATGGCTCTCCAACCTTATCAGATCAAGCATGGTTATCTGTCCTTCTTTAAAATTAGGGCCAGGAGATACTCCACAGATCACATTCAGCTGATGAATTTATTCATTTAAATGAAATTGAAGAAGGAATTAAAAAATATATTGAACTGTTGAAAAATCTTTAAAATAATTAATATCGTTAGTTGAAGTTTAAATTTTTAAAGCTGAAACGAGATCAAAAATTACATATGAAACTTTGGGATAAAGGCATATCAATCGATAAAAGAATAGAAAAATTCACAGTTGGAAACGATAGGGAATTGGATATGTTCATGGCAAAATATGATATTATAGCATCTAAAGCACATGCTAAAATGCTTAAAAAATTGGAATTCTTAACGACTGATGAAGTTGATAATCGTTGTAGAATTAGATAAATATTGGTTCAAATTGAAAATGGCGATTTTAAGATCGAAGCACAATTTGAAGATGTTCATTCTAAAATAGAGTTTGAATTAACAAAATCTTGGCGATGTGGAAAAAAATCCATACGGCGCGTTCCAGAAACGATCAGGTTTTAGTGGCATTACAACTCTATTATAAAGAGAATTTAAAAGCATTATGTAAAACGAAAAATGAAAGATGTGAAAACTTTTAGGTTTAGCAGAAAAACATAAGGAGAAATTATTACCTGGATATACACATTTACAAGTTGCTATGCCATCATCATTTGGGTTATGGTTTTCAGCCTATGCAGAATTGATGATTGATGATCTATATTTTTTACATGCAGCTATAAAAACGGTGGATCAAAATCCATTAGGTTCTGCTGCGGGTTATGGTAGTTCTTTTCCAATAGACAGAGAATTAACAACCAAAGAAATGGGTTTTCAAAACCTTAAAATATAATGTGGTTGCCGCACAAATGAGCAGAGGTAAAAGTGAACGTACGATTGCTTCTAATATAGCTTCGGTGGTTTATGTAATACTATGTCCCGTTTTGCTATGGATATTTGCTTGTATATGAGTCAGAATTTTGGGTTTATCATCTTTCCCTGATGAATTGACTACAGGAAGTAGCATTATGCCGCACAAAAAGAATCCAGATGTTTTTGAATTAATTCGAGGAAAATGCAATAAAATACAAGCATTGCAAACTGAAATGATCTTGATAACCAATAATTTGCCAAGTGGTTATCATAGGGATTTTCAGCTTATAAAAGAAAACAGGATCTACGCTGTTGAAGATATAAAAGAGATCTTAGATATTTTTATCTATTCTATCGCTTTGATTAAAGTGAAAGACATCGATATGCAGGATGAAAAATATAAATATTTATTTACTGTAGATAGTATTAACGATCTAGTGATTAAGGGTGGAACTTTTAGAGACGCCTATAAAGAAATTGGAGGGCAAGTACAGGATGGAACTTACAAGCCTGTAATGGGTAAAAAACATACACATGTTGGGAGTAAAGACAACTTAGCTTTAGATGAAATAGCAAAGAAAAAGTTGCTTTAACTCATTTTCAACTAAAATAAAAAAGCCTCCAATTTAATAATTGGAGGCTTTTTTATTTTTGGAATAAGATCATTTATCTAGTTAATCCTAATGCTCCAAAAGTATCACCTTGGTTCACATCTCCGGTTTTATAACCTTTCATAAACCAATCCATACGTTGTTTTGAAGTTCCATGGGTAAAAGCATCGGGAACAATTCTTCCTTGAGTACTTTTTTGAATAGCATCATCTCCAACGGCATTGGCTGCGCTTATAGCTTCTTCAATATCACCTTCTTCTAAATATTTCTTATTATAATGAGCCCAAACTCCGGCATAGAAATCGGCTTGCAATTCCATAGCAACCGAAAGTTCATTTGCTTCTGACTGACTTTTACCTTGTTGTAATTGTCTTACTTGACTTGAAGTACCTACCAAAGTTTGCACGTGATGTCCAACTTCATGAGCTATTACATAGGCAATAGCAAAATCTCCACCCTTGGCTCCAAATCTATTTTTCAATTCATCAAAAAAGGCAAGATCCATATAAACTTTCTGGTCTGAAGGACAGTAGAAAGGTCCCGTAGCCGCAGAAGCTCCACCACAGGCGGTTTGCACAGCATCTGTAAATAAAACAACTCCAGGTTCGCTATAATCAGATCCCATATCCGCAAAGATCTTATTCCAGATATCTTCAGTATCTACAACTACTGCATTAATAAATTTTCCTGATTCTTTTTCTTCTGCGGTAAGTTCTCTTTGTTCTGTTGGAGCAGAAGATTGGCTCTCGATCTGATTTAAGATTTCTGTTGTATCGCCACCAGAAAATAGCTGAATGGCTAGTATAATAAGTCCTATAACTCCTCCTCCGGCAATTAATTTACCTTTACTAGAGCTACCTCTTCTGTCTTCAACATTAGAACTTTGTCTTCTACCTTGCCATTTCATGATCTTGTATATTTTTGCTTAAAAATACTATTTTATACGTTAAGCAAATTATAAAATATTGATCGCGTTCCAGATAGGATCGTTTGGCGTAGGAGCTATAACTTCTATTGGTATATTTTTTACAGGATGTTCAAAAGTGAGTTTTCTAGCGTGAAGATGTATACTTGCGTCTTTGTTGCTTCTATCAAATCCATATTTTAGATCGCCTTTTATTGGACAACCTATAGAAGATAACTGACTTCTAATTTGATGATGTCTCCCGGTATGAAGATCTATTTCTAAGAGATAATAATTATCCAATTTCTGAAGGATCTTATAATCGAGAATTGCTTTTTTGCTTTCAGGGACTTCTTTAATGTGAGCAAAAGATTTATTCTGTTT
>CAWFKK010000010.1:0-45078 GCA_963816375.1 uncultured Flavobacteriaceae bacterium
CTTTAGAATCTTCAGAATATTCAGGAGCTACTTCTTCAATATTTTGAGCTATTTGATCTGATTCAGAATATAAATGGCTGCTATATTCAGGTTGAGATTCATTGGTATATGCAGTGATCCATTCAGCTAATTGAGATTTAGCATCGCTTTCTAGTCCAATAAGATAACGCATGCTTTTTCTCGCAGCAACTAATAGATCTTTTTTAAGCGGATCTTTAATTTCTGAAAGTTCTTTTGCTAAACTATTTACAGCGTCTTTGTTGTTGCTAGCGTTTGCAGCATTTTCAAGAAGCGGCAAAAGTTCTGAAAGTTTATTCTTCATAGGTTGAGAATAAGCAGTCCAGGCGGCTTTCTTCCCATCTCTAACTTCTTTCTTGATTTCCTTATCTATGGCATCAAGCTCTTCTTCTGTAGCAAAATTATTCTCAATGACCCATTCCTTGAATTTCACATTACAGTCATAAGCTCGTTCCCAGCTTAATCTATCTTCATCTTTATAACGCTCATGAGATCCTGAAGTAGAATGACCTTGAGGTTGTGTAAGTTCTTTTACATGAATTAAAACCGGAGAGTGTGTTTTTCTCGCAATTTTTGAAGCTTTTTCATAAGCTTCTACAAGGGCTACATAATCCCAACCATTAACGATAATGATCTCATACCCTTTATTATTTTCATCTCTTTGAAAACCTTTTAAGATCTCAGAGATATTTTCTTTTGTAGTTTGATATTTGGCATGAACAGAAATTCCATATTCATCATCCCAAACACTCATAACCATAGGTACTTGTAATACTCCGGCAGCATTTATGGTTTCCCAAAAATGTCCTTCACTGGTACTGGCATTACCAATAGTTCCCCAGGCGATTTCATTACCATTTCAGAGAAATTTTCTGCATCTATTCCTTCTACATTTCTGTAGATCTTAGAAGCCTGTGCAAGACCTAATAATCGTGGCATTTGTCCGGCTGTTGGAGAAATATCTGCACTTGAATTCTTTTGTTGCATCAAATTTTTCCAGCTTCCATCTTCATTTAAACTATGAGTAGCAAAATGACCTCCCATTTGTCTTCCGGCAGACATTGGCTCCTCTTCAATAGAAGTATCAGCATAAAGTCCGGCAAAGAATTGTTGGATGTTTAAGGCTCCAATTGCCATCATGAAAGTTTGATCTCGATAGTATCCAGATCTAAAATCACCATTTTTGAAAACCTTTGCCATTGCTAATTGAGGAATTTCTTTTCCATCGCCAAAAATTCCAAATTTGGCCTTTCCGGTAAGAACTTCTCTTCTCCCAAGTAAGCTACACTCACGGCTGGTGACTGCAATTTTATAGTCTTTTAAAACTTCTGTTTTAAAATCTTCAAAAGAAATGGTTTCTTTAGATTGTGTTTCGCTTTGCATGAAATTATGTTTGAATAGAAACAAATATAGCTAAAACTAAGGTTAAATACAATTCAATATATCGGCCTTAAAAATTGGTTTAATATATAAATTTGACCTTAGATTAAAATATCTGCAATTATTTTGCAAATATGAAGTAAATTTTGAGAATAATATAATTTGACTTGTAAATTCTAATCAAATTAAGATTTCATTTTCAAGGCGTTAAATTTCTTCTAATACCACTCTCGGGTAAAGAGTTTAATAAGGGTATTAATGTCTAAAGTTACTATGAATCTGATCTTTTGGTCGTAGTTTTCCTGACCAATTTCCCATCCTAAATTTGAATAAACAGGAAGATACAGTTCAAAATAATCTGCTACAAAACTCAATCTAATCCCAGAATCATACAGAAATTTAGCATTGCTGAACTCATTTTTTACCAATCCTGCATCGCCGTAAGCGTAGATCCATTTCCAAAGATTGGTACTTGCATTTAAAGTAGTAATCCATTGGTTGGCGTATGCAGGTTCTAATTTAGATTTAAAACCTCCTTCCGCTAAAATGATTTGTTGACTGAAGAGTCCTGAATCCTGACTTCTACCGTAATAATTATAATCAAAAAGATAATCTGTAGGTCTGTCTAAAGCAAAGCTAAAATAATCATTATCGGTTTCGTCATTATACAAAAAGGTTCCGGCGTATAAACGTAAGTTCAATTGTCGGTTATTTCTGAATAGTTTTCTATATTCTAAATTAAGCGCAACTTTACTAAAGTTCTTAGCTAATTGATAATCTATACCTCCAGAAAAATAATCTACAAGATTAGCATCTTTAAAATTATAATTGATATTAAAGACATTGTACTTGGGTTGTTCTATTGGGTTTAGCGGATTCAGGTCTTGTTCCACATTCACACTTCTAATAAACAAACTCTGTCTTAAATTGTCTCGTAGATAAGAATTTCTAAAATAGAAGCCTAAGAATGGAGTGTACTTATTATAGAAAAGATCGTAACCGTAAGAAAATCTGGTTCCGCTAATTCCATATTTCATAGCGAACAGATTCTGATCATCAAAATATTGAGTATTAGAAACGGCAGCAGAACCTACTATAGTTTTACTAGTAAAACCGAACTTTGGCGAGATCTTAAAATCAAAATTTCTGCTTAAAAATGTTTTATTGTAAAGTTTAGGGCCTATTGCTAAACCATCATAAAGGTTATAGCTAAACTCTGGCATAAAAAACATTTGGTTGTAATGGGGATCTTCTATATCCTGAAATAATCTAAACTGAATTGGTTTATTTAACAGCGTGGTAACTGCTTTATAATTATCTCTTTGGTTAACCTCAGGAATTGCAGCCTCATAATTAAGTGCTAATCTTTCTATGCTGTCGCGAGGGATTGTTACCGTTTTATGAGAACCAATATTTTCTACCCATTCTTTATAGACAATCTTTCCATCTTTTAATCCGTAAAGAGAAACAGGCATACCGTTGCCCCGTTTGTTTCTAATAGTTACTTCTAAAGAATCTGGCCTTTTTTTAAGTTTAGAGATCTTAAAATCTATTTTATCATCGGTTTGAACAAAGTCTTCAAAAAACCAGTTTACATCTTTATTGGCATTTTTTTTCAGTATTCGCTCAAACTCTGCTGTACTTGTAGGTTTAAGAACATTGGTCTTATAGAATTCTGAAATAGATTTTTTTACAGCATCTGTTTCCAAAAATTCTTCCATATAATGAAACCCAGCTCCAGCTTTATAAGCATTGGCTATATTCTGATTGAATTTTACTAAAGAATCTTGTGAGGTAGCGAGAGATTGATCCATATGCATTCTCGCCATGTGCTGATATAAGAATGGATATTGATCATTAAACTCAAGATCTGCTGCATGAAACCATCTAATTCCAATAACATCGCTTAAACTTCCCAAAAGTTTCATTTTAGGATAATATTGATCTACATAATCCATCATCAAAGAGATCTGAATAGCATCATAAAGCCATTGCTCTTTTCTTGGATTAATAAGAATGGTGTTTTTTATATAATTATTGATAATAGTTTTCAGTTGTTTCATGTCATACTGAAATCCATCGGGAAAAGGTCTAATAAAATGTGGAAGTTGATTTAAACCGTAAACAGGTTTATCTAAATATTCGTCTTTAGTAATCATCAAAGATTTATGAGGATATTCTCCTAATCTTTGTTCAAGGAATTTCATGATCCTTTCTAGTAAGAAATTTTTGATCTCAGGATTGAGGCCTTCATCTTCTAAATTAGTAAGGATTTCTTTAGAATTTATTTGATGGGATTCAAACCTGAAGGTTTTAGTAAGATAAAGATCTGAGGTAACAACATTGGTTCCGGAGAGATAAGAGGTTTTATATTTATCTTCTGTAACTAACCTGTCATTTGTGAGCGGAGAAGCAACATATAAATAAGGTCTTGTAGAAAGTTTAAGCTTTACATTAATTGGAGGTGAATATTGATTCCCCAAATTTTTGTCGCTATACAATTTCCATTCTCCATCATAAACCGCAGGAGTGATATACCAATATTTTAATTTGAAATTTCCATTATCGTCATACCCATAACGAGTAAATTTTTCTGAAGGAATCTTTACCTGATATAGGAGGTCAATTTCGGTAGAGTCTCCCGGCTTCAAATCTTGGCCTAGATAAACATGAACCACATCTGGAATAGAATCTGCTCTAGACCAGGTAAGGGGTCTAACGTTTGCATCGGTAACGCTGTAAATTTTTGTGTATCCACGTTCTTCCTCTTTGGCAAAATGAAATCGTCTTAAATAATCTTCTGCAAACCTTTTAGCAAGGGGAGTGGTTTTATCTTTATAACTATTTGCCCAATCGTTTAAATAGATATCCTCCATCACTTCATTGCTGCTATTCTTGTAAATGATCTTCTGCTGGATATTAAAAATACGGGTAGAGTCATTTAAAACCGCAGTAATTTCGGTTCGAGTTTGACCATACCCAAGGATTCCCCCTAAGTACAAAAAAACAATTACAAGTAGTAGCTTAACGTTCAAGGGAGAATGGGCATTAATTTATAAGTGAAAATAAATAGAATTAAAGATAAATAAAGCAAATTATCTGTAAATAATCTAAACAGAATTTTAGAAGTTCGGGCTTAAATTATATTCGTCATAGAATTTATCTAAGATCTCGATAACTTCATCTTCTGTATCTACCACTTGAACAAGATCCATATCTCCGGCACTTATATTTTCAAAAGTATCTAAAAGTGTAGATCTAACCCAATCTATCAATCCACCCCAAAAATCGGTTCCAACAAGTATGATAGGAAATTTATCAATTTTATTGGTTTGAATAAGGGTGATGGCTTCAAACAATTCATCTAAAGTTCCAAAACCTCCAGGCATAACTACAAACCCCTGAGAATATTTTACAAACATTACTTTTCTCACAAAGAAGTAATCAAAATCTAAACTTTTATTTTGATCTATATATGGATTGTCATGTTGCTCAAAAGGCAAATCTATGTTCAATCCAACAGAAGTTCCTCCGCCTAAGTGAGCACCTTTGTTACCTGCTTCCATAATACCAGGACCACCTCCGGTAATTACACCGTATCCATGATCTACAATTTTTTGAGCAATACGTTCTGTAAGTTTGTAATATTTTTGATCTGGTTTTGTTCGCGCAGATCCAAAAATGGAAACACATGGACCAATCTGACTCAGTTTTTCATAACCTTTTACAAATTCTCCCATTATCTTAAAAATGGCCCAAGAATCGTTGGTTCTAATTTCATTCCAGGCTTTATTGCCTCGCTTTGTATTCATCAAGTCTTTGTTCAAAATCTTATATTTAGTTTAATTCTTTTTTTAGGAATTGAGCGGTGTAGCTCTTTTTGTGCTTAGCAACTTCTTCTGGGGTGCCTGTTACCAATACTTTACCACCATTTTTACCACCTTCATATCCAATGTCTATAATATAATCTGCCATTTTAATGACATCCATATTATGTTCTATGATAAGAACAGTGTTTCCTTTGTTTGCTAATTTATTCAAAACTTCCATTAAAACACGAATATCTTCAAAATGTAATCCGGTAGTTGGTTCATCTAAAATATAAAAAGTATTTCCGGTGTCTCGTTTTGAAAGTTCTGTTGCCAGTTTAATACGCTGAGCTTCACCTCCAGAGAGCGTTGTGCTTTGTTGCCCAAGCGTAACATAGCCCAGCCCAACATCTTGAATGGTTTTTAATTTTCTATGGATCTTTGGAATAAGTTCAAAGAAAGTAGTTGCTTCATTAATAGTCATTTCTAAAACATCAGAAATAGATTTTCCCTTATATCTAATTTCCAGTGTTTCTCTATTGAATCTTTTTCCCTGGCAAGTCTCACACTCAACATAAACATCGGGTAAAAAGTTCATTTCAATAACCCGTAATCCGCCACCTTTACAAGTTTCACATCTTCCACCTTTTACGTTGAAGCTAAACCTTCCGGGTTTGTAACCACGAATCATAGCCTCCGGGGTCTTTGCAAAAAGATTTCTTACTTCAGAAAATACACCGGTATACGTTGCAGGATTAGATCTTGGCGTTCTTCCAATTGGCGTCTGGTTAATGTCTATTACTTTATCTAAATGTTCCAGACCTTTTATGCTTTTATACGGCATAGGCACTTTTACTCCATTAAAGTAATGAGCATTCATAATAGGGTATAGGGTTTCATTTATTAGGGTAGATTTCCCACTTCCTGAAACTCCGGTTACCGCTATCATTTTACCTAAAGGAATTTTAATAGAAACATTTTTGAGGTTATTCCCTGTAGCGCCTTTAAGTTCTAAAGTTTTTCCATTTCCTTTTCGTCTCTTCTTTGGAACTTCAATTTTCTTGGTTCCGTTAAGATAAGCTGCAGTAATAGTATCGTGTTTTTTAATCTCTTCTGGGGTTCCCTGGCTAATAATTTCACCCCCATGTTTTCCAGCTCTTGGTCCAATATCAATCACATGATCTGCTCTTTCTATCATGTCTTTATCGTGCTCTACCACAATCACAGAATTCCCGATATCTCTTAAAGACACCAAAGAGTTTATCAGTTTCTCATTATCACGCTGATGTAACCCAATACTAGGCTCATCCAGAATATATAGCACTCCAACCAATTGCGAGCCAATTTGAGTTGCAAGTCTAATTCTTTGAGCTTCTCCCCCCGATAACGATTTTGAACCTCTATTTAATGATAGATATGTTAAACCAACATCTACCAAAAACTGTAACCTTGTTTTTATTTCCTTAATTACTTCGGAAGCAATGGTGAGCTGTTTTTCACTGAGTTTAGAATTAAGATCTTGAAACCAATCGGCTAGATCTGTAATATCTTTTGAAGATAACTCGGCTATATTCTGATCGTTAATTTTGAAGTAAAGCGATTCTTTTTTCAATCTTGAGCCATGACAATCTGGACATTCAATCTTGTCCATATATTCTTTAGCCCAGCGTTTAAGCGAAGTAGAATCATTATTATGATAAGTGGTTTCTATAAAGGTGGCAATTCCTTCAAAATCAATTTTAAAATCGCGCGTTATTCCCAGACTTTTTGAAGATTTTGAGAATTTCTCTTTTCCACCGTATAAGATCATTTCCATAGCCTCTGCAGGTATACTGCTTACAGGATCTGCAAGAGAAAAATCAAATCGCTCTGCTATAAGTTCTAGTTGAGAGAAAACCCAGTTCTTTTTTTGCGGACCGTGTGGGGCAAGAGCGCCTTTTTTTATAGATTTTGAAGTATCTGGAATAAGCTTATCTATATTCACCTTATGCAACGTTCCAATACCGTTACAGGTTGGGCAAGCTCCTTTGGGAGAATTGAAAGAAAAATTGTTTGGTTCTGGATTTGGATAAGAGATCCCTGTTGTGGGACACATTAAATTTCTGCTGAAGTATCTTACTTCTCCAGAATCTTGTTCCATGATCATCAACACATCATCTCCATGATACATGGCAGTATTAATGCTTTCTTCTAAACGTTTTTGGTTTTGAATGCTATCATCAATTTTCAATCTATCTATAACAATCTCGATCTCATGGGTTTTATATCTATCGAGTTTCATTCCTTTCACAATATCGCGAACTTCCCCATCTGTTCTCACCTTTACAAATCCCATTTTGGCAATTTGTTCAAACTGTTCACGATAATGTCCTTTTCTAGATCTTACTATAGGAGCAAGTATACTTATTCTTTTATCCTTAAAATCTTCGATGATCAGATTACGAATTTGCTCATCGGTATAGCTCACCATTTTTTCACCGGTGTTATAACTATAGGCATCTGCAGTTCTGGCAAAAAGTAATCTCAGGAAATCGTATATCTCTGTAATGGTACCAACGGTACTTCTGGGGTTTTTACTGGTAGTTTTTTGCTCTATGGCAATTACGGGAGACAAACCTTCAATTTTATCTACATCTGGTCTTTCTAAACCTCCTAAGAACTGTCTCGCATATGCAGAGAAAGTCTCTATATATCTACGTTGACCTTCAGCATAAATAGTATCGAATGCTAAAGATGATTTTCCAGATCCGGAAAGTCCTGTAATAACCACTAATTTTTCTCGGGGAATGGTTACATCTATATTTTTTAAATTATGAACCCTGGCCCCTAATACTTCTATATTTTCTTCAGCTCTAGCCATATTTTTCATCAAGGGGGCAAAGGTACTTAAACCGTTGCTAACTAAAAAGTAACCCCCAATTAGCAGCTGTTAATTTATAGGTAAAATTTTTAGAATTGAAAGCGATATTATGCCAAATAGATCTAAATCAGATTAATTATCGGTTTCAGCAAAATGACTTTTTTAATCTATATCTTCGGAAAAATGAATAATTAAAAATTATATCGTTTTCTAATGAGCTTATAGCGAATAAATTAGAAGTGAATGTAAGGATAATATTACGCAAAATTTTTTTCGTAAATGGGTAAAATCCCCTATATTTAAAATCCCAAAAATAAACACTCTTATTTACCCTCAATAAAAAAGAGTATTCCCCTCCCCACGTTAAATACCTCAATATTAAGTTTTTAATACCCTATTGTTTTCAACTTTCCCCCCGAAAGAATTTTTAATTCTGCATGATGCCATGCTATTAAGAATTCATCCTCCCAAATCTAATTTTTATTAACCTAAAGGGTTAGGAATCTTTATTGTAAAAAATTTGAGGATGAGAACAGAAAAAAAACAGCTTATTTTAATAAGTCAACAATCAGAATTAGTTAGCGAATTACAGGAAGGTTTAAGTATGTATTTTGATATGAGTGTGGTGAATTCTATTCACACTGCTTATACATTAGCAATGAAATTACTTCCGGATATTATACTTATAGATCACACCTCTTTTACCAATCAACATTTAAAAAATTTAGAGAACTTTAAATCAACTCATTTTCTTAATAAAAGTTGGTTGATAATGTATGCGGAACTTTCGGCTAAATCTGAAGTAGAAAAAGAATATAAATATATTTTAGATGAAATTTTCTATGATTCTGTCTCTTCAAAGTCACTTAGTGAACGCCTTATAGATCAGGTTTATGCCAATTTATCACTCTCTAATTACTGGAAAGATGCATTTTTAGGTTTATTCAATCTCTTGAGTAATCCTGTTATCTTATTACAACAGGAAGATATTGTATCTATGAATGATGCATTTAAACAAACCTTTAGAGTTGACAAGACAGAAGGCTTAAAACTTACAGATTTTGTGAATTGTGAGAATAAGATAAAGGTAAAAGCAAGCCTTAGAAACTTTGCACGGGGAAAACATATGCAGGCAACAACCAGAACCGCTCTTAGACTAGGAGACAATAAAATAAGGAATGCGAATATTAGTTTTTCTAAGCTCGATAAAATGCTTCACGGTCAATATATTATGATGATACAGTTTGCTGAAGAAGGACAATCGGTAAAAGAAGAGGTAGGGAGCATTTGTGAAATGGTAAATAATTGTTTTGAAGAAAATAGTCATTTAACAGACTATAGTTTTACAAGTAGAGAAAAGGAGATCATTCAATTGCTTTGCAAAGGATATAAAACTAAAGATATTTCAGACCGACTTTTTATCTCTCCTAAAACAATAGAAAAGCACCGCGCAAACATCATAAAAAGAACAAATTCTGAGACTATTCTGGAGAGTATTATCTATGCGATCAATCATAATTTGATCGATTTGCGAGAAGCTTAATCTTGATTTGAATAAAATATAGGTGTTTTCCCCCATATAAGATTTTAGATAATGAATCTATATTTACCTATATAAGACAAACCCCCGCCACCCCTACTTGTGTCTTATCAAATCCCAACTATTCACCTTATTTAATTATGTAATTGGTCCCACACCGGTGAGTTATGATTGCTTTTTATTAACCATTCTAAATATAATTAACCTAATAACTATTTAATTATGAAAAATTTAAAACTCAGCATTACTTTCATTTTAGTTCTTGCAATGTTTTTTACTTCTTGTAGTAAAGATGAACAAAGTGGTGTGAAGGATACTTCAACGACCGCTTCGATCTCTTTTGGAGCTATTTTAAATGATTTTAATGCTACTAGAGCTGCATTAAAACAAAGTCTTACCGGTGACGTACCGGAATGTTCAGATGCAGCTCCAGCTAAAGTTAGAGTTGCATTAAGAAATTCTGAAGGTGATTGGGTAGCAGGTGAGGATGGCGATGCCGGAGGTTTTATAGAAATTGCCGTTGTACCTAATGGAGATGGTGGATGGATGACTAATGAATCTGATGATCTGGAATTGCCTGAAGACACATATACCTTAGAATATTTTGCTGTATTAGATGCAGCTAATAATGTATTGTGGATAGCGCCAAGATCTAATGATGAATATGGTCCTGCTAATTTTGCTGCGTTTGTAAGCGACCCACTTCCTATAGAAATAGATCTTCGGGTGGGGGTTAAAAAATATGTTGATGTAGAAGTATTGTGCTATGATGAAAGAATGGCAGACGAATATGGATACTTATTCTTCGATTTCACTACTGTTGATACAATCACATTATGCGTATTTGGTAACTACTGCGATGAGAATGTACGTCACTTCCCAGCTAGATTCAGTTTAGAAGCATGGACCTATAGTGGAGAGCCTAATGATCCAAAAGGTGTTTTATTAACCAATGGAGCTCTTACCAATGATACCGGATTTTACGAAAATCCATCAGAGGCTTATGCAAGACCATTATGTATAGCATTACCAGACAGAACAGGGGTAGATACTTATTATGTTGAGGTAACTATTTTAGATTTTGATGGAGCATATGATGCACCTGCAGGATTAAAACAAACTTTCACTATTACAGATGCTGAAGTATTGGCGTTGTATAATGATAATGGTAATTCAACCTACTACCACTTTAGAGAAGGTTGCGGGGATGAACCATGTGGACCAAATGATGCAGATTGTGATGGAATTGATGATGATACCGATAATTGTCTGAATTCTTACAATCCGGATCAATTAGATACAGATGAAGATGGAATTGGTGATGCATGTGACAATTGTCCAAATACTGCCAATCCAGATCAAGCAGATGCAGATGAAGATGGAGTAGGTGATGTATGTGATAATTGTGTAGAAGATTCCAATGCTAATCAAGCAGATGCAGACCAAGATGGAGTAGGAGATGTATGTGATGTATGTCCTGGTTATAGTGATGGTCTAGACTCTGATGGAGATGGTATACCTAATGGATGTGATGCATGTCCCGATTTAGCAGGAGCTCCTGGAAGTGATGGATGTCCAGTACAGGATTGTTCAGTAGATTCAGATGGAGATGGAGTTAATAACTGTATAGACAGATGTCCTTTTGATGCAGGACCTGCAGAAAATTATGGATGTCCAGAAGAATGTATCACTGATACAGATGAAGATGGAGTGCCAGATTGTTATGATGATTGTATAAATGTACCTGGAACTGAAAGCAACGATGGATGTCCAGAAGACGAAGACAATAAATCTTGTGATACTGCCTGGATGTTCGGGGATCATACCTGGACTAAAAAAGATAATGACGGATTAAGTGTAAGCGCTAAATGGGGATGGGCAGAATTATTTACTGTAGCAAGTCAAAATGGAAATTCATTTAATATCTACGCAGGGGCTGGAAACAATAAAATAGGTCCAGAGAAACTAGTAGGTACTGCAAGCTATATCATCTACTGGAACTGGAATTACAGTGACAGTAACCGCTGCAGCTGGAGTAGATCTTAATACACTACATATTTATACAAGTGATCTAAAACCAGAAACAGATGCGCCAGGCCAGTTTGATAAACTTCCTAATGTAGACGGAATTAATGATTCTGATCCATCATCAACAAATCCAAACGTTTACAATTTCACTTATTCAGGAGATGGAGAATTCTGGGTAGCTGTACACGGAGACGTTTGTAGAGATTAAAATCAATATAAGTAATAACTGCCTTAATACTATTTATAAATACTATTAAGGCAGTTAATTAAAACTATCAGGCTAAAATGATAGTAAAAATGACAACTTCTTTTATTAACCATTCTAAATTATTATTAACTAAAAACTATGTGTCATGAAAAAAATTAAACTTTATGTTGGCTTAGTAGCCATGATCGCACTTTTGTTTTCATCTTGTGCTAAAGATGAAAGTTCAATGACTGATAACCCAGAAGGAAAAACGACCATTTCTTTTGCCGCAGTACTAAATGATTTTTCTAATAATACCAAAGCTCCTCTTACGGGAGATGTTCCAAGTTGCTCAGATGCAACACCCGCTAAAATTAGAGTTGCTTTAATGCAAAATGGAGAATGGGTATCAGGGCAAGATGGAGATGCCGGAGGATTTATAGAAATCCCTGTAATTCCTAATGGAGAAGGGGGTTGGATGACTCAAGAATCTAGCGATCTTACATTACCTGCAGGACAGTATATGTTAGAATATTTTGCTGTACTGGATGCAGAAAATAATGTATTATGGATTGCACCAAGAGAAAATGACGATTATGGGCCAGCCAATTTTGCCGAATTTGTAACTAATGCGCTGCCAATAAACATCGATCTAAGATTAGGCGTGAAGAAATATGTAGATGTAGAGGTACTTTGTTATGATCAAAGATTCGCAGATGAATATGGATATCTATTCTTTGATTTCAGTAATGTAGATACTATTACTTTATGTGTTTTTGGAAATGATTGTGATGAAAATGGAAGACACTTTCCAGCACACTTTAGTTTAGAAGTTTGGTCTTACAGTGGAGATGCTAATAATCCAAAAGGAGCATGTATTAACTAACGGAGCATTACAAAATACCGTTGGAACTTATGATAATGGTGATGACTATGCTAAACCTTTATGTATTGCATTACCAGACAGAGATGGTGAAGATCTTTACTACGGTGAGATTAGATTACTAGACTTTGATAGTAATGAAGGGCCAGGAGAATTAATTAGATTCGGTGTATTTAATGATACTCAGGTTAAAGCTCTTTATAATGGAGAAAATAATACATACTACCACTTTAGATCTGATTGTGAAGGAGTAGACACCCCACCAATTTTTGATGAGCCTGGAAAAGAAGCTTCATTTTATTGTGTGGATCTTGATCCATTAAATAACTCTAAAGTTCAAGGAGCTGCTATCTTAAGATTATTTGGAAATGAACTAACTGTTAGTATTCTTGCAATAGGTGCCGAAACTGGTAAATCTCACGCACAACACATTCACGGGAAAGCAGATGGCGCAAACGCAAATTGTCCTCCTGCTGAAGCCGCAGGTGCAGATGGTATATTAACTCTTGCAGAAGGCTTACCATATTATGGAGATGTTCTATTGCCATTAGAAATTTCACCAGTTGCCATGGGTGTTGCCGGGGAGATTGATTATCAAGAGACGTTTATTCTTGGTCAAGGTGGATTAATATCTGCTGCAGTATTAAATAGCGCACAGAACCCTCTTACAAAAAGAGCAATTGTGCTACACGGTAAAACTGTAAATGGTAATTATGAAGCATTGCTGCCAATTGCATGTGGAGAATTAGAAAAATTGAATTAAAAAAAGAAGCATCTGCAAATCCAAAATTTGCAGATGCTTTTAACTTTCCAACACAAACTAATATTAGGTATTCCCTAAACTGCCTATTTACATCATTAAATTGAAAAAAATAGACACCTGATTATCTGATATTATCAATACTTAAATTATGAAAAATTTCAATAAATATTTAACTGGATTGGCAATAGTCGCTCTCTTATTTACATCCTGTAGTAAGGATGAAAATAATATGAACGATGGAGCAGATAAAAATGTAGCTTCAGTATCATTTGGAGCGATATTAAACGATTTTGTGTCAAGTAAAGCTGAATTAAAATCACATCTATCAGATATTCCAAGCTGCTCAGATGCAGCACCAGCTTATGTTCAAGTGGCTTTAAAAAATGGCGATGCTTGGGTAGCGGGTCAAAACGGAGATGAAGGAGGATTTATTCAAATACCTATCGCAGGTTCCGGGGACTATAATAACGATGGAGTTATAAGTTGGTTCACAGATGAATCTTCAGAACTTGAATTAGCACCAGGAACTTATAGTTTAGAATATTTTGGAGTTCTAGATGCAGATATGAATGTTCTATGGATCGCACCAAGAGAAAATGATGATTATGGTCCGGCAAATTTTCAAAATTTCGTAAATGATGCTTTACCAATAAGTATTGACCTAAGAGCAGGAGTTAAAAAATATGTTGACGTTGAAGTGCTTTGTTACGATGAACGTTTTGCAGATGAATATGGATACTTATTCTTTGATTTTAATAATGTAGATGTAATAACCTTCTGCACCTTCGGTAATTACTGTAATGATTCTGGAAGACACTTTCCTGCACATTTTAATATTAACGCTTGGAAATATTCCGGAGATCCAAATGCTCCTAAAGGAGAAATGTTATTAACTGAAGCTCAAATGAACGAGGTCGGAATTTATGATAATGGAGATGCATATGCTAAACCTATTTGTATTGCACTTCCAGATAGAACTGGAGTGGAAGATGAGTATTACATAGAAATTTCCTTATTAGATTTCCCTGAGGTGTATGATGCACAAGAAGGAATCATACGTCAATTTGTGATTACTGATGCTCAGGTATTAGAACTTTATAACGAAGAAACAGGTAACTAATACCTATTACCATTTTAGAGAAGGAACTTCTTGTGGAGATGATGAGCCAATGTACGATGAAAACGGGGGAGGAGAAGAATGTGACTTACAAGATCCAGAAGCAGATTGCGATAACGATGGGATTCTTAATGGAGTAGATAATTGTCCATCTCTAGCTAATCCTAATCAAGAACCAGATTCTAATTGTGACGGTGTTCCAGATACTTGTGATCCAAATGATTCTCAAGCAGATTGTGATGGGGATGGAATTTTAAACGGAGTAGATAACTGTCCTACAGTTGCTAATTCTAATCAAGCAGATCTTGATGAAAATGGTGTTGGTGATGTTTGTGATCCAGATATAGATGGAGACGATGTTTTAAATGGACAAGATACTTGTCCCAAATGTTCTTCCACAGAAGGACAAACAGATCCCGATGGGGATGGTTGTTGGACAGATCCTGTGGTGGGTTGTTCTTCTTCAGACTGTGAATTAACTACAGCAATAGAAGGCTTATGTTATTCAGCAACTATTGATTTAGCAGATGCCACTAGTAAGTTTGAAGTTTCTGGTGAAGCTAATTTTGAATTAAGAGCAGATAAAGGAGAATTAGCTCCAAATGTTCTGTTAGGAACTGCAAATGTAGTTTTAAGTGGTTCTGACATAGTAGTTACTTTGGATACTCCAGAAGATTTTGATAAAATTAAAGGTTACAAAGTAACAGTTTGGCCAAGTGATGATACTGGTGCAATTCTAGTGGATTGTTATCATACCTTATGTGCAAATGATATTGCATTTCCTGAAGGTAATCAATCAGCTATAGAGTTAACTTTTTCAAGTGCAGAATATAGCTATCCAGTATTTATAAGTATAGAAACGGTAATCTGTGAAGATGTTCCAGGTCCCCCTCAATAATCTTTATTTAAAATAAACTATCTCACTGTGGATTTGTCAACCGGGGGGATGACCTTTTCATGGAGATAGTTTTATTAATTACCAAATAGTTATTTTTAATAATTAGAAGGTGTTAATAGAAGAGGCTGTCCGGATTCTTTCCGGGCAGCTTTTCTTTGTTATTATGTTAAAGAATTTATAATTATTCAGAAAAAATATTATGTTCGCATTGCTTTAAAGTAAAACGCCAATTGTCTTCCCCCCACACGGTGTTATAATAATATATTTTTTTATTATAATTTTCTAAGTTTTTTTCATTTAAAATTAAGATGCTTTCTATTAATTATTAGTTTTTTTTGAAGTATTTCTGAGAATTATTCACTTCATAAGTTGTTGGTCCTTAAATAATTGGCTGGCTAGTTATTTTTTTATGGAATGAACTTTGAATCTTATGTAAGCATAATATTTTTTTAACCCCCGAACAGATGAAAAAAAGAAATCTGTTCACTAAAAATTATTACCCTACTTATGAGAAAAAGGAATTTATTTTATTTACTACCAGCTCTAGCTATTCTGTCTTGTAGTAAAGATTCAGTAAACGAGTTTGAAGAAACAGAACAAACTACCCCACAAATTGCAGAAACCACATCTACACTTGCAAATGTAGAAGCTGCTTACCCAGATGAAACAGGTAATATTTCCAAGATCAATTATGCAGGACAAGAGATTAGTGTTGCTAATGTTAATGGAGACCTAGTCTATGAAGGAGATATTCTTATCAGAAAAGATATGATCAATAAATCTTCGGAAACACTGGTTTATAATAAAGGAGAAGAACCACAGCAAAAAAGTGTGGGAAGAACCTCAGGAATGTGGCCTAATAACACGGTTTATTATACTATAGATAGTAATTTACCAGATAGCTACCGTGTAACAGATGCTATAGCACATTGGGAATCTAAAACCTCTTTAAATTTTGTGCAGAGAACAAGTCAATCCAACTACATTAACTTTACTTCAGGATCAGGATGTTCCTCTTATGTAGGTATGGTTGGAGGTAGCCAAAGTATAACCCTTGCTTCAGGATGTAGTACTGGTAATACTATCCATGAAATTGGACACGCTATCGGGCTTTATCACGAACAAAGTAGAATAGACAGAGATAGACAGATAACTATCAACTATTCTAACATTCAAAGTGGGAGAGAGCATAACTTTGATACGTATGCCGATAGTGGAATGGGTGGAGATGAGTTTACATCTACTTTAGACTTTGGTTCTATTATGATGTATGGTCCTTATTCATTCTCAAGTAATGGGCAACCTACCATTACTAAAACTGATGGAAGTTTATACAATGTGCAAAGATCTGCATTGTCTTCTGGAGATATTCAAGGTGTAAACAATATGTATCCCGGTAGTACAGGTGGTGGAACCACTCCAGCTCCAACTTATACTAATGGCCAGTATTATACTTTATATGGGGTAACTGTACTTAGACATAATGATGTTTGGTATTATTTTTCTAGAGTGTATGGATGGAAGGTTGTAGAAATAATTGATGGTCACTGGTATTATGCCAGATAGATTTTAAATATATCTAATTAAAAACCCGAGAAATTTTCTCGGGTTTTTTTATGTAATAATCTGAAAATCAAATCACAAATCCACGTCACAGTTGTGTAAAATTTCCTCACATTTCCTTGAGATTTATTATTTGATAATCCCTTTATAATTTTTAACATGTTAAAAATTTAGATCATTTAATTAATTCTATCTTATTTTCAACTTAATACTATAATCTTACCAAAATTGGGGGATTTCCCCCATACTACGCCTTGTTTAGATCCTTATATATTAGTATTATTCTAAAATAGGATATCATTTACTTCAATGTAATTCTATATTTATTATGCCCCCCAATTCTAAATTATAACCCTGCTTTTTATTTTTTGCCTTAAAATCAATTTTAATAATTGGTCACTAGGTGTGTTCAGTTTTAATAAAAAATTAAAAAAAATAACTAATGAGGTTAATATGTAGAATCATTACTGTAGTCATTATTACGACTTTCCTTTTTGCAAGTTGTACGATAGAAGAAACAGAGGTTAAAAAAGCTTACCAGGAAAATACAGGGACTCTTTCTTTTGGAAGTTTTCTTGGAAATTTAATATCCATGGAAAAGTCTGATTTTTTCAATAAATATAAAATAGGTATTCCAGAGTGTAAAAATGAAGTCCCGTTGTATATACGAGTAGCATTAAAGAACAGCAAAGGATCTTGGATAACAGGAATAAATGGCGATACCCATTTTATTGAAATTAAAGTTAATTCTGAAGGAGTAGATACAGATAAAGATGGCTACCCAGATTCATGGTTTACTCAAGATTTAGAACAAATCTTCTTACCAGTAGATCATTATACATTAGAATATTTTGCAGTACTAGATGATAAAGGGCCGGATGCTAATGTCTTATATCTTGCTCCCAGAAAATATGATGATTATGGGAATACCGCATTTCAAAATTTTGTAAATACTCCCCTTCCAATTGAAATTAATATAAGAGAGGGCGTTAAACATTATGTTCCCGTAGAAGTACTATGTTATGATCAACGTTTTGCATTTGCTTATGGCTATATTTTCTACAATTTTGAAGATTCACCCATGTTTCACACTAGATTATAGAAACGAATAAGAAATATTATGTCGATTCTAATTTTTGATCTTGGAAAGACACAAATTAAGTGAAGAATTAGACAAGACAGCAAATGAGGTGTCATATTTTGACCATTAAAAATTTTTATTAACCATTCAATTAATTATTAATCTAAACTATTTATTATGAAAAATTACAAAGTTTATTTAATGTTCATTGCAACTTTTGCAATGTTATTTACATCCTGTAGTAAGGATGAAAGTTCCGGAGATTCCCCCGGAGAAAATGTAGATCAGGTAAGTCTTTCTTTTGGTGCATTACTCCAAGATTTCAATAAGGCATCACAGAATAAATCGCATTTAGATGTGCCTGCATGTTCTGATGCAGCTCCCGCCGTTGTGAGAGTTGGTCTTACCTTGATGGGATCTGAAGAATGGGTTTCTGGAGATTATATCGACGTACCTGTAATTCCTAATGGAGATGGAGGGTGGATGACTCAGGAATCTGCATTATTAACCTTAGATGAGGGCATGTATTCCTTAGAATATTTTGCTGTGTTAGATAGCGATGAAAACATCGTGTATTTAGCCCCTCGTGAAAATGATGACTATGGGCCAGCAGAATTTCAAAATTTTGTACAAGATGCATTACCAATTTCTATAGACCTTAGAAATGGTGTGAAAAAATATGTAGATGTTGAAGTACTTTGTTATGATGAAAGATTTGCAGATGAGTACGGTTATTTGTTCTTTGATTTTGATACTTTAAAAGCTATTTATCTTTGTGTATTTGGTAACTACTGTGATGAAAACGGTCGTCATTATCCAGCTAATTTTAGATTAGATGTTTGGAATTATAGTGGGGATAGTGTAAACCCTAAAGGAACTGCATTATTCAATAGTGAGAATCCATATGTAAATGTTACAGGAACTTATGATAATGGAGATTATTATGCAGAACCATTATGTGTGGCATTGCCAGATCGTCAAAATGTTAATGACATGTATTATGCTGAATTATATTTAGTAGAATCTGAAGGAAATCCAGGAAGTGAAGAACCTATTAGAATGGGTGTATTCTCTCAAGAAGATGTAGAACAATTATTCTATATGGATGGCGATGTTGCAAGAACTAAATATTACCACTTTAGAGAAGGTAACTGTGGAATGCAAGATGATTCAGATCCTTGCTTATTTTCTGAACCAACTAGCTATACTAATGATTTTGATGACTCCTCTTTCTTAGATAACGCAGATATTGAAACAGGAACTAGCTATGACTTTAGAAGTACAGCTGGATGGGTTCCAGGTTCTGCGCCAGATTCTAGTGCACCACTTTGGGATGAAGGAACTTATACCTTTACTTCTAATCCACACAATGTTCATAATCATTGGGTGAATGAAACTCATGATGGAAATATGTTCATCTTAAATGGATCTACAGTAGAAGGGGTTGATGCATATTTTGTAACCACCTTCCAAGATGTTTGTCCAAATTCAGATTATTACGTGACTTTTGAAGTAAGAAATGTATATAATGGTTCAAGTCCAAGTAATGATATTGTTCTAGCAGCAAGTGTAGATGGAGTAGACTTAAATGATCCAGCAGATATAATCACTGTTACTTATGCAGATGGTTGGACTAAAGTTGGACTTAAAGTAAAAGCAGATGCTAGTGGTTCTTTAGTATTAGCTCTTATTGATGGTAATACAGAGCCAAGTGGAAATGACTTTGCTTTAGATAACGTCCATATATCTAATGATCCATCAATTATGTCTGGTCTTGATATTACTGTTATTCAAGATTAATCATAATTCGAAATTTTAAATAAATAAGAAGAGGGCCAATTCGGCCCTCTTTTCATTTTAATTTATCTGTTCTTAAAATCCAATCGCAGTGTCATCTCCACGTTTATCTGCGCCGCCTTCCAGTTGGCCATTTGGTAATTTTAAGATCCCATCTACTTTTCCTATAATCCTTGTATCCCCTTCATTTATATTATATCCTTTGTTCTGAAGCTCTAAAAGTATCTCTTTGTCAAACGCATTAGGCTCGAACATGATCTCATCTGGTAACCATTGATGATGAAATCTAGGAGCATTTACCGCTTCTTGCATACTCATTCCAAATTCTTTTACATTTAAAATTGTTTGTAATACTGACGTTATAATAGTAGATCCTCCAGGAGTACCCACGGTCATCCAAAATTTACCATCTTTTTCAATGATAGTAGGAGTCATAGAACTTAGCATTCTTTTCTCAGGCGCTATAGAATTTGCCTCTGCTCCAATTAGTCCAAACATATTTGGAACTCCAGGTTTGGCGCTAAAGTCGTCCATTTCATTATTAAGAAAAAAGCCTAATTCTTCAGAATATAATTTAGATCCATAGGCCCCATTCAGAGTTGTGGTAACCGCTATTGAATTTCCATATTGATCTACTATAGAATAATGGGTGGTTTCATTGCTTTCATATCCAGGTAATTTCCCATGTTCCATTTCAGATGAAGGTGTGGCTTTATCAAAACTGAAGGTATTCATTCTGTTTAATAAATATTTATCGCTAGTTATAACATCTACAGGAACATCATAAAAATCTGGATCTCCCAGGAAATAACTTCTATCTGCATAAGCTCTTCTTTCGGCTTCAGTAATTACCTGTATGGTTTTTAATTGATTATGGCCATATTCATTAATAGGATATTTTTCAATCATTTTCATGATTTGAGCTAAAGCTACACCACCGCTAGAAGGAGGTGCCATTGATATTATTTTTAAGCCTTTATAGTTAAAAGTTACCGGTTTTCTCCATTTTGCATTATAAGCTTTTAGATCTTCTAGAGTGATGATTCCCCCATTATCCTGAATTAATTTAACCAGTTTTTCTCCTGTTTCACCTCCATAAAATTCAGACCTTCCATTATCTGCAATTTTTTGCAGCGTATTAGCAAGTGCAATATTTTTTATGGTATCTCCTGCTTTTATTGATTGCGTATACAGAATATCGGTTTTATTCACTTTGTCAAAGTTTGGCTGATATTCATTAAAACTATCTGCCTGCTTTTGAGTTACAACATAACCTCTTCTTGCAAGAGCGATTACGGGAGCTAATAATTTAGACATTGGTAAGGAACCTAATTTATCATGGGCTTCAAAAATTCCGGCAACGTTTCCGGGAACTCCAATCGCTAATGCTCCAACCTGACTTCTTTCTGCCACAGCATTACCATCTTCATCTAAATACATATTTTTTGTAGCTGCTTTTGGAGCTTTTTCTCGGTAATCTAAACTTCCAATTTCACCATTGGCTTTTCTATAAACCATAAATCCGCCGCCTCCTAAACTTCCGGCAAAAGGATAACTCACAGCTAATGCCATTTCTGTAACTACCATGGCATCAAAAGCATTTCCGCCTTGTTTCATGATGTCTGATGCAATTTTCGAGGCCTCTTCTCTGGCAGAAACCACCATGGCTTTATCTCTAACAAGACCTAATTCCTGCTTGTTAGGTTGAATGGTTTCAACGGTTGAAGGCGATTTACAAGCAATGACACTTGTTAAAAACAGTAATAGAAATAATTTTTTCATCTTATAATAATTATAGGGTTGTTATTTTTTGAGCAACAAACAATTCTAATTCTGGAAAGAAAGATCTAAACTCGGCTTCAAAAAGATCATAATAAAGTTCTAACTCTCTTACAGCGAGATCCATTCGAGATTTATTTTTAGTTCTCATATTCATTTGATATAATATTTTGCCAATTCCTTCTTTAGTAGCATAACTCAAGAGCCAATTATCTTCAATCATGTAAGGTAAGAATTGCTGCACTCTTTTAGGTAATATAGGTTTTCGCGCTGTGAGTAGTTCATAGAAATCTGCTACATATTCTTCCAATGGGATATCAGAAAATTCCGCCCAATTGGCAGCTAAAAAATGATCATATAAAATATCTACAATTACAGCACTATAATGACTGTATTCTGGAAATAATCTATGCGCACTTTTTCTAACTGTAGGATGTGTATCTGTAAAAGTGTCTATAGCGCGATGCAGAATAATTCCATTTTGGATCTCAAGAGGATAAGAAAGATATTTTTTTCCTTTTATAGAATCTGCTATAAAATTTCCAATTTTTAAGTTGTCATCTTCTCCTGAAAGGTATATATGCGCTAGATAGTTCATCTCGACAAGGTAAGAATTAAAGTTTAAATTATGTTAACTTTTGGGGTGTAGCGGGATAGGCTTGTATATTTGCGAGACCATTAAAATAGAAACATATAGAAGTATGAGTTTAATAAAATCAATTTCAGGAATTCGTGGAACCATTGGAGGAAAACCTTCAGAAAATCTTACGCCAATAGATGCTGTAAAATTTGCCGCAGCCTATGGTACCTGGTTAAAAACAGAACATCCCAACCAAAAATTAAAAGTAGTTGTTGGTAGAGATGCGAGAATTTCAGGATCCATGATCCAGCAATTGGTTATGAATACGCTTATAGGTTTAGGAATAGATGTTATAGATCTTGGACTTTCTACAACTCCTACTGTAGAGATTGCCGTTCCTTTAGAAAATGCAAATGGAGGAATTATTTTAACTGCAAGTCATAACCCAAAACAATGGAATGCTTTAAAACTGCTAAATAATAAAGGAGAATTTTTAAGCGGAAATGATGGTGCTAAGATCTTAGATATTGCAGAGAACGAAGGTTTTGATTTTGCTGATGTGGATGATCTTGGAAAAGTAACTGTAATTGAAGATTATATAGATAGACACATCGATCAGGTTTTAAAATTAAACTTGTAGATGCTGAAGCTGTTTCTAAAGCTAACTTGAAAGTGGTGGTAGATGCGGTAAATTCTACCGGAGGTATTGCAATTCCAGCGTTACTTAAAAAAATGGGGGTTGAGGTTGTAGAATTATATTGTGAACCTAACGGGCATTTCCCACATAACCCGGAGCCATTAAAAGAACATTTAGGAGATATCTGCAAATTGGTAGTAGAGGAAAAAGCAGATCTTGGAGTGGTAGTAGATCCAGATGTAGACAGACTTGCTTTTATAGATGAAAAAGGACAAATGTTTGGCGAAGAATATACGTTGGTGGCGTGTGCAGATTTTGTATTAAGTAAAACTCCGGGTGCAACGGTAAGCAATCTTTCTTCTTCAAGAGCTTTAAGAGATCAAACCGAAAAACATGGCCAACAATATAAGGCAAGTGCAGTAGGAGAGGTGAATGTTGTACAGCTAATGAAAGATTCTAATGCTATAATTGGAGGTGAAGGTAATGGTGGAATTATTTATCCAGAATCTCACTACGGTCGAGATAGTTTAGTTGGAGTAGCTTTATTCCTGACTTATTTTGCTGAAAAGAAAACTACCATGTCTGCTCTTAAAGAATCGTACCCTGTTTATTTTATGAGCAAAAATAAAATTGAATTAACCCCGGGAATAGATGTAGATGCAATTTTAGAAACGGTTCAAGAAAACCATAAGACAGAAGAAATATCTACTGTTGATGGGGTAAAGATAGACTTTCCGGAAAACTGGGTGCATTTAAGAAAATCGAATACCGAACCAATTATAAGAATTTACACGGAAGCAAAAAGTCAACAAGAAGCAGACGATCTTGCTCAAAAAATGATCGAGGAAATTAAAGGGATTATTGCCTAATCTCTTTTGAATACAACAGCTTTTTTAGGGATGGGAGTATTTCTATGCTTCCATCTTTTATGTGTCCATAAATAATACTCAGGTTGAGTACGTATTTGCTTTTCAAGTTCGGTTAAGAAGACATTAGTGATCTTAAATTGCGGTTCTTCTGAAGGATTATAGGTAATTGGCTTAAAAGTAGCCTGATAATATCCTCGTTTTAATTTTACTACATGTAGATAGAGAACAGCCATATCTGTAGTTTTAGCCAATTTTTCTGATCCGATAAAAACAGGTACCTGATGTCCTAAAAAATCTGTCCAATATTTTGCTCTGGAGATCTTTGGAGATTGATCTGCAATCATAGCATAAACTCCCAAACGCCCATTTTGCTGATTTATCTCAATGGTTTTTGTTGCTTCTAATGTAGAAATAAGTTCCCCATCAAATCTTCCGCGAATATCTTTAGCCATTTTATCAAAGTACTTATTCTTGATCTTCTTATAAACTCCGTAACCTCTATAATCTAATCCGTAGAGTTGTAAAGCATTTACCCATTCATAACTTGCATAATGTCCGCAAATAAGAATAAGGCTTTTATCCATTTTTCGAATCTTTTCGATCTCGTCTATGTTTGTAAATGTAAAGCGAGCCTTTAATTCTTTATTTGAAATAGATATGCTTTTGATCATTTCCAGAAACATATCACACATATGGTGATAAAATTTCTTGCGGATAATTTTTATCTCCTGTGAAGATTTTTCAGGAAAAACGAGTTGAAGATTCTCTGTAACGGTTTTAGTTCTGTAGCCAATAATTCTATATACCAAAAAGTAAATACCATCTGATATCTTATAAAAGAGCCAAAAAGGTGTGATAGAAATTAGCCATAAAAAGGGATAAACGAGCCAGAAAACTAAACCTTGCATCAACAAAATATTTCAGCAAATATATGGTATATTTGGCACTAAACACAGGTATCTATGGGAGATTTAAGTTTAGTAACTATTGTAATTATAGCGGCAAACGTACTTATATCATTTAAAGGATTTAGCGATCAAGTTTTCTTTGAAAAATATAAATTTAATATTGCCGATATTAATAGGGGAGCTAAACACCAGATATTTACCTCTGGTTTTTTGCATGTAGATACTTCTCATTTGTTTGTAAACATGCTTACCTTATACTTCTTCGCAAACGTAGTGCAGTTTTGGTTAGGTTCTGTTGGATTTTTAATTGTGTATTTAGCAAGTTTGATCTTTGGAAATCTATTAAGCTATTTCTTTCATAAAAATGAACCTGAATATACTGCGGTAGGAGCAAGTGGTGCTGTTATGGGGATTTTATATTCTGCTATTTTATTAAGACCCGATATGATGTTAGGCTTATTTTTTATTATTCCTATTCCGGCTTATATTTTCGGAATTGGATATTTGCTTTACACTATCTACGGAATGAAGAAAAGACTTGGTAATATTGGTCATGACGCACATTTTGGCGGAGCTATAGGAGGTTATGTGTTAACCCTCATTTTAGCTCCGTATGTTTTTCAGGAACATTTATTAATGGTGATCTTACTAGCTATTCCTATAATTGTGTTATTTATTTTACAAAAAGCCGGCAAGATATAAGCTTGGTATTCTTATTGTATAACTCATTAAAATCAATAAAAATTAACCTTATGAAATCAATACTTATTTTATTTGCTGCCTTGGGAACTTTCGCCATGCAAGCTCAACAAATGCCAAATCCCCCTATGGTAATGGTTACAGGGGAAGGATCTGTTAAAGTTACTCCAGATCAAGTTGTTATTAAATCTCGAATTGAACATACGGGAGATGATGCGCAACAAGTTAAAAAACAAAATGATGAGGTTGTAGATAAGGTAATTAAATACCTAAAGTCTGAAGGAGTGGAAGAGAAGAACATTCAAACAGATTATGTAAACTTAAATAAGAATTACAACTACGACAATAAAACCTATACTTACGTAGCCAATCAAGCAATTTCTATAAAATTAGAAGATCTTAAGAATTATGAAAAGATCATGAGCGGGCTATTAAAAGCTGGATTGAATAGAATTGATGGTGTTCAGTTTAAATCTTCAGAAATGGAGAAATATGAAACTGAAGCAAGGAAATTAGCGGTACTTAATGCTAAGAGTAAAGCTTCAGAATATGCTGCTCCTTTAAATCAATCTATTGGTAAAGCTATTTCTATAAGTGAAATTGAAACTAATAATTTTCCTCCAATGTACAGAGCCAATGAAATGATGAAAGCTAGTGCAGATGGAGCACAGCAAGAAACCATAGCCCCTGGAGAGCTTGAAGTTTCAGCTAAAGTTAATGTTGGATTTGAGCTGAAATAAATTCTATAATAATTAGAATAAAAAAAACCGCAAGTTCAACTTGCGGTTTTTTTATTTATTTAAGTCTAAAGATTACTTTTCTAATAACTCTTTAACTTTTGCGTCTAACTCGTCTCCTCTTAGATTTTTAGCAACAATTACTCCATTTTCGTCTAAGATGAACTGTGCAGGGATAGCTCTAACATCATATAACTGCGCGATAGGATCTTGCCAAAATTGTAAGTTGGAAACCTGGTTCCAGGTTAAGTTATCTTCTGCAATAGCTTGAGTCCATTTGTCTTTTTGATTTGGTCTATCTAAAGAAACCCCAATAATGTTGAATCCTTGATCATGATATTTTTCATAGATCTTCACCACATTTGGATTTTCTGCTCTACAAGGCTTACACCATGCAGCCCAAAAATCTATAAGGGTAACTTTTCCTAAAGATTCGTTCAAAGAAATTTCTTTTCCTTCAGGGTTTGGTGCAGAGAAATCTGGAGCTTTGCTTCCAACTTCAACAGAATTTCTTTTGTCAAGAGTTTCTTTTAAAGCAGTCCCTATTGAGGTGTTTTTAACATCCATCTGATAATGAAGAATAAAGTTCTTTCACCTCATTTACCGGAGCGCCAAGATTTATCATATCTGTTAAAACCAGAACAGAAGCAAAGGCATCTGGATTTTCTTTTACAAGCTTCTTCTTGTAGGTCATATCATGTGCTTTTAATTGCTTCTTCCTCATCTCTTAATTGAATTAATTGAAGTAGAATCTTGAGTTGTAGTCATGATCTCACGCCCTTTTGTTCTAATGTTCATAACCTTATTATTTAAATCTTTCAAGTGATTTAAATATGTAAAGAACACTTTATTTTCTTTTCCTCCATTAACTTCGGTGGTTTGAAGGCTATCTTTATAAACTTTAAATTCTATAGGTTCATTTTCAGTAATAAAGATCACATTTCCATTAATGCCTTCAACATTTAGAAGTCCTAGATTAGGTTGGGTAACTTCTGGAAGATCTAAAGAAAAACTACCATCTTTAATTGCGGTAGAATCTTTTCTTACAGGTTGATTATTGGAATCAAGTTCAGAAAGGTATATCATCTTCCCATCTTCCACATTTTTAATATCTCCAGAAATAGAGTATCCTTTTTTGTCATTATTACATGCAATAATGCTTACAAGCAAAATTAGCGCTAAGAATTGTTTCATATATAGTTTAATTATTTTTGCAAAAGTACATAACTGCTATGTTATAGCGAGAGGATCTTTATAAAAAATTGTTAATTTATAAGGTGTGAACGGGCGCAGATAAAAGAAATAGTAATTTTATAGTATATTACAAGTTATGAAGAATCAGATACAGGACTTTCCTTTAGATATAAAAATTAGTTTCCATAAAATTATAGATCAATATAAAGAATTGATCGTTAATGAACATAGCAGTATTGCAAAGAGCTATATGGAAGATGTATTGGAATATGTTTCCTCTTTTCCAAAGTTGATAGAAGGTTTGGATGATCCAGAAGATCTTAATAAATATAAAGATGCTATCAGGATCATGTTAGACGATTTGTTTCCAAGTATCTTAACTAATAATGAAATAAAAGCAGCCTCCGTTCCATTTCATAATATTGTTTTTAATACCACCAAAAGACTAAGAGGAATCTTAGCAGCTGCAGGAGAAGATTTTGAATTGACTATTCGGAATTTAGATGAAGACATGTTCTATGTATATGGTTGTATCTTAATTTTAAACCATCATTATGGATATAGTATAGACTTCTCACGCCCATTATATTATGATATTCCAGATGCTAATGGAATTTTGAAACATTATAAGATCGCTTTAAATGCAGATTTTATAGATATAGATCCGGGGGAAAATGCTAAAGAAATTTCAGAAAAAGATGTAGATCGCCTCATTCAAAATATTGATGATATCGAACTTTGGAGAGAAATGTTCCCGCCAAAAAGTTGGATTTTTAGAGGCTTCACTATTACTAATTTAATAGATGTTACGGTAGACGATGCTATTTCAGAATTAAAAACTACCCTGTTACATCCGGAGACTTCAGATCAACAAGAATTATTAAAATTTCAGGAAATCTTTCAGTCCATTTATAAGGTCTCTGATCTTAGAGTAGGATTTACGGTTTTTAATAAACGGGAACTGGTATTTGAGCGCATGAATAATAAAGACGCTCACAGTTTTATTTTGCATGACAAGTTGGTGAACGATTGTAAAACCGGAATTTGTACAGATTCTTTTCAGAAATTAATTGAAGACCAGGGGTATTTTACCATTGCTAATATTGAAGAATACGCAAAGAAAACCGATAATAATTTGCTGTCTCAAAATTTAAAAGCGAACGATGTAAAAAGTTGTATCCTGGCTCCCATTGCAAATGATAAAGAATTGCTAGGAGTTTTAGAATTGGTGTCTTATAGAAAGAATGAATTAAATAGCATTAACGCTATTAAATTAGATGATATTTTACCTTATATAGTTACTGCTGTAGAAAGAAACAGGAATGAGTTTGAAAATAGGATAAAAGCGGTAATCCAGAGTGAATGTACCTCCATTCATCCTAGTGTACTTTGGGTGTTTGAGAAAGAAGCAAAACAATTCATCAATGATATGGATGAAGATGGGTTGGCCTCTTTTAAAGATATCGCCTTTAAAGATATTTACCCCTTATATGGACAGATTGATATCGTTGGCTCGTCTGAAGCTCGAAATTCCGCCATTCAAAAAGATCTTTTACATCAGTTAGAATTAATAGATGCAATAATAGATAAGGCATATGAAATTGAGCAGCTTCCTATTTACGATCAGGTAAGATTTAGAATTAAGGAGTTTGAAGATGATCTTCATGAAAACCTGAACGCTTCCAGTGAGCAAAAGATCTTTAATCTTTTACAAAGAGAAGTGAATCCTTTAATGGAACATCTTACAAGTCAGTCTGAAGAGTTGACTAAACTCGTGAAAGAATATGAAGATCAGTTAAATCCGGAAACCGGCGTTGTTTACAATCATAGAAAGAAATATGATGAAACGGTACAGCGAATAAATCGTACCATGGCCCGTTACCTGGATAAAAGTCAGGTGGAAGCACAAAAAATTTATCCTCATTATTTTGAAAGATATAAGACAGATGGTGTAGATCATAATATGTATATCGGGCCATCCTTAGCTTTTAATAAACCTTTTAACAAGGTGTATCTCTATAATTTGAGGTTATGGCAGTTGAGCACGATGGTAGAGATGGAAAATAAATTCTATCAACTTCAAAAGAGCACTCCTATGAAGTTGGAAGCAGCTTCTATGATATTGGTGTTTAATAGCACTTTATCTATTAGATACAGAATGGATGAAAAGAAATTTGATGTAGATGGTACTTATAATGCGAGGTATGAGATCATTAAAAAGCGAATTGATAAAGCCTATATTAAGAATACAGAAGAACGAATTACTCAAAAAGGTAAGATTGCCATTATTTATTCCCAGAGCAGTGATGAACGTGAATATTTACGGTATGTAAAATATCTTCAAACCAAAGACTATTTAGGCGATAATGTGGAGTTATTAGAATTGGAAGATGTACAAGGCGTAATAGGTTTAAAGGCCATCAGGGTTAATATTCTTTATAACCCCGATGAAACTTCAACCGATAAATCTATTACTTATGAAGGTTTGGTAGATTATTTAAGCAAATAAAAAGATATTACAAAACTTATTACAGAGCAGATCATACCAATCATAAATACGGTGTACGTTAATCTTAGTAAAAGGTATTTTCTATGAAGTACTTTACCTAACAAGTGTAGATCCAGCATTAAAGACTCATAAACATAATCTTTGTCTTTTATAATTTCATTTACTCCCCATTTGAACTGATCGAATGGCATTTTATGGAAGTTTCCGAAGAATAATAAATTGATCTTTCTAGTCTCTACCTGCTCTCTGGTAAATTCTCCACTCGTCACATTAGGTCTGGTAGACATAATAGATAAGATAATAGAAGCAACACTAAAGATCACTAATATTAGAGTTGGAATAAGAAGGTGTCTATTAGAAACCGCATCCAATTTTGGGATAAGATTAGAAAGTGCTAAAGAGATGATAATGGCGTTTACCGAAAGCAAGATGTTGGCTTTGGTATCTGCAATATCACTTAACTTAATATGATTTCTTAGCGTGATTCTAAATAAACTCTGGATACTTCGCTCCGGATTGTTGTTCTTGTATTCTGCCTTTAACTTAGCTTTTTGATCTTCTTTTTTATTCTTTTTCTTTTGCTTGTTTTGCGCCTCCAAAAGTTCTAACAAATTGTCCTCTTTTATAGGCTGCCAGTTCTTAAGCGCATAATTTGTGTAATACTTATGCTTTTCAGTAAAAACCTTAATATTTTCCTGTCTCCATTCTTTTTCTGAATAATTGCGAATGTTTAAAAGCTTTAATTCCTGTCTAAGTAATTCACTGGTCTCACTAAAATATTCTTTGGCAAAATGAGACGAATCTGCATCTCTTAATATTTCCTGAATCTTAGATTTTGGAACAAAATCCATCTTGGTAGCTTCAATACAGCTAATTACCAAATCTATTACCTCTGGTTCTACATTATTCTCTTTAAGAAATGATGTGGCAATCTTAATACTTTCTTCTTCATGACCTTCATAAGTTATTGTGTAACCTGTGTCGTGAAGCCAAGCTGCAAGCATTAGTGCTTGTTCCTCTTTAACATTAATTTCAGAATTCTCAATTAATTCTTTAGTACTTTTAGCCACACGCTGCGTGTGGTTGTAGTTGTGATATATATAGGTATTAGGTAATTTTTCTTTGAATAATTCAAAGGTAAATTTCTCGGCTTTATTAATTAATTCGGTCATCAATTTTCTATTAAGATCAAGCCAAATTAGAAAAAAAAAACGTCTCTTCAATTTGTATGAAAAAAAATAACATAATTCTAACTATACTCGGATTATTCTTAATTTACAGTTGCTCTACTTACGGTCCAAAATACAGACCTGGAGAACCTACAGAAAATTTTAAATATCCTACAGAAAAGAAAATTGAAAAATCTTTTTATCTGGTAGGAGATGCTGGGTATTCTCCTCCTGGTGGGACTTCTCCCGCCTTACTTGCTTTTAAAAGTTATATAGATTCTGTAAAAAGAACAGATAATTATACCATCTTTTTAGGAGATAATATTTATCCCGGGGGGATGCCTCCAAAAAGTGATCCGCTAAGAGAGCAATCTGAATACAGACTGGATGCACAGCTGGATGCTATTGAGGATTATGAAGGAAATGTGATTTTTATTCCGGGAAATCATGATTGGTATAGTGAAGGAATTCAAGGCTTAAACAGACAACGAGATTATTTAAAAGAAAAATTTCCAGACAAATTGAAATGGATCCCAGATACCGGAAGTGGATTTGAAAGTATCGAGATCTCAGATAATATTCAGCTATTAGTAATAGATTCTCAATGGTATTTAGAAGATTGGGATAGACATCCACTAATTAATGATAACAGCCCACAGATAAAATCGAGAGAGGCTATGTTCAATCATGTCTCTTCAGAACTAGATAAATATCAAGATAAGATGGTGATCATTGCTTTGCATCATCCAGTTTTTACTAATGGAATTCATGGAGGGCAATATAATTTTACCAGACACATTTATCCGTCTCAAAAGAAGATTCCTATTCCTATTTTAGGTTCTTTAGCTTCATTAATTAGAACAAGTGGAGGAGTTTCTATACAAGATGCTCAAAATGAACGTTATAAATCTTTAGCAACTAGATTGAAGGCTATAGTTCAAAATCATAAACGCTCCATCTTTGTTTCTGGTCATGAACACGGACTTCAATATATAGAACATGATAGCATTCGCCAAATAGTATCGGGTTCAGGATCTAAAGATTCTTATGTGGTTTTGAGTAATGATGGTTATTTTGCCAATGCCGGAGAAGGTTTTGCTGTTTATGATGTTTTTGAAGACGGTTCCTCCTGGGTAAGCTATTACGGAAGTGTAGAAAATAAACCGAAATTATTATATCAAAAAGAGGTTTTTGATGCTCCTAAGGAATTTGACAGTTCTAAATTTCCTTCAGATTTTCAAGCAACCAAGACAACATCTGTCTATTCAAAAGAAGAGACTGAAAAAGGGGAGGCTTTTAAAACACTATGGGGCGATAGATATAGAGCTTTATATGGAACAGATGTAACTGTGCCTGTTGCAGATCTTGATACCCTTTACGGAGGATTAACTCCAATTAGAGAAGGGGGAGGGCATCAAACTATTTCTATTAGGGTAAAAGATTCTTTAGGGCGAGAGTATAATATGAGAAGGGTTAAAAAGAAAGCCGTTCAATTTTTGAAAACCGTTGCTTTTAAGGGAGATCCTATGCAAAACGGGTTAGAAAATACTTTGGCAGAAGATCTTGTTCAAGATTTTTATACTTCGGCCCATCCTTATGGATTTTTGACTATTCCAACCTTGGCAGAAGCAGTCAATATTAATCATACCAATCCAAAAGTGTTTTATCTTCCGAAGCAAAAAGGATTAGGGAAGTATAATAATGGGCACGGGGATGAGATCTATATGATTGAAGAAAGACCGGAAGAAGGATGGAAAGGTTATGCAAGTTTTGGTTATCCTAATGAAGATATTATTAGTACCGAAGATATGTTCGAGAAGCTTAGAAAAGATGAAAAATATAAACTCGATGAACCTTCTTATGTAAAAGCCAGAGTTTTTGACATGTTAATTGGAGATTGGGACAGGCATAGTGACCAATGGAGATGGGCCGAAACCGATGGGAAAGACGGTAAACATATGTTTGAACCGGTTCCAAGAGATAGAGATCAGGTCTTTTCTAATTTTGATGGAGCATTTTTTGGTACTCTAAGAGGTATTAGTGGTTTTGCGAAACAATTCGCTGTATATGGAGAAGATATCACCAATGTAAAATGGTTTAATACTGCGGCTACAGGTTTAGATAGAGAACTTTTGCAGAATGTAGGGAGAGAAACCTGGATGCAGCAAGCTAAATATGTTCAAGATCATATTACAGATGAGGTTATTGAAGATGCATTTTCAAAACTTCCTCCGGAAACTCAGGGAGAAACTTCAGAAGATCTTATTAAGAAAGCTTAAAGGGAGAAGAGATAATATTGTGGATATTTCCCTTCGATATTATGATTACTTAGCAACGTTGGCAATTGTAACGGGTACAGATAAAGACGATTTTATAGATATTACCAGAATGCCTGATGGGTTAACTCAAGTTAAAGTTAGTAGAGATAAAGACGGTAAAAGAGCAGAAGTGCTAAGCGAAAAAATATATGATAAAAAGGAGACCAGTGAGATCTGGATCTATGGTTTAGATGATGACGATAAAATAAATGTAGAGGGAGAAGGAGACAATTATATCTTTTTAAGAATTGTTGGGGGTCAAAATAATGATGTTTACACCGTAAAAAATAGCAATAAGCTTAAGATTTACGATTATAAATCTCAGCCAAACACTTTTAAAGAAGCTAATACTGCTAAGTTGAGATTGTCTGACAGTTATAATAGAAATACTTACGATAAGGATAAGAAAATATATTCATCTAATAGTATAAGACCTGGTTTTGGGTATAATCCAGATCAAGGTTTTAAGGTTGGAGTGGAGAGTGTAAAATCTGTATATGATTTTAAGCGAAATCCGTTTACTGCTCAGTACACCTTAGGAGCCGGATATTATTTTGGAACAGATAGCTATTTTATAAATTACACTTCAGAATTTGCAAATATTGTTGGGAATTTTAATTTAGAAGTCGGTGCTTATTTTAATAATCCTGATTTTACAAGAAACTTCTTTGGTTATGGAAATCAAACCCCAAATTTTGAAGATGAATTAGGATATGATTATAATAGAGTAGGAGTAGGAAAAATTGGTATTCATGCAGGCTTGGTTAGAAAATCTCCCTTCGGAAGTTATTTTGGATATAAGGCAAATTTTGAATCTGTAAAAGTGAAGGAATATGAGGATAGATTTATCACTAATGATTTTATATCAAATGATCCTGATTTCTTCTCTAGAAAATATTTTGCAGGAGTAGATGGGATGTATAGATATGAGAGTTATGATAATATAATAAATCCTACCAGAGGGATGAAATTTGAACTGAATCTAGGCGGAAAAGTAAATACTGCAGATGTAGATCAGGTTTACGGTTATTTTAAACCTTATTTAGGATTTTATAATGCGTTGATCCCGAATAGAAAATTAGTTTTAAAATCTTCTGCAGAAGCTCAGATAAATTTTGGAGACGATTATGAATTTTATCAATCTGCGCAATTGGGAGGTGATAATGGTTTAAGATCTTTTAGAGAAAGTAGATTTTCTGGGAAGAAATATTTTGTAGCCAGCGGAGATCTTAGATATAGTTTTGATCAATTTAAAACCAAATTTTTACCCTTACAAATTGGAGTGTTTGGGGGTTATGACATAGGACGCGTGTGGTCTGAAACAGATTCAAGTAAGTCATGGCATGATAGTTATGGTGGTGGATTATGGATTAACAGTGCAGGATCTTTAAATGGAAACGTGAGCTTATTCGCTGGAGGAGAAGGAGCAAGATTAAGTATTGGTCTCGGTATTACATTTCGATAGAAACTTAATATTAGATCTAATAAAAAGCCCGATCATATAGATCGGGCTTTTTACTTAACAAATTATTTACAATCAATAAATTCTGAATATAATTTAAGCTTCGGGATTTGTATTCGGTTTATTTACTGATAGTTGGTTGCTAAAATCAATCGTTCTAATTGGGAATGGAATATTGATATTATTCTTATCAAAAGCCTTTCTTAACAGCTATAATAGCTTTGTTTCGAGCAAGTAAAATATCTTTGCTATTTGTAACATCTGCCCAGAATCTCACAACAAAATTTATTGAGCTATCTCCAAAAGCATTGTACATAAATTCTACTTCTTCATTTCCACGTTGTGGAAAAATATCATCTAAAGTTTCTTTGGTAAGTTTTTCAACAAATTCCAGATCGCTACTATAAGCCACTCCACAGTCTAACATCACCCGAGACCTATTGGTTCTCGTGAAATTTTTAAAAGGTTCATCTATGATTTTAGAATTAGGGATCATGACATAATTATTATCTGGTTCTTTAATAATTATACTTCTAAGATTAATTTCCATGATCTCTCCAATAAACCCATTGGTTTCTACCCAATCTCCAATTTGAATTTCCGGTAAGAAACTTAGTATTACTCCAGAAAATGTATTGTTCAAAGTTCCTTGAAGTGCTAAACCAATTGCTAAACCAACTACTCCGGCTCCAGCCAATATAGAGGTAAGAATTTTATCAAGATTAAGAAGACCCAAGGCTATAAAAAATCCTATTAAGATCACGACAACTTTCACAACTTTAGCTGTGATATGCCTTATAGAATCTTGAGATCCCTTTTTGCGAAGTATTCCATCAAAGAGTTTCGCAGCATATTTGGCGATTACTACAAAGAATAAGAATACCAGCGCAGCTAATACAAAATTAGGGAAATTCAGAATAATTGAATCTAGCCATTCTGCTAGTTTATCCCAAATTCCCCTAACTGATTTGTTAAAATCAAATTTTTCCAACATTCATAAATGAGATTATACTGGTTTATGATTTTCTGTGGTTTTCATTTTCCAAGCATCAAGCATCCAGCTAGTTTTTTCTAATTCACGAATATACGCACCTATAAGATCAATTGTACCTTCATCTCCACCTTTCTCCGCAACCTCTACAACTTTTCTCATTTGTTTTAATAAAGTGCCATGATCTTCTAATAGAGTTTTGATCATTTTTGAATCGGATAGATCAGATTCAGATTCTTTAATATTAGCGGCTTTTAAATAATCGCTTAAATTACTGGTTGGTTGAAATCTTAAGGTTAGAATTCTTTCTGCAATCTCATCCACCTTCAGTTTCGCATCATCATACAGTTCTTCAAATTTCTCATGGAGATCAAAGAAATTTTTTCCGATCACATTCCAATGAAAATTTCTAAGTTTTTGATAATATAAGTGGTAATCTGCTAATAAAGTATTTAATTCCTTTACTGTATTGGCGGTTTTCTTTTCGTCTAGTCCTAAATAATCCATAGTTTTTTTTTATTGATTTTTAATTTTCAATTCAAAAATACAATAGCACAGCGGTTTGTGCAATTTCTGAAACCGCTTTAATATTATATTAACGACTATTCAATAGGTCTGTTTTGCTTAAGATCTAACTTATCCAGCATTTCTTTAGATACCTGTCCGCTAGAAATACCATAACCATCTACTAAAAGGCCTTTTCTGCCATTATGGGTGGTAATTGCATATAGAATCGCATTGTCATCTGGATTGCTCATTCCTTCGAACCTCAAAACTTTATCCACATCAAACTCATTGGTTTTATAAGATTCTTTTTGAGATTTGATCTCGATTTTTTCATCCAGAAGATTAAAATCATGCTCATATCCTTCCTCAAGTTTCAATTTGTTCATGGCTTGAGATAATGTTCCGTAATCTTTCATATTCTTTTTCTTTGGTTATCACTCCAAGATACGCCCAAAGCCAGTTATAACCAATATTTTGGTTTGGTTTAGTATAAGTTTAACGAGAAAGAGAATTCTAATATTGATTTCAATTGAGATAGATATACTTCAATCAAAGGAATGTTTAATATAAGAAGTTAGCGTTATATCTAATGTATCTAATGAAACTGGATATTATGAATTTCAAAATGAATACTTTTGCTAGATATTCTATTTTGACGTATAGGATATTTAAATAAGGAATTAAACGAATTTCATGTCGGAAAAATTTGAAAATAAAATATTAATCACTGGTGTAGCTGGTTTTATAGGATTTCACCTGGCAAGAACTTTATTAGAGAAAGGTTTTAGTGTAATTGGATTGGATAACCTAAACGATTATTATGATGTTAATTTAAAGCTTAATAGGCTCAAGGAACTTGGAATTGATGCAAGCGAAATTGAGTATAATGATATTCTATCTAGTAAAAGTAAAGGGGAATTTCAGTTTATTAAATTGAATTTGGAAGACCGTGATCAACTACCAAAACTTTTTCAAGCTCATAAATTTAAAATTGTTTGTAACCTTGCTGCACAAGCAGGTGTAAGATATAGTCTGGAAAATCCGGAAGTTTATATAGATAGCAATATTACCGGATTCTTAAATTTATTGGAATGCTGCAGGCATAATAAAATAGAACATCTTATTTATGCAAGTAGTTCTAGCGTGTATGGCAAAAATGATAAGATTCCATTTTCGGTAGATGATAATGTAGATCATCCTATTAGTTTATATGCAGCAACTAAAAAGAGCAATGAACTAATGGCTTATACATATAGCCATTTATATAGATTTAAAACTACGGGATTACGGTTTTTTACGGTATATGGGCCTTGGGGGAGGCCTGATATGGCGATGTTTTTATTTACAGATGCTATAATTAAAGGCGAACCAATTAAAGTATTTAATAATGGAAATCTAGAAAGAGATTTCACTTATATAGACGATATTGTAAATGGTATATTAAAGATAATTGAAAAGGATTATCCAGAAGATTCTACTAAATATTCGCTCTACAATATTGGTAATAGTAAACCTGTGAAATTATTGGATTTTATAACTGAAATAGAAAATCAAATAGGTATTGTTGCCAAAAAGGAAATGCTTCCTATGCAAGCTGGAGATGTAGAAAGAACATGGGCTGATGTTAGTGATTTGAAAGAAAGATTTTGGATATGAACCAAATACAAGTATTAAAAAAGGGGTTGGGGAGTTTATAGAGTGGTATAAGGGATATTATCTTAATAAATAAGGGAATGAAAATATTAATCACAGGTGGTGCAGGCTTTATAGGCTCTCATGTAGTTAGGTTATTTGTAAATAAATATCCTGATTATACAAGTTTACAACTTAGATGCCTTAACCTACGCTGGAAATTTAGAGAATTTAAAAGATATTGAAGATGCAACAAATTACACATTTTTAAAAGGAGATATTAATGATTCCGTAGAAATTAATACTTTATTTAAAAAACATCAATTTGATAAAGTAATTCATCTGGCAGCAGAATCTCATGTAGATCGTTCAATTATAGATCCAATATCATTCGTTAAAACTAATGTAATAGGAACTTTAAATTTACTAAATGCAGCAAAGAAGCTGTGGAAGGATAATTTTAAAGACAAATTGTTTTATCATGTTAGTACAGATGAGGTATATGGAACTTTAGGTGAAACAGGTTTGTTTACAGAAACAACATCCTACCATCCTAATTCACCTTATTCAGCTTCTAAGGCAAGTTCAGATCATTTTGTTAGGGCTTACGGCGAAACTTATGATTTGCCATATATTATAACCAATTGTTCTAATAATTACGGTCCAAACCAATTTCCGGAAAAATTGATTCCACTATTTATAAATAATATTATAGAGAATAAGAATTTACCTGTTTATGGAGATGGGAAGTATACTAGAGATTGGTTATATGTTATAGATCACGCAAATGCAATAGATTTAGCTTTTCACCAAGGTAAAAATAAAAGTACTTATAATATCGGTGGATTTAATGAATGGAAGAATATTGATTTAGTAAAATTACTTTGTAACATAATGGATGTGAAATTAGGGCGAACTCCTGGGACATCAGAAAAATTAGTTACCTATATAAAAGACAGGCCAGGCCATGATAAACGATACGCAATTGATGCGTCTAAAATTCATACACAATTAAGTTGGGAACCTTCTGTTAATTTTAAACAAGGATTAGAAAAAACAGTAGATTGGTATTTAGAAAATAGAGATATGGTTGAAAAATGTGACTTCTGGGGATTATGCATAACTACTACCACGTAACAATATCAATAAAGAATTCAAATTTAAGTATATGAAAGGAATTATTTTAGCAGGCGGTACAGGTTCTAGATTGTACCCTATAACGAAAGGTATCTCCAAGCAACTTCTTCCTATCTATGATAAACCGATGATTTATTATCCTTTATCTGTTTTAATGTTAGCAGGAATACGTGAAATTTTAATAATTTCTACACCAGAAGATCTTCCTAACTTTAAAAAATTGCTCGGTGATGGTAAAGAATTAGGGATCAATTTTTCCTATAAAGAACAAATTTCTCCAGATGGACTGGCTCAAGCCCTTATAATTGGTGCAGAATTTATAGAAGATGATGATGTTTGTTTGATATTAGGAGATAATATTTTTTATGGGCAAGGTCTTACAGGTATGCTTAAAAAAGCTTTAGAGAATTCTAAGAACAAAAGAGCAACTGTGTTTGGATATTACGTAGATGACCCGCAGAGGTATGGAGTTGTGGATTTTAATAAAAAGGGAGAGGTTTTAAGCATCGAGGAGAAGCCTATTAAACCCAGGAGCAATTACGCAGTAACGGGTATTTATTTTTATCCAAATTCAGTTATTAGTATAGCAAAAGAAGTAACTCCAAGTGAACGCGGCGAGTTAGAAATAACTAGTGTTAATCAGAAATTTTTAGCTCAAGAAAAGTTAGAAGTTGAATTAATGGGAAGAGGATTTGCTTGGCTAGATACAGGTACACATGAATCCTTTTTAGAAGCTTCAAATTTTGTCCATACAATAGAAAAACGTCAAGGGCTTAAGATTGCTTGTATTGAGGAAATAGCCTTTAGGATGAATTTTATTAATAAAGAGAAACTGATAAAAATTGCTGAAATTTATTCTCATAATCAGTATGGTGCATACTTGTTGAAAATTGCCAATAATGAATTTTAGATATTGATTGTTTAAAATTGATATTTTTTTGGTATTCTTTAAGATTTCCTTAAAGTCTCCTTAAATTAGAAAGCTTATCTTTGCCGCTTATAATTGAAAAAAATTTGATCTAAATGATTAAAGAACAGTATTCAAAATTAAGTTCTTCAAAAATATTAGTTACGGGTGGTGCTGGTTTTATAGGATCCAATCTATGTGAAGCCTTAACAGAATTAGGTGCAACCGTAGTTTGTCTTGATAATTTCGCAACAGGTAAACGAGAAAATCTTATTTCACTTCAACAAAAATCAAATTTTGAACTGATAGAAGGAGATATTAGAGATGTAGATACTTGCAATAGAGCGGTAAAGGGTGTTGATTATATTTTGCATGAAGCTGCTTTAGGGTCGGTTCCAAGATCATTAAAAGATCCTATTACCAGTAACGATGTAAACGTATCTGGTTTTCTTAATATGTTAGTAGCTGCCAGAGACGCAAATGTCAAAAGATTTGTATATGCCGCAAGTTCCTCTACCTATGGAGATTCTGAAAATCTTCCTAAAGTGGAACATATAATAGGTAAGCCACTTTCGCCTTATGCAATTACAAAGTATGTAAATGAATTATATGCCGATATCTTTAAGAGTGCTTATAATTTAGATACTATTGGTCTTAGATATTTTAATGTCTTCGGTAGAAAGCAAGATCCTAATGGAGCTTATGCAGCAGTAATTCCAAAATTTGTAATACAATTAATGAATTATGAATCTCCAGTAATTAATGGAGATGGTACCTATTCTCGTGATTTCACATATATAGATAATGTAATTCAAATGAATTTACTTGCTTTGACCTCAGAAAATGAGAAAGCGGTAAACCAAGTCTATAATACGGCAGTTGGGGATAGAACTAATCTCCTTGAACTCACTACTTTATTAAAAGATTATTTGTCTGAATATGATTCTAAGATTGGTAAAGTAGAGATTAAGCATGGTCCTGAAAGAGCTGGTGATATTCCTCATTCTTTAGCTTCTATAGAAAAGGCTCAATCTATCCTAAATTATCAGCCAGAGTTTGATATTAAAGCTGGATTAAAGGAAGCTGTAAAATGGTATTGGGAAAATTTAAAATAAAATTAATAAGTTTTAATATTTTCTTTCAAGAATTATTTGAAGGAGGATTTAATAAATTGTATATAAATGAATAAGGATACGAAAATAGCAGTAATAGGTTTAGGTTACGTTGGTTTGCCTTTAGCGAGATTATTTGCAACCAAATATTCCGTAATTGGCTTTGATATCAATCAAAGTAGGGTTAAAGAATTGATGGAGGGTCATGATAGTACTTTAGAAGTCGAGGATGAACTTCTAAAATCTGCACTAGTTGAAAACCTTCTAGTGAAAATGGATTGTATTGTTCTACTAACCTAGAAGATATTAAAGATTGTAATTATTATATTATAACTGTTCCGACTCCGGTTGATAAGAACAACAGACCAGATCTTACACCACTTTATAAAAGTAGTGAAAGTGTAGGAAAGGTATTAAAGAAAGGTGATACTGTAATTTACGAATCCACTGTTTATCCTGGAGTTACAGAAGATGAGTGTGTTCCTGTTTTAGAGCGAGTTAGCGGCCTTAAATTTAACGTTGATTTTTTTGCAGGATATTCCCCAGAGAGAATTAATCCGGGAGATAAAGAGCATACTGTAGAAAAGATTTTAAAAGTTACTGCAGGTTCTACTCCAGAAGTAGGAAAAAGAGTTAATGAATTGTATTCTAATGTAATTACTGCAGGTACGCATTTAGCTCCAACCATTAAAGTTGCAGAAGCTGCGAAAGTAATTGAGAATTCACAAAGAGATATTAATATTGCTTTTGTAAATGAGCTCGCCAAGATTTTTAATATGATGGATATTGATACTCAAGATGTGTTGGAAGCAGCAGGAACAAAATGGAATTTCTTACCTTTTAAGCCAGGTTTGTGGGTGGACATTGCATTGGGGTAGATCCGTATTATTTGGCTCAGAAGGCACAAGAGTTAGGATATCATCCTGAAATTATATTAGCTGGTAGAAGAATGAATGATTCTATGGGGCAATATGTAGCTTCAGAAGTTGTTAAATTAATGCTACAAAATGATCTCAAAGTTAAAGGAGCAAATGTGCTTGTTCTTGGAATTACATTTAAAGAAAACTGTCCAGACGTTAGGAATACCAAGGTTGTAGATGTGATTAAGAATATGAAGGAATATGGTATGAATGTAACTATTTTTGATCCTTTAGCAAACCCTAAAGAGGTAGAACATGAATATTCCTTAGAAACTACAAAGATGTTACCTAAACAAAAATTTGATGCTATAGTTCTTGCTGTCTCTCATAATGAATTTTTGAAAATGAATTTTGACGACATAAAATCTGATAAAGCAGTAGTTTACGATGTTAAGGGTGTTTTAGGATCGAAATGCGATAAAAAATTATAAAAGAATAGATTGAAAGGTCTTTTTAAGATATTTATTAAATGAAAATTAAAAATATTTGCTGTATTGGAGCTGGTTATGTAGGAGGCCCTACTATGGCGGTCATAGCTCAAAAATGTCCTGATATTAGCGTTAATGTTGTTGATATTAATGAGAATAGAATTGCGGCCTGGAATGATGCGGATGTTAGATAACATTCCTATTTATGAACCTGGTTTATCTGAAATTGTTAAAGAAGCAAGAGGAAGAAATTTATTTTTTTCTACAAATGTGGATGAAGCTATTGATAAGGCAGAAATGATTTTTATTTCTGTAAATACTCCAACCAAAACCTATGGAATTGGGAAAGGTATGGCTGCAGATTTAAAATATATTGAATTATGTGCTCGACAAATTGCTCGAGTAGCTAAAAATGATAAGATTGTTGTAGAAAAATCAACTTTACCAGTTAGAACTGCTGAAGCTTTAAAAAATATTTTAGAAAATACCGGAAATGGAGTAAATTTTCAAATTCTTTCTAATCCGGAATTTTTAGCAGAAGGTACTGCAGTACAAGATCTTAATAGCTCCAGATCGAGTTCTAATTGGAGGAGATATAGATACCAGCAAAAGGAAAAGAAGCAGTACAAGCTTTAGTTGATATTTATTCGAATTGGGTATCTACAGATCAAATCTTAACTACTAATGTTTGGTCTTCAGAATTATCAAAATTAACTGCTAATGCATTTTTAGCACAAAGAGTTTCTAGCATTAATGCAATGAGTGAATTATGTGAAAAAACTGGAGCAGATGTAAATGAGGTTGCTAAAGCGGTTGGAATGGATTCCAGAATCGGTCCAAAATTTTTACAATCATCAGTTGGTTTTGGAGGTTCTTGTTTTCAAAAGGATATTCTTAATTTAGTTTATATAGCCAAATCATTTGGTCTAAATGAAGTTGCAGATTATTGGGAGCAGGTAATCATTAATGAATGATCATCAGAAGCGAAGATTTGCTGCAAATATTGTAAAAACCCTATTTAATACAGTTTCTGGTAAGAAAATTGCCATTTTAGGTTGGGCATTTAAAAAAGATACTAATGATACACGTGAATCTGCCGCAATTTATGTAGCAGATTATTTATTAAATGAACAAGCTGAAATAGTAGTCTATGATCCAAAAGTAACTGAAGAGCAGATTTTTGCAGATTTAGATTATTTAGGATCACGAACTGATGCAGAGAATAGATCTTTTGTACGGTGGTAAAATCCTCAGAAGAGGCTTGTAAAGATTCTCATGCAGTTGCTTTTTTAACAGAATGGGATGAATTTAAAGATCTTGATTGGCAAGCTATTTATGATAATATGTTGAAACCTGCATTTCTATTTGATGGTAGAAGATTGTTGGAGCGCAAGACAAAGGAAAAAATTGGTTTCGAATTTTATTCAATTGGAAATTAAAGTATTTGATCTGGTAAAAGAATAGGCTTACGATATTATTTTAATAAATTTTTAAAATATTAATGAAGTGAACAACGAGAAAGTAGTCGTAAATTTTTGTCCAACCGGCATCAGTTACAACCAAAGAGATAACGCCTCATGTTCCAATTTCTCCTTCTGAAATTATTGAACAAACCCATGAAGCTTATGAAGTGGGAATTACTATTGCCCATCTTCACGCTGGGGATTGAAAATGGTGTGCCCTCTTGGAAACCTGAAATTTACCAAGAAATATTTGAAGGTCTAAGGAAACATTGTCCAGATTTAATTATATGTGGGAGTACTTCTGGAAGAAATTTCCCTGAGTTTGATAAACGTTCTGCCGTTATTGAATTGAAACCAGATATGTGTTCGTTGACGCTTTCTTCTTTAAATTTTGTGCGACAGGCTTCCGTAAATGATCCTGATATGATTACTAGTTTGGTTAAGAAGATGGTAGAATATGGAGTGGTGCCAGAACTAGAATGTTTTGATTTGGGAATAGATCAATTATGGGAAATATATTATTTCTAAAGAATACATAAATGGACCTTTTTACTGGAATTTATTGTTTGGCAATATAGCTGGTTTCCAACCTACATTAAATCAAATTGGTACGGCCACAAGTGAAATACCATCCAATGATTTTGTTTCTTTAGCAGGTTTAGGAGCTAGTCAATTACCTGTAAAGCAATGGCTATTGCTATGGGGTTTGGAGTTCGTGTAGGTATAGAAGATAATATATGGTTTGATGAAAAAAGATCTCGTCCTGTAACCAATATTGAGCTAATTAAAAAAACTCATGATTTAATTTCGATTAATCAAAAGGAATTTTTTAAGCCAAAAGAATTTGGTGATTTAGGTTTTTATAATTCAAGTAGAAATGATTAAAAAAATTCAGGTTGTTGGGGATATTTTGAATTTTTACCTGGGGGTAATTTATGATATTGTTAATGATATCGGACAAGCAAATCATCTTGAATTTTTTTTCAATACAAAGTGGAGTCTTAAAACCTCATATCCCTCTATTTTAAATTTCCTTATTCCCATTTAGAAAAATGGGAATTTCTTCCAGGATTCTATCTGAATGTGAAGATGGTTTTGGGTACATCAGGACCAAAGAACAAATATCCTATTTATAAGTATTCTCTTGAAAATTTTCAAATATATAAGTCCTACATAGTTAAAATTATCCATAATAC
>CAWFKK010000011.1:0-65910 GCA_963816375.1 uncultured Flavobacteriaceae bacterium
ACTGGATCTGGGAGCAGATGATTATTTGCCAAAGCCTTTTCAATTGCAGAATTACATGCAAGAATAAATGCTTTTTAAGACGCAAAAAATTTGATGGATATAATATTCTGAACATTGCTAATGTGTCTATCAATTTTGATAAACATCTGGTATTTATTGATAATAACGAAATTAGTTTTAATAGAAAAGAATTTGACATTCTCTTATACCTTGTCACAAATAAAGACAGGTTGGTAAATAAATCTGCACTTGCAGAGCATGTTTGGGGAGATTATATAGACCAAAGTGATGATTTTGAATTTATTTATTCCCAAATAAAGAATTTAAGAAAAAAGCTTAATACATATAAGGCTGACATTGAAATAAAAGCAGTTTATGGAATTGGATATAAACTGATAAGTTTATGAAATTACTAAATTATACTACTAGATATTTTGCAATAATCTTATTTGTTCTTCTTTCAATTTGGGCGGTCATATTTTATTATGCGATGCTGGATGAAATATACGATAGTATGGACGATGGTTTAGAAAATCAAAAAATGTTAGTGATTCGTCGTGCAGTAGAAAATATTTCTATTGAAGAGAAAAATGACTTTGGAGATGGTTATTATACGCTCAAAAAAATCAAATCAGAACATGCTAATAATATCAAAGATCACTACCGAGACACTTTGATGTATATGCATAATGAAGAGGATTAAGAACCAGTAAGGCTATTGGAAAGTGTTTTTAAACATAACTATGAATATTACAAGATAAAAGTTATTACCTCGATGGTCGAAGAAGACGATCTTATAGAAGATCTCTTGTACTCACTCTTATGGCTATATTTAGGTTTAATAATTTCAATAATATTTTTGAACAATATTGTCCTCAATAAAATTTGGAACCCATTCTACAAACTTATCACTTGGCTTGAAACTTTTAATATTGAAAAGGATGAAAATATAAAGGTTCAGCAAACTTCAATTGAAGAGTTTAATTTATTGAATAAACAAATTCAGGTCCTCCTGCAAAAATCCCGAGATAGCTTTATAGGTCAGAAGCAGTTCATCGAAAATGCTTCCCACGAATTGCAGACTCCTTTGGCTATTAGTATCAATAAGTTAGAATTATATATTGAAAACTATGATCTAAGCGAAAGTGAATTAGTGCAAATCGCCAAGGTACTGAATAATTTAGAGCGTTTGACCCGCTTTAATAAATCCTTGCTGCTATTAAGTAAGATTGAAAATCGACAATTCCTTTATGTACAAGAGGTATCCATCATTTCAATTATCCAAGAAGTGGTTGAGGATTTTTCAGATTTTGCTGCTCACAAACAAATGGAGTGTATAATAACATCCGAAGAAAACATTGTTTTTAAAATGAATAGGGACCTGGCAGTCATTCTATTCACCAACCTCATTAAAAATGCAATTGTTTATGGGGAAAATGGAAGTCTGATCAATATTGAAATTGAGAAACAAGAGATAAGAATCTCTAACTTATTTACACAAGAAGCCTTGAAAAAAGAGAAATTATTTACCCGTTTCTATAAAATAAGCAGTAAAAATTCCAATGGTCTTGGTTTGGCAATCTCTAAAGCCATAGCTGATGAATACGATCTAGAATTAGAATATTATTTTGATGAAAGACACATTTTCAAAGTAGTATTTCCAAAACCCTAAATTTCTTCCCAAAATATAATCTTACAAGATAAATTCCAGGTTCTTTCCTGATTTCAGTTTCATATTGCGGTAATCTTTAAAATCTGTAATATGAAACGAAGAATCTTAATGACAGTGATTTTAGCAGGAATCCTTATATCCTGTAATTACAATGATAGTCCTGATGTGAAAACTCCTTCTGTGGTATTAAATACTTTTCAGCGAGAATTTCCAGAAGCAATAGATATTAGATGGGAGGAATTTAAAGATAATTATGAAGTAGAATTTGAATATAAAAATATAGATTATTCCGCCATAATTGCGAGGGATGGTAACTTGATTAAATATAAGTATGAAATCTTGTCTTCCCAATTACCAGAAGCTGTGAATAACACCATCAAGACTAATTATGATATGAGAAAAATTGATGACTATGAAATTTTAAAAATTGGAAAAATTACTTATTACCAGATAGAAATTGATGGAAGCTTAATGGACGAAAAACTGGTTTTTAATTCAACTGGAGATCAAAATTCACAGATAAAATATTTTGATTAATCTAGTAGCTACAAGAAATATCAACCTTTATAAATGCCTATTTATAAAGCGATTTTTTAATTAATTAAAATTATCAATTATGAACAAGACTGTTTTATCAATTATACTCGGAGTACTTATTTTGGTGGGAGGATTAATTTTCTCATTTGAGAGAAAAGGAACTTTCACACAGAATAAAGATTATTCCTATAAGATCGAATCCACATGGGAACTTCCCAAAATTTTGTCTGAAATTTCAGGAATAGAATGGATTGACGAAAATAAAATTGTGGGAATTCAGGATGAAGATGGGATCCTATTTATCTATAATTTAAAAACATCCCAGATTGAGAAGAAAATAGAATTTGCTGACAAAGGAGATTATGAAGGTCTAGCAATACATGAAAAAAATGCATACGCGTTGAGAAGTGATGGTGCTATTTTCGAAATTCTCAATTTTATGGAGAATCATCCAAATATCTCAAAGTTTGAAACTTTCCTAACTGCTTCTAATAATGTCGAAGGACTTTGTCTGGATCTAGCTCATCATCAGCTTTTACTAGCCATTAAAGATAGAGAATCAGGTAGTGATGATTATAAAGGGGTATATTCCTTTAATTTAAAAACTAAAGAATTAAATAAAAACCCCTTTATTAAACTTGATATGAAGGATAAGTTACTGGAAAATTCTAGCAATAATATAAGTAAAAGATTGAGACCTTCAGACATTGAGATTCATCCTATAACCGGTGAGATATATATTTTAGACGCTAAAGATCCCAAGCTGCTCATATTAGATAAGAACAGAAAATTTAAAAAATTATACGCTTTAGATGAAGATAAATTTAATCAACCGGAAGGTCTTACATTTACTCCTACCGGCAGACTCTTCATATCGAATGAGGCAGGGAGTAACCCAGCCAACATTCTAGAGGTTATTTTAAAGAAAAATTAATATATGAATACTGCATCTCTCGAAAATGCTTCAGTTAAAAAAAGCAAAGCACCATTATATATTTCCATAAGCATTATTGCACTGATAATTGGCTCTTATTTTTTGATTCCCAGCGTACAACAATTCTTAAATGAGAGCTGGAGCGTACTTACTAGCAATAATAATGAACGTATCAAAAACTGGGTAGATGGTTTTGGTTGGTTTGGCCCTTTGCTCTTAGTATTATGTATGGTAGCGCAAATGTTCCTTCTAGTGATTCCGTCCGTTGCGCTTATGGTTGTTTCAATTTTGGCCTACGGTCCGGTTTGGGGTAGTTTAATTGTACTGGTTTCCATATTTACCGCCTCCTCTACAGGTTATTGGATTGGTCGATATTTTGGACCTGGGATTGTAGAGAAATTAATTGGTCATAAATCTGAAAAAAGATCGCCAATTTTTTGGAAGATTATGGTTTTTGGGCAGTAATCGTTACACGTTTAAACCCTTTTCTTTCAAATGATGCGATAAGTTTTGTTGGGGGAATTCTTAAAATGGGATATTGGCGCTTTATTTTTGCTACTATAGTTGGGATTGCACCTTTAACACTATTTATAGCTGTAATAGGCAAAAGCACCGATTCTTTAAAAAACGGATTATTATGGGGATCGTTGGTTAGTTTGGTAATTTTCGGACTATATGTTTACTGGGATAAATGTAAAAGAAATTAAATTTAAAATTCCAACAGTAAGGATAAATGACTTTCAAGGCTCAAATAAAAATAACTCTCTTCTTATTTTTTTTGCTTACGAGCAATAATCTTGCATTTACACAAAATACGCAATCTTACTTTTTTGAAAATGAATTCGAGGTTTCTCTCACTTTAGTAAACAGATGGTCTATGAATTTTGGAGTAGGTAGTCGCAGTATGCTCGAAGAAAGATTTGATGGTGAAAGAATATTTGGGTATCAACATGAGCACCTCGAGTTGAATCATTTTACGAATTATCAAACCAATAAATTACTGCTTTTAAGTCTAGGGCTGCGATATAGATTTAAAGAAATATTCAATCCTATTGAAACAGATGAAATCAGAATTATTGAGCAAATAAAATTTGAGCCTATAAATTCATCTCTCTTCCATAGATTACGCCTCGAACAGAGATTTAGAAAACATACAATACATCGTCTAAGATATGATATAGCATACTGGTTTCCTCTAGACCAAAATTTCTCTTTAACATTAGGAACGGAAGCTTTATATGCTATTTCTTCCCAACTAAAACCAGAGGCAGAACAAAGATTCTCAATTGATCTAGAAATTTCTGCTTTGAAAGATTTAGAACTTGAGCTTGGTTTCGAATATAGGATAGAGAACTATTCGCAAGATCTGGAACATGAGTTTTTTATACTTACTGGGATGAGTCTTAATCTGGACTAAACTGTACTAAACAAATAGTAATTTGATCCTTTAAAAGTTAAAATTTAGTTAAAGGTGTCCAATTCGGGGACACTCCCATCGGCTAAGCTTGGAAAGTCCAATAATAGAGGCACGAGCAGATTTTAAAGCACTCCCGCCTCGAGTACTGTAAACCCTGACAATCTAAAATTGTTAGGGTTTTTTAGTTTCTAAGAACTTATAAACTTCGCACACACATCTGGAGTTGGGTTGACGAGCTTTATAAGGAAAAATGAATACCTTAAAATAGCTTCCATATAATTTATGCTTTAATAAGCAGACGATTTTTTTTTCAAATTTCATACATTAGAGAAACTAAAATTATTAGGAATGGCTCCAAATAGTGTAAGTCTTCATCGCGTTCTAAAAGCTTCTCCAGAAAAGATATACAAAGCATTTACCAATGCCCTTGCACTCGCATCCTGGATGCCTCCCTACGGATTCTTAGCAGAAGTACATTCTCTAGATGTTAGAAAAGGCGGAAGTTATAAAATGTCTTTCACCAATTTTACAACCGGAAAATCACATTCTTTTGGAGGGGAATATTTAGAAGTTAAACCCAATGAATTTATTAAACATACCGATAAATTTGACGATCCAAATTTACCGGGGGAAATGGTTGTTTCTATTTCGTTAAAAAAAGTTTCCTGTGGGACAGAACTTAAAATCCTACAGGAAGGAATACCAGAAGTAATTCCTACAGAGATGTGCTATTTAGGATGGCAGGAATCTTTGGAAAAATTATCTAAACTGGTAGAACCGGATATTCCAGATTGATCTTGAAGCCTCATTTCAACAAAAATTTTATAACCAACTCCACCCATTAAATCTTCAACAAGCTTATTTAAAAAATTTTATCTGTGAATACGACTGCGAAACATGATGAAAGAATTGCGAAAATGACATTTTCATCTGTATATCCACATTATATTACCAAGGTTACAAAAAAAGGCAGAACTCTAGAAGAGTTAAATCAGGTCATAACATGGCTCACGGGTTTTGATAAAAGTAAAATAGAAGATCTGATAGAAAATAAGGTCAATTTCCAAACTTTTTTTAAGGAAGCTACTTTAAATCCGAATGCTCATTTAATTACGGGAGTTATTTGTGGATATAGAATAGAAGAAATTGAAACTCCACTAACAAAACAGGTGCGATATTTAGATAAATTGGTAGATGAATTGGCGAAAGGTAGAAAGATGGAGAAAATCTTACGGTAATATTAAAAAAATAATGACCTCAAACATACATAATTGCATACTTGAGGTCATTAGATTTGAGGTATAACAAACTACTCTTCTTCCTCTTCAGGACTTCTTTGGTTTCTTCTTCGTTGATCCTGATTTTGATCATTTTGAAGATTTCTCTGATCGGGGTTTTTTTGACCAGCTTTTCTTTGATTTTCATTTTGCTGTGTGCTCATAATTAATGGTTTAGGTTAATAAAACAATTATCAAGTGTAAATTAACCAAATAATCCTCTTCGCACTAAGTGTCTGATCCTAATTTAATTATAAAATATTCAGGGAATAAAATTTGCGATTTTCGTTAAAATTAACAGCGTCCATTTTTATATTTTCTAGCTTTTCTGGAAATAATAAAAAATAAATCAAAAAAGTAGACTCATATTTTTATCTCTAAAATTAACAGAAGCTTCAGATTGGGTGAAATAAGAGAAGTTCATTTTCCACATAATCAAGCTTAAAACTAGATCATTTTCGTATTCATCTATTTTAAATTTAAAACATCCTTCGTATCAATATTTTTCTGCATCACATTGATAATTCTCGTGGTATCATAATTATTCTTTTGTTTTACAAGATGGCCTAAAATATCATTATAATTTGAAATGCTCATAGATTTTTCAATATAACCATAACCTTCATAAATCCCATTGTGCTCATAGATAAAGGCATCTTCAGAACTATTTCTACCCTTTAATTTATAGATCTTCTCGGTATTCTTTCTTCGGAACTGATCAAAAGCGATCTGAAATCTTTTATTATAGACTTCTATTGATTCTTCCCCAGAACATACACATGGAATTCCTCTTTTGGTAACATTGCTACAAGGCCCCTTTACCGTTTCCAGGGCGCAATGTTTTCTGCACAAACTATTTTCTTGACAGAAATCTTTTAAAGATTCTACCACAGATCTTCTATTATAATACTTTTCGGGCAAGCTATCTTCAAATTCTTTTCGAGTGATCTTGATCTTCGATATTCCCTTAGCCGTAGCGCTCAAAGTGATGATGAAAGGATCTGGATCTGTGATCTGCTGGGAGTTATAAAAAGGTTTTAAATTTTTGATATTTTCGGTTTCCACCAGTTGCGCAATAGTATCATTCCCGGTATAGATCACATCTATATCTGCTACTTGAGAATAATCTATATTGCTTTGTTTCTCGGTATTCGAAAAATGGCTTTGCAAGCGTTTTCTAATATTTTTTGCTTTCCCAACATAGATCACCTCCTCTGCTGCATTCAGAAAAAAGTAAACTCCGGCTGCATTATTATATTTTAAAAGATCATGAGCGGGGCGATCTAAATTTACCTCTTTATAGGTTTCTAATTCCTGAACTTTTTGATTTTTGTACTGAGCCATCACCTCTAAAAAAGCTTTAGCAAATTCTATTGATTTAGGCTGATATCGTTTCGAAATTAATTGGGTGAACTTCTCTAATGTGTTTTTCTCTTTTTTATTTGAAAACCATAGTATAGTGGGCTTCAGATTGAAATTGTAGCCTATATTCCGGAATTGAGATTTTAGTAAATTGAACTGTTCTTTTTCGCTAAAAATTAATTGCTGATCTCTAAAAAGATCGATCAACTCATCGGCAGAATTGCAAAAGGGTTCACTCGCTAAGACTTGCAATCTATCAATAGCATTTAATGAATATATCTTTTTGGGAATGGAAAGTTCGGGTCTAATATCAAAAACTATAAAATCCTGATGCAATTCTTCAGAAAAAAGCACCACTCTAAAAGGAACTTTTGTCTTTACTCCCAGCGTTATATATTGAATATAAATAAATATCATCGAGGTCAAAAATAGGAAATATTACACGTTTATGGAAATAATCCTACTTATCTATTAAAATATAAAGTGGAGAAAAAAGCTAAAGGAATTATATAGGCTAATAGAGAGCCATCATTCATCTTTTGTAATGAGATACGCGAAAGCATCCATCCCTTTGGTGTACTTGAATATTACCTTTAGAACTCCTATAAGCGGCAAAGCTATTACTGCACCTACAACTCCCCAAAGTGCTGAAAAAAGAATAATTCCAAAAACCGTGATAAAAGGATTTAAATCAATTTCATCTCCAATAATCCAGGGGGTAAGTATATAATTTTCCACCAATTGTGTGGCAGAGATTACTCCAATTACAATAAATGCGGAACTAGTGCCTGCGTATAAATAAGATAATATTACTGCTATCCCTCCACCAATGAGATTTCCAACATAGGGAATTATTGAAAAAAGAGCTGCAAAAAGAGCTAAAAACATAGCGTAAGGCACAGAACCCAGCGTAAATCCGAGATAATATATTCCGAATAAAAAGATCATGATCTTACCTTTTCCATAAAAATAATCGGTAATAATTCTTGAAGAATCCTTTAAAATAGAGGTCATCGCAGGAGAATTGGTAGCGAGTTTTTTAAAGAATTTTATAAACATTCTTTTCTGCATTAACAAGAGCACTATGTACACAAAAATTATAAGCGATTGTGATAGCACGTTCATTAAGGATGACAAAAAAATACCGGCAAAACTTTCTATCTTATCAACCAGCCCTTTGTTATTTTCAATATAATTTTTATAATTCCAATTCAAATTTTCATTTGCCCAAAGTGCGAAAGAATTTAATTTCTCATTGGCCTTTTCTTTGATTGTAAGCCAGTCTTCTGCCATTAGTATTCACCTGAGAACTAATAAGCCAGGTAAGAAGTGAAAAAATGATGATCATTAAAATAATAGATAATGTTATGGATAGCCAATTAGGAAATCCCCATTGATTCATTTTTTTTGTGGGGCTGTCTAAGAGAATCGCAATAATAGTCGCAATAAATAGGGGCATCAAAAAACCGGACCCGTAGTAAAGAACCGCGGTAATACCTATAACAAGTAGCAAGGCTTTTATTAAATAATTTGCGGAAATACTTATTTTAGAATCGATCATCTAGTTAATTTAATATGAGAATTAAGATTTTTATAATTTGATTCCTGATAAATTTAACCGAATTTTTCAATCTAGCTAAGGAATTTTGATTGATTGAAGGATAAACATAGAAAATTGGGAAACAATTATAATATTGAAATTTTATAGGCTCTTCATTAGTTCGCTAATACAAATTCAGCGTACATGGGAAAGTGGTCAGATCCTATTTTAGATAATCTTTTTAAAGAAACCAGTTGAAATTCTTCGGTTACAAAATAATGGTCCAACGGCCATCTCATAATTTTTGAGTTAGCATTAAAAGTATTATACAATCCTCTTCCCAATCTAACATTTCTTAATTCCCCACTGCTACCAAATAATCGTGCAGTATGAGACCAGGAAACATCATTAAAATCTCCCGCCACGATAGAAGGAAGTTCTTCTTCTGCAACCAAATCTCCAACTTTTAAAAGTTCAACCTCAGCTTCTCCAACATTATCTGGATATTTATCGCTAGGCATAGGAGCTACGGGATGTACCCCATGAAAAGAAAACTTTTTACCAGATCTTAATTCTACAGTAACATGAAAAGATGGTACATTTTTATGTTTTAGATATTTAATACTTGTATCACTAATTGGTAATTTAGATAATAAAACCATGCCATAAGCCTCTTTATTAGCCCTGGTTATTACATTAGGATAGCTATTTTTTAGAGATTTCAACTCATTATTCCACCATTCATTAACCTCCATTACAAGCACAAGATCTGCTTCTGATTCTCGTACAACTTTCAAAAAATCTTCTAGATTCTCGATTAGTTATTAGCACATTTGCCAAAAGTATACTTACAGTATTAGCTTCAGAATAATTTTTAACTGCATCGGGAACTGCTTTATCCCCCATCCAATAGGGAAAGATGATCACAGCTTGAATAGCAATTGCTCCTATTAATCCAGAGATTAGAAGAAAGGAAGGCCATTTCCACTCTTTTGTTAAACTTACAAAGAGCAGCAAACACAAGATCGCTAAAATTAAATATTGCAATCTCGGAAAATCTAACAATTTTGAGTACCAGTAGGGCAAATCGTAAACGAGAGACAGCAGGCTGGCAATAATTACAAGACTACTTATTATAATGATGAAATAACAAAAGATCTTTCTAAAGTTCATTCTATAGATTATTTATTGAATAGATAAAATACTAAATATTTTGCTCTTAAAGTAATGATAGGTTTCTTCAAATTCTGCGACTAAAATTTATTGAATAATTAAAAATTATTACGTTGTAACAAAAACTACACAAAACAAAATAAAAAATAGGTAGTTTTGCAGATTCAAATTACAAAAAGTCACTTCCACCGTCACTTTGATGATTAAGTAAGTTTCTTTTCTTATTTTTATAAATTAAGCTGAAAAATTTTAAATAAAATCGCTATGGGAAGACCTTCCACAAAACCAAAGGATCTAAGGGATGGATACTATATTGAAGTCCGAAACAAGAACAAAAATACCGGCGTCAAAATTAGAAGAGATACTAAAGAACAACTTCTTCTTGCAATTGCAGAATATAAAGATAGTAAAGACGTGGTGATCTTGGGTAGATCAAAAAATGGAAAGATGATAGAGATTCCAGACCTTTCTGTTGACTAACTACTTTTGATGAAAACTAAAATTCATCAATAAAATTGAAGCACCAATATTTAAAATAATACGCTCTTAATAATTAGAAATCATCTTCTATAATTGAGTGAAAACTGATTTTCCTCATCTTAAAAAATTCTAATCCCTTCTATTTTTGCTTCAAATAGAAAGAAATGGATTCAGCATTAATTAGAAAGTATAATATCCCAGGGCCTCGTTATACCAGTTACCCAACCGTTCCCTACTGGAATGATGAGGAATTTTCTTTAAAAGCTTATAAGAATACTATTCTAAAAAGTTTTAAAGAAACCAACCAGTCTCAAGGTATAAGCTTATATATTCATCTCCCATTTTGTGAAAGCCTATGCACTTTTTGTGGGTGCAATAAAAGGATCACAAAAAATCATGGGGTTGAAATTCCATATATTCAATCGGTTTTAAAAGAATGGAATTTGTATTTGCAAATTCTGAATGAAAAACCAATAATTAAAGAACTTCATTTAGGCGGAGGAACACCCACTTTTTTCTCTGCGGAAAACTTAAAAGCTTTACTGGACGGAATCTTTAAATATGCTATAAAAGCTGAAGATGCCGAACTAAGTTTTGAAGGTCATCCTAATAACACCAATAAAGAGCATCTTGAAACTCTAGCTTCTTTCGGATTTAGGAGATTGAGTTACGGGGTTCAGGATTATAATGAAAAAGTGCAAAAAGCCATTCATAGAATTCAGTCTTTTGATCAGGTTAAAAATGCTACAACCGCCGCACGAGAAACAGGTTTTAAATCTGTAGGACATGATATTATTTTTGGTCTCCCGTTTCAAGAAGAAGCCCATATTGTAGAATCCCTGACAAAGACCATCGAATTGATGCCGGATAGAATTGCCTTTTACAGTTATGCGCACGTGCCATGGATAAAAGGAAATGGACAAAGAGGCTTTAAAGATGAAGATCTTCCAACTCCTTCAGAAAAAAGGAAACAGTATGAAATAGGTAAAAAAATGCTCCTCGAAGCAGGCTATGTAGAAATAGGCATGGATCATTTTGCCTTACCAACAGATTCCCTTTATAAATCTGTAGAAGATAAAACTATTCACAGAAATTTCATGGGCTATACCTCCTCGAAAACCCAGTTAATGATAGGATTGGGAGTCTCCGCTATTGGCGATAGTTGGTATGGATTTGGACAAAATGTAAAAGGGGTTGAAGAATATGAAGATCTTTTAAAGAATGATATTTTACCCATTTTAAAGGGTCATATTTTAAGTGAAGAAGATCTAATTATTAGAAAGCATATTCTAAATATAATGTGCCAGCTAAAGACAAGTATTTCAAAGAGCGATTTACATCCCGAAGCGTATCATAAAATTATTTCCGGTTTAGAAGAAATGGAAAAAGATGGTTTATTTGTTTGGAGAGGGGAACAACTGCAGGTAACAGAGAAAGGCCGAGCTTATATAAGAAACATTGCTATGGCCTTTGATCTAAGATTGCAAAGAAATAAACCGGAACATCAGTTATTTTCTATGACGGTTTAAAAATTTGGAGTCAACCGCTCACAAATTTTGGTTTCACTCTCAACTAATTCAGAAATTATATTTCTACCCTTATCTTGGTTGTACCAAATCTGTAATTGTGTTTTAATGGGGGCATCTACCCTTACCGTGTTCATTTTTATAATCTGCCACCATTTTAGCAGCTGCTTGAGAACGAGGCCCCCAGGTATTTAACAATTCTAAATTTTCATCTACTATAATTAGTTTAGGAATAGATTTACTGCCATTGGTTAAAAATAATTCCATCATCTCCGGGTTTTCATCTCTTAAAAGAATTTTCAATTCGATATTTTCAGAATTCTCTGCCAATTTATTCAAAACCGGGATTGTTTGTGCTCCATCGCCACACCAGGATTCCAATAACACCAACCAATATTGTTTTTGATCTATTTTGTTAAATAAAGAAGTGGCCTCCGGAGAAATTTCAACCTTCGCATCCATTCTTTTCATTCTGCTGAAATTTAATTTTGTGAAACCCATTCTTTCTTCACTCCATTCTCCAGTATTACTATTTTCGGAAATAAGCTTTTGCATAAGCTCTTTATAGGCACTATAACTTAATGCACTTTTTAAACTACTTTGAATTATTGTTTTCATAATATTAATTTTAGGAGGATAACACATTTAAATTAATAACCTTAGGAATGATCATTTAAAAAGGCCATTATAACTCTATTCATTTTTGAAGATTACTCAAAAGTACAGGGATTCAGAATTTTATTAATAGATGCTGTCATCAAAATTATGATCTAAGAGAAGGTATTTTTTAATTGTTCTTTAAGATATGTCTGTTTTCTTATTTCTTACCTTAATAAGAAAAATGAAAATCAAACCAATCATATGGCTTTATATAACTTCAATAGCCTTGGTGATGGTTGCGGTATTTTCATATTTTAATTTTCCTTTCCCAATTGTATTTTTTACGGTGGTATTTGGCCAGGGCCTACTTATATATACCGTTTACCGTATTCTTACCGATGACTATTCTACCAACAAAACTTTCGACGATTTTTACGAAGATCATCCCATAGAATAAGTGGTTTCTTTTACATTTCTATTTCGTTTAAAATTATATCTAAAATAACATTTTAATTAACACGCAGAAACATGATCTCAGTCATTTTTTAAATTGTACAAAAAGTGAATTTTTGACCCTTATTTAAAAGGCATCAAGAATGAACTGTTTTCATTGCGGGGAAGAATGTGATAAAGATGTGCTGATCTTTCAAGAAAAGCATTTCTGTTGTAGTGGTTGCAAAACGGTATTTGAAATATTTGAAAGCAATGATCTTTCTTATTATTATGAATTGGAGAACACTCCCGGAATTTCGCCAAAGATCAACGAGACCAAATATGATTTTCTTGATAATGCTGAAATAGCAGACAATCTTTTAGAGTTTAATGATGAAAAATTGAACATCATTTCCTTCTTAATCCCCTCAATTCACTGTAGTTCTTGTATTTGGATTTTGGAGAACATGAACAAATTGAAAAAGGGAATTAGAAGCTCCCAGGTAGATTTTCCAAAAAAGAGAGTCCGTATAAGTTTTAACCCTCAAGAATTATCACTTAAAGAATTGGTTTTAATACTTGCTCGCATTGGGTATGAGCCTTATATTTCTTTAGAAAATTATGATGAAAAACCAAAAAATATAGACCGAAGCCTTATCTATAAATTAGGAGTCGCAGGTTTTGCTTTTGGAAATATCATGTTTCTTTCTTTTCCGGAGTATTTCGAGATTAGCGAATTTTGGTTAGATCAATTCAAACATTTATTTAGATGGTTGATGTTCTTCTTTTCTCTTCCCGTGGTCTTCTACTCTGCCAGCGATTATTTTATATCGGCCTATAAAGGCATACGTTCTAAAATTCTAAATATCGATATTCCTATTGCCTTAGGTGTAACCGTACTTTTTTTAAGAAGCACTGCTGAAATTATCATGAACACAGGCACAGGTTTCTTTGATAGTTTGAGTGGTTTGATATTTTTTCTTTTACTCGGCCGATTCTTTCAGCAAAAAACCTATTCTTTCCTTTCTTTTGAAAGAGATTACAAATCCTACTTCCCTATTGCGGTTACCAGAATTGAAAATAGAGAAGGCGTTTCTCATGAAGAACAGGTACAGGTTTATAAGATAAAAAAGGGCGATAGAATTATTATAAGAAACGAAGAATTAATCCCTATGGATGCTATTCTTATAAAAGGGGAAGCGAGAATAGATTATAGTTTTGTTACCGGAGAAGCTGCTCCTGTTAGAAAAGTGAGCGGTGATAAATTATTTGCCGGAGGAAGACAACAAGGAGGAATCATAGAGATTGAAGCCTTAAAAGAGGTTCAGCAAAGTTATCTTACAGAATTATGGAGTGATGACGTTTTCCAAAAAAACAAAACAAGCACATTTGAAACACTTACCAATCAAATAAGTAAACGTTTTACCATTGGCGTTATTAGCATAGCTCTTTTAGCCGCTACCTTCTGGATGTTCCATGAACCGTCAAAAGCATGGAATGTTCTTACTGCAGTGCTTATCATAGCTTGCCCGTGTGCAATTGCGCTGGCCGCACCTTTCACTCTTGGAAATCTTCTTAGAATCTTCGGAAAAAATAAATTTTACTTAAAAGAAGCTTCTGTAATAGAGCAAATAGCCAAAATTGATATGGTGGTATTTGATAAAACTGGGACCATCACTACAAATAACCAAACCCAGGTTTGTTATGAAGGTTTAGAATTATCTGAAGAAGATAAACAAATGATTAGTGGAAGTTTACGCGCTTCTAACCACCCCTTAAGCAGGGCTCTTTATTCGGTATTGGATAGTAATCATATTAAAACCCCAGAAGTATATCAGGAATTTACAGGAAAAGGAATAGAAAGTTCCTACGAGAACAAAATGTTTAAAATAGGCTCTGCAGACTTTGTAGGTAACACTTTAGATCTGGCTGAAAAACAAATTAAAAGAACATCGGTACATGTAAGTGCTAACGATCAATACAAGGGTTGTTTTACTTTTCACAATTCTTATAGAGAAGGGCTTGGTGAACTCTTTTCAGAATTATCTAAAGATAAAGAGTTGGTCATTCTATCTGGTGATAACGAAGGAGAACGAGAAACTTTAGAAAAGTTACTTCCACCCGGAACAGTTATGCACTTTAATCAAAAACCTGGAGAGAAATTGGAATTCATCAAAAACCTTCAGAATAAAGGTAAAAAGGTGATGATGGTTGGTGATGGATTGAACGATGCCGGAGCATTGGCGCAAAGCGATGTAGGTATTGTGATCTCAGAAAATCTAAATGTATTTTCCCCCGCTTGCGATGGGATAATGGATGCTTCAGTCTTTGAGCAGTTAAGTAGTTATTTTAATTTATCAAGAAAAGGAGTTGCTATTATTAGATGGAGTTTTTTCCTTTCCCTATGCTATAATCTCGTAGGACTTGGGTTTGCAATTACAGGAAATCTTATGCCGGTAGTTGCTGCTATCCTTATGCCCCTTAGTTCTATTAGCATTGTTCTTTTTACTACAATTTCAACGCAGTATATCTCAAGATCATTAAGAAATAGAATACAACCCAAAAGCTGACGATAGTCATTTTTTAAGGGAGGTAGTCGAAATATTTTTACAGAATAATCTTCAACTATGAATATCATCTATATGTTACTGGCTATAAGTGTTGTAGTAGCCCTCATCTTTTTTATCGCCTTTATTTTATCGGTTAAAAATGGACAGTATGATGATGTTTATACCCCTTCAGTAAGAATGCTTTTTGAAGACGAATTAGTAAAACCAGCATCTGAGAAAAAATCTTCAAACACTAAAGTGAAATCTAATTAATTATGGAAGTACAGCAATTTTATTACGATAATAAGATCGTAAAGAAATTTATTATTGCCACTATGTTTTGGGGCATAATTGGAATGAGTGTAGGGCTTTTATTGGCCTTTTTATTTCTTTTCCCAAATCTTACCGATGGTATTCCCTGGTTGAGTTTTGGTAGGTTAAGACCTTTACATACCAACGCTGTGATCTTTGCATTTGTAGGAAATGCCATTTTCGCAGGGGTTTATTACTCCACTCAACGTTTATTAAAAGCCAGAATGTGGAGTGATGCTTTAAGTAATATCAACTTTTGGGGATGGCAACTTATAATTGTAGGAGCGGCAATTACGCTACCAATGGGTTTTACTTCTTCTAAAGAATATGCCGAATTAGAATGGCCGTTTGATATTGCAATTGCTATAATCTGGGTTTCTTTTGGAGCCAATCTTATTGGTACCATGATAAAAAGAAGACAGCGACATTTATATGTAGCTATCTGGTTTTATCTTGCCACTTTTGTAACGGTAGCTGTACTTCATATTTTTAATAATATCGAGATTCCTGTATCTGCTCTTAAGAGTTATTCGGTATACGCCGGAGTTCAGGATGCTTTAGTTCAATGGTGGTATGGTCATAATGCTGTAGCGTTCTTTCTTACCACTCCTTTTCTTGGATTGATGTATTATTTTGTACCAAAAGCAGCAAACAGGCCGGTTTATTCTTACAGACTTTCTATTATTCACTTCTGGTCTTTAATTTTTATATACATCTGGGCAGGTCCGCACCACCTATTATATACCGCATTACCAGATTGGGCACAAACCCTGGGAGTTGCGTTTTCTATCATGTTGTTGTTTCCTTCTTGGGGAGGAATGATCAATGGATTATTAACGCTTAGAGGAGCCTGGGATAAGGTACGAGTAGATCCAGTTCTTAAATTTATGGTGGTAGCTATCACCGGTTATGGAATGGCAACTTTTGAAGGCCCTATGCTTTCTCTTAAGAACGTAAATGCCATTGCACATTTTAGCGATTGGATTATTGCTCACGTACACGTAGGAGCCCTAGCATGGAATGGATTTATGACCTTTGGAATGATCTATTGGTTGGTTCCAAGATTATTCAAAACTCAATTATGGTCTTTAAAATTAGCTAATACTCACTTTTGGATAGGAACTCTAGGAGTAATAGTCTATACCCTTCCAATGTATGTTGCCGGGTTTGTACAGGCATCTATGTGGAAACAATTTAACCCAGACGGAACCCTTACCTATGGAAACTTTCTGGAAACTGTAACCCAGATCATCCCAATGTATTGGATGAGAGCTATTGGAGGAAGCTTATACATAATTGGAGCTTTTGTGATGTTATATAATATCGTTAGAACTATTCGTCAGGGAAGTGAAGTAGAAGATGAGTTAGCTGAAGCTGCCGCATTACAGCCTGTTACTAAGAAAAGAACTGCAGGAGAAGCTTATCACAGTTGGTTGGAGAGAAGACCTGTAAAACTTACAATTTTTGCCACTATCGCCATACTTATAGGAGGAATGGTTCAGATAATTCCTTCTCTAATGGTAGATGAATATATTCCAATTATATCTAGTGTTAAGCCTTACACTCCATTAGAACTGGAAGGAAGAGACCTTTATATTCGTGAAGGTTGTGTTTCCTGTCATTCCCAAATGGTAAGACCTTTTAGAAGTGAAGTGGAACGTTATGGAGAATATTCAAAAGCTGGAGAATTTGTTTACGATTATCCATTTTTATGGGGTAGCAAAAGAACAGGTCCAGATCTTCATCGGGTTGGAAAAAAATATTCAGACAACTGGCATTTAAACCATTTGTATGATCCTCAAAGTACATCCTCAGGCTCTATAATGCCAAGCTATAAGTGGTTGGTTAAAAATGAACTGGATAAATCTAATACTGAAGTAAAAATGCGAGCAATGCAAACTCTTGGCGTTCCATATACCGATGCTGAAATTGATGATGCTCAACAATGGATGATGACTCAAGGAATTGAAATTGAGAAGAACCTGTATTCAGATCCAGATTTTGAAGCTAGTTACGAGGCCGATAAGAAATTTGCAAAAGAGAATGGCCAGGAACTTTACAGAAATGAGAAATAGGGAGATTGTAGCCTTGATTGCTTACCTGCAAAGATTAGGAACAGACATTAAGGTTAAAGATTTAAAACAAGTATCAAACAACTAAAACCGGAGACCATGTTGAAATTTATAAAAGGCCCATTAGAGAGCATAGACGGAGTAGAGATCTACCCAATAATTTCATTGCTTATCTTCTTTGTCTTCTTTGCAGCGCTTTTTTGGTGGGTAATTACCGCTAAAAAAGACTACATCCACAAGGTTAGCAATATCCCCTTAGACTTAGACGATCAAACTTTTCTAGAAATTAATTCAAAAGAAAACAGATCATGAAAATAGTTATTTCAACCTTAAGAATTCTAGGACTTCTTATTCTTGCAATCATTCTGGCTAACGCTACTATAGAAACCGGAGATCAATCCCTTTTTGAAGTATATCCTATTTTTTGGCTCGTTCTGGGGGTTATTCTTGTAATAGGAATTGCCATTGAAGCATCCATTTCTGCCTTAGACAGAACATTATATTTGTCTTTAAAGCCGGAAGCAAAAGCACAATATGATATTGCAGAAGCTGCAAAAAAACAAAATAGCTTTGCCTGGTTTAAAAAAACCTACGACAAGCTTCTAGATAAGAAACCTCTGGAAAATGAAGAGGAGATCATTCTAGATCATAACTATGACGGGATCCAGGAACTAGATAACAATCTCCCACCATGGTGGTTATACGGATTTTATATAAGTATGATCTTCGCGGTTGTTTACATGACCAGATACTACATTTTTGATGGAGCTTCACAAAAGGAAGAATATCTTATGGAAGTAGCCGAAGCTAAAGCGGCAGTGGAAGAATATAAAAAGAATGCTAAAGACCTAATTGATGCGGAATCTGTTGAACTCTTAACAGATGCTGAAGATATTAATGCCGGGAAAGCAATTTTTGCTGAAAATTGTGTTGCCTGCCATAAAGCAGACGCTGGTGGGGGTATTGGTCCAAACTTAACCGATAAATTCTGGTTATTAGGTGGAGGTATTAAAAACGTTTTTCACACCATTTCTGAAGGGGGCCGTGCCGGGAAAGGAATGGTTTCCTGGAAAACAGAGCTTAAACCTGCACAAATTGCTCAGGTTGCCAGTTACGTAATAAGTCTACAAGGAACAACTCCTGCTGAACCTAAAGAGCCTCAGGGTGATCTTTGGGTAGACGAAAATGCAGAAAATAGCGAAGCGAGCTTAGATATGGCAGATAATACTTCAATAAGCGAGAGTACGGTTAGTGAATCAGCACAAAAATAAAGAAATTGGAAAAGCAGGAGAACGAAAGATTTAGAGATAGCATAGGAACCATAAATTCAGAAGGTAAACGCTCCTGGGTATATCCTAAAAAACCGGAAGGTATTTTATATGAATATCGAAAATGGGTAAGCTATGTGCTTTTAATCATACTTTTTGCTTCCCCGTTTTTAAAAGTTAATGGCAATCAATTCCTCATGTTCAACGTGCTGGAACGCCGATTCAATATTTTTGGTAAAATTTTCTGGCCTCAAGATTTCTATCTCTTTGTATTAATGATGCTGGTAGGAGTGGTTTTCATCCTCTTGTTTACGGTGGCCTTTGGAAGGATTTTTTGCGGTTGGATTTGCCCACAAACCATTTTTATGGAAATGGTTTTTCGCAGAATAGAATATTGGATAGAAGGAGACAGAGGAAAACAAATAAGACTGGATAAACAAGAATGGAATGCAGAAAAGATCAGGAAAAAAGGATTAAAATGGAGCATCTTCTTTATAGTTTCCTTCCTAATTGCCAATGTGTTTTTGGCCTATCTCATAGGAAGTGATAGATTGATATTATATGTTGAAGAAGGTCCTTCCAATCATTTAAGCACCATCATATCATTGCTGATTTTTACAGGGATTTTCTACTTTGTCTTTGCCTGGTTTAGAGAACAGGTATGTATTATAGCCTGCCCTTATGGTAGACTTCAAGGGCGTCTTGCTAGATAATAAATCTATAATTGTTGCCTATGATCATAAAAGAGGCGAAAAGGAAGAAGGAAGAGCAAAATTTAAAAAGAATGAAGACCGTGAGGCAAGCGGAAAAGGGGATTGTATAGATTGCTCACAATGTGTACAGGTTTGCCCTACCGGAATAGATATTAGAAACGGAACTCAGTTAGAATGTGTAAACTGTACCGCTTGTATAGATGCCTGCAACCATATGATGGACGCTGTAGATCTTCCGCGAGGACTTATAAGATATGCCAGTGAAGAGAATATAGAAAAGAAGAAAAAATTTGAATTCACACCGCGCTTAAAAGGTTATGCTGCAGTTCTTTTTATTCTGGTTTCCGTCTTAACAGGAATGCTCTTTTTAAGAAGTGATGTAGAAGCAAATATTCTTAGACTTCCCGGGCAACTTTATGAGCATAAAGACAATAATATTATTAGTAATGTATACACCTATAAACTGATCAATAAAACTTCTCTAGATTATAAAAATGTTCATTTTAAACTGAAGTCCCACAGCGGAATTATTAAAACTGTAAAAGAGAATGCAATGGTTGTTCCCGCAAACGGAATGGCTCAGGGAACTTTCTTTATCGAAATTAATAAAGCAGCATTGGGCGAGGAAAAAGAAAAACTTAAGATATCGGTTTATGATGGAGATAAGCTCATAGAAACTACCACAACTACATTTTTGAGTCCTAGAAGTTATAATTAGATTGTGATTAGTAGTGAGTAGTGAGTAGTGAGTAGTGAGTAGTGAGAAGTTAAAATATTCGTGCATTCGAATTTAAAAATTAGAAATTATGAAATTGAATTGGGGAACAGGATTGGCAATTGGGATGATAGCATTCATTTCCTTCATAATGTACTTTGTAATTACCATGCTTACCAGCCCGGGGTTTGACCATGACCTGGTGGTGGAAGATTATTACGGAGCAGAATTGCACTATCAGCAAGATATAAATGCGGAAAGCAACGCATTAGAACTGGAAGATAAACTAACCTTTACAAGAAAAGGGAATTCTCTTTTTATAAACTTACCGCAAGAGATAGAGCTTTCAAAATTAGAAGGAAACATCGCTATGTATCGCCCTTCCAACAAAGCATTAGATTTTCAAGTTTCACTAAACAGATCTTCAAGATCATAAACTAGAAATTCCAACAGAAAACATAGTAAAAGGACGTTGGAATGTAATTGTGAATTGGAATTATTTAGGTAAAGACTTTTTGTTCAAAAAAGAAATTAATTATTGATGTTAGTATCTGCCTTTATTTTTGGATTATTAGGGAGCTTTCATTGCGTGGGAATGTGTGGGCCGATTGCCTTTTTACTTCCGGTGGATCGAAGCAATAATCTCAAAAAATTAAGTCAGATCTTTATTTATCATTTCGGAAGAATATTTTCTTATGCCGTTATAGGTTTTAGTTTTGGGTTGGTAGGTAAAAGTCTCTCCATATTTGGATTGCAACAAGAACTATCTATTGGCATAGGCATTCTAATGCTTACTTTTTCTATTGGTTCCGGCTTTTAAGCGCAGAAAAAACAAGTTGTCTTCAAAAGGTTTTATGCTCATCTCCAAACTGAAGCAATCTTTAGGAAAAGAATTAAAGAAGAAAAGTCCGGATACCTTTTTTACTGTAGGATTTTTAAACGGATTATTACCCTGCGGCCTGGTATATATGGCTGTTTTAGGCGCTATAGCTACCGGCACTGCATTGCAAGGAAGCCTTTATATGATGCTTTTTGGTTTGGGAACAATTCCTTTAATGACTACTGCTATCTGGGTAGGAAATTTTCTCTCTACAAATGTGAGAAAAGAATTCGAAAAACAATTCCGGTATTCCTGGCAATAATTGCAATTCTGTTTATTCTTCGTGGAATGGGATTAGGAATTCCCTATGTTTCTCCTAAAATAACTGCTGAAAAGATCACGGCTATACAAGCTTGCCATTAAAAATAGATCCTGTTAAATTTATAAATTAAGAATATCTCTTTCGTGCATCTTCTTGATCCTTGAACTTTCACTTCTAGAAGTATCATTGAGCTTTACCTAAAAAGTACTTTTATCTTCAAACCTAATATCATAGGGTCAAAAATAGGAAATATTCCGCATTTTGGAAATAATCCTAATTGGTAAAGAATTATTATCTTTACAAAAAAAGAAATTGGAGAATCATATTCTTAACGAGAAACAGAAAAAGGCGGTAGAATTTGGTGGGAAGCATCTGTTGGTTCTTGCCGGTGCAGGAACCGGGAAGACCAGATGTATTGTGGGAAGAGCAGCGTATCTCATAGAACAAGGTACTCCTCCGGAAAAAATTCAGATCTTGACGTTCACCAAAAGATCTGCCAATGAAATTGTAGAGCGGGTAAAATCTTCGCTATCTGATAATCAAGCGCAAAGTTTGAACGGATCTACATTTCACTCCTGGTGTAATCAGTTAATTGTACGCTATCCTAATTTGTTTGGCGCTTCTAATTATACGGTGATAGATCCGGATGATCAGTTAAGTGTGATGAAAATGGTGTGTGGAGATCAGGTTATTGAATATAAAGGAATCCGCATAAAACCTCAGCAGTTAATCGATATATATTCCTACGGAAGAAACACCCGTCAAAATCTTACCAATTCTATTCGAGAGAAGGTCTATAAGGGAAAGATGGATGAGGAAACCAATGATGAAATAGATATTATAAGGCCTAAAGTTGCAGTTCTTCTGAAGGCTTATCAAACAAAAAAAGGTGAAGGTCGCTATTTAGATTATGACGATCTTTTACTGATAGTTGCCAATAGATTGCGAAATGATGAAGAAGCGCGAACTATCCTGTCTCATCAGGTAAAGCATTTATTGATAGATGAATTTCAAGATACCAATCCGCTGCAATGGTATTTGTTAGAGCCCTTCTTAGAAATTGCAAAATTCTATTGCGTTGGAGATGATGCGCAGTCTATTTATTCTTTTAGAGGTGCCGATTTTAAGAACGTGCATTTATTTAAAGAACGTGTTCCGGAATCTGAGATCTTGATCTTAGACAATAACTATAGATCTACACAGGAAATTTTAGATCTTTCAAATTGGTTGTTAGACGAATCGAGTCTAGATTATAAGAAGAAATTGATCGCTACAAGAGGAGAAGGCCTAAAACCGAAATTGATCAATGTGGCAAGCCAATGGGAAGAAGCTAATTTTATAGCCGAAAATATCCTTGAGAACTTTTCAGAAAACAATAAGAACTTTATAGATCATTTAATACTTTCAAAATCTACTTATTACACCAAGCCTTTGCAAGCGGTATTTATTCAGAAGAAGATACCTTATGTAACTTATGGAGGTAGAAAATTTATGGAAGCCGCTCATATTAAAGATGTGATCTCTGCTTTGAGAGTGGTGAACAATGTGTATGATGAAATTGGATGGATGCGTTTTCTTACTTTTTGGGACGGGATTGGAGAAATTAGAGCAGGGAAATATATCTCTAAAATTTTAGAATTTAAAGATCCGCTGGAATGTGCGCAGAATCTGGAAGATGTTATTGGCGGAGCAGATGGTGAAAAGATTGGAGATATTTATAATACCATCTTTATAAATTCTGGAAATGTAAAAAGAGCCATCAAGGAAACCTATGCGAAAATGGAAATGCCTTTGGCTTTTAAATATCGAAAAGATTGGGAAGAGAAAAGGAAAATCTGATTTTCCCGTGCTGGAAATGTTAGGAGATAATTATTCTACTATCGGTCAGTTAATTTCTGAAGGAATTCTTGAAAATGCGAAACAATTAAATGGAGAGCCGGTTTTGGAAGGATCTCAATTAAATGATAGCGAGATAAAAGATCACGTGATCATTTCTACCGTGCATTCTGCAAAAGGTTTAGAAGCTGATGTTTGTTATGTGCTGAACGTTTCTCCTAAAGTTTATCCAAGTGCCTGGAATTTGCATAGCGAAGAAAGTATAGAAGAAGATAGACGGGTTTTATACGTAGCATTGACAAGAGCTAAGAATGAACTTTTTATCACTCGAGACACCAATTCCATCAATACCGTAAATAATTCTGAAAGTTCTGATGCTACTTCTAAATATTTCCTGGAAAAATTACCAAATACCCTAATTGAGCAAGTTGTAAATCCGTTCAGCATTGTGAAACCAAGAGATATTTTAACCCCAAACAGAATAGATCTTTCTGAAGGAATGGATTTTTCATAGGTCAGAAATTCATATTTTTCCTATAAAGCTTGAAAAGCTCCGAGTTTCATACTAGACTTCGTTAATTTTGTAGCATGATTATAATAATTGGCGCTGGCTTATCTGGACTTTTAACTGCATATCGATTGAAAAATGCAGGAATTCCCTTTAAAATTTTAGAGGCAAGAACTCGAATTGGAGGAAGAATTAACACCGTTTCTAAAACAAATAACACCCCTTTAGAAATGGGAGCCACATGGTTTGGTGAACATCACAAGCATCTATTATCAATTTTAGAAGAACTTAAGATCGAGTATTTTGAGCAGTATCATGAAAGGCACTGTATTCTTTCAGCCGTTCTCTACCTCTCCTGCAGAATCTATTCAAATTCCAACTCAGCCACCCAGTTATAGAATCTCGGGGGGCACTTCTAATCTCATCAATACGCTTTATAAAAAGTTAGATGAGAAGGACATTCTTTTAAATCAATCTGTTTCCAAGATTCAATTCAAAGATAGATCTGTTAAAGTATTTACAGAAAAGGAAGTGTTTGAAGGCGATAAAGTTGTTTTGGCACTTCCGCCTAAATTATGGGCTAAAAATATCAATTTCGAGCCTAAATTACCTCAAGATTTGATGGATGTTGCTTTGCAAACTCATACCTGGATGGAAGATTCCATTAAAATTGGATTAACTTATGAAAAGCCATTTTGGGAAGATAAAAACCTTTCCGGAACCTTATTCAGCAATACAGGACCTATTACAGAATTTTATGACCATTGTAATCACGAAAGGAATAAATATGCACTTTGCGGATTTATAAATTCGGCTTACAAACAACTCGATGCGGATACTCGAAAAGCGAAAGTGATAGAACAAGTAAAAAATGTATTTGGAGCACAAGCCGAAGCCTTACTTAGATTATGAAGAATGTATTTGGAGCAGAGAAGAATATACTTTTACCGCTTCTAATAGCGATCTATTTCCGCATCAAAATAATGGAAATCCAATTTTCAGTAAAGATTATTTGGAGGGAAGATTATTGATCTCCAGTTCTGAAACTGCTCAAGAATTTCCGGGTTATATGGATGGCGCAGTACTTATAGCAAATACTATCGCTAGAAAAATAATTGATGATAAAATAGACTAATTTCAGAGTTGATCTTGAAATAAGCAAAACCTATATGGGATGAAAGAAAAGATAACTTATAGTGAAGTAAAACCTCAAGATCTTATTTCGGTTTTGGAAATGGGAATGAAACTCTGGAAGAACTTTGAAAAAAATGATCTAAAAGAGCGATTAAAAAAGGCAAGTGAATCTGATTCTAAAATAATCTTCATCGCTAAAAATTCTGCAGAAAAAGCTGTTGGATTTTCTTTCTTCTCCATTAGAATAGATTACGTAGAAGCCGCAAAAGATCTACCTACAGGTTATCTGGAAGGTATTTACGTAGATTCAGAATATAGAAAGTTGGGCGTGGCCAAAGACCTGGTAACTTTAGGAGAAAAATGGTGTAAAGAAAAAGGCTGCACCCAAATAGGATCTGATACCTGGTTAAACGCCACTGCCTCCAGAAACTTTCATAAAAGTCTAGGCTATACAGAAAAGGAAGAATTAGTCCATTTTTTAAAAGATATTTAGCAAATAAAATATGGGAACTTTAATTTTTAAATGATCTCTAATCTCATAAAACTAATTCTATGCTCACAGCTATTCATCCAAAGCTTCCCATGAGAAATAAATTAATTACTCGGGAATATTATATAAAGAATCTTGGTTTTAAGGAATTTGGAAATGCAAATTATGATGCTTATTTAATGATGGAAAAAGACGATCTCCAAATTCATTTTTTTGAATTTAAAGATATTAACATCAGCGAAAATTACGGTCAGGTTTATATTAGAATGAACGATATTGATAATTATTATAATCTATTATTAAAGAATAAGGTAAAAATACATCCAAACGGAAAATTAGAACTTAAACCCTGGCACCAAAAAGAATTTTCATTGCTTGATCCAGATAATAACCTGCTCACCTTTGGTGAAAGTATTTAATACTTAAAAGCAATTAATGTTCACATTCAAAAAAAGGTATTTTCTTCTTACTCTAGTGCTCTTTCTTATAGAAATTTTAATAGCACTCTATGTGAAAGATAGTTTTGTAAGACCATATTTGGGTGATGTCTTAGTAGTTATTTTAATCTACTGTTTTATAAGAACTTTCTTCAAATTTTCGGTTTTAGCCGTTGCTCTTTTTACCCTTATATTTTCATTTTTCATTGAATTTCTTCAATTTTTTCAACTAATAAATAAACTAAATCTTCAGGATTCTAAACTTGCAAGAACCGTTTTGGGTACTTCTTTTTCATTTTCAGATTTATTAGCCTATACCGTAGGAATTCTTGTGATAATTATTACTGAATATGTGTTATCTTATAAAAGGAAGATTGCTCAGGTTTAAAATCAGCTTCTACCCTCTTGACAGTTAAAATAAGTTTTAGATATTATATTTCTACTAAGTTAAAAATTAGATTGGAGGCTCTAAAATTATCGTAACAGAGAGAAATGTCCCGAAAAAATTTCATCTTCAGAATTTACTGCTTGATACCAATAATCATCTGCCGGCATAGGAATGCCATTATAAATTCCATTCCATTTCAAATTTTGAAAACCTAATTCCTTTAATAATTTTCCATATCTATCATAAATTTGAAGTGATTTTAATGTAAAAGTGCTTCCCGGATTTACCACCCAGAAATCATTATAACCATCATTATTAGGCGAAAAGAATTTTGGAAAAACCTCAACAGACGCCATGCATTTATCTATTATTAGCTTAAAGGAAATTTCCCCATAACAGTCTGGGTTATCAATTTGAGCCACCCGTGCAATTATACTTGTTTCCTGAAATGGAGCTTCGTTTGTATACGGACTCGTTATTTTATTCCCATCTTCAGTAAAAAACACAACTTCCACATCTTCTCTCTCACCTTTTATTTCTTTCTCCACATGAGCTAGGTCAAAATCTGTAAACCCATCATTATTCATATCACAAGACAAAATATCATTTACATTTGATATAAAATCTGAGCTATTAAGGCTAACTTTATAATACAAGTGTTTTTGAACACATATCTTCTGTAGTAATCGTTACATTATAAAACCCTTCATTTACAGATGAAACATTCTCAATTACCGGGTTTTGTGCTGTGCTATTAAAGTTATTGGGACCAGACCAATTATAAGATATACCTCTTCTGAATTTAATTGACATCCTGACCTTTACATACTGCTATTTCTTTATAGACTGTTATATTTTCCTGAGTAGTTTTTAATGTAAGGTCTATAATCCAATAATCCCATTCTCCATTAGAATCTTCGGTTTTATCTCCCGAGGCATTAGATAAAGACCAACCACCAGCAATATAGCTTCCATCGGCAGTAGGAATAACATCTGTTAATTGATCCATTCCATTTCCACCAACCGTTTTATCTTGTTCTATATTCCCTTGAGAATCTAATTTAACCAGCCAAAAATCTCTATCTCCTTAGAATTTTCAGTTTTACTTCCGGAAATATCAGAATAGCTCATACTTCCAACTACATAACCATGATCTAAGGTTTCACGCACGTTTGCGAAGTCTTCAGTACTGGAACCTCCAATAGTTTTTTGCCAGATAATAGCACCATTTACATCAAGTTTTAATACCCAGGAATCTACAGAATTACAAACGGCGTTTTCTGTTTTTTCTCCTGAAATATTAGAAGAAGATATTCCTCCTAAAATATAATTTCCATCTGAAGTTGCGTGAATTGCAAAAGCATAATCTCCATTATTCCCTCCTATTGTTTTTTGCCAAAGAATATTTCCAGAGGTATCTATTTTAAGAATCCAAAAATCTCCTAAACCTCTAGAATTTTCTGTCTTTTCTCCAGAAATATTAGAAAAAGAACTCCCTGCTATAATATATCCTCCATCAAGAGCTTTAATCAAGGATTTAGCGTTATCTATATCATTCCCACCAAAAGTCTTTTGCCATTCTAAAGCACCATTTGCATCTATCTTAAGAATCCAAATATCAGTATCTCCTCTTGAATTTTCAGTTTTATCACCTGAAATTCCAGATTTAGACTCTCCTGCCAGTAAATATCCACCATCCTCAGTTTCTATTAAAGTCCATAATCTATCTACATCACTTCCACCGTACGTTTTATCCCAAACAACATTTCTATCACTATCCAGCTTCACCACCCAATAATCATCATTCCCTCTAGAATTTTCAGTTTTGTCTCCAGAAATATTCGAGTTGCTGTAACCCCCAATAATATAACCTCCGTCTGAAGTTTGTTTAGTAGTACTGGCAAATTCCCTAAATTTTCCACCAATAGTTTTTTGCCAAATTAGAGTACCAGTATCCTTATCAATTTTCAGGATCCAGAAATCGTTATTTCCGCGAGAATCTTCTGTTTTATCGCCAGAAATTCCTGAAAAAGAATAACCTCCAACCAAATAATTACCATCGTTGGTATATTCAATGGAATTTAGCCATTCAATTTTAGAGCCTCCAATAGAATTTTGCCATTTTATATTTGGGCTGACAACGAAATATTTGAAAAAAATACAATTAGAACAAAAACAGAAAACTTATACATTCCTTAGAATTAATTCACCTCAAAATATTATTAATTAAATTTTGATCTATGATGAATGGGGATTTGTTGACGAAAATATAAATTTTTTTAATAAGCTAAGAAAGAAGCCATATTGGTGAATACCTAATTATTTGATAATTAAAATGCTTCAAAAGCAATAAAAAAAGGGATCACAAACTCCAATCCCTTTTTATGATTAATTAAAACATTTATTCATCTTTTGATATATTCATGCTCTCATAACTTTTTACTAAGCGAATAAATTCTGCTCTGTAGCCCTCTTTATCTTCACCTCTTCCCTTCTCTGCCAGCTCCAGCACTAGAGGCGTTGCTTTTCCATTCGTAAATTCCGAATCTCTTAAATTCATTCCGAAAAGTGCCAATGCATTTATAAAATTAAAATCTTTAGAGGGAGAGCCTTCAGAAGAAGTTTTTACCACTTGCTCGATCAATTTACTCTTCTTCCCGTCTGGTTTTTTGTATCTGAATTTAACGGTAAGTAATTCATCAGAATTATTGCCTTTAGAAACTCGATTTGTGTATTTATAATCGTCAATCTCTTTTAAATAATCGCTCTTCGTTCCCGGCGGAATGATCTCATAGATAGCAGTTACATTATGACCACTTCCTAATTCTCCTGCATCTTTCTTATCATCTTTAAAATCTTCATCATTCAATAATCTATTTTCATATCCTATTAAACGAAAAGCCTCTACATTTTCCGGATTAAACTCCACTTGAATTTTTACATCTTTCGCGATTGTATAAATAGTGCCTCCAAACTCAGTTCCCAAAACTCGTTTAGCCTCCTGCATAGAATCTATATATGCATGATTTCCGTTACCTGCCTGGGCTAAAGTTTCTAGCTTAGAATCTTTATAATTCCCCATTCCAAAACCAAGCGCAGTAAGAAATACACCGCTATCTCTTTGTTTTTCGATAAGATCTTTCATTGCACTATCACTTTGTAAGCCTACATTAAAATCTCCATCTGTAGCAAGGATAACCCGATTGTTCCCATCTTTTATAAAATTCTCACGCGCTATTTTATAAGCAAGTTCAATTCCCTGTCCTCCAGCAGTAGATCCTCCAGCCTCTAAATTATTAAGAGCTTCTTTAATTTTATTTTTCTCATCTCCAGAAGTTGGCTCTAACACCACGCCCGCAGCACCGGCATATACTACAATAGAGATTTTATCTTGTTTTCTTAATTGATTGGTAAGTAAACCAAAAGCCGATTGTAATAAGGGCAATTTATTTTGTGCAGACATAGAACCCGATACATCTAATAGAAATACAAGATTTGAAGCGGGAACATTATCTAAAGATATTTTCTTCCCTTGAATTCCAATTTTTACAAGCTTTGTGTCTTTATTCCAGGGAGTTTGAATAAGTTCAGTTTGAATAGAAAAAGGGTCATTCCCGGTAGGTTGTTTATAATCATAATTAAAATAATTAATCATTTCTTCAATCTTTACCGCGTCTTTAGGAATCTCTATCCCATTATTAATCATTCTACGTATGTTGCTATAACCAGCTTTATCTACATCTATAGAAAATGTAGAAAGTGGAGAAGCCTTTACAAGTTTGAATTTATTTTCTTCTATTTCCTTATAAGATTCATTAGAAGTAATGGGTTTATTGCCCCTTGAATAACCTCTTATTCTTACCCCACTCGAATATTCTGAAACAACAATTTCATCCAGACTTGTATTATCTGCTTCTAAGATTACATTAATAACAGCTTTAGCTCCTATTTTAACTTCTTGAATTTTGAATCCTATATAACTAAAGACCAACACATCTCCTTTTTCTGCTTCAATAGAATACTTGCCCTCAAAATCGGTTTGTTCTCCTGTAGAGGTGCCTTTAATAATAATATTCACTCCCGGAAGTGGAATTCCTTCAGCATCCACAACTTTTCCAGTAATGGTTTTTGCTTGAATATTTAAGCTGATAAAAAAAACTAATAGATAGATTAATCTCATAATACGTAGTTTAAGTTGAAATCAGCCAGTAGGGAAACTGAAGGTTAGAGTTTGTAATATAAAGAAACTTAACAAATTTCACGCCGAAGTCCTATAGAAGATGAAACTCCAAAACTTAGATAACTGATATTCAGGATTAAATACAATTTATACTTCCTTCAAACTATTCACTTTTTCATAAGGCATTGGTTTAGATATATTTAAGAAAAGTTTGGTTAATGTTTAACATCTAATTATAATTCAAGGGGCGGGCTTAATTATAAATTTAAGGAGACTAAAACCTTAATGATGAAGAACGAAAAAAATAACGCGAAGAAGAAAGATATGCAGCAAAACATATCTGATCCTGAGGGGAAAACCATGACTACCAATCAAGGACTTAAAGTTAATGATACCAATAATTCTTTAAAAGCAGGCGAGCGCGGAGCTACTCTTTTAGAGGATTTTATTTTAAGAGAAAAGATCACTCATTTTGATCATGAAAGAATTCCGGAAAGAATTGTGCACGCTCGAGGAAGTGCCGCGCACGGATATTTTGAATTATATGAAAGTCAGGAAAAATATACCAAAGCGGGTATTTTTACAGATACTAATAGAAGAACCCCGGTTTTCACGAGATTTTCTACCGTAGCTGGATCTAAAGGTTCTGCAGATATGGCGAGAGATGTAAGAGGTTTTGCTGTTAAATTTTACACTGAAGAGGGAGTTTTTGATCTGGTAGGAAATAACATGCCTATCTTTCTTTATTCAGGATGCCATGAAGTTTCCAGATCTTATTCACTCGGTAAAGCCGGAACCTCATCGTGAAATTCCACAAGCCGCTTCTGCCCATGACACCTTTTATGATTTTATTTCTCGAACTCCAGAAACCTTGCATAATCATATTTGGGTGATGAGCGATCGTGCAATTCCGAGAAGTCTTAGAATGATGGAGGGCTTCGGGATTCACACTTTTAGATTGATAAATAAAGAAGGAAAATCTCATTTTGTAAAATTTCATTGGAAACCGTTACTTGGAGTAAAATCTGTTACCTGGGATGAGGCTGTAAAACTACATGGGGCAGATAGTGATTTTCACCGCCGAGATCTTTGGGATGCTATAGATTCAGGGCAATTTCCAGAATGGGAATTAGGACTTCAGATTGTGCCGGAAGAAGATGAGCATAAATTTGATTTCGATCTTTTAGATCCTACAAAACTTATTCCCGAAGAAATGGTTCCGGTACAGCGTATTGGGAAAATGACGTTGAATAGAAATCCCGATAACTTCTTTGCAGAAACAGAACAAGTTGCATTTCACCCAGGGCATTTAGTACCGGGAATAGATTTTAGTAATGATCCTTTATTACAAGGAAGACTTTTCTCTTATACAGACACTCAACTTTCGCGATTAGGAAGTCCAAACTTTCATGAAATTCCAATTAACAGACCTATCAATCCGGTCCATAACAATCAGCGAGATGGGCATATGAGAATGACTGTAAACAAAGGAAATACCGCCTATTTCCCAAATTCTATGAGCGGCGGATGCCCTCATTTAGCTAAAATGGCTGAAGGTGGCTTTACAAGTTATGAAGAGCGAATAGACGCCAAGAAAGTGCGAGCGAGAAGCGAAAGCTTTAGCGATCATTATTCACAGCCAGGGATTTTTTACAGAAGTTTAGAAGACTGGGAAAAGAACCACGTGGCAGATGCTTATTCTTTTGAATTAGGAAAATGTACTCAAGATTATATTAAGGAGCGAATGCTTTATCTAATCGACAAAATTGACAAAGACCTGGCAAAAAAAGTTGCCAATAATTTAGGCTTAAAAGTTCCTTCTAAAATTGAAAAGCCGGTAAATCAGGCTATTGGAGCAGATGACGATGGAACTAAGAATGAGCCGCAAGAACGAAAAGATTATTTCGATAAATCTGAAGCGCTGAGTCAAACTCATATCAAGGCAGATAGCATAGCTACAAGAAAAATTGCATTTTTAGTAGCCGATGGATTTAATGCTGAAAATGTGACTAAGATGAAAGAAGCGTTAGAAAAGAAAAATGCGGTAGTCAATTTAGTGGCCACTCATGGAGGAACAGTAAAGGGATCTGATAATAAAGAGATGAAAGTAGATGCTGCATTAATGACCACAGAAAGTGTTGCTTTTGACGCTATCTACGTTCCGGGTGGTACAAAAAGCATTAAAGCTTTAAAAGATAATGCCAAGGCTAAGAAATTCATCAATGAAACTTTAAAGCATTGTAAGGCAATTGCGGTAGATGAAGAAGGGGAAGATCTATTTGATGAAACCTTTGGAAAAGACTTTAAAGATGATGAAGCGGTATGCATTAATAAAAAACCAGCTGATTTTATAAAAGCTATTGGAATGCATAGAAATTGGAAAAGAGAAGATAAAGCGAAGATGATTCCGGCTTAATTTAAATTCTAAAAGAGTTGAATAAATAAACCACACCAATTTTATAATTGGTGTGGTTTTCTATTAGATTTCTTTTCTCTTTAAGATATAAATTACGATTTCATAGAAGATCTTAATTTTTTAAATTCATCTTCTAAAAAGGAGAGCTTTTCTTTAATATCTGTATTTCTAGTTTCAGGCACTCTATGAAAGAATGTATATTTTACTTCCCACATCTCTTTAATTTCTGAATGTTTCAATTCTATATCATCAATACCCTTATGGTCTGCTTTTAAAATGAACTTTTTATTAACCTGAAATATTCTTCTTAAAAATATTCTTTCAATCGATATAATTAAAAACAAACAAGAACTTTCTAGGTTTTGATAATTACTTTTTAAAACTTTTTGAGCGATTACAATATCCTTCGGATAAAAACCAGCACTATCCTCACTCATCTCCAAATCGTCTACTATAAAACCTCTCAATTCGGCATTATTATAAATAGGTAGATTTAGAGAAGGTAAATCATTAATGAAATTTGGATTTTCATGATACTTGAGATATTCATTCCGAATTTCTGGAGTGATGCATGGAATTTTTGTGAAATTATTTTTATCTAATTCAAGATCTGGAGTTTCTAGATCTCCTTTAAATTTTAAAAGTTGATTAACGGTAAGTTCTTTTGTTAGCAGATCACCTACAGGAATGCTAAAATAATTAGCAATATTAATTAAAGTATCGATTTTTGGCTCACTTCTCCCCTCTTCGTAAGCCCCCAAAGTTCCGCGCTTAAGATCAAATAATTCAGCAAAAGACTGCTGACTCATAGCTCTTACCGTTCTTATCTTTCTGATATTTTTTCCAAATAATGACATAATTTTGCTAATTATATTTGCAAATAAGAAATTATTTCTTAAATTGGTCTAACAATATTAGCAAATAACCTTTTAAATAGCTAATATTTTTAGTTTAAATCTGTTCGAACACATTAAACTGATCTCGGAATTTTTTAATAACTAAAACTACTAAACTTATGATCACACTCATTATTTACATAATCATTGAGCTTATTCATATTCTTTAACAAAGTCTTAATACTTTTTTGTATTATTAAGCTCTCTAAATTGTAGTATTAACCGTAACAACCACGCATGAAAAATCACTTCAATATTACCAAAGATTTTTTGCTGGAATTGAATTTTGATATAACCAAAGAAAATCCTGAAGATGGCATATTGGTGATTCAGAAAGAAAATTTTGGAATTAAGAATCTCATAATTGGTGTTGCTCCGCCAATATTAATCATGGAGCAGTTTATTTTTAAGATCAACAATCAATCAGAAAAGATTTTGAAAAGTCTACTGCAGAAGAACCGCGATATAGTTCATGGTGCATTTGTTCTAGATGAATCTGGAGAGAAGGTAATTTATCGGGACACTCTTCAAATTGAAAATCTAGATTTTAATGAGCTGGAAGGATCATTAAATTCTTTAAGCCTTTTAATGAGTGAATACTCCGATAAAATCATTGAATTTTCAAAATATTAAAACTAAGCGTTATGAACATTTTTAGAAGATTATTTAAAATAGGTGAAGCTGAAACCAACTCAGCAATAGATAAAATGGAAGATCCTATCAAAATGACCGAACAGGGAATTAGGGATATGAAATTAGACCTGGATAAAAGTATGGAAGCACTTGCACAAGTAAAAGCGCTTGCCATAAGAGCAAAGAATGATCAAGATGAATATCAGAATAAAGTAGACGAGTATCAAAATAAAGCTATTATCATTCTGAAAAAAGGTCATTCTAAAGAAATGGATACAACCGAAGCAGACAGACTTGCAAAAGAAGCACTTCTGCAAAAAGAAACTGCAGAGCAACATGTAGAAAGAGCAAAAGAAGAGTCGGCGAAATTTGATAACAATGTAGCTCAATTGCAAAAGAATATTCAGAGTATTAAATCTAATATCAACAATTGGGAAAATGAGCTAAAAACTCTTAAAGCTAGAGTAAAAGTAAGCAATGCTACCAAAAGTTTGAACAAGCAAATGGCAGAACTAGACAGCACTGGGACAGTATCTATGCTGGAAAGGATGAAAGAGAAGGTAGCTCAAGAAGAAGCTTTGGCAGAAGCTTATGGAGATATTGCAGATGCCTCTAAATCTATAGATGATGAAATTGATAAGGCTGCAGATACCACAAAAGCTAAAGCCGATGAAGAGTTGGATAAGTTGAAATCTCAACTTGGAATGAAGAATTCTAAAGACCAATAAATTTGACAAATCTAATTGACATACTTTTTTCAGATGTGAATATGATTTTAAGCACACTGCTTATCATACTCATTACTTATTGGTTAATTACCATGATTGGAGGCCTGGATTTTGATCTGGACATTGATGTAGACGTTGATGCCGACTTAGAAATAGACTCGGAGATTGAAGGTGGAAATATGGATTTTGAAGATATTTCTAATACCGAGATCAACCAGGAAGATATTGTAGGTAAAAGAAGAAAACCCCTAAAATGGTGGCAGATCTTTTTGATTTATTTCAACTTTGTAGGTCTACCCTTCATGTTCACATTTACTTTTTGGATTTTCATATGGTGGTTTGTAACGGCTATCACCACTGCAATTACTCACACATATGATCATGTTTTAGGTTTTGGTATCATGATATTAGCTTTATTTCCATCGCTTATTATAACCAAAATAATAACTACACCTTTTAAAGGTTTCTTTAAAAATCTGAATAAAGACGGAGATGCCCCTATAGATTACTTAGGGCGAAAAGCAACTTTACTTTCCTCCATTTCCGAAGATAAAATGGGAAATGCAGAGGTGAGTGTAAATGGAGACTCATTATCTATTTACGTGAAATCGCTAAACGGCGAACATTTACCATACGGCACCAGCATCCTGATCATAAAAAGATCTAATGACCGTAATTATTATCTAGTACAATCTTATAACGAATAAATAACCAAACTCAAATGGAATCAATTTTACCAATTATTGGAATTGGAATGGGCATTTTGCTGTTCCTAATCATCGTATACTTCGCGATAATCGCGATGTTCTATAAAAAAATACCACAAGGCCAGGCACTTATTAGAACTGGGTTTGGTGGTACCAAAGTAGCTACAGATAAAGGTCTTTATACGGTTCCTGTTTTCCATAAAACAGAGATCATGGATATTTCTGTAAAGAAAATCCAAATTGAAAGACTTGCACAAGAAGGTCTTATTTGTAAAGACAATATGCGTGCAGATATTAAAGTTGCCTTTTTTGTTCGTGTGAACAACGATATCGAATATATCAAAAAAGTAGCTCAAACCATAGGTGTAGATCGCGCCTCCAAAATAGCAACGCTAGAAGATCTTTTTGAGGCTAAATTTTCTGAAGCTTTAAAAACAGTTGGAAAAAAGTTTGACTTTATTGAGTTATATGAAGCCAGAAGAGAATTTCGTGATGAGATAGTAAATATCATCGGGACAGATCTAAATGGCTACACACTGGAAGATTGTGCCATAGATTTTTTAGAACAAACCTCTGTTAAAGAACTTAAACCGGATAATATTTTAGATGCTGAAGGTATCAAAAAAATCACCGAGCTTACCGCGGTTCAAAACATGAAGGCCAACCTTATTAAACGTGATGAGGAAAAAACAATAAGAAAACAAGATGTAGAGGCAAGAGAAGCCATTCTTGAACTGGATAAACAGTTAGCGGAAAAAGAAGAACAGCAAAAACGTGAAATTGCCAATATCAAAGCGCGAGAAGAGGCTGAAACTCTTAAGGTAAATGAAGAAGAAAGACTGAAATCTGAGAGCGCGCGTATTGCAACCGAAGAAAAAGTAAAAGTTGCAGAAGAAAATATGCAGCGCCAAATTATAGTTGCGCTTAAAAACAAGGAGCGTACAGATGCTGTAGAATCTGAAAGAGTTGAAAAAGATAGATTACTGGAAGCTACAGAGCGGGAAAGAGTTGTAACCCTTGCTCAAATTGAAAAAGAGAAAGTTGTTGAGGTAGAGAAAAAGAATATTCAAGATGTTATTCGTGACAGAGTAATGCTGGAGAAAGGTGTGGTAGAAGAACAAGAGAATATGAAAGATATTCAGGCATTTAAAACTGCAGACAGAGATAAGCAAGTTAAAATTACCACCGCAGAAGCACTTGCCCAAGAAGATCTTATTAAAACTACCATAGCGGCAGAAGCACAAAAAGAAGCTGCAAAACAAAAAGCAGAGGAGATCAATATCGAAGCGCTTGCACATAAAGAAGCGAGCCAAAAACAGGCAGAAGCTCGTAAAATACTTGCTGAAGCGCAGGCTAAAGAAGAAGCAACAGTTGGTATGTCTGAAGCTCAAGTAATGCATGCTAAAGCAGATGCTAACGAACGTCAGGGTATTGTAGAAGCTACAATTATTGAGAAAAAAGCTAAAGCAGAAGCTGCTGGAATTGAGGCTAAAGCAGATGCTAAACGTAAAGAAGGACTTGCAGAGGCAGATGTAATAAGAGAGAAAGCTATAGCAGACGCTTCGGGAATTGAAGAAAAAGCGGCAGCTATGAAGAAATTAGATGGTGTTGGGAAAGAGCATGAAGAATTCAAATTGAGACTTAATAAAGATCTTGAGGTGGACCTTGCTAACATCAATATTCAAAAGGAAATTGCAGATGCACAGGCTCAAGTTATTGGAGATGCCTTAAGAGCAGCTAAGATTGATATTGTGGGTGGAGAAACTATGTTCTTCGATCAAATAGTTGGGCAGATTACAAGAGGAAAAGGATATGACAGACTTGTACAGAATAGCACAAATATTCAAGAAGTGAAAAGTGCAATTTTAGGAAGTGAAGATGTGAAAGGAAATCTACTTGAAAAGGTTAGGGATTTTGCTTCTAAATATGGCATATCTACAGAAGATCTTAAAAACATAAGTATTGCTAGTTTAATTACAGATCTAAAGATGAAATCTGACGATCAGCATGAACAAACCATGCTAGGCAATCTTTTAAATCTTGCAAAAGGTTTGGGAATTTCAGATAGTACCATTCCAAAACTGACAAAGTAAACAGAAAGCCGGTGCGCTGCACCGGCTCTTTTTCAAGCTTCATCTATAAAAATTTAGCAAAAAATAATTAAAATTCAGGAGAGGATACAATGGCAAAGGAAGCTATAAAGGAAGAGAATGCTCAAAAATTGGATGGGGGAACCTATGAGGTAATCCAAAACCGTCTTCAAAAGCAAAAAACTGAATTACAACAGCGCTTGAAAAAGCTTAACGAAGAGCGAAAAGAAGTTTTTGGCTCTTTGGAAACTAAATTAATCGCGAATGATAGGATAAATACAGAGAACAACTGTATCCCTAGAGATATTATCTCTCTTGGCAACACCTGTTTATTTGGATATAATGTTCATTTTGGATTAAGAACAGATATTACCCTTAAAGATGTCATGAGCATCTATGAGTTTAAAGACAATAGTTTTGAAGCTGTTTCCTTAGATCTGCTAGAAGACGAAGTTTTTAAAACAGATTTTGAAAACCTTTACAAATACTACAGAAATACCATTTTTTCAAAATTTGCCACCATAGGGAATTATCTCTATATGGTGTTTAGATTAAGTGAAAGTGTAACAGATATTAAGACCTTTAAATGGCTAATTAAAGACAACTCGCTTCAATATGTAGATAATAGAAGCGATCATGAATATAAACTTCCCTCCCAGCATGAATTTAACTGGCAAGAAGTTTCTAGAGATATGCACCGACAGGGTTTACATGCCCATGTTTCAATTCTAGACAGGGTTTTTGTTGAAACCATTGGTGGAGACCTCACAATTAAGATTGAAGATAATACAGAAGATGGAAAAGGAATATATTCAGAAGAGGTAGAACATCGAGATCAAACGCTAGATGATGGTCAATACAGATTTGCCAATTTAGGTAATCTTATCATTCTAGAAATTAAGCCTTTTCAAGAGAATGCTCGATATTTTGTCTACAATCATAAACTGAAAGAAGTTCAGAAGATAGATAGCATAAAAGATACCTGTGTGCTATTACCAGATGATCATGGTATTATTTTCCCTACCGGATATTATTTGCAAACCGGAGAGCATCATATTTTTGATAATAGTATTCCACATGTACGATTTCAGGAAAAAATAGCTTCCCCAAATGGAGAAGATTATTTGTATGTTTTTTATTCTCCGAAAAACGGACTTTACAATCTTATGAGTTACAATGTGATCTCGCAAGAGATCCAAACTCCTATAATTTGTAACGGGTTTACAATTTTAGAAAATGGAGAGCTTTGTTATTTCAAGAATGAAAATGAGCAAAATAAACATCACGTAATTCAAATATGGCAAACTCCTTATTTAAAAGGAGATCTAATGCCAACTTCGCATGAAAACAATCTTCTTTATAAAATTGGAAATAAAGACATTGTTAAGGCAATGGCAGAGGTAAATGGCCTTATTAATTTATTAAATAAGGAAGATAATTACGAGGGTTTATACGCAGATGTAGCAAAACATTCCAAAGATATTTTAGATGCATATTATTGGTTAAAAGAAGAAGATACTCAGCTTTTAAATGAGCCTTTAAAAGAGATCAACCTGGCTGCAAATGCAGCAATGGATGAATTTCAAAAAGTGCTTCAGCTAAAAAAGAATGCCAAGAAAATAACAGAAGAGATCAGCAAAAGATCTGATGAGTTATTCAGCAAAATAAAAAGTACAGGTTTTAGAAACATCAATGATTTTGTTCATGCACTTACACAATTAAGAAGCCTGAGAGGAGAAGCTATTAGCTTAAAAGAAATTAGGTATGTAGATGATTCTTACATTGAGAATTTAGAGAAGCAAATTGAAGAACAAACTTCAAAGATTTCAGAAAGATGCGTCACATTTCTATTAGATGACAAAGCTCTAAAACCTTATGAAGAGACGGTTAAAGAAAAGGAGAGTGCTTTAGAGAAGATTTCTAAAGTTATAGATGCCAAAAACCTGGAAAAAGAGGTTAATGAAATTTCAAAGGAGCTAGAGCTGCTTATAGATATTGTTTCTAATCTTAAAATTGAAGACACCTCGCACTCTACAAAGATCATTAATAATATCTCCCTCATTTTTGCTACCATAAATCAGCTAAAAGCAGAGATTAGAAAAAAGCGCAAATCTTTGGGAAGCGAAGAGGCTCAAGCTGATTTTGCTGCACAATTAAAATTGATAGATCAGAGCATTATCAATTATCTTGATATTGCGGATACGCCAGAAAAATGTGATGATTTTCAAACTCGAATTTCTATTCAGCTGGAAGAATTGGAAGGTAAATTTGCAGATTTTGAGGAATTTATTAGCCTAATACTTGAGAAAAGAGAGGAAGTTTACAATGCCTTTGAATCTCGAAAAAATAGTTTAATAGAAAAACGAAACAAGAAGGCTATTGCTTTCCAAAATTCTGCTGAAAGAATTTTAAAAGGCATTCGTAAAAAAGCTGAATCTTTTAAAGAGATTTCTGAGATCAACGCTTATTTTGCTTCAGATATATCTAGTTAACAAAGCTAGAGATATTGCTAAGCAGCTTCAAGAAATGGATGATAGCGGGAAAGCAGAAGAAATTCAATCTTTACTGAAATCTGCTCGAGAAGATTCATTAAGAAAATTAAAGGATAAGAAGGAACTTTATGAGGATGGTGAAAATATAATTAGATTAGGAAAACACAAATTTGGGGTAAACAATCAGGAACTGGATCTTACTATAGTTTTTGCAGACGGTAGCTTAAAATATCATCTCACCGGCACCGATTTTTATCAGAAAATTGAAAATGAAATATTGCTGAAATCTCAAGAATATTGGGATCAAGATTATATCTCTGAAAATAAAACAGTATACCGTAGTTCTTTTCTAGCTTATAAGATCTTTCAGAAATATAATACCTCAATTTTAGAAAATACTGAAGAGGAATTACTAAAATTAGTTCAGGAAGAAAGTAGCAAAGATTATTCTGAAGGTTATGTAAAAGGTGTTCACGACCTGGATGCAGCCAAGATTCTTTCCACATATATTCAGAAATATGAGATGTTAGGATTACTTAGATATCATCCTGAAGTTAGAGCTTGCGCACAGTATTTTTGGAATTTTACAAATAATGAAACTCAAGAATATTTAAATAAAACTATTAAAGCATCCGGAGATGTAATTCAATTTTTTCCGGACGCGAAGGAACATGTATTTTTACTTCAAAAACTTCAAAATGCTATATTCCAATTCGGAGAAGATTCAGGAATATATGAACCATTATTTGCCAGAGAAGCTGCAGAATATCTTTTCGAAGAGCTTCAGAATGACGATAATTTTCAGAAGAGTGGTATAGCAATCAGCATTAAAGAAGAGTTTTTAAACAAATTAAAAGATCACAAAGCAGATCTTAATTTTAGAAAAAGTCTGGAGAAATTGGAATCTAATGAAGCTAAAGTCTCTTTAATCCGACAGTGGATCAAGGCATTTTTGAATAGCCAGAAGTAAGAGGATCTCAGCTTAAAATTAAAGTATGTGAATGAGGTGGTCTGTCTTATTTTATTTGAAGATGAAGCCGTACTCAACACAAAATTTACCTCACCATCTGATAGAATTAACGATTTACGAGGAGAGCATTTACTAATAAAAAACGGAGCGATTAATTTTAATTTTCATGATTTTGTAGCAACTCATGAGAACTATTTTAAAATAAATGTTCCGGCTTATCAAAGTTTTAGAAAAGCCAAACATGAGGTTACAGCGCAACTAAAAGAAGATCTTAAACTAGAAGAATTCAAACCTAGTATTCTTAGCTCTTTTGTTAGAAACAAGCTTATAGACCAGGTATATTTTCCGCTATTTGGAGACAACCTTGCAAAACAATTGGGAACTGTTGGAGACCAAAAAAGAACAGATAGAATGGGACTTTTATTGCTTATCTCTCCACCAGGTTATGGTAAGACCACCCTTATGGAATATATAGCAAATAGACTTGGCTTAGTTTTCATGAAGATAAATGGCCCTTCTATTGGTCATGATATTACATCGGTAGATCCTGCTTCTGCTACAAACTCTGCCGCAAGAGAAGAATTAAAAAAACTGAACCTTGCTTTTGAAATGGGAAATAATGTAATGTTATATCTAGATGATATTCAGCACTGCAACCCCGAATTTTTACAAAAGTTTATCTCACTTTCAGACGGAACTAGAAAAGTAGAAGGAGTTTATAACGGAAAATCTAGAACTTATGATCTACGCGGAAAGAAATTTTGCGTGATCATGGCTGGGAACCCTTATACCGAGAGTGGTGAGAAATTTAGAATTCCAGACATGCTGGCTAACAGAGCGGATATTTATAATCTTGGTGATATTATTGGCGATACTGCACATCTTTTTAGGCTTAGTTTAATAGAAAATTCATTAACATCAAATCCAGTGCTACATCAATTAAGCAGTAAAAATTTTGAAGACGTTTACAGATTGTTGGATAGGGTTGAAAATGACAATCAAGAAGTTCAACTTACCGGAAATCATACTAATAATGAAATACAAGAATATATATCTGTACTAGAAAAAGTAATTCAAATTAGAAATACTGTTCTTAAAGTGAATGCTACTTATATAAAAAGTGCTGCTATGGAAGATCAATATAGAACAGAACCTTCTTTTAAACTTCAAGGTTCATACAGAGATATGAATAAGTTGGTGGCGAAAGTAGTTCCTGTTATGAATGATCAAGAATTGCAAACGCTTATCCTCTCTCATTATGAAAGTGAATCTCAAACCCTTACTTCGTCTGCTGAAGCTAATCTTTTGAAGTATAAAGAACTTGTTGGTCAGCTATCTGACGAAGAGCAAGCAAGATGGGAGAATATCAAAGAAACGTTTCAGAAGAATAATAAGCTGAAAGGATTTGGTGATAAAAATGAAATGGCACAATTGCTTTCCCAAATGATGGATTTTTCAGAAAATTTAGAAGGGATTCGAAAAGCACTGCAAAATGGATTTCAAAAATAAAATATAAATATCGTTTAAATTTAATTTTTGAAATCCGTTTAAAAGACAGAAATTTCAGCTTTTTAAAATCAACAATATATGGCCTCAGGATTTTTTGCATTATTAGATGATATAGCTAGTCTTATGGACGATGTGGCCGTAATGGGAAAAGTTGCCGGTAAGAAAACTGCAGGAATTCTAGGAGATGACCTCGCTGTAAATGCCGAAAAAGCTTCAGGTTTTATGTCTTCTAGAGAACTTCCTGTACTTTGGGCAATCACAAAAGGCTCGTTATTAAATAAGATCATCATCTTACCTGTTGCCTTTCTTTTAAGCGCTTTTGTTCCCGTAGCTATAACCTTCATCTTAATACTTGGAGGACTTTATCTTGCCTATGAAGGAGTTGAAAAAATATATGAATTTTTCTTTCCTCACGCGCACCCTTCAGAAGAAATAGACTTAAAAGAAATTTCCAAAGAAGAAATTTTAGCACATGAAAAAGAAAAAATAAAATCTGCAATTTTAACCGATTTCATTTTATCTATAGAAATTGTGATCATTGCGCTAGGTACAGTAACATCAGAACCACTAATAACACAGATAATTGTAGTTTCCATTATCGCCCTAATTGCCACTGTAGGAGTTTATGGAATTGTGGCGCTTATTGTGAGAATGGATGAATTTGGAGCTAAACTTATAAATCTAAATGAGAGAGATGATAGCTTTTCTGATAAAGTTGGACATTTTCTTGTAAATGCCCTTCCAAAAGTGATTAAAAGCTTATCTGTAATAGGAACCATTGCCCTTCTGATGGTATCTGGAGGAATTTTTTCTCACAACCTTCATTTTCTACATGGAATTTTTGAAAGCATCCCATCCATTATTGTAGAAATGCTCATTGGTCTTGTTGCGGGAATTATAGTATTAGCGGTAGTAAGCTTAGGAAAAAAGACCTGGAAAGCAGTGACTCAATAATAGGATTTCACATCTGTAAATAAGATAAAAATTATAAGGGAATTGTCCCGTTTATATCAATTTCTACGCGCTTTGCCAATAGCTCAATAAGTCGTACTTTCGGGCTTTATCTTTTATTATATATGTCTCAATTCTGGTTATATTTTAAGTTGGGCCTCGAACATGTGTTAGATTGGCAAGCTTACGATCATATTCTATTCTTAGTGGTATTGGTAATTTCTTATTCCTTCTCTAGCTGGAAAAAGGTATTGTATTTAGCGTCTACATTTACGTTGGCCACACTTTATCATTAATATTATCGGCTTACGGAATTGTAAAAGCAGATACTAAATATGTAGAAGTTCTAATTGCCATCACTATACTTGTTACTGCGTTATATAACTTGTTCACAGCAAAGAAAAAGGAGCAAAAAAATTCAATTTTATTATTTATTACTACGGCTTTCTTCGGAATTATCCACGGACTAGGATTTTCTACCTATTTCAAAATGATAGCAGCGGGAATGGAAAATAAGTTTCTTTTATTAATGGAATTTACCTTAGGAATTGAAGCAGCTCAGATTATTGTAGTTCTCTCGGTATTAATTCTTACATTCCTGTTTTTAAGGATTTTAAAAGTAAACAGAAGAGATTGGATTTTAGTGATCTCCTCGATTGTGATTGGTATATTACTTCCTATTTTAAAAGATAATTTGCTCAAGATCTGGTAAGATTTAACTCGATATTATTGTAATAAACTTATCCCTTTAATAATTTAGTAAGGCAATAAATAAGCTAAAAATGGGGTTCAAAAAGCAGCGATTGCTGTTTTTAAATTATGAAAAATAAAAAACAACACAGATACGATAGAGCTTATCTAAGAATTGCTAGAGAATGGGGAACACTTTCTCATTGTAAAAGAAAGCAGGTTGGCGCACTTATTGTGAAAGATAGAATGATAATTTCCGACGGATATAACGGTACTCCTACCGGTTTTGAAAATTATTGTGAAGATGAGGAAGGTTATACCAAATGGTATGTACTTCATGCCGAAGCAAATGCCATTTTAAAGGTTGCTTCTTCTACGCATTCTTGCCAGGGAGCTACATTATATATTACTCTTTCCCCCTGCAAAGAATGTAGCAAACTTATCCATCAGGCTGGAATTACCAGATTGGTTTACAAAGATGGATATAAAGACAATTCTGGATTAGAATTTTTAGAAAAAGCAGGGATAGAGATTAATCAAATATCAGAACTAGACGATTGAAAAACAAGAACAAAATATACTTACCGCTCTTATTAGGATTGGCTTGTGCTGCAGGATTACTTCTGGGGTCTCAGCTTAATTTTACCCAAGATCAGGCGTTGTTTAGTTCTAACAGTAAAAAAGAAAAGCTTAACCGGCTTATAGATTATATAGATTACGAATATGTAGATGAGGTGAATACAGATAGCATTGTAGATGTTACTGTAAACAAGATCCTAGAGAATCTCGATCCACATTCGGTGTATATCCCTAAGAAAGAATATGCCAGTGTTACTGAAAATATGAATGGCGATTTTGTAGGGATTGGAGTCAGTTTTTATCAGGTAGAAGACACTATTATCGTTATTCAGCCTATGGAAGGTGGTCCAAGTGAAAAAATGGGCATTAAAGGCGGAGACCGTATTCTGTATGCCAACGATAAAAAATTATTCAATAAAGACCTAGGTACAGATTCTATTATCTCTCAGCTTAAAGGAGAAGAAAATTCTGAAGTTCGGTTAAAAGTATACAGAAAAGGGATCAAGAAATTACTCAATTTTGACCTCAAAAGATCTCGGGTGCCTATCAAAAGTATAGATGCCGCCTACATGCTTACAGATAAATTGGGATATATTAAGATCAATCGTTTTTCAGAAACCACTTATCAGGAATTTCATGAAAGCCTGCTTAAATTGCGGTCTTTAGGTGCAAAAGAGATTACTATAGATTTGCGCGACAATCCTGGAGGATACTTTTCTGAAGCCGTTAATATAGTAGATGAATTTCTTAAAAGATGGAAATCTAATTCTGTTTACAAAAAATAAATCGGGTTCTATAGAAAAGACCTTTGCCAATAAGAAAGGAAGTTATGAAGATAAGCCTCTTTACATACTTATAAACGAAAATTCTGCCTCTGCCAGCGAAATTGTTGCTGGTGCATTTCAGGATAATGACAGAGGAACTATTATTGGCAGACGTTCTTATGGAAAAGGATTGGTACAGCGAGAAATGGCTTTAGGCGATGGAAGTGCGGTTAGGTTAACTATTGCACGATATTACACCCCTACGGGACGCTCTATACAAAAGCCGTATGATATGGGAAATGAGGCCTATTTTAACGATTATATTAGAAGATATAAAAATGGAGAACTGGCCCATGCAGATAGTATACATGTAACAGATTCTTTAAAATATGTGACTCCAGCGGGGAAAATTGTGTATGGCGGAGGTGGTATTATTCCAGACATTTTTATTCCAAAGGACACTGATTCTGAAAAAGAAGCTCTTTCTTACCTTCTTAGATCTTCTGGACTTTTTAGTAAATTCATCTTTCAAGAGTTAGAAAAAAACAGAGCTTATTACAACAAGTTAAGTTGGAAAGAGTTTCAGGAGAATAAAGAGATCACAGACCAAACGGTTCAAAACTTTTTCACTTTTACAAAAAAGGAAAATTTCCCGATTAATATCACGCAAAATATACCGGTTTTAAAGAGATATTTAGAAGCGGTTATGGCACAACAGCTTTTTGGAACTAATGAATTTCAACGGATAATTAATAGAGATGACCGAATTATTGCGAAAGTGATTGAATTATCACAGTCAAATTAATATATTCGTGACGATGGATGCTTATAATGACTATACTGCTATTTTTCTATTGCTCTCCCCGCTATTTTTCTATATAATAGCAGTGAGCTTCAGACTATTAGACAATAGCGCACTCTTATTTTTGCAGAAAGAAATTCTTGTAGATTCATCTAATGTTTCCCTTAAAGCTATAGAAGAACAAATATATTCTTCGGGGGATTCGAAATTTAGAAAGCAGTTAAAACGTGCTTTGATGTATAGAAAAATTCACCGAGTATTTATCATTTTAATGATTGCTTCTCTCCCCGTTACGGTGATTACCTATTTTATGTTATTTTAATTTATCGTGCACTTTGGTGTGCTCTCCTCCATTCCATTTTGTAAGTATGTCTGTAGCCACAGCAGCGCCACTTCCGCATGCTATAGCGTATTGACTTCGGTGACCAGCTAAAGACCCGGCTACGTATAAGCCTGGCGCTACTAAGTGATCTTCATTTCTTAATTCAATTCTATTTTTGGAAGCTGCAGATTTTCTATGCGGAATAATATAAGACTCTAAACCTTTAATTCGCATAAGATTGGTATATCCAACAGCTACCACTACATTTTTTGTTTTATAGCTTGCTTTATTGGTAATAACTTCAAATCCATCTTTTAGAAATAAGACCTCTTTCACCTTTTCTTTTTCGATCTGAAAAACTTTAGGATATAATTCTTTTAACTGATTTTTTCCGCTTTCTAAAAGATCTATCCCTTTAGTTCCGGGAGCTAAGCCTAAAACATTATTGAATAAGGCATTTTGAAGATGAGAAGTTTTTTGATGTAAAATTATTCCTACTTTTCTATTTAAAGCGTAGGATTTTTCGGACGCGGAACCTAATAGTAATGCACAGGACATTCCTGCCGCTCCACCCCCAATAATTAGTGTATCAAAATTCAACTTTATTTCGCTTTTTTCTCGATAGCCTTAGAAGTCAATAAAATAGCTAATAACACCAAAACACATCCTGCTGCTAAAATTCCTATTAAAGCAATAGTGCTATTACCTTCTAATAAATTATTAAAGTCTAAAATGGTAACATTATAAGCAATAACACCTAGAGACATTGCCATTAAAATGTAGATTAAAATTTTCATCTGAATATTATTTAAATAATGGTCTCTTAGCAAAAGACCTACTTACAACCGAATTAGCATTTACCAATTCTAAAATTTTTAAAACCTGTTAAGTAAACAAGCTTTGAATGTTTGCCGCAAACAACTTTACTGCAATTGCCAACAAAATTACACCAAAAATTTTACGTATCACATTGATCCCTTGTTTTCCGAGAAAATGCTCAATCTTTCCTGAAGACTTTAGTACCAGATACACAAAGATAATATTGATTATAATGGCCACTATAATATTGATGGTTTCATACTCTGCTCTTAGCGAAAGTATTGAGGTCATGGTTCCTGCTCCCGCAATTAATGGAAATGCTAGAGGCACTACCGCGGCAGTTTCTGGAGCATCATCTTTATAAAGCGTAATTCCTAAGATCATCTCTAATGCTAAAAAGAACAGGATCAAAGAACCCGCCACAGCAAAAGAATTCACATCTATTCCAATAAGATTTAAGATCTGCTTCCCTATAAATAGAAAAACGATCATCAAAATTCCCGCAACTATCGAAGCCTTCTCACTCTGAATTTTACCTGCTTTTTTCTTGAGATCTATAATTATTGGAATACTTCCAATAATATCAATCACAGCGAATAAAATCATGGTAGCGGTAGCTATTTCTCTAAAATCCAAGTTCATAGAAAACATTGTTAAAATAAGGCTGCAAAATTACGTTATATAAGAGGAAAAGAAAACGAATTTCAAGTTAAATTAAGCTCAATTTCAGCAGATTAAATTGCATCCAAAAGTTTTATGTAGTTCGGTTGAAATAAATATCTTTGCGCCATGTTTCAAATAGGCAAAACCATAGTTTCTGAAGAGATAATCCAAAAGGATTTTGTGTGCAACCTTTCTGCTTGTAAGGGCGCATGCTGTGTAGATGGCGATGCCGGAGCACCTCTAGATGAAGAAGAATCTCGTATTCTTAAAGAGATCTATCCTAAAGTTAAACCCTTTCTTAGAAAAGAAGGAATTGCAGCTATAGAAGCTCAAGGCACTTCTATAATTGGGGAAGATGGCGAAATTGAAACTCCATTGATTAATGGAGCAGATTGTGCCTATGTTATTTTTGAAAAAGGTACCGCACTCTGTGGTATAGAAGAAGCATATAACCAGGGCGAAATATCATGGAAAAAGCCTGTTTCCTGCCATTTATATCCGGTTAGAGTTCAGGACTATTCAGAATTTTCTGCAGTTAATTACCATCATTGGCATATTTGTGATGATGCCTGTTCCCTAGGAAAAGAACTTCAGGTACCGGTCTACAAATTTGTAAAAGAAGCCCTGATTAGAAAATTTGGTGAAGATTGGTATATGGAATTAGAAAAGACTGCACAGGGAATTGAAGGAAAAAAGGTTTGAGGCTTTTTACTCTTTAAATAATCTATTTTCTCAGTACTTGCGCTGCAAAGCTTGCATGAGTTTTTAATATTTTAAAAATCATTCTCCACAGTTACTTCCCGTTAATATCCATTCAGTTAGTTATAATTTCCTCTCTTCTTAGGCATCCCAGGATTCTAAACCCAGAATCGAAATCAAGATTAAAAGTTCGAGGCTAAATTAAATTGAAAATGAGTAGATAAGCTCATAAATCTAAGGGAAATCAGGTATATGATATTTTCATAACTCGCTGTAATTTTTACTTTTTATATAATTAAATCTTCCGGAAGTAAATTATTAAAATATGAAACCATTAATGCTCGGTTTAAGTCTTATTTTTTGCATTAGTATGAACGCTCAAACTAGCGTTCTGGGAAATGTAAATAACTGGAGCCAAGGAGAAGCAGTGCTAGTAAACTATGGGATGTTCAACAAAAAGATGGTTGAAATAGGAACAATAAACTCAGATGGAACTTTAAATATCCCGTTAGATCCCGATTATTTAAACACCATTAAAAAGATTGCCGAAATAGAAGTAGCAAAAGCTCCAGAGGGATGGTCAATGAATTACAATACTGTTGCTAATGCCTTCACGTGCATGTTAAAAGAAAATATCAGTATTAATAATGGGGATGCAATTGTAATAGGCCTACCTGAACTTTTAATCTCCGATAAATCGGGTCAAAAAGAATATGGTTACTTATATGCAGTTAGTGCTCCAGAAGTTGCATGGTGGCTCCATTCATATGGACAGAAAGGAATCTCTCCCGGATATTATCTACGTTGGATATATGTAGAATCGCCGGCATCTGTAAGTGGAGAATGTAAAGTCCCTACATATACCGGAAATGACGATGAAATGTATGAAGACCTTACTCTCTTTGACGTTAAGTTGGAAAAAGGATGGAATGTGGTGAAATATGAAATAGCAGAAATTTTTACTTCTCAAACAGGCAAAACCTATCCATCAAAAACAATGGTTAGAAAGCTAGAGATAGTTCCTTCTGACCTTCAATGGCAAGCCATTAGGGATTGAATTATTCATCTTACATATATCTCTTGGTTAAAATTGAATTAGGTTTAATTAATCCTTATTCAGATTTATGAATCTCTTAAATAAAATACCATGAAAAAATTAATATTAACAGGGATCTTAATGGCTTTTTGCATTATGCCTTCAGAAGCGCAGATCTTAAACAAACTCAAGAAAAAAATACAACAACGGGTGGAAAATACCGTCACAGATAAGGTGGCAGATAAAGCTGCGGAGGAGGCAGGAAAATCTATGGATAGCTTGCTCTACTCCCGTATGGGAAATAGCGGCTTTCGCCATGGGGTATGAACAAGTAGATTATGCAGAGATTCCAGATACTTATGACTTTGATTGGAGCTATGTGGTTAAAATGGAAACCCAGCAGGGAGATATGCTACTCAATTATTTTCTTAAAAAAGACGCTCCCTATTTTGGGTTTAAGCTCCCAGATAATGATATGTACATGGTCATGGATCCTTCCAGAGATATGAATGTAATGTATATGAAGTCAGAAAAAAACAATATGGTAATGGCTTCAAAAATGCCTGAAATAAGTCCGGAGGATATTGCTGAAAGCCAGGACGAAGCAGATAAGTTCAGCTTTAAAAAAATAGATAATAAAACTATTATGGGCTATGATTGCTCTGGATATCAAGGAGAAAATGAAGATATGGTTCTTACTTTCTATGTAACTACTAAACCGGATATAAGTTTTGGCGATTTCTATAAATTTGATAAAACCAAGCTCCCTAAAGGTTTTAATCCAAATTGGATTGCAGACGGAAATGGGATTATGATGCAAATGATCATGGAAGGAAAGAAAAATAAAAAAGACAATGCAACTATGACCTGTATTGCGTTAGAAAAGAAATCACTTACTATTAATAAAAGCGATTATAAAAGCCTTCAAGGCGAGTAACCCCTAACATTGATGATTTAAATCCATGATCTTTAGATTTAATTAAAGCTTAATACTAACCAATTTAAGTTTTTCAGTAAAATTTTATAGTTCAAAATTAAAATTACATTGATGAGAATGTATTAACATCGCTAAAAATTTATTTAAATTAAATTTTAAGAAATTAAATAAGAATTTAATAAATCATTTTCCCATTATTTTAAATTATTCTTTGTAAATTTAAGAAAAGCACCTCCAACTGCTCGTTTTCAAATGTCTCCCCATAGGCTAACGAAAAATCAATTATTTTGATCATTTCAAACCTTAAGTGGCATCATGAAAAGTTTAGCACTTGCCGTAATTATATTCGCAATTTCCTTTGAAATGCCGCAAGCGCAAGTTCTAAAACGAACGCATAAAAAAACTCCTCGTCATACAGAACAAATTGTTGCCAACGAAACTCTTTCCGGCAACAAAAATTCAACTCTTAAATTCAATATTATTACCAAAGGAGATCCTATAAACATCAAAAATCTTTCAGATGTTCCAGATTCCTACACTTTTGATTGGAATTATGATATTAAAATAGAAACCAAGGAAGGCGAAACAATTATAAATTACCTTCTAAAAAATGATGCCCCTTACTATGGAATGAGAATCTCTCCATCAGAAAATCTATTTATGGTGATAGATCAAAAATTACAACTCATGACCATGTATATGGACAATGATGGAAAAAAGATGATGAACGCTACCCAATACAATAATAATGCTACCAACAATGCATCAAATAAAATCTACGAAAAAGAAAAATATAAATTCAAGAAAGTAGGTAACAAGAATATTCTGGGTTACAATTGTAAAGGCTATCAGGTGGAAAATGAAGACAGAGTTATAACTTTCTATATCACTACAGAGCCTGATATTACATTTCAAGGTATTTACCAATCAGACAAAACACATCTACCAAAAAATTTCAATCCGGAATGGATAAGTAACAATGAAGGGATTTTGATGTCATTGTGTATGGAAGGAATGAAAAATGCCAAAAATAATATGACGTTAACCTGTATTAAACTTAATAAAGAACCATTCAGCTTAAATAAAAAAGATTATATCAAACTAGCTGAAGATTAAAATTTTCGTTAGCAGACAGCATTGTTTGTTTTTGAATTAGCCAGGCTTAGTTTATTTCTGAGGGCCAGAAATAAACTAAGCTTTTTCAATTTATCACAATTTGTCATTAAAAAATAAAATTTCCAAAACGAGCTAAAATCTGCTTTATTATTTGTTAAAAACATCAATTATCAACAGTCTGTAAAAACATCAAAAAGCGCCATTTCTAAAGGGATTAGAGGTAATTGTTAAAATTTAATTTTGTCTTTATTAACAGATTTCAATTACCTGTATATCAATTACTTAATATCATCTTATTAACGTTTTTATAAGAAATAAGTATATGCCCTCTGTTAATTACTTTGTTGAAAACGTTTGCCTTAAATTCTTTCAATTTCTATTTGATTTTTGAATATTTGTTAACACGAGGATTTTACTTCGTTCTTGCAACCCGAAACAACACACAACGTATGGCACAACTAGAACCCATTTTACAAGAAAACAAAGATAGATTTGTAATCTTTCCCATAAAACACCACGACATTTGGGATTGGTATAAGAAAATGGAAGCTAGTTTTTGGACTGCCGAAGAAATAGACCTTCATCAAGATCTTAACGACTGGAACAATAAATTAACTGCAGATGAGCGTTATTTTATAAAACACATACTTGCATTTTTTGCAGCTTCAGATGGTATTGTAAATGAAAATTTAGCCGAAAACTTCGTAAATGAAGTTCAATATTCTGAAGCTAAATTCTTTTACGGATTTCAGATCATGATGGAAAATATTCATTCTGAAACCTATTCGTTGTTAATAGACACTTACGTTAAAGATGAAAAAGAAAAAAATCAACTTTTTCAGGCAATAGAGGTTTTCCCAGCTATTCAGAAAAAAGCATCCTGGGCTTTAAAATGGATAGATTCTGATTCTTTTGCTGAAAGATTGATCGCCTTTGCTGCGGTAGAAGGAATTTTCTTTTCGGGAGCATTTTGCTCGATCTTCTGGTTGAAAAAACGTGGATTAATGCCGGGCCTTACTTTTTCTAACGAACTTATTTCTAGAGATGAAGGGGTACATTGTGATTTTGCTGTGCACTTGCATAACAATCATTTGGTGAATAAAGTTCCAAAAGAAAGAATTCGCGAGATCATTGTAGACGCTCTTAATATTGAGAGAGAATTTGTTACAGAATCTTTACCCGTTAGTTTAATTGGAATGAACTCTAAGTTAATGACAGAATATCTGGAATTTGTTGCAGATAGATTATTGGTAGAACTTGGATGTGAAAAAGAATACAACAGTGCAAATCCTTTTGATTTTATGGACATGATCAATCTTCAGGGTAAAACAAACTTCTTTGAAAAACGCGTAGGTGAATATCAAAAAGCTGGCGTGATGAACAAAGATAAAGACACTAACAAAATAAGCTTTGATGCCGATTTTTAAAATTGGCGCTATAAACCGGTTCCTAGTTTCCCCCCGAAAGGCAGAAACCGGTTTTTATTAATATTCAGTTCTAGTTCTGAGCATTTTAAGCCAGTCCCCCCGCACTAGCTTCAAGATCAGATTTATTTTTAAACTTTTGTTTGCAAGGAGGTTTATCAATGCAAACCCCTAAATATATTGCCTATGTATGTACACAAAAGAGACGGTCGTAAAGAGCCCGTTATGTTCGACAAGATTACAGCCAGAATAAGAAAACTTTGTTATGGCCTAAACGAAATGGTAGACCCTTTAAAGGTTGCCATGCGAGTAATTGAAGGTTTATATGATGGGGTAACAACGAGTGAATTAGATAATCTGGCGGCAGAAGTTTCTGCTACCATGACTACCTCTCACCCGGATTATGCCCGGTTAGCCGCAAGAATTTCTGTTTCTAACCTTCATAAAAATACCAAGAAGACCTTTTCTGAGGTAATGACAGATCTTTATGAGTATGTAAATCCAAGAACTGGCAAAAAAGCCCCTTTATTGGCAGACGATGTCTATAAAGTAATTCAGGAAAATCAGGAGTTATTAGATTCTACCATTATCTATAACAGAGATTTTAATTATGATTACTTCGGATTTAAAACTTTGGAAAGATCATACTTGCTAAAACTAAACGGCAATATTGCAGAACGCCCACAACACATGCTTATGCGTGTTTCTATAGGAATTCACCTTGATGATATCGAGGCGGCTATAGAAACCTATGAGCTAATGTCTAAAAAATATTTCACACACGCTACCCCAACACTTTTCAATTCAGGTACCCCAAAACCTCAAATGTCTTCTTGTTTTTTATTAACAATGAAAGACGACAGTATAGATGGAATTTATGACACCTTAAAACAAACGGCTAAGATCTCCCAATCTGCCGGAGGTATCGGATTTATCTATACACAATGTGCGTGCAACCGGATCTTATATTTCCGGAACCAATGGTACTTCTAACGGGATAGTCCCCATGCTAAGGGTATTTAACGATACCGCCCGTTATGTAGACCAGGGAGGCGGAAAAAGAAAAGGATCTTTTGCTATGTATGTAGAACCATGGCATGCAGATATTTTCGATTTCCTAGACCTTAAGAAAAATCACGGGAAAGAAGAAATGCGTGCGCGCGATCTTTTTTATGCCATGTGGATCCCAGATCTTTTTATGAAACGCGTAGAAGAAGATTCTACATGGACCTTAATGTGCCCAAATGAATGCCCTGGACTTTACAATATACATGGCGATGAGTTTGAAGCGCTTTATCATAAATATGAAGAGCGAAGGAAAAGGCAGAAAAACTGTAAAAGCTCGTGAGCTTTGGGAGAAAATTCTGGAATCTCAAATTGAGACCGGAACTCCTTACATGCTTTATAAAGATGCTGCTAACCGCAAATCCAATCAGAAGAATTTAGGAACTATTCGTTCTTCTAACTTGTGTACAGAGATTATGGAGTACACCAGCCCAGATGAAGTGGCTGTATGTAATCTTGCTTCTATCGCATTGCCAATGTTCATTAAAGATGATGAATTTGATCATAAAGAGCTTTTCAAGATCACTAAAAGAGTGATCAAGAACTTGAACAAAGTTATTGATAGAAATTACTATCCGGTTAAAGAAGCTGAAAATTCTAACATGCGTCACCGCCCGGTTGGATTAGGAGTTCAAGGTCTTGCCGATACTTTTATAAAATTAAGATTGCCTTTTACTTCAGACGAAGCTAAAAAACTTAATCAGGAGATATTTGAAACCCTTATATTTTGGATCTGTAACCGCTTCTATGGAATTAGCCAAAGAAGAAGGCCCATATTCAACATATGAAGGCTCTCCAATAAGCCAGGGAGAATTTCAATACAACCTTTGGGGTATGAATGACGAAGATCTTAGCGGACGCTGGGATTGGGCAAAACTTCGTGAAAAAGTAATGAAGAATGGAGTTAGAAACTCATTATTAATGGCTCCAATGCCAACAGCTTCTACCTCTCAAATTCTTGGTAATAACGAAGCTTTTGAACCTTATACTTCAAACATCTATACAAGAAGTGTACTTTCAGGAGAATTTATCGTAGTGAACAAACACCTTCTGGAAGATCTTTCTACTAGAGGTTTATGGACAGAAGAGGTAAAAGATGCCATAATGAGAGCAAATGGATCTGTTCAGGATATAGACATTATCCCGCAAGATCTTAAAGAACTTTACAAAACCGTTTGGGAATTGAGCATGAAAGATATTATAGACATGTCCAGACATCGCGGATATTTTATAGATCAGTCGCAATCTTTAAACCTGTTCATGGAAAATGCAAATTTCAGCAAGCTTACCTCTATGCATTTTTACGCCTGGAAGAGCGGGTTAAAAACAGGAATGTATTATCTACGTACCAAGAGTGCTGTAGATGCCATAAAATTCACCCTTAAAAAAGAAGAAAAACAAGAACCGGTAGCAGTAGATAGTTTTGCAGAAACTGCACAACAACCTTTAGCACCTCCTGTAAAGGTAGAAACAGAAGGCAGCTCCCTAACTCCAGATGAATTGCGCGCATTAATTGCGCAATCTAAAGAGGCAGAAGGAGACGATTGCTTAATGTGCGGTTCTTAATAAGAATTCACACTCCAACAAATAAATTAGTTTACACAAAACTAAGGGAAGTACGAGATTACTTCCCTTTTTTGTTATTTTTGAATCTCGGATTTTGGGCGTTACCCTGCGGGTCGGGCTTTCGCCACTCGCTTCCCGAAAAACCTCGGGAGAGCTCAAACAAATGGCTCAATCCCTAACGCAAAAACTACATTATGATGAATTGGGAACAACTCCTTTCTTTAAAAAGATTTGGAGATAAGAACAAAAGACTTAGAAAAGAACAAAACGAAACCAGACTTGGTTTTGAAGTAGATTATGATAGAATCATCTTCTCTTCTGCTTTTAGAAGTTTACAAGATAAAACTCAGGTAATCCCACTTTCTAAAACAGATTTTGTACATACCAGACTTACCCATAGCTTAGAAGTATCTGTAGTTGGAAGATCGTTAGGTAGACTTGCCGGACAAAAAATCTTAGAAAAACATCCACATCTAAAAACCATTCATGGCTATCAAATGAATGATTTTGGAGCAATTGTAGCTGCGGCAGCCTTAGCACATGATATTGGAAATCCACCTTTTGGACATTCCGGAGAAAAGGCAATAGGAGAATATTTCAGCTTAGGAAATGGAGCAAGATTTAAAGAGCAACTATCACCGGAAGAATATCAAGATCTGGTAAAATTTGAAGGGAATGCAAATGGTTTTCGCATCTTAACCGAAAATAGACCCGGAGTAGAAGGCGGGATCAGACTTTCTTATGCCACTTTAGGAGCTTTTATAAAATACCCAAAAGAATCCCTTCCGCATAAGCCAACCAAAAATATAGGCGATAAGAAATTCGGCATTTTTCAATCTGAAAAAGAGATCTTTCAAGAAGTAGCAGAAGAATTGGGACTTATAAAAGTCAGAAATGATAAGAATGTTGCTTTTGCAAGACATCCACTGGCATTTTTGGTGGAAGCAGCAGATGATATTTGCTACACCATCATAGATTTTGAAGACGGTATCAACCTGGGTTTGATCGATGAAGAATTCGCCTTAGAATATCTTATCAATTTGGTGAGAAACAGTATTAATACTTCAAAATATCACTCGCTTACCTCAACTGCAGACAGGTTGAGTTATTTGAGAGCGCTTGCTATAAATACGCTTATTACGGAGGCTGTTGAGTTATTTGTTAAAAATGAAGAAGCCATCTTAAAAGGCGAATTTCATGAAGCTTTGTTTGATAAAAGCAGTTTTGAAGCTCAAATAAAAGACATTATAAAAATAAGTGTAGAGAAAATATACCAAAGCGAAGAAGTAATAAATAAAGAAATAGCCGGATATAAAATGCTTTCTTATTTATTAGATACGTACACCCATGCACTTTTACCGGAACCAGAATTCTTAGATTCTAATTATAATAAATTGGTAAAACAATCGGTTCCAAAACTTACTATTTTAGAAGAAGATACCGTTTACCAAAGTTTGATGAAGATCTGTTCTTACACCGCATCTTTAACAGATGGAATTACAGTAGCATCTTTTGAAAAGTATAGTGGATTAAAATTGTAAATATTTAGAAGTATCTAGAATTCGTAAAGTACGCCTACTCCCAACATTTGTTTGAATTGCACTTTAGGACCTTTTGCTTCTAAGGTGCCGTCTCCGTCGATGTCTTCCTTAACCTTCACATCGTCATCATATTTTAAATGCGAGCCAACACTGGCCTTTACAAAGTCATTTACGGTAAGATTTACATTCAGTTGCCAGTCTACATCTATATTTCCAAATTTATTCAGATAATCTGAATATAAACTTAGCTGGTTATCTATATTGATATTTTCAAAAACCTCTTTAGTAAAGCCGCTGGTAAAGAGAAAACCAAATTCTGTTCTCACATTTTCACCTTCTTCAATAATATTTCCTTCTTCATCTCTTATTGCCGGAGTAACCCCAAACATTCCTTCATTAGACAGTCTTTGGTCCAATACAAATGTAGATTTTTGAGTTACGGGAGATATATAAAGTGTAAGATCTTCTTTAGGATCGGTATATTCTGAACCTATCCCTATAAACATATAACCCGGAGCCATAAATTTTGAGATGGGTTTCTCTGTGTTAGGATATTGATATCCGCTGGAAAACTGAGTATTAAAATTGAATTTTGCAGAATATCTCCAATTAGCGGTAGAATCTCTTCTATAACCAAAAGTAGAATTCACGATTAATTGATCGTCTGTTTTTCTAGTTTCACGTCCCTCCTGCGCATTAATACCATATCTCAATGCGATATTAGATTTCCACAGCGTATATTTCTTTTGATACTTGCGCTCAAAATTTCCATGGAATAAAGCCGAAATAGAATTGTTACCCCCCGCATTCCAGTTTACAAATGCTACCTCATTTAAATTTACCCCAACAGCATTTTTCTGGCTCCATAATAACACCACATCTTGATCTACAATTGCAGTGGTATCTACCCCGGTAGTATCTGTAGAAACAGTATCTATTCTATGAGTTGGGAATTTTCGTGCAAAAGCAGAATTCAGCGAAAAAAAAGTAATACAAAGTAAGAGAAAACGTAGGGTGGTAAATTTTAAAGGCATTGAATTTTTCACGGGTATTAATCATTAATCGAGATGATGAGTTATGGTTGCAGCTATACTTTCAACGTCAATTTTTGAGATTTCTTGTAATTCATCTACACTTCCTTGCTCAATAAATACATCGGGAATGCCTAAACAGGTAATTTTTCCCTTATAATTTAAACGAGCTGCCAACTCTAAAACCGCAGAACCAAAGCCTCCGGCAATCACTCCATCTTCAACAGTAATTATTTTTTCAAAAATATTAAATATTTTATAGAATAAACTCTCATCCAGAGGTTTAACAAATTTCGCATCATAATGAGCCACTCTTTCAGGTTCTGCTAAAGTTTCTATGGCTATTCTTACATTTTCTTTTATGCTTCCAATACTTACAATCGCAATTTGGCTTCCAGATTTTATCATTTCTCCTTTTCCGAAAGGAATCTTTTTAAAATCTCTTTTCCAGTCTATAAAATTCCCTCTTCCTCTTGGGTATCTTATGGCTAACGGACCTTTCAATTTTAATTGAGCTGTATATAATAAATTTCTAAGCTCCAATTCGTCTGAAGGTGCTGCAATAGTTAGATTAGGAATACATCTTAAATAGGCAATATCAAAAACTCCATGATGTGTAGCTCCATCTTCTCCCACCAATCCGGCTCTATCTAGGCAAAAAATGACGGGTAGATTTTGCAGGGCTACATCATGTATTACCTGATCATAAGCTCTTTGAAGAAACGTGGAATAAATATTACAAAATACTATAAAACCTTGCGTTGCCATTCCTGCAGCCAGGGTTACGGCATGTTGCTCTGCAATTCCAACATCAAAAGCGCGATCTGGAAATGCATTCATCATATATTTTAAAGAACTACCCGTAGGCATTGCCGGGGTAATTCCAATTATCTTTTCATTCTTCTCGGCAAGTTCTACCAAAGTAAGCCCAAAAACATCCTGATATTTTAAAGGAAGACCTGCTGAATTGCTGGGCACCAATTCTCCGGTATCCGGTATAAATTTTCCCGGGGCATGGTATTTAACCTGGTCTTCTTCCGCCTTTTTTAAGCCTTTCCCTTTGGTGGTAATAACATGAAGAAATTTAGGACCTTGAATATTTTTTAATTCTTCTAACGTCTTCAGTAAACTTTCTAGATCATGCCCATCTACAGGCCCATAATATTTAAAATTTAGCGCTTCAATAATATTATCCTGAGCAGGTTTTTTTCCAACCGTAGCTTTGGTTAAGATATTGTTTTAAAGCCCCCACACTAGGATCTATTCCAATGGCATTGTCGTTTAAAATCACCAAAAGGTTTGCATTGGTAACTCCGGCATGATTCAAGCCTTCAAAGGCCATCCCGCTGGCAATAGAAGCATCTCCAATTACCGCGATATGATGTTTCTTTGTTTCTCCTTTTAAGTTAGAAGCCAAAGCCATTCCTAAAGCTGCAGATATAGAGGTAGAAGAATGCCCAACTCCAAAAGTATCGTAGATGCTTTCCTCTCTTTTTGGAAATCCACTGAGTCCTCCAAGACTTCTATTGGTATCAAAATTATCTCTTCTCCCGGTTAAGATCTTATGCCCATAGGCTTGATGTCCAACGTCCCAAACCAGCAGATCTTCAGGAGTGTTAAAGATATAATGCAAGGCAATGGTAAGTTCTACTACCCCTAAACTCGCCCCTAAATGTCCTTCTTTGGTAGCTACAATATCAATAATGAATTTCCTAAGCTCTCTGGCCAGCACTTCCAATTTCTCATGTGGAAGCTCTCTAAGATCTGAAGGGGAATTGATAGAATCTAAAATACTTTTAGCCATAAAAGCAAAGGTACATTTTGAAATTGTATTTTTGAAGATGCAATTAATTTTTGACGACAGCTATTTTATGAAAAAAGCCCTGGATGAGGCTGAAATTGCCTTTGAAAGAGGTGAAATTCCTGTGGGAGTTGTAGTGGTTATAGATAATAAGATCATAGCTCGAGGTCACAATCTTACCGAAATGCTAAATGATATTACTGCTCATGCCGAAATGCAAGCAATTACATCTGCTGCCAATTATTTAGGTGGAAAGTATCTTAAAGGATGTACTATGTACGCCACCCTGGAACCTTGCCAGATGTGTGCCGGCGCATTATACTGGAGCCAGATCTCTAAACTTGTTTTTGCAGCAAGCGATCCTGAAAGAGGGTATAGAAAAATGGGGGCACAACTACATCCAAAAACCCAGGTAAAAAGCGGAATTATGGAAAATGAGGCTTCTACACTTTTAAAGCGATTCTTTATTCAGAGAAGAAACCTCAACTAAAATTTTCTTGTTATCCTAAAATCTTCAACTAAGAAGTTTGCTTGATCTCTTCCGGAATATCCCACATATTCTCCAATTCTTCTAAAGATTTCCCTTTAGTTTCCGGAATGTATTTATAGGTAAAGATGATGATTCCTAATAATGAAAGCTGAAAAGATGAAATACGGTAAAGAACCATTCCAATAAGCATTGTTATTCACTTCACTTTCCGCAACCATCGGGAAGGCTTGAGTAACTACATAATTGGCTGCCCACTGTGCTGCCACAGCTATAGACATTGCTGCACTTCGAATGTTGTTTGGGAACATTTCAGATAAAATAACCCATACTACAGGCCCCATAGACATTGCGAAAGAAGCGATGAACAATAGCACTCCAATTAAAGATAAAAGCCCAACAGAACCTGTCATTAAAGTTCCTCCAAGTAATAAGAATCCTGCTAACATTCCGAAGGAACCAATAAAAATTAGAGGTTTTCTTCCAAATTTATCTACGGTTGCCATCGCCACAAATGTGAATAATAAGTTGATCCCGGCTAGCAATACTTGTTGTTGTAGCACATCTTCTTTTCCAAATCCAAGGGCTTGTTCAAAGATATCTGCTCCATAATATAACACAGCATTAATACCTGTAAACTGTTGTAATGCTGATAGGATAGTACCAATTACGATTATAGAAAATACGCCTTTTGCGAATAAACTTAATTTTACTTTGCTCTTATCTTTCTTAAGGGATTTCTCGATCTCGTCGATCTCAATATTTGCAATTTCAGAACCGTGTATTCTGGTTAGCACACTCATAGCATTTCCTTTTAATCCCTTCATCGCAAGCCAACGCGGACTTTTAGGCACAAAGAATAAAAGAATAAGGAATAACATACTAGGGATTAATTCTGACCAGAACATCCATCTCCATCCGGTTTGAATATTCTCTTCTAACTGTAGCACTTTGCCCAATCATATATGTTACTAAGAATACCACAAAAAACCCAATTACAATGGCTAATTGATAGTAACTTACCAGGGTACCTCTAATCTTAGCTGGAGCTATCTCTGCGATATAAGTAGGTGCATTCATAGAAGCAATACCAATACCTAATCCTCCAATAATTCTAAAAACAACTAACAGAGATACAGATTGTGGCAAGAATTCCGGTAATCCAGAACCCCATGCAGATAATGAGAATAAAACTGAAGAAATAATAAGTGAATATTTTCTTCCAATACCTTTACTAAGTGGACCGGCAATGATGGCTCCCACAAAACATCCTAACAAGGCACTTCCAACAACCCAACCTTTCATTCCGGCATCCAGATCGAAATACTGACTGAAAAAATATTGGGATCCATTAATTACACCGGTGTCATATCCAAAAAGTAATCCTCCTAAGGCTGATACAATGGTAATTAGAATAAGATAAGTCTTGTTTTTCATGTAAATAGGGTTTGTAGAAGGGATAAATCTACATTATTATGTTCAAAAATTCTTATAATTTGGTGACTTTGATATAGTCTACATAAAATTTGGCTGGAAAAACGGAATCATCCACCTCTGGACCACCAAAATTTCCTCCAACGGCCAAATTTATTAAAAAATAAAAAGGTTTTTGAAAAGGATATTCATTTGCATCATATTTTTTTGGAGTAAAGGTGTAAACTAAATTTCCATCTATAGAAAAACTTATATGATCTTCTGTCCATTCTGTTTTATAAATATGATATCCTTCTTCAATATCTTCAACGATGGTTTTCTTAGAATTTATGGTTTCCCCATGACTCGCTGGAGTATGTAAAGAAGTATAAATAGTATGTGGTTCTTTCCCTACATATTCCATTAGATCAATTTCTCCAGAGCCAGGCCATCCTACTTCAGAAATATCTGCTCCAAGCATCCACAATGCCGGCCATAAACCTTGACCGGTTGCTAAGTTTAGCGCGAATCTCGATATTTCCATATTTAAATTCAACTTTATCTTTAGTGTTGATCTTTCCAGAAAAATATTTCTCGCCATCTTTTACAGCTTCAATTACTAATTTCCCATCTTCTACACTCACATAATCTCTGCTATAAATTTGGCGCTCGTTGTTCCCCCAACCACAAAGATCTGGGCAACCATCGCCTTCTTCATAACTCCAGAACTCCATATTTAACTCCCCTTTATCAAAAGTATCCTCAAAAATAACCTGAGAACAAGAAGTCAAGCTTAGGCTTCCAAAAAGCAGTAAGCTTAAACCTAATTTATATGTCTTTTTCATAATTAATCTTTTTTCAAACTAAAGGTTTCGCTTTTTAAATCTCTAGAATTTCCTCCAATCATTACATCAAATTCTCCAGCTTCAGATTCCCACTTTTTGTTATTTGTATAATATTGAAGCATTTTTTCTGAAATTTTAAAAGAAACCGTCTTAGTTTCTCCAGGTTCCAAAGAAACCATTTCAAAACCTTTTAATTCTTTTATCGGTCTCGTAGTGGTGCCAATAAGATCATGTAAATATAACTGCACTACTTCTTTTCCGGCCATTTTCCCAGTATTAGTTACAGGAATGCTAACGGTTAAAGTATCTTGAGCTTTCATGATTTCTGCTGAAAGATTTAGATCTCCATACTTAAACGTGGTATAACTTAAACCGAAACCAAAAGGATATAAAGCATCTTTCTTAACATCGGTGTAATGAGAATAGGTTACATGCTTATCATTCCAAGGTCTGCCCGGTATTCTTTTGATTATAATAAAGCGGTTCCTGCCCAACAGCACGAGGAAAAGATACCGGTAATTTTCCAGAAGGATTGTATTTCCCAAAAAGTACATCTGCAATAGCATTTCCACTCTCTGTTCCTAACAACCACGCTTCTACTATAGAAGGTACATTTTCTGCAGACCAGGTAATTTCAAGAGGACGACCATTTAAAAGCACTAAAGCAATGTTCTTGTTTACTTTATAAACCTCTTTCAATAATTCCTGCTGTAATCCTGCCAACTGAATATTTGCCTGGCTTCTCCCCTCTCCGGTCTGGTAAGCATCTTCACCTAGAACCATCACTACAATTTCAGATTTTTTAGCTGCATCTATTGCAGCTGCAAATCCAGATCTATCTGTTTTATTAATCTCTAAAGGCATTAAAAAACTGCGCTCTCCTACCCCCAAAGTTGTTCCCTGAGCATAATTGATCTTCACATTCTTACCTGCAGCATTTTTTATTCCTTCTAGAACAGATACTGCGGAATTTGTTTCTCCCTGGGCTCTCCAGTTCCCAATAGGACTGTCTTTATCATCTGCCAACGGACCTATTACTGCTATAGATTTTACAGAAGATTTTATTGGAAGTAAAGAAGTTTCATTCTTTAAAAGAACAATAGATTTTTTTGCAATATCTCTGGCGATAGCTTCATGTTCTTTATATGAAATATTCTTAGCCACTTCTGGATTAGAATATTTATAAGGATCTTCAAAAAGGCCTAATTTAAATTTCACTCTTAATACACGTTTTACCGCATCATCAATAAGAGCGATGTCTACTTTTCCTTCATTAACAAGTTCTACTAAACTGGTTTCGTAAGCGCCACCTTCCATATCCATATCGCTTCCTGCTTTAATGGCTATTTCTGAAGCTTGTTTTTTATCTTTTGCAACTCCATGATAGATCATCTCGGGAATAGAACCCCAATCTGACACCATAAAACCATCCCAGTTCCAATCACCTTTTAAGATATCTCTTTGTAGGTTCTTGTTACCGGTAGAAGGCACTCCATCAATTTCATTAAATGAATTCATAAAAGTAGCTACTCCAGCGTCAGCCGCGTCTTTAAAAGGCGGTAATACTACATTATGAAGTACACTTTCTCCAATATTTACGGTGTTATAATCGCGTCCAGCTTCTGCCATTCCGTAACCAGCAAAATGTTTTGCAGTTGCTGCAATTGTCAAAGGATCTGAAAGATCATCTCCTTGATATCCTTTTATCTTTGCAATCGCAACCTGACCGGTTAAATATGGATCTTCACCAGAACCTTCCATAATTCTACCCCAACGCGCATCGCGAGAAACATCAATCATTGGGGAGAAAGTCCAATTAATTCCATTTGCTACAGATTCTACAGCAGCAATATGAGCAGATTTTTCCATCGCATCCAGATCCCAACTCGCAGTTTCGCCTAATGGCACCGGGAAGATGGTTTTATAACCATGAATCACATCATATCCAAACATCATAGGAATTTTCATTCTAGAATTTTCCATCAACATTTTTTGGGCTTCGCGGGTTGCATCTACAGAAAGTACATTTAACATAGATCCCACAAGACCTTTTTTAAGGTTGCTTTCTTTTTGTTTGTTATCCATTTCTGAAGCCGGACCGGTTAGATCCCAACTGCCATTATATTGAACCAATTGACCTACTTTTTCTTCAAGGGTCATCATCGCCAACACAGAATCGACTTTAGTTTCTACATTTTTTACAGAGCTCTGAATTTTGGAATTT
>CAWFKK010000012.1:0-19352 GCA_963816375.1 uncultured Flavobacteriaceae bacterium
ACAATTGATAAGCGTTTTACAACTCAAGGCGACTGAAATTGATTTACCGCTGAAACTTAAAAAGGTTGCTTATTTAATCTGGCGAAAGCCGTGGATGGCTGTGGGAGGAGATACCTTCATAAATTCTATGCTGAAATTAAACGGCTGGGAGAATGTGTTTGAATCCTCCAATTCAAGATATCCCGAAATAGACTTAGATGAACTTATAAAATTAGCTCCAGAATTAATATTATTATCATCTGAGCCTTACCCCTTCAAACAAAAACATATTTCAGAATTAAAAGAACAGCTTAATTCAGAAATTATGCTTGTGGATGGGGAATATTTTAGTTGGTATGGATCCAGGCTCTTAAAAGCCTTTGATTATTTTAAGACAATTAAATAGCCGATCTTCTTTTTAAATACCGTTATCTAACTTTTTGCAATTCATAGACTTTAATTGCTGCAAGATCTTTTTAGCTCTTGCTCTTATTTTGTCACTTTTTTCTTTATTGTATAGCGCCACTCTAAAAGACTGACTCATCAATTCAGAATATTTCTGACATAATCTATCTTCTTCACTCTTATAAAACAAATTTCCTAACATCATCATCTTCTTTAGATCGCAAATTTAAGCCCTTAAATCTTTACTATTTATTAACCTGAGGTTAAAGGTTTTGTAATTTTAAGGTTAAAATTGCTGTTTGTCGTTAATTGTGTTAATCCTGAAGAGAAAAAACACGTTGTAATAATCTTGTGGTTCTAGAAGCAAGATCGGTGCGTATTTGTTTTTCTTCTATTGCTATCATAGTATAAACACCTTTTAATGCTTCATTGGTCACGTAGTCTGGCAGATCTGGATTTACCTTAGCTGCTAAAGGTAAGTTGTTATATTTTTGAATAATATTGGTCCATACTTGAGTTGCACCCACTTTATCTAAAGAATTAGAAATAACCGGGTTGAATTTTGCGTAAAGCTGATCTTCGGTCTTTTGAGTAAGATAAGTAGTGGCGGCAGTATTATTACCTAAAAGGATATTTCTAGCATCATTAAAAGTGATCTGCTGCACTGCATTAACGAAGATTGGAGTAGCTTCTTTTACGGCATCTTCAGCAGCGCGATTTAAGACTTTTAAACCTTCATCTGCTAAAGAACTCAATCCAACGCTTCGTAAGGTTTGATCTACTTTTTGTAATTCGGGAGGTAAAGTAATTCTTACTAAATCATTTTTAAAAAACCCATCCTCCTGCGTTAGCTTCGTAACTTGTTTGTCTATTCCAAAATTTAAAGCTTCTCTTAAGCCCGAGGATATTTCGGTATTAGTTACTCCATATTCAGAGCCTGGTAATTGAGTTGCAATATCTTGTAATTCTGCACAACCGGTAAAAATTGGTAAGAGTAATAGGAGTAGGTATTTTTTCATAATTCAGTATTTTCTATAAAAATCAGCTTTATTTATATCAATTGGTGTTATAGTTATATTAAAACCCTCAATTAATATTATCGCTTTTTAATTAGTGCCTGCTTGTTATGAATAAAATTGAGCTTGTAATTTATGAGAATCTTTAAAATAACCTCTTAAGTGGAAAGTTCGTTGCGAAATTCGTAAATTGCGGCAGCAAAAATTAAAATATACCAATGGAAGTACAGACTCCTTATATACCCAAGAATAAAGTAAGAATAGTAACAGCTGCCTCTCTTTTTGATGGACATGATGCTGCCATAAATATTATGCGTAGAATCATTCAATCTACCGGAGTGGAGGTAATTCATTTAGGACATGATAGAAGTGTAGAAGAAGTGGTGAATTGTGCCATACAAGAAGATGCCAATGCAATTGCTATGACTTCTTATCAAGGTGGTCATAATGAGTATTTTAAGTATATGTATGATCTGCTAAAGGAAAAAGGAGCAGAGCACATCAAGATCTTTGGTGGTGGAGGAGGAGTAATACTTCCCGAAGAGATCCAGGAATTGATGGATTATGGTATTACCAGAATTTATGCTCCAGATGATGGTAGAGAAATGGGATTGCAGGGGATGATCAATGATCTTGTTAAAACCGCAGATACTCCAACTCCAAAATTAGAGAAAGAAGGTCAGGCTGAAGAATTGCTGAAAAGTAAAGATGTAAATACCATTGCAAGATTGATCTCTTTGCCGAAAATAGACATGAAGATTTTAAAAAGGTTTTCGATAAAATAAAAATGCCGGAGCATAAAACTCCAGTTTTAGGGATTACCGGAACAGGTGGCTCAGGAAAATCTTCTTTGGTAGATGAATTGGTAAGAAGATTTTTAATAGATTTTCCTGAGAAAACTATTGGGATTGTTTCTGTAGATCCATCTAAAGAAAAAAACCGGTGGTGCACTTTTAGGAGATAGAATAAGAATGAACGCTATTAATAATTCTAGAGTATACATGCGTTCTTTGGCAACCAGACAATCTAACCTTGCATTGTCTAAATACGTTGCAGAAGCGGTAGATATCTTAAAAGCTGCTAATTATGATCTTATCATCTTAGAAACTTCAGGAATCGGTCAATCTGATACCGAAATTCTTGAACATTCTGATGCTTCTTTATATGTAATGACACCAGAATTTGGTGCTGCTACTCAGTTAGAGAAAATAGATATGTTGGATTTTGCTGATCTGGTGGCGATCAACAAATTTGATAAACGCGGTGCTTTAGATGCGTTACGCGATGTGAAAAAGCAATACCAGAGAAATCATCAGTTATGGCATGAAGATGCAGAGAAACTTCCTGTATTTGGAACAATCGCATCTCAATTCAACGATCCCGGAATGAATACGCTATATAGCAATATCATCAATAAAGTGGATGAAAAGACTGATTCTGGTTTCAATTCAACTTTTGAGATCAACGAAGATAAAAGCGAGAAGATCTTTATCATTCCGCCAAAAAGAACCCGTTACCTTTCTGAAATTTCAGAAAATAATAGAAGTTATGATGAGAAAGCAGATTCTCAAGTAGAAGTGGCTCAAAAACTTTACGGAATATATAAGACCATAGAATCTGTAACCAATGTGAAACCTTCACTTTCTCAATATGGATTGGATGAAGAAAGTTTAGAGGAAAGCAAAACCGAACAAAATTCTGATCTTACAGATCTGCTTAAAAAAGAATTCGATCGGGTAAAAATGGATCTAGATCCTTACAATTGGGAGGTAATTACCGGGTGGAGCGAAAAAGTGAATAAATATAAAGAACCTATATATACATTTAAGGTTCGAGATAAAGAGATAAAAGTGGAAACTCATACAGAATCTCTTTCTCATACCCAGATCCCTAAAATAGCTTTACCAAAATATCAGGCTTGGGGAGATATTTTAAGATGGTGTCTTCAAGAAAATGTACCGGGAGAATTTCCTTATACAGCAGGGCTTTATCCGTTTAAAAGAGCTGGAGAAGATCCTACCAGAATGTTTGCCGGAGAAGGTGGACCAGAGCGAACCAATAGACGTTTTCATTACGTAAGTCAGGGATTACCTGCAAAACGTTTATCTACAGCATTCGATTCTGTAACTCTTTATGGTAACGATCCAGATTTTAGACCAGATATCTACGGAAAAATTGGGAATGCAGGAGTATCAATTTGTTGTTTAGACGATGCTAAGAAATTGTATTCAGGGTTTGATTTGGCAGATGCTATGACATCGGTGAGTATGACCATTAATGGCCCGGCACCAATGTTACTTGGATTTTTTATGAACGCAGCCATAGATCAGCAATGTGAAAAATATATCATTGAAAATGGTCTAGAAAAAGAAGTAGAAGAGAAGATCAAAAAGATCTATAAAGATAAAAGTGTAGATAGACCTTCTTACCAGGGGAAATTACCGGAGGGTAATAACGGACTTGGATTGATGTTGCTGGGAGTAACCGGAGATCTAGGTTTTACCTGCAGATGTTTACGAAAAGATAAAAAAGCATACATTAAACGTAGTTACGAGGTACGGTTCAGGCCGATATTTTAAAAGAAGATCAGGCTCAAAATACCTGTATTTTCTCTACAGAATTTGCTTTGAGATTGATGGGGGATGTGCAGGAATATTTTATTGAAGAGAAAGTTAGAAATTTCTATTCGGTTTCTATTTCAGGATATCATATTGCAGAAGCCGGAGCAAATCCTGTAACTCAGCTGGCTTTAACTTTGGCAAACGGATTTACGTATGTAGAATATTATTTAAGTAGAGGAATGGACATCAATAAATTTGGTCCAAACCTTTCATTCTTTTTCTCTAACGGTATAGATCCTGAATATGCAGTTATTGGTAGAGTTGCTCGTAAGATCTGGGCAAAAGCTTTAAAGCATAAATATGGAGCAAATCCACGAGCTCAAATGTTGAAATATCACATTCAGACTTCTGGAAGATCTTTACATGCCCAAGAGATCGACTTCAATGATATTAGAACAACCTTGCAAGCCTTGTATGCTATATACGATAACTGTAACTCGCTTCATACAAATGCTTATGATGAAGCTATTACAACGCCTACAGAAGCTTCAGTAAGAAGAGCGATGGCTATTCAATTGATCATTAATAAAGAATTAGGATTAACCAAAAATGAGAATCCAATTCAAGGAGCTTTCATTATTGAAGAATTGACGGATCTTGTGGAAGAAGCAGTATTGTTAGAATTCGATAGAATTACAGAAAGAGGTGGAGTGCTAGGTGCTATGGAAACCATGTATCAACGTAGTAAGATTCAAGAAGAAAGTTTGTATTATGAAACCTTAAAACATAATGGAGAATTCCCAATTATCGGGGTGAATACTTTCTTAAGTTCTACAGGTTCTCCAACAGTAACTCCGGGAGAGGTAATTAGAGCTACAGAAGAAGAAAAGCAATATCAGATCACTACGCTTCAGAATTTGCATAAAGCAAAAGAAGATGATGCAGAAAAGGCTTTAGATGAAATTAGAGAAGCGGCAATTAAAAATGAGAATTTATTCGAAGTATTGATGGAAGCAACCAAAGTTTGTTCGTTAGGACAGATCACTCAGGCAATGTTTGAGGTAGGTGGACAGTACAGAAGAAATATGTAATTCTAATTAAATTATATTCTTTAAAAAAGGTTTGTTTCAGAGTTTTGAAACAGACCTTTTTTTATATTCAAAATCTAATAGATCTGCCTACTTTTTTCAAAATTTACCTTAACTTCGCAGCTTGTTAAAACTATTTCTATGGAAAATCTGTGGTTATTTGCGATAGCTGTATTTACAGGTTTTTTTGCGATTAACAGTCCCGCTGGGAATATTCCGATTTTTATAAGTCTTACCAAACAGGCAGATAGAGCAACCAAAAAGAAAATTTCAAAAAAGGCAACTGTCACGGCCTTTATCATAGTTACCGGATTTATCATTCTGGGTAAATATATCTTTGACCTTTTTGGCTTAACCATTCCTGCATTTAAGATTACAGGAGGAATTCTGATCTTTTTTGTTGGTTTTGAAATGATTCGTTCTCAGGAATCGAGTATAGATAACCAAACTGAGATCAACTTTAATGAAGGTATTTCAATTTCGCCATTAGCAATTCCTATTCTTGCTGGGCCCGGTACTATAGTTACAGCAATGAACTTTACTACCAATGCCGGTTATGCCGAGCTGGCGATAATTATATCAATGTTAGCGTTAATTTTATGGTTAATTATCTTGCCTTTATTTCAAGCGAATATTTGGTGAGATATATTGGAGCTAACAAAATTGTAGTAATAGAAAAGATCATGGGATTGATCATTGCCATTATAGGAACCAATATGTTTATACAAGGGGTGAAATTGGCCTTTTTTACTGAAGATATTCTACTTTAAATATTACTCGTCTTTCTTGTAATGAAGATTGTTCAACCAATCTGCAAACAAATTCTCGAACTGCTGAAGTTCAGACTTTAAAAGATTTAGGAATTCTGTTTCTTTTACTCCGTTAAATTCTAATTTTCTGCATTTAATAAGCATTCTTCTGGCAGCTTTTCGAATATTATTCGCTCTCTTTAAACGTAGAGAATAATTAGAAGTGTTTTGAACAACGGCCAGTCCTGGTGCTAATCTTAAAGAATCTGAAACAATTTCTCCAGCAAAGTGATAATTGTAATTAGAAGAGATTCCCATCTCCATAATATTTTTATTATCGCTTATAATACACGCAATAGCACGAGAAACTTTGAAAATCTCTTGCGCTTTTCTATAAACTTTTAGCTGAGTAAAATCAGATTCCATGTATATTTTCCTAATTCTTATTTCTCATAAAATTACTGAGAATGTATAGATCGCTCGCTTTAATATTTAAAGTGAAACATCATAATTAGTTTAATAATATGTAATTTTGATATTAAAATCTTTAAATATGCCTATAGATAGAACTAACTGGTTAATATTAGATGAGCTTCAAAGTAACGCAAGACAATCTTTTGCAGAAATTGGAAGAAAGGTTGGGTTAACCTCTCCGGCAGTTGCAGAACGCGTGAAGAAAATGGAAGATATGGGTGTAATTAAAGGTTATAAAGCCCAGGTTTCTTATCACAAAACCGGACACCAATTAAAGGCTGTGATCACGCTTCGTGCTTTCATGGGGAGACTAAAACCTTTTCTCGAAAAGGTAAAAGAATTTAAAGAGGTAATTAACTGTTATAGAATAACAGGAAATGAAAATATTATCATGGAAGTGGTATTATACGATCAAACACACTTAGAAGAATTCATAGATAAATTAATCACCTACGGAGAGACTAAAACTCACATCATTCTATCTAATGTTATCGAACACGGGCCTGTGAAAAGTAGAGGAGGAAGGTAGATTTTTATTTAATGCCGCTTACAATATACATCATAGAGCCACCTGCTGCATGATATTGCTCTCTTTGTAAAGCGCCCATAACATGCTCATCTCTTCGTGAATATTTTTCCTGATACTCAAAATAGAACTGCATATATTCTTCTCCGGCAGCACTAAAAAAGTCGATATCTTTCTGGGTGTTAGATTTCCACGAACTTCCCTTCATCCACTGTTTTAAAGTAGCTACTTGCTCTTCATTATCATAAGGAGGATACATGGCAATTGCCTTATCAGATAATCTAACTTCAATATTCTTAAGCGCTTCCATAGCAAACATTCCGGGTAAAAGATCTCCCAAAGAGTTATCTCCATGACCCATATTTTTCTTGCCTTTTTCAATGATCAATCTGTATTTGATATGATCTAAGGTCTCATCTATAGAATCGTTTTTTGTAAGTGAAGTTTTGGTTAAGCTTTGTACAATATTATTAGGTTCTACGCAAAGCAAGATCCCTCCGGGTTTTAAGACTCGGATCATTTCCTTTAAAGCTTTCTGCGGATAGGGAACATGAATAAGAACCGTTTGGCAAGTTACCATCTCAAAAGTTTCATCTTCAAAAGGCAGATTTTGAGCATCGCCTTTTAATAAACTGAAAGACATATCTAGTTTAGAGATATGTTCTTTCAGTTCTATATTTTCAGAATACCATCTGCTATCACTATCAACCGCAGTTACAGAGGCATTGGTTGATAAATATGGGGCGAGAATTCTTGTCCAATGTCCATTTCCACAGCCCACATCTAACATAGAATTTATTCTGGAAAGCTCGAGACGCTTAGCGGTAAGATCTAGAAAAGCCTTATTCCACCAAAAATCTCGGTAGTCTCCAAAATAATTTTCAGAATGTCCTTTATTTTGCTTTGGATCTGTCAAATCTCTTTCCGTTAGAGTTTTTGTTAGAATTTGAATTCGTTCTTTTAGAAGACGAAGGTTTGTTCTGGTTTCTTGAAGGTCTTCTCCCTTGAGGTTTCTTTTCCGGGATTTCGAAAAATTCCATAGGATAGTTGTGATTCTTCAATTACCGGAATTTTTTGATCTATCAGTTTCTGAATATCTCTAATGTATGCTTTTTCTTCATAATCTGAGAAAGAGATTGCTTTTCCACTTGCTCCGGCACGCCCAGTTCTCCCAATACGGTGAACGTAGGTTTCCGCAATATTTGGTATTTCAAAATTTATTACCAGCGCCAGTTCGTCAATATCAATTCCACGTGCTGCAATATCTGTGGCTACTAAAACTCTTGTGGTCTTATCTTTAAAATTCTTTAAAGCTTTTTGTCTAGCATTCTGAGTTTTATTCCCGTGAATAGCTTCAGCTTTAATATTTTCCTTCATAAGGTCTTTAACCACCTTATTTGCTCCATGTTTAGTTCTGGTAAAAACCAAAATTCTGTCTGCTTCAGATTCTTTTAAAAGATCTATAAGAAGATTTTTTTTATTGGTTTTATCAATAAAATAAACTTCTTGCTGAATCATTTCGGCAGTAGAAGAAACCGGAGTAACTTCAACTTTTACTGGATTAGTTAAAATACTATTGGCAAGATCGAGAATGGAATCCGGCATTGTAGCTGAAAAGAAAAGAGTTTGACGTTTTTGAGGGATCTTTTTGATCACCTTTTTTACATCATGAACAAATCCCATGTCTAGCATTCTATCTGCTTCATCTAAAGTGAAAATTTCAATTTTAGATAGAGAGATATAACCTTGGTCCATAAGATCTAATAATCTTCCCGGAGTGGCTACTAATATATCTACTCCATTTCTTAAAGCATTAACCTGAGAATTTTGAGGAACTCCCCCAAAGATCACTAGATGCTTAAGTTTACTGAAATGTCCATATTCTGCAAGGCTTTCGCCTATTTGAATTGCAAGTTCTCTGGTAGGCGTTAAGATCAAACTCTTGATCTCAATTTTTCGTCCGTTATTTTGTGAAGACGAATTTAATAATTGAATGGTTGGAATAGAGAAAGCCGCAGTTTTCCCTGTTCCGGTTTGTGCGCAACCAAGTACATCGCGACCTTTTAAAATAGCGGGTATAGATTGAGCTTGTATAGGTGTAGGATTTGTATATCCCACTTTTTGAACTGCCTTCTGTAAAGGTTCAGTTAATTGTAAATCGTTAAATGTCATGTATGAATTATATATGCTGCGCCGTGTATAAATTTTAAATCTGGGCAGACTATGTGTAAATGTTGCGTTATTGGAGAAGATCGCAACCGGCCGCAAAGATAGTGCTTTATTCTGAACTTAAGAACATATGGTGAGGGATGCTTAAATTTAACAGTCTTTTACCTTCTAAAGGTTTTTTAGTTAAATTCTGCTCAATTGTAATTTCTTTAATACATGTACGACTACCCTGTACTTATCTTTGAAATAAAATAATACGATATGAAAAATTATACTTTAATATTCCTTGCATTAACCGTTATAACAGGTTTGATAGGATTTACAGGAATGAACTTTTTTGGTATACCGGCGGTGAGAGTGTTGTTTTTGATCTTTGCAGATCTACTGGTAATATCAGTTTTAGCAAAAATGTTCTTTCCAGGAACAGAAAATATGAAACTACAAAGAGTTAAGAAATAGTCCCTAGCAATAAGTTTAGTTACAAACTTAAAAGATCTCTAATTTTTAGAGGTCTTTTTTTTATGCCTTTATTATTCTAACTTTATGAAATTCTAAATTTCTTTACATTGAAATATCTTTATTTACTATTCTTTCTTTTTTCAACTACAGTCATCTTCTCGCAAGAAGTTACCTTGAAAAAGGGGATGGTTACAGATAATCTTATTGTAGCCGATTCAACTTATAAAGAAACATTTTCGATCTATCTTCCAACCTTTTATTCTAACGATAAAAATTGGCCGGTCATATTTATTTTTGATTCTGAAGGCCGAGGAAAAATTGTCACTCAATTATTCAAACAAACCGCCGAAGAACAAGGCTATATCATAGCATCTTCTAATGTGGTACTAAAAGGTAAAGATTTAGTTGAAAATGCAGAGGTTTGTAATAGGTTGATAGAAACTGTGAATGCTTATTTCGCTGTAAATGATAATGCTTTGTACATGGCGGGTTTAGATGAAGGAGCTTTGGCTACCATGGCATTATCTTCAGTAAGAAATAATGTGAAAGGAGTTTTAGCAATTGGAGATTTTTGGATCAATTCAAAACTATTAAAACCTGGAAGTGGGTATCCCTTCGTTGGAATGGTTAATTATAAAGATCCAGATTATTATAGGTTACAGGATATTACCAATTATATCTCGAAAATTGGATATCCTACCAGGATCTATAAGTTTGATGAAGATCAGGATTATCCATCAGCAGATTTTATTTATAGTGCAGTGTCTGAATTTACTCTTCAAAGATTAAAAGGCGATACAGCCTCTTCTGAAAGTATAAATTCTCAAAAGCTATTTCAACACGATATTCAAATAGCCGAAAATATGAGAAGGCAACTGGATTTGTATAAATCATATGAGTTTTTAGATCTTTTAGATAAGAAATATGAAGATGAAGAAAAGCAAGATGTGATAAAAGATCTGCAAAAACAGATTAAAAGGAATAAGATTTTTAAAGAACAACGCAGAAAATATAATGCTGCTTCTATACAGGAGAGCTATAAGAAAACTCAATATTCTTATTATTTAAGTGAAGACCTGGCCAATATAAATTTTGAAAATTTAGGTTATTGGAATCAGCAGATCAAAGATCTAAAAGAGGCTCAAAACTCAGGAAATCTCGCTGAAAAAGAATTAGCATTTAGGCTACAGGGGTTTCTTCAAAGCATTGCCTTTCAATCTTTTGATGAGTTAAAAAATAGCAAAGCAAAGATAGATCTGCTAATTTATACGGCTGTTCTAAAAACCATTTTTGATAAAGAAAATCCGGATGGATATTTTGATATTATTTCTTTAGCGGCCAATGATGGAGATTATTCTACAGCCCTGTTGTATCTGGAAGATCTCTTGAAGACCGGGTATAAGGATATGGATGCTTTATATAACATCCCGGGAACTTTAGATCTTAAATTAAGCCCTGAATATAATCAGCTTATAAGAAAATATCTGGGAGCGTCTAAATTTTACAATCTTAAGCTAGAGAAGCAGTAGATGCTTCTTTCTTAAGAATTCTGATAAGCCAGAAAAGTAAAAAACATGCAAATCCTGCTAGCATTGTCATTGTATACCATGTAAATTGGTATCCAAAATGCCCAATAAGCTGCATTCCTGAATTGTGTCCAAAGATGTGACTTATGGAAAATGCGATACTATACAGCGCCATATACGATCCTTGTTTCCCTCTTTCGGCTCGATGTAAAGCAAAGGTGTTTGAAAATGGAAATGCCACCATTTCTCCAATGGTTAAAAAGATCATTCCAACTACCAGCATTCCTATGAGTCCGCTTAGGTTGACTAATAAAAAACTCAATCCCACTAATATGGTTCCCCAAATAACCAATGAAATATTGGTAAGTCGTCTTCCTTCAAGAAATTTTATAAGCGGCATTTCTAATAAGAAAATCAGAAATCCATTCATACCTAATAAAAGGCCAATTTCAACTTCAGATAAATGATGTTCTTGAGCATAGAACAAAGGCATCGTAGAGAAATACTGAATGAATATAAACCCGAAGATGATCATGGCAATAATAAAAAGGAGATAAGGTTTATCTTTCATTACCGCGATAGGATTCAAATTTACTTCTCGCACATTTTCAATCGCTTTTTTAGGATGCAGTAATTTTAAAAGTAATAATCCTGCAAGAAAACATGTAATTCCATCTACCCAAAATAAACCACTATAGCCGGAGGTAGCGATAATAATTCCTCCCAGGGCAGGTCCTGCAGAGAAACCTAGATTAATTGCTAATCTTATTAAAGTTACAGATCTGGTTCTGTTTTGAGGTTTACTATAAGCGCTTATTGCAACAAAAACCGCAGGCCTAAACATATCTGCCACCATCATAACCAAAAATATTCCCGCACAAATCCCCCAGAAACTGGTAGGAAATTGTAATAACACAAAGAGAAAGGAGGAGACAATTAAGCTCCCAGCCATTGTTTTATAATGTCCAATAGTATCTACCAATTTTCCGCCCAACCACGAGCCACTAACAGAGCCTAATCCAAAAAAAGTGAGGATCCATCCAACTTCTTCTAAAGAGAAACCTCTACTCTTTGTAAGATATAAAGAGAGAAAGGGAATTACCATGGTGCCCGCACGGTTTATAAGTGTAATAAGTGCCAAGAGCCAAACTTCCTTTCTAAGGTCGCTAAATGAGTCTATGTAGGAAAAGTAGATTTTCTTGATCATGATTTAGACTAATATTGAAGCAAAGGATCGAAATTAGAATAAATATTTCTGATTATAATCTATAATTAATGAACAATTGAACTTTTTAAGCTCGACATGAATTACTATAGAATAGATCTGAAGGTTTTCTAATAACTTTTTAGCAAAAAAAAGGCTATCCTGTGAAGAATAGCCTTAAATAATTAAAATTTAAAGGTCTAGAACAAAGTTAATAAACTACCTCCTATGGCAGCACAGGCAGAAAATACCGCACTTACTACTAACCACCATGCGGCAGCAGCTGCAGTTTCCCTTGCATGTTCTGCTTGTATCACTGCTTTTCTTTCTATCATTTTCAACTTTTCGGTTGCGGTATTTTCAATTTTTTGAATATTTTCTAAAACCTTACTTTTTGCATCTTCAAAAGAATTTACAACCTTATCGATATCTTCTCTATCAACTTTAGAATTATTTGTTACTAAAGCAATCATATCTTCTTTATCGGTATTTAATAATCTATTCTTAATACTATCAAGATTTTCTTTTTGATCATCCATTTTGCCCTGTAAAATAGTACTTAGATGTGAAAAATCCATAGATGAACCATCGCTACTTCCGGTTAATCCACTAAGTATTTTCTCAATTTGCTCTTTAAACTCATTAATCATAGAATCTGAATTATCACTACTAAGTTCAACTTGAACCGTACGAAGAGCTTGTTCAAATTTATCTGCATAATTTTCTAGCTGAGTTCTATCTAGAGAAGTGTTTTTAGATAAGAAAGTAACGATTGTAGCTCGATCTAATTCCCCAATTTTATGGCCAATTTTAGAAGCTTCTGCTGTAGGATTTTTGATTATTTCCTTAACTCTCTGTTCTATTTCTTTCGTATCCATACTTCCAGATCCATCTTGAGAAATAAACTGCTTAATTTTTTCAATATAAGATCCTATTTCTTCTTCATCTGCAGGGGTAAGTTTAGCCAAAACTTTTTCAGTCTTTTCTTCTGTAGTATTACCCTCTCCGTAAGCTTGTTTTAATTCACTTTGCAAACGCTTTAATTGTTCTGTCTTACTTTTTCCTTGTTCAGAATTATCATTTGAAGATTTCCCAATAGCTGTATTAAGTACACTTTGTATAGCCATCCATTTTGCAGGACTACTACTGCTATTATTTGAATTGTTTTGAGAATTAGATTTTTCTACAGATTCATCTACAATTTGCTCAATGTCTTTTTTTACCTTATCGTATGCTGGGATTTTTTTATCAAATTTTGTAAAAAAGTCATCTATCGCATTATGAAACATATCAGAATCAAAACTATTCTGAAATTCTTTTCTCACTTTTTCAATAGTATGGTCTGCCATATCTTCCATTTTTGAAGCTTCAGATGGCGCTAACATTCCTTTTACAGCACTGGCAGAAGATCTTAAGCCAGCAGTTGCCGTATTTATAAGTCCACCTATCATTGTGTTTACCACCTTACTTTCTAAATAGAATAACAGAATAAAAAATGTAGCCCAAATAACTAGGGCAAGGGTTATTGCAATTAGTGGATTTGCTATTAAGGTTAAATTCATAGCAAAGGCAGTGGCTCCAAAAAGTGAGATTGCAACCGTTAATGTGCTCCAAATTCCAAAGCCGGTGGTGATTAAAGTTCCTGTTGCAGTGTGATCTTTATTGTCATCTTCTTCCTTATCGTTAAAATGCTCTTTTCCACCAGTATGGTTTTTACTCTTTACATAAGATTCTTTTACATCACCTATAGCGCTAATTCCAGCAGCTACAGAAAGGGCGGTTAGAATAAATTGAAAGCCTAGAGCTAATATAACTCCAGCAATAACAGTGATAAAAAATTGAGGACTAATTATAGTTTCTGTTAGATATGTAGAATCTACATCTTGCGCGGAAATATTGCTACCTACTAACAGTAAAAATGCTAAAACATATAATCTTTTCATTTTTGGATATTTTTTGGTTAGACTTAAATATAAATAACGATAAATATGATTTTTCCCTATACATAGTTAATTAACAATAATTTAAAAGTTAATTATTTGTATTAATTCAGTATAATTTAAAGGTAAAAACCATTGCATTATGATTTATTATTACTTATCTCTAACTATTTTTAGATATGTGTCAATTTTATTAGGAGTTGGGTTTTCTAAATATGTGATGTACTATTATAATTTATTACCTTAACAAATATGATATATTTTATAAATTAGAGCGCTTCTAAATGTATCTATCTACAACATGAGATTATTAAGATTAAAATTCTCGATTTTATTTATAATTGGTGTCAACCTCGTTAATGGATTTGCTCAAACTTCTTCGAAAGTGAAAAGTGTTCAGGATTTCCAGCATACTATTAATGAAGAATATAAAGATCCTGAAGAATCGCCATTGTCTGAAGAAGATAGGGCATCTTTTGAAAGTTTAGATTTTTTCAAAATAGATACTAATTATGTGGTTACTGCGGAATTTGTAAGAACGCCCTACGAATCTCCTTTTGCAATGCCAACTACTAAAGAGCGAACTCCTATTTATGTAAAATATGGAGAGTTGTATTTTCAGTTAGAAGGGAAAAAATATAAGTTAAATGTTTATCAAAGTCAGGATTTGCTGAAAAAACCGGAATATGCAGATTATTTATTTCTTCCGTTTACAGACGAGTCTAATGGAATAAGCACTTATGGCGGCGGGAGATATATAGATCTCAAACTTCCGCTAGGGAAAACAGTAGAATTAGATTTTAACAAAGCATACAACCCGTATTGCGCGTATAGTAAAAATTATTCGTGCCCAATTCCTCCTAAAGAAAATGATCTAAAAACTTCTATCCCTGTGGGGGTGCGTTACGATAAAAATAAATTCTCACACTAATTTAGAAAGATAAAGCCCAATAAAAATAGCGGTAAAGCCGGCTATAAGACTTCCTAAAGTATAAACCGAAAAGTGAAAATAATCTCCAGCCTTTAAAAATTCCTGATTTTCGAAAGCGAAGGTAGAAAAGGTGGTAAACCCACCGCAGAATCCTGTAGCAAGAAATAGAACCAGGTTATTAGAGAGTTGCCCGCCTTTTAAAGCTATACCTAGAAATAAACCTAATAAAAGACTTCCAAGTACATTAACGGTTAGGGTGCCTAAAGGAATATGAACAGGCAGTAAATTGAGATATTTTGAAATAACATATCTCAAAACACTCCCTAAACCTCCGCCTAAAAATACCATTAACAAGGCCTTCATAAACTTTTAGTTTAGTACTTCTTCTTCAGCTTGAACAAGAGGAATATAAATTTCTGTTACCCATTGTGCTGGATTCTCAGTTTCTTCCGCACTCACTTTATAAACTTCAAATACAGATTGGTCTTCAGACGGTTGTAAATTATTATCTGCTATATATTTATAAGCTTCATCCCAGGCTCTCTGTAAATATTTGTAATCTCCCTTAAGCGTTGTTTTTACAACTTTCTGCACCGGCATCATTCCGTTAAGTACAGAACTTTCAGCAGGAGTAATTACTAAGCTAGGTGTAAAAATTCCAACAGAGTAAATAGCAGAATTGTTTTGCTTGTCCCACTGGTTATATAGAACAAAAGGATCTCCAGATTGCGAAATATTATTGTCTTCCATATACCTGGATACATCTGTAAACATTTGGTGCATTTTGACTCTTACCTGGCTTATCTTAGATGCGGTAGTAGTATACATATAAAAACCGCCACCATGTTGAGTAATTCCGTCTACATTTACAGAATAAGCATTCATCTTATTTTCTGTAACTTTTTTAAGCTTTTGTAAACCTTCCGCAAGCATAGGTTTCATCATTTCAGAAAAAGATTGATCTTGAAATGTAAATGCTAGTTTTTCCATGAAACTTTGCGATCCTTTAATTCCCCAGGTTACCAGCGTACTATCTTCAACTTCTTCAAAATTCCAATAAACTTGACTTGTGGATTCTCCATAAGGTGAGATAAATGTTAGGTCTTGATCTAATGAAGCATCTGGAATAGCTTTGGTAGTTATCATATTACCGTCTCCCATTTTCTCACTTTTCCAGGAATAAGAGCCACCTTCTCCGGTGGTGTTGGCGCCGTAATTAATAATTAGATCGTCTGTATCATCCATCCACGGGCCCCAGGCTTCCCAATTTCTATAATTATTTACTTCATTATAGACCACACTGGTAGGAGCTGCAATGGTAATACTGTCTTCAACTTGATAATCCCCGTCTTTTGTAGCTATATAGATGGCACCTGCAATAAATGCAATTAAAATTAGAAAGAATAAATATTTAATAATTTTCATCTATTTCAGGGGGTTATTGGTTCAAAATGCTAATATAGTTAATTTACAAGACGCGAATTATTACATTTGTAGCAAAATAAACAAAAATATATGAAACCTAAATTTCTTCTGATGCTTTTTACGGCATCAATTTTATTGTTTTCTTGCAAGGATGAATCTAAAGATAATCAACTTGCTGAAGCAGATGTAAAGGTAGATTCTACTTTTAATTATACAGTAGAAGAATTCGCCGATATTAAGGTATTGCGTTACCAGATCCCGGGATGGGAAAATCTTTCGCTTAAAGAACAAAAACTTGTTTACTATTTAACTCAGGCGGGTTTAAGCGGACGTGATATCATGTGGGATCAAAATTATAGATACAATCTTGAGATTAGAAGTGCTTTAGAGAATATCTATAAGAATTATGAAGGTGATAAAAATTCTGAAGAGTGGAATTCTTTTGTTACTTATTTAAAAAGAGTTTGGTTCTCTAACGGGATCCATCATCATTATTCTAACGATAAGATCAAGCCAGATTTCAGTAAAGAATATTTTGACACCTTATTGAAAGAATCTAATACTCAACTGACCGGGGAACCTTATGAAGTTATCTTTAATGATAAAGATATGAAGAAGGTAAACCTGGATCCATCTAAAGGATTACTAAAAGGTTCTGCCATAAATTTCTACGGACCAGATGTAACTGCTGCAGAAGCTGAAGCTTTCTATAAAAAGAAATCTTCTCCAGATGCTAAAAAACCTCTTTCTTTTGGATTGAATTCTACTTTGGTTAAAGAAAATGGACAGTTAGTTGAAAAAGTTTGGAAAAGCGGGGGTCTTTACGGTTCTGCTATAGATGAAATTATAAAATGGTTAGAAAAAGCTCAAGGGGTAGCTGAAAATGAGAAACAAGCAAATGCTTTAGGACTTCTTATTAAATATTACCAAACCGGAGATCTTCAAACCTGGGACGATTATAACATCGCGTGGGTTGAGGCTACAGAAGGAAATATAGATTACATCAATAGTTTTATTGAAGTTTATAACGATCCATTAGGATATAGAGGTTCTTATGAAAGCATTATCCAGATCAAAGATTTTGAGATGTCTAAAAAGATGAAAGTTCTGGAAGAGAACGTTCAGTGGTTTGAAGACAATTCTCCTTTAATGCCGGAACATAAGAAAGATTCTGTAGTAGGGGTTACTTACAAAACGGTAATTGTGGCTGGAGAATCTGGAGATGCTTCTCCAAGTACTCCAATTGGAGTTAACCTTCCAAATGCAAACTGGATTAGAGCTGCTCATGGTAGTAAATCTGTTTCTTTAGGAAATATTATCGAAGCTTACAATAATGCCGGAAGTACTGGAGTATTAAAAGAATTTGCTAATGATGAAGAAGAAATAGCTCTAGAAGAAGAGTACGGTAAGAATGCAGATAAATTACATACCGCTTTACATGAAGTGGTTGGTCATGCATCCGGACAATTAAATCCTGGAGTTGGAGAAACTAAAGAAACTTTAAAGAATTATGCTTCTACAATGGAAGAGGGTAGAGCAGATCTTGTAGGTCTTTACTATTTAATGGATCCAAAAATTCAGGAATTAGGATTAACAGATGATTATAAGAAAACCGGGATGGCTGCTTATGATGGTTATATTAGAAACGGACTTCTTACTCAATTAAGAAGATTAGATCTTGGAAATGATGTAGAAGAAGCTCACATGAGAAATCGCCAGTGGGTAAGTGCCTGGGTTTATGAAAAAGGTAAAGCAGATAATGTTATAGAAAAAATTACCAGAGATGGAAAAACGTACTATAATATTAACGATTACGCCAGGTTAAGAGAGCTTTTTGGTGAGTTGCTAAAAGAAACTCAACGTATTAAATCTGAAGGAGATTTTGAAGCTGCTAAGAATTTAGTAGAAAACTACGGGGTAAAAGTAGATCAGGCAATTCATAAAGAAGTATTAGATAGAAATGCACAGTTTAATTCTGCGCCATATAGCGGATTTGTGAATCCTGTTCTAGTTCCAGAAATGGATGATAATGGAGAGATCAAATCTATTAAAGTTGAGCAACCTGCAGATTTTCCAACTCAAATGCTTAACTACTCTAAGAACTATAACTTCTTAAAAGTAGAAAAGAAAGAAGAAGTGCCTGCAGATAAATAATCTCAGCATTTCTAAATAGAAAAAAACCTCATCAATTAATTTTGATGAGGTTTTTTTATTGGTCAAATTTTGATATTTATTCGTGTAAGAATTTCTTGATCACGAAAAGCAAGCCTATAAAAACTAGAAATCCTACAAGTACATAGAGACTGCCTTTGTAATATTTTTTATGAAGTTGAAGATCTTTTCGGTAACTATAAATTATAATGGCTACAAAAGATACAAAGAAGATTGCAGCAAAGATCCATTGTCCGGTACTAAACATTTTTAGCTATTTTTATGCAAAGTTAACTTTGAAAACTCATTTTAGAAATGAAAAAGAGAATAGATAGCGTACGTAAATTTCATGATGCATTTGGATTAGGAAGTAATGAAAATCCGGTGGCAGATCTTGGAGAAACCAAAAACCTGCTTCGTTTTAATTTGATGAAAGAAGAAAATGAAGAATATTTAGAAGCGGCAAATAATAACGATTTAACCGAAGTTGCAGATGCTCTAGGTGATATGCTTTATATTTTATGTGGGACGATTATAGAACATGGGATGCAACATAAAATAGAAGAGGTTTTTGATGAAATTCAGCGTAGCAATATGAGTAAATTAGGAGCAGATGGAAATCCTATCTACAGAGAAGATGGAAAAGTACTAAAAGGGCCAAATTATTTTAAACCTAATATCAGTGAGATTTTAGATCAATAAAAAAAGCCCCAATTTTGGGGCTTTTATATTCTTTATTTTTTCGAAAA
>CAWFKK010000013.1:0-101652 GCA_963816375.1 uncultured Flavobacteriaceae bacterium
TATGTGGGAAAAGCAGGGCCAGGCCCAAGTTATATAAAAGCGAAGGGTGATAAACATGAATTTACCAATAATATGATTTTATTGATGGTTCATAATATGATTCACTTAGTTAAACTACTAAAAAATGATCCATATCCAACGAATGTTAACAAACTAGAACAAAAGGCTAAAGAGATGAGTAAATAGTTTTCAATTTTGATGACAGCTTGAACAATTTATTATTTATAAATAGAATTATTTCTTATTTTCTTCTCTTACAATGGTTGCGTTCATTCAATTTATACGGAATAATTGGAGTCAATTAGTAGCTTAATTTTTAATTATCTTGTTCGTGAGGTTATTAATTAATTCTCCCTTATAGACTAATTAATAATCCGGCTTATGCTCTATGAAGTCGTCGATTAACTAAAAAAATAAAGTTTTAAATAAATATTTAAAACTTTTTTGCAAACCTGCATCCTTTCTATTTTAATAGTTGTGTAATTAATTTGATTTATCTTTTGGCCTTAAAACATACAAGCTAAAGGACATAAGTACATTTGGATGTCTATTTCTATTTCACTTCTTTTTAAATAAATTTTTTATTGTTTCTTTAATTGTTTGATTATGGGTTTTATCGGTAAGATCATTTTATACCACAAGTAGGATGCTATTAAGATAATGATGGAACCTATTATTATGTAAAAAATAAATAACATTTAAGTAAAATTAAAATAAATTTAAAATTAACGAATATTTATTAAATGTTTATTTAAGTATTATATATCAATTTAATATTATATCATGAAGTCGACTCTTTTTGATCAATTTCGGTCATGTATAATGCACTCAATATTTACACTTTACTAAGTTTTTCTTAAATTGTTCGGATTGTAAAAACATTATTTTAGGAATTTATTATTATATCTGACGCGGTTATTAAATAAAATTTATCGGAGACGTTAATTTTAACTTAATGCCTTTTAAAAATGCGGTAGATATTTTATAATATTATTAGTACCACTATCATTGTTTAAAGAAATATTAGGGGTAATTTACTTTTAGAAAATATATTATAAACCTATCCTTTAGTTATGAGTACACAACAAAATGAAAATCAGAGAAAAGCTGGTCAAAGAGAATTCCGATCAGAGAAAATTTCAACAAGATCAAGATCAGGATCAACGAAAAAGAAATCAAATCCTGAAGAAGAAGAGTAGTACTTTTTATTAACATCTTTTTTAACCACATCTTCGAATGGCCTCAAGCAACTATGTTTGAGGTCATTTTTTTAAATTCGAAAATTCCTTCTTCTTTGATCTGATTAATTCATTGGCTTGATTTTTTTTATAAATATTATGTAAATTTAGTATACTCATTATCATTTGATTATTATCTTTATAAAAGACGATATAAATGACATCAAAATTTTGGTTCACAAATCGTCAACATCAAAAATAAGATATTAGTATTTACGGGCTATTTGAGCGATCGGTGAATCCTGCCGGGGTCACTAAAATTATATAAATCAATACCACAACCTCGCTTATAGCGAGGTTTGTCTTTTTAAATAACTATCCAAATTGAAAAGGACTTATAGCTTCTATTCTTTAAAAGCCAATTCTTGATATAGAAACTCCATAATAAAACAAAATGCAATGATTCCTAAGGCGACAAAAACTCCAATCTTATTTTCTCCAAATTGTTGAATTATCAGGGCGAAAAAAGCTAGCAAAACAGGAGTGTAGCAAGCAAACAAGATGGATCCATTTTTTAGATTTTAATTCTGTATGTCTTTTATAGCCAATATAATTTACGATACAGAAGATGAGTAAAAAACCTGTGCTTCCTGCTGTAGATATGCTCTGTAGATTAAATGAATTTACAAGGGCAATAGACAAGATGGCGGTGATGAGATAGCCAATAGGTTTTCCCCAGAATTTATGGGTGAAATATTTAGGTAGTTCATCATCTTCAGCAATATCATAATTTACTCTCCCGCTTCCCATTACAGTAGCGTTAATAGCAGAAAAGGTAGAAATTAAAGCCGTTATAGTTATAATTGTAAAACCAATTTGGCCTAAGGTGGGTTCTGCCGCTTTCGCCAGAACATAATCCTTAGCACTTGCAATTTCATTAAAAGGTAAAGAACCTACCGTAACTATAGCGATTAAAATATATAATAGCACCACAAACCCCACCGCTCCAAAATATGCTTTTTCCGTATTCTCTTCTTTATTTTCCAGATCTGAAATTGAATTCGCGATTAATTCAAATCCTTCATAGGCTACAAAGATCACCATTCCGCCAGATAATAAAAGCAAGCGGATCTTCCCATTTTGAAGGGGTGAGCTGACTTATATTTTCTGGGTGTATCGAGAACCCATAAAATCCTATTCCAATAAACGCAACAAGGATGAGAAGTTTTATGATTACCGATACCGATTCGATTTCACTTACCAACTTCATACTCAAATAATTGATAAGTAAAGCGATTATAATGATGGATGTTTGAAAGATGCGAACGTCAATTTGATGATCCTTAGTTATTGAGATTAACTCTGCCCCGTAAGAACCAAAAGCGGAGGCGTATAACGCTAACATTACAATATAACTTATCCAGAGTAAATTGTTGATGCTGCCAGAAAAAATGGAGCTCCCAAACTGTACTTGAATGAATTTTACTGTTCCACCATTTTCAGGATATTTTTTGGAGAGTTTTGCATAAGAATATGCGGTTAATAAAGCGATTATCCCTGCGAACAGAAAAGCAACGGGAGTTCCGCCTTTTGCCAACGAAACCGCAAGACCAAGAACTGCAAAAATTCCACCTCCTACCATTCCACCAATACCTATTGAAATAGCGCCTTTTAGAGATATTGTTTTACTCATTTAACGATGTGTTTTAATGTCGAAAATTTCTATAGAAATAACCACACTAAACTTTTTAATCAAATCTTAGTTTGAAGTTACGTAATTTAAATTAATATCAAAATTCTTAAAATCTAATCTGCATAAATTATCTTGCGAATTAAAAATCCTTCAGAAATTAAAAATATTGATATTATGAGTTTCCAAAAAATGTTCGATTTTCTTAAACGTTTAGAACAAAACAACCATAAAGAGTGGATGGATGAACATAGAAGTGAATATTTTGAGATTAGAGATTGGTATATTTCATGGCTAAGTGAATTAGATCTTAAATTTTCTGAAATAGATCCCGATTACACCCATACCTCAGGAAAACAGGCTATTAATAGAATTAATAATAATTTGCTTTTCCATCCAAATAAACCGGTTTATAAAGATCATTTTGGAGCCGCTTTAGACAAGGTAAAAGGAGAAGGAGATTTCTATATTCACCTCGGAATTAATGGAAGTTTTGTTGCTGGAGGGATTTATAAGCCAAAAAATGATATTTTAAAAAGCATTCGTGGAGCTATAGATTATAACGGAGAGGAACTTTTAAAAATATTAAAGAAACCATCTTTTAAAAAGCTATATGGTGAAATGATGCAAGATGATATGTTAAAAACATCGCCTAAAGGATATTCGCAAGATCATAGATTTATAGACCTAATGCGTTATAAGAGTTTTGCTGTAAAACATGATCTCGATCGGGATGAAATTTTCTCTACAGATTTTCAAAATAGGCTGATTTCTCTTTATAAAGAAATGCTTCCCTTTAGACGATATTTAAATCATGCCTTGACGGTATAGCTAATGGCGATACTTAAAACTTCTCTAGATTTTTTAAATTTGAATTATACTACTGCAAATTAAAGTGAGCAATTTAATGGGTTGTTTTTTAAATTTATTTTTGTTACATTTATGTTAATACGTTAAACCTTCTTTAATTATAATACCCCATGGAGAGGTTTTTTTAATTTTACCCCGGTAATCTAAAAAAAACATATTCATCATGGTAGCATATTATAATCAAAATGAAATTAAAACCGCAATGAAAGCTTTAATTCAGGAATATTTAAATCCTGCACCAATTGTGAAGTTTTACCAGAAGATTTTGTCTCTTTAATAAAACATAATTTCCTAGCGAAATATGTTTCTTATAATTCCAATACAAATTCAATAGAGATCGGGATCGACGAATCTGAGATTCCTTCACTTCGCTTACTTCATACCCTCAAATTAAAGTTTATCATTATTCGTTAAGTAGAAAAAAGAATAAATGGTTGAATAAATCTTTTAAGACTTCTAAAACAGATCTGGCGTTTTATGGGCGTTTATTAAATAAAAGAAATTCGATCTCTGAAAATGCTGATATCGTAGTGATGTAATCAATATTCAAAATCAATAAAAAAAAGGGCAACTTAATATTAAGTTGCCCTTTTTTTATTCAAGTTTATAATAGATTTATTTGTTTTCGAATTTTCTGATCTGTTGTTTATTAAATAGATTCAAAATATTCAGTAAAAATAACAAGTGAGTGTTTTATGATCTGTGTCAGCAATGGCAATTTACTTTCTTTTTTACATTTACACAGTACACTCGTGAGAATGAAGGTGAATACATTGGCCTTTTGTATACTGTGTTTTAGCAAACAGTATACAGAAATTCTTAGATGAAAAATGCAATTGTTAAAAAGGCTTACGTAACATTGGTTGCTGTATTATAAATAAATCTAATGATAATTTTGAGCTTATAATTAATCTTGCTCTCGTATAGTCATACTTCATTGTTAGCGATTGCATAAAAATTAAATAATTATGAAAGTAGAACAAATTTATACAGGTTGTTTAGCTCATGCGGCTTATTATATTGAAAATAATGGTGAGGCTGCAATTTTTGATCCTCTAAGAGAAGTAGAGCCTTATCTGGAGAGAGCCAAAAATGATAATGCGAAAATCAAATATGTTTTTGAAACACATTTTCATGCAGATTTTGTGAGTGGGCATTTAGATCTTCAGAAAAAAGCCGGAGCAGAGATTGTATTTGGTCCCGGAGCATCGCCAGCTTACAAAGCTACGATCGCAAAAGATGATCAAGTTTTTAATGTTGGAGATTATAAAGTAAAAGTTATTCATACTCCCGGCCATACAATGGAAAGTACTACATATCTGCTTATTGATGAAAATGGAGAAGAACATGGTATTATAACGGGAGATACTTTATTTATAGGGGATGTAGGGCGTCCTGATCTTGCACAACATGTAGTTTCAGACCTTACAGAAGAGAAATTAGCGGGACATTTATATGATTCTTTGCGAAAAAAGATCATGCCTCTTAGTGATGATCTAATTGTTTATCCAAACCATGGTGCCGGATCTGCTTGTGGTAAAATGATGAGCAAAGAAACTACAGATACTTTAGGGAATCAGAAAAAATACAATTATGCTTTACGTCCAGATATGACTAAAGATGAGTTTATTAAAGAACTTTTAACCGGACTCACGGCTCCTCCTGTTTATTTTCCGCAAAACGTTCTTATGAATATTAAGGGCTATGAAAGTCTTGATGATGTTAAAGAAAGAGCTAATATACCTTTAACTTCGGAAGAATTTGAAACCTTAGCGAATCAATCTGCGGCACTTATGCTAGATACAAGAGATGCTGAAATTTTTGCAAAAGGATTTGTCCCAAACAGCATTAATATTGGTCTTGAAGGTAGCTTTGCACAATGGGTTGGAGAATTAATTCCAGATATAAAGCAGGAAATTCTTCTCATAACAGATCCGGGAAGTGAAGAGGAAGCTTTTACCAGATTATCTCGTGTTGGTTATGATCATTCTATTGGCTACTTAAAAGGAGGATTTGAAAGCTGGAAAAAAGCTGGTAAACCGGTTAATACGATTAACCGAATAGATGCACAGGAATTTTCATCTTTATATAATGAGAAACCATTGATATTTGATGTTCGCAAAAAGTGTGAATTTGATTCTGAACATCTTATGGATGCAGAGAATCTACCGCTAAATGAAATTAATAAGCATTTATCTGAAATTCCAAAAGATAAACCTGTGTATCTACACTGTGCTGGAGGATATCGTAGTATGATTGCAGCTTCTATACTTAAACAAAGAGGTTGGGATGATATTACAGATGTCCGTGGAGGCTTTAAAGCAATTGCTGAAACCAATACGCCAAAATCTGAATATGTTTGTCCTTCAACCTTATTATAGATTAGTTATAAAAATAAAAAAGGGGTTCGTTATTTCGAACCCCTTTTCTATTTTTATAATCTCCAAGCTTAATTGTCCTTAACAATATCGTCAAGTATCATCTTGGCATGAACTCTGGAATTTTCTATAAACCATTTGTGAGTTTCCATTCCTCCGCAAATAACACCGGCAAGATATATTCCGGGTACATTGGTTTCCATGGTATTTTCATCATACTGAGGAATTCTTTTTCCATCATCAGAAAGATCTATTCCAATATTTTTTAGAAATTCAAAATTAGGTCTGTAACCGGTAAGCAATAGCACAAAATCATTTTCTAAAGTAATGTCTCCATCTTCAGTTTTAATAATTACTTCATTTTCTTTAATTTCAGATAGCGTAGCATTAAAATAGGCTTTTATGCTTTTTTCTTCAATTCTATTAATAATATCTGGGCGAACCCAATATTTAACCCGATTTCCAATCTCAGGTTTTCTTACAATCATGGTAACATCTCCACCTTTTCTATAGATCTCTAAAGCTGCATCTACAGCAGAATTACTAGCTCCTACCACCAGGGTCTTTTGAGTAGCAAAATAATGCGGATCGTTATAATAATGGGCTACCTTAGGGAGATCTTCTCCCGGGATATTTAAATAATTTGGGATATCGTAAAAACCGGTTGCCACCACAACATTCTTCGTGTTATAAGTAGCTTTACTTGTCTTAACAACATGAAAATCTTCATTTTTTGAATCTACTCCAGTTACCTTTTCAAAAAGATGAATATTTAGCTCGTTTGAAGTAACAATTCTACGATAATATTCTAAGGCTTCCGCTTTTTTTGGCTTCGGATTGGTGCTTATAAATGGAATTTCATCCAACTCTAACTTTTCTGAAGTGGAGAAGAAAGACATGTTGGTAGGGTAGTGGTAAAGTGAATTTACCAGACATCCTTTTTCTAAAATAAGATAAGAGAGTTTGTGTTTTTTAGCTTCCAGCGCACAGGCTATCCCGATGGGACCCCCTCCAATTATAATTAAGTCGAATTCTTTAGTTTGAATTTGCAATTTCTTTAAGTCCTTTAATAGTTTCAAGTTGATCTTGAGCTTTAAAAACATAGCTTCCAGCAACTAATACATCTGCTCCGGCTTTTGTAAGTTGGGCAGCATTTTTATCTGTAACTCCACCATCAACTTCAATTAATGTTTTAGCTCCCGCTTCTTTAATAATGGCCTTTAATTGTTTTACTTTATTAAAAGTGTTTTCAATAAAACTCTGACCACCAAATCCGGGGTTTACGCTCATTACAAGAACTAAGTCGATATCTTTAATGATATCTTTCAAAAGATCTACACTGGTATGAGGGTTTATTGCTACTCCGGCTTTCATACCTTCCGCTTTTATAGCCTGAATGGTTCTGTGTAGATGAGTGCAAGCTTCATAATGTACGGTAAGAATATCAGAACCTAATTCTGCAAATTCTTTAATGTATCTATCAGGATCTACGATCATTAAGTGTACATCTATGGTTTTTTTGGCATGCTTGGCAATAGCCTTTAGTACCGGCATTCCGTAAGAAATATTTGGAACAAAAACCCCATCCATAATATCAATGTGAAACCAATCGGCTTCACTTTTATTGATCATTTCCAGGTCTCGTTGAAGGTTCCCAAAATCTGCAGCTAAAACAGAAGGGGCAATTAATTTTGTATTCATTTGTGTTGTGTAGTTGTTTAAATCACAAAAATAAGAAGAAAAACATCTTTCCAATTTTTAATTAGGTAAAAATGCCTTCAATATATTTTCCACAGCTTTTTGAGCACTAGGCTCTAAAACTTTGATCTGATTTAGATAATGTTGAAATTTCTTAGGATCATAGCTAGCCTCTTCAGAAACAAAATCAGAATCATAACCATCGTATGCTTCTTGTGTATGTCTTTACCAAAAATTTGAATAATATTATGATGCCTGTTGTCAGCTTTTATTCCTTTAAATAATTTTATGATTTGATCTTTTTCGCCCTCGATAATCTGAAAGAAATTCCCTCCAGAAAATAGCAATAGTCCTGTTATGTCATGATCATTATTCCAATCTTTGGTTCGCTTTAATAATCTCTTGAATTTCTTTCTTTTCTAGCTCCTGGGAAGCAGTACTTACATAAACTATTGCGTATCTCATATTTTTCAAGTTTAACAATTAACTTAAAAATTAATTTACTCATTTCTAAGAATTGAAATGAAAGAAGTATGTTATAATTTCCTCAAAATTTGACATGAAAAAACCCCGGTCATCACTCCGGGGTTCATTCATCAATCAAAAAACGAACAGTTATCATCGGTCTAAACCGAAATTAAACTGTTGTCATCTTCAACGGGATAATTATCCCAAGTATGTTTTTAAGATCTTACTTCTAGAAGTATGTTTTAATCTTCTAATAGCTTTTTCTTTAATTTGTCTTACACGTTCTCTTGTAAGATCAAAAGTTTCACCAATTTCTTCCAAGGTCATTGGGTGTTGATCTCCTAATCCAAAGTAAAGACGAATAACATCTGCTTCACGTGGAGTTAAAGTTTCAAGAGCACGTTCTATTTCTGTACGTAAAGATTCGTGTAATAATTCTCTATCCGGGTTTGGAGACTCTCCAGAACGCAATACATCGTAAAGGTTAGAATCTTCCCCTTCTACCAAAGGAGCATCCATAGATACATGACGGCCAGAGTTCTTCATAGACTCTTTTACGTCATTAATGGTCATATCTAGTTCCTTTGCAATTTCTTCTGCACTTGGTGGACGCTCATGAGATTGTTCCAAAAATGCAAAAGTTTTATTGATCTTGTTGATAGATCCAATTTTGTTAAGCGGTAAACGTACAATTCTAGACTGCTCAGCCAAAGCCTGAAGAATAGACTGACGGATCCACCATACAGCATAAGATATAAATTTAAATCCACGAGTTTCGTCAAAACGTTTCGCAGCTTTAATCAATCCTAAGTTACCTTCGTTTATTAAATCGGGTAGTGTTAAACCCTGGTTTTGATATTGTTTCGCTACAGAAACAACAAAACGCAAGTTCGCTTTTGTAAGTTTCTCTAAAGCTCGGTCATCACCCGCTTTTATACGTTGTGCTAATTCTACCTCTTCATCGGCAGTAATCAGGTCAACTTTACCAATTTCTTGCAAATACTTATCTAGCGAAGCAGTCTCACGGTTGGTAACCTGCTTCGTAATCTTAAGTTGTCTCATCTATCTTCTCCTTGGATTTTTAATTATGAATAGCTCTTGTATTAAGTTATACGTAAATAGAACGCAAAATGTTACAAACCTTTCACTATTTTTTATTTGGGCGTTCCTGCTCCATCCATAAAAAATGGATTTCGCGGTCGGGCTATTCGCTTCAAGTCCTCGCTCCTTGCAGTCGCTGCGGGCTTTTCGCTACTATCCCTAACGCAAAAATTTAAATAAAAAAAATGCCCTGAAATTTTCAGGGCATTTAAAATATTAGACAAGAAACTAATTAGTCGTTTCTGTTGTCTCTTGGTTTTCTGTCGTCACGACCACGGTTGTCTCTAGAACCACCTCTGTTATCACGACCTCTGTCATTTCTATCATTGTTTTCTCTCGGTGGTCTTGCTACATAACCTTCTGGTTTTTCTAGCAACGCCTTACGAGAAACTTTTTCTTTACGTGTTTTTGGATCTACTCCAAAGTATTTCACTTCAAAAACATCTCCCATATTCACAACATCAGTAACATTATCTGTACGTTCCCAAGCCAATTCAGAAACATGTAACAACACTTCGTTTCCTGGTGCGTCTATATATTCTACTACAGCTCCAAAATCAAGAATCTTAATAACTTTTACTTCGTAAACGCTACCAATTTTTGGTTTGAAAGTAATAGAATCTATTTTAGCTAAGAACTTCATCAATTCCTTCTTGTCCGGTTCCTAAAATTTCAACAATTCCTTCTTCAGTAATAGGATCTTCGTTAATTACGATAGTAGTTTCTGTAGCTTTTTGAAGTTCCTGAATCACTTTTCCACCTGGTCCAATTAAAGCTCCAATAAATTCATTATTAATACGAACAGAAACCATTTTAGGAGCATGTGCTTTAACATCTGCATTTGGTTGAGCAATAGTATCAGTTAATTTTTCAAGAATATGTAAACGTCCGTCTCGTGCTTGTTTTAATGCATTTACAAGAATTTCATAAGAAAGTCCTTTTACTTTAATATCCATTTGGCAAGCAGTAATACCATCTGCCGTTCCGGTTACTTTAAAGTCCATATCACCTAAGTGATCTTCATCCCCAAGAATATCAGAAAAACTGCATATTTTCCAGAATCTCCATCGGAAATAAGTCCCATTGCAATTCCAGAAACCGGTTTCTTCATTTGGACACCAGCATCCATCAATGCCATAGTTCCAGCACAAACAGTTGCCATAGAAGAAGAACCGTTAGATTCTAATACTTCAGAAACAACTCTTACTGTATAAGGGCAATCTGCAGGCACCATTCCTTTTAAAGCACGTTGTGCTAAGATTTCCGTGTCCAACTTCTCTACGAGAAGTTCCTCTAATTGGTCTTGCTTCTCCAGTTGAAAAAGGAGGGAAGTTATAATGTAAATAGAAACGCTCTTCACCTTCATAAGATGGCATGTCTATTTGGTTTGCTTCTCTAGAAGTTCCTAAAGTAACAGTTGCTAAAGCTTGAGTTTCCCCACGTGTAAAAATAGAAGAACCGTGAGTAGATGGTAAGTAATCAACTTCACACCAAATAGGTCTCATTTCTGTGGTTTTTCTACCATCTAAACGTAAACCTTCATTTAAGGTTAAATCTCTTACAGCTGCTTTTTCAGCTTTATAGTAATATTTAGAAACCATTCCGCCATAATCTGCTAATTCTTCTTCAGAAAATGTGGCTTTAATTTCTTCTTTAATCGCATCAAATGCCGCACTACGTTCATGTTTTGCAGAACCTGCTTTCGCAACGGCATAAACTTTATCATAAGCCATGTCATGAATTTTCTTTTTCAAATCTTCATTTTCACGTTCAGCCTCGTATTCACTGGTTTCTTTTTTGCCAAATGCTTCTGCTAATTTTAATTGAGCAGCACATTGTACTTTAATGGCTTCATGTGCAAATTTAATAGCTTCTGCCATTTCTTCTTCAGAAATCTCTTTCATCTCACCTTCCACCATCATCACAGAATCTGCAGAAGCACCAATCATCATATCAATGTCAGATTCTGCTAATTGTGCTCTAGTTGGGTTGATGATAAATTCGCCATTGATACGACCTACTCTTGCTTCAGAGATGGCACATTCAAAAGGAAAATCTGAAAATTGAATCGCAGCCGAAGCAGCCAAACCAGCCATCGCATCTGGCATCACATCATCGTCATGAGACATAAATTGGATCATCACTTGAGTTTCTGCGTGATAATCTTTTGGGAATAATGGACGTAATACACGGTCTACTAAACGCATGGTTAAAACTTCCCCATCACTAGGTCTTGCTTCTCTTTTAAAGAAACCACCAGGATAACGTCCTGAAGCTGCAAATTTTTCTCTGTAATCTACCGTTAACGGTAAAAAGTCGACATCGCTTTGTTTGTAGTTGGAAACTACAGTACAAAGAAGCATACATTTTCCAGATTGAACAACTACTGAACCATGGGCTTGTTTTGCCAATTTTCCGGTTTCGATAGAGATTTCTCGACCATCCCCAAGGTCAATGACCTCTCTAAATACTTTTGGAATCATAAGTTTTTAAATTCTTAACCTGTAATGATAAACAGGTGTTGTTAAACAAAGGTCTCCCGTTGACTGTCTCATCGGGATTGTGTTGTGTTGTTGTAGTGTTGGTTGACCAATGAAAAACTACTCTTATTCTAATCTAAGAGTGACAATTTTAAGAAAGAACGTAAAGCAAAGTGTACTTGCTTATTATATATAAAAAAAGGGGGCGCGAGCCCCCTTTAAAATTTATTTTCTCAATCCTAATTCTTTAACGATAGCACGATATCTCATGATATCTTTTTTCATTAAGTAATCAAGAAGACTTCTTCTTTTACCTACCAATTTTACTAGAGATCTTTCTGTGTTGTAATCTTTACGATTAGTTTTCAGGTGATCTGAAAGGTGGGAAATACGGTGAGTAAATAATGCGATTTGCCCTTCTGCAGAACCGGTATCATTTTTACCTTTTCCGTGTTTAGCGAATAGCTCTTGTTTTTCTTCTATTGATAAATACATTCCAATATTAATTTTAATGATTTTTATGTATAAACAGATTTTCTGTCAAGCGGCAAAGATACTATATTTTTATTTAAAATTATTCGAAGTGAAATTTTAATATTTAATCCTTCTATAAAATGAATAATCTGATGCTATTATTTTCTAACCGGTTGATTTAGAATCAAATCTAAGTATAAGTTGATCTTGTCTTTTAATTCAGATCTTGGGGTAATAAAATCTAAAAATCCATGTTCTTTTAAGAATTCTGCATGTTTGGAAATCCTTAGGTAGATCTTGCCCGGTAGTATCTTTTACAACTCGTGGACCAGCAAAACCAATTAATGCTCCAGGTTCAGAAATATTAATATCTCCTAACATTGCAAAAGATGCAGTGGTACCTCCTGTTGTTGGGTCTGTACATAAAGAGATATAAGGAATCTTGGCATCTGCCAATTGCGCCAATTTAGCAGATGTTTTTGCCAGTTGCATTAAAGATAATGCAGCTTCCATCATTCTTGCTCCTCCAGATTTTGAGATAATCACTAAAGGCAAGTTGTGTTTTAAAGAATAATCTGCCGCACGTGCAATCTTTTCACCTACTACAGATCCCATAGATCCACCAATAAAAGCTGAAATCCATACAGGCAATTACAACATCTTTTCCTTTAGATTTTCCTACGGCTGTTCTTACAGCATCTGTTAAACCGGTTTTGGTTTGTGCAGCTTTTAATCTGTCGGTATATTTTTTTGTATCCTCAAAATTCAAAGGATCTTTGGAAGTAATATTTTTGTCTAACTCTTTGAATTTATTATCGTCAAAAAGAATTTTAAAATATTCTACACTTCCAATTCTTACATGATATCCATCTTCCGGACTCACATAAAAATTATTCTCCAATTGCTCTGCATCTACAATTTTACCAGTTGGAGATTTATACCATAATCCTTTAGGTACATCTTTTTTCTGTTCGGTAGGGGTTTGTATACCTTTTTGAGTTCTTTTAAACCAGGCCATAGTCTTAATTATTTTAAATTTCTTGAGTACGTTCTAAAGATTGATATGTTAATCAAGAAACTTATTAGAAAGAGAACAGCCGGAATACAAATTATTCCAGCTGTTTATATTATTTATTATAGAGTATTAACGTTGTTTAAGTCTTCAAAAGCTTGTTTAAGTCTTGCTTTAAAAGTTAATTCACCTTCACGCAACCAAACTCTTGGGTCGTAATATTTTTTGTTTGGCACTTCTGCGCCTTCAGGATTTCCAATTTGAGCTTTTAAATAATCTTTTTTATCGCCCATGTAATCACGAATACCTTCTGTAAATGCGTATTGAAGATCTGTATCAATATTCATTTTAATAACCCCATATCCAATTGCTTCACGAATTTCTTCTAAAGTAGATCCGCTACCACCATGGAAAACAAAATCTATATGGTTGTCTTCAAGATTATGTTTTTTACTTAAAAATTCTTGAGAATTCTTAAGGATCTTTGGAGTTAATTTTACGTTCCCAGGTTTGTAAACTCCATGAACATTTCCAAAAGCAGCAGCTATTGTAAATTGATCGCTAACTTTGCTTAATTCTTCATAAGCGTAAGCCACTTCTTCTGGTTGAGTATATAATTTAGAATCATCAACATCAGAATTGTCTACTCCATCTTCTTCCCCTCCGGTTATTCCTAATTCAATTTCTAAGGTCATTCCCATTTTGCTCATTCTCTCTAAATATTTTTTAGAGATCTCGATATTTTCTTCAATAGGCTCTTCAGAAAGATCAATCATATGAGAGCTATATAGAGGAAAGCCAAACTGCTCATAATGCTTTTCACTCGCATCTAACAATCCGTCTATCCAGGGCAATAATTTTTTAGCACAATGGTCTGTATGTAAAATTACAGTTGCACCATAAACTTTTGCTAGTTCATGTATATGTTTAGCACCTGCAACCCCACCTGCAATTGCAGCTTGTTGATTTTCATTGGATAATCCTTTTCCAGCATTAAAATGAGCTCCTCCATTCGAAAACTGAATGATCACTGGAGAATTTAATTCTGCCGCTGTTTCCAATACAGCATTTATAGTATTAGATCCAGTTACGTTAACCGCAGGTAAAGCAAAACCTTTACTCTTTGCGTATTTAAAAATTTCTTGAACTTCTTTTCCTGTGGCTACACCCGGTTTTATATTGTGACTCATAATAGTGTGTTTCAAATTAAGGTTTACAAAAATAAGAAAATAAGTTTGGTTAGAACGGATAATTGATCCCTACATTATAAACAGCATTATTAAAGTTATAATCTCTAAACCATCTATTTCCAATCTCTTGTTCCGGATCATAGGTTTTTAAACCTACATCAAATCTCAATACAAAAAAGTTGAAATCATATCTCAATCCGGCGCCAGAACCAATGGCAATATCTCGAAGATCTGAGAAAGAGGTAAAAGTAGCTGCAGGATCTGTTACTACATCCTGTACATTCCAAATATTTCCAACATCTATAAAGAAAGCAGAATTTAGGGAACCAAATAAGTTGTATCTATATTCTGCATTAAATGCCAATTTCATGTTAGCCTCGTTAAATTCATTTCTTCCTCCGGTACTTCCAGGTCCAAGATCGTAAGCCTGCCAGGCTCGGTTGTCATTGGGTCCTCCCGCAAAGAAACTTCGGGTGAATGGAATGCTGTTGGCATTACCATACGGAATAGCAATTCCTCCAAAAGCTCTAACGGCAAAAATGTTCTTATTGCCCCAGTCCCAATGTTTAATATAGTCAACTTCCGTTTTTATATATTGAGAAAAGTTTACTCCCACAACACTATATTCTCCATTTTCATCTTTTTGAGCTGAAGATAATTGTGAAAATGCCCATAATAGATTTCCAGCCGATTCTATTTTAAATCTGAATCTTGAAAAATCATTATCATAGAGATTCTCTTTATTATTATTGATGTATGTGAAGTTGGTTGCGAAAATTAAATTGTTCTCGGTAAGTCTGTTTTTTCTTTCGTTGATGTTGTCAATTTCCTGAAGTTGATCTGGATTTAATCCCGATGTCATCGCGCTACCGGAAGTGGCATCTTTTAAAAAATTATCTGCTCCGTTAGGAATGCTCAAATTTCCTTTGTCATTTAAAAAATCAGGGTTGGTAGTAACACCGGGCGTATTTATAATTTCATTTAAATTGAGATAAGAATTTTGATACACATTAAAATAATTATCTGTATTCAAATTCCTTACGTATTGAACGTTTACAAGATCTAATTTATCTGAAATATGCTGAGATGGATTCCAGCTATAATTTAGTATCCCGTTTAAGTTTTGCTTATCTAAACCAATATTGTTTTGGGTACTCACTCCTAAGCTAAGCGAGGTAAATGGTGACATATATTTAGGAATGATTCTATCTGTCTTTATAGGAAGAAATATTCTTGGGATAGTTAATTTAATATCACCCCCTAGTTCAGAAATATTAAAGAATTGATCTTTAGAGCTGCCTTTTGCCGCATCTGTGGAGGAGCCAACACTTCCACGCCCCGAGATCTCGAAAGTTTCTGCGCCTTTAAATATATTTCTGATTAATAAGGAACCCCCAAATCCAATTCCAAAATCCTGAATGTTACTCTGTGAAATATCAAAGTCAAAACTTAAAGAATATTTTTGCTGAGGGGTAAGAAAGATATTCGCTACCAGGTCTGTATTTGTACTATCTGCCGGATCTGGAATATATTCAATATTTGGATATTTAAATACTCGTAAAGAACTCATTCTATTATAAGTTCTCGTTCTGTCGGTATCTTTAAATATTTCTCCTGGCTTAATGAAAATAGCATCTGTAATTGCCTGAGGTCTATAATTTAATTTATCAAAACTATAGATCTTATAGCCTTTATAAGAAGCACTATCTGTTACCGGTTTATATCTATTTTCGAAAGTGTAATCTGTAAAAACATTTACTTTACTAATGGTATGAACTTTAAAGGGAACTCTTGAAGTGGTATCTCCACGCTGCACCAACCTATCTTTTACAATTATAGTAGCGTTCACCTTATGATCTGTATCCACGGTGTCTGCTTCAAAACTTAAATATTCCTGATCAAAATAATAAACGCCATTATTTCTGAAAACGGTATTAAGCCTATCTCGCTCTGCATTAAAATCTAAAGTTTTATACTGAACCCCAGAAACTATTTTTGATTCTTCTTTATGTAATTGGTAAATAGAATCTATTACCTTAGACTGCATTCTTTGTTTTATAGAATCTACAATATAAGGTTTGTGGCTGGTTATAAAATAATCTATTTCCCCTCGTTTATTTTTTGTGGGGTTAATAGTAAAATCTGTTTCGGCATTAAACCAACCATTATTATAATACCAGGCTTTTAATCTATTTGTAGATTTTTTCGCGAGCTCTTTATTGATTAGAACAGGCGCTTCTCCTGTTTTTTTGATCCATTCATTTATTCCAACGTAAGATTCTTCCATACGCTGAACCTGTTTTTGAGAATAGATACTGTTAAGCCTCTTAATTCTATTCGGTTTTTTAGTGAGCCAATTAATAAATACCGAATCGGGATTAGGTTTTGCTAAATTGTAGAAATGAAGTCGAATAGGAACTCCTAATAATTTGGCGTTTGGTTCTTGATAAAGTTGGTTATAGATTCTGGCGTCTTTTATCTTTTCACCATTTAAATGAATGGTATTTTCTGTTAGAAGTAATTCATCATTTTCAACCCTTTTTACCGCGTTGCATGAAATTATTATAACCAGAATTAAAATAAATAACGATATTTTTGCAAGTAGGCGTTTCAATAAGGCTGAATTAAGGATTCAAAAATAGATTATTTGTATGGTTAGCAAAAGCCAAATTAAGTTAATAACAAGTCTTGAGCAAAAAAAAAACCGTACTAAAACGGGCTTATTTGTTGTTGAGGGTAAAAAGGGAATCAATGAGCTTTTAAATTCTAATTTTCAATTAGACTCTTTGTTTACTACTCAAGAAATATTTGATGCTCCCAAGGAGAAAACCAATCTTATCTCAGAGGCAGAACTTCAGAAAATAAGCAGATTAAAAACCGCTCAAGTAGCGGTGGCCCTTTTTAAAATTCCAGATTAATATAACTTCAGAAATTAAAGGTCTAGTGGTTGCTCTAGATGGGGTAAGAGATCCCGGGAATTTAGGAACTATCATAAGACTTTGCGATTGGTTTGGAGTGAAAAATCTTATTTGTTCTAATGATACTGTAGATTGTTATAATTCTAAAGTGGTGCAGGCAACCATGGGGAGCATTGCAAGAGTAAATATTAGCTATGTAGATCTTGAAGATTTTTTAACTGAAAATGATCAAATGCCTATAATGGGTACTTTTCTTGAAGGAGAGAATATATATACCAGTGAATTGCCAAAAGATGGAATCTTGATCTTAGGGAATGAAGCCAATGGAATTTCCTCTAAAATTGAAAAATTAGTAACTCAAAGAATTAATATTCCTCAATATGGCAATTCGGCAGAGACAGAAAGTTTAAATGTAGCAACAGCTACAGCTGTGGTTTTAAGTGAATTTAGGAGACAGGAAAATTATTGAAAAGTAAAATTTAAGAATATTCCTCTAGATCTCATTTTATCAACATTCCCCGTGAATATGCTATTAGGGTCATTATCTCTTACCAACTCATCATTAATAGCAAAAACGCCGCGAAGGGATGGAGAAAGTTTGAAATAGTAGAAGTAAAGATCAATTCCAATTCCAATCTCGTAATAATAGGTCAAGGTCTTCATTCTAAATTGACCAACACTATTATCATCCGGATTTAGTTCGTTGCTCGATAGGTTTAAAGAAGATGATAATCCACCCACCACAAAAGGTTTAAAATTATACATCCTATCTGCAGAGAACTTTAATAATAAAGGCACATGCACGTAAGTTGCATTTATTTCTCTTATAGTGTTTTGATCTGCTTTAAGCAACTGAAAATTTCTTCGGTTAAAACTAACACCAGGCTCAAGCCTTAGGTCTAAGTTGTTGTTCAATTTTAAGTTACCTATCAATCCTACATTAAACCCAATAGTGCGTTCTACATTATAGCCTTTATCTTGAAATGGTTGATTCGGTTGAAATTCCTTAAGATCAAAATCTAAATCGTAGGTGTTAAACCCTAAGAAATATCCCCATGACCATCTTTTATTATCAAAATTTTCATTGTTGGTTAAACCATCAGAAAATATCTGGGCATTCCCTTGTAAACTGTATAATAACAGCGCTATAATGGCAAAATATTTTTTCATACTAAGATTTAGAAGCAGTGTATATTGTTGCAACACCAAAAGTCTGAGGTTTGTCCTCTACGTTTATAAACCCAATTTTACGCAAAATATTGTTGAATTTTTCTCCAAAGGGGAAAGATGCTGCACTTTCACTTAAATAAGAGTAAGCAACTTTATCTTTAGAAAACAATTTGCCAATAGCGGGTAACATTGTAGTTGAATAAAATTTGTAACCTTGCTTGAATGGAAATTTGGTAGGGACAGAAGTTTCCAGGACCACAAATATACCATTAGGTTTTAAAACTCTTAAAATTTCAGCAAGCCCTTTTTCTAAGTTTTCAAAGTTTCTAACTCCAAAGGCAACGGTAATCGCATCAAAGCTATTATCCTCAAAAGGTAAAGATTCTGAATCTGCCTGAACCATTTTTATTTTTTCTGAAAGATGCGCTGCAGCAATTTTTTTTCTTCCTACAGATAACATTCCTTCTGAGATATCTAATCCAACAATCTCTGTAGCGCCTGTTTTCGCAAGACTGATCGCTAGATCTCCCGTTCCGGTTGCAATATCTAAGGCCGATTTTGGATTGGTAGCTTCTACGAGTTTGATCACCTTTTTTCTCCATTTAACATCTATTCCAAAAGAAATTACACGGTTAAGGCCATCATAATTTTCAGAAATATTGTCAAACATTTGTTCTACCTGCTGCTTTTTATTCAGGGTAGAATCTTTATAAGGGGTGATTTTTTTCTCCATTGGGCAAATTTAGATCAAAGATAACGGATAAGAAATAATTGAGTTGATTTGTTTGAAATTTTATTAGCTCTACAAGCTATAAATTAATCTAAATTTTCTGATATCAATTTTACTTGATTTCAGGACTTTAGATTTTATTTTATGTATTCTGTTTTAAACTAATTTTTGAGAAAAGATCCCATAATACAATTCCTGTGCTAACAGATATGTTTAGAGAATGTTTACTTCCCAGTTGAGGTATTTCAATAACCCCATCACTTACATCTACCACTTTTTGTTGTACGCCTTTAACCTCATTTCCAAAAACCACCGCATATTTTGTGTGAAATTCTGGTTCAAAATCATTTAGCATCGTGGCATTTTCAGCTTGTTCAATAGAAAAAACCTTTACCCCGTCATCCTTCAGTTTTTCAACAACCTCAAGCGTACTTTCAGCATATTCCCAACTCACGGTTTCGGTTGCTCCTAATGCGGTTTTATGAATATCTTTATGAGGAGGCTGGGCTGTAATTCCGCATAAATAAACCTTCTCTATCAAAAAAGCATCGGCTGTTCTAAACACAGAACCAATATTATTCAAACTTCTAATATTGTCAAGAATTACAATTACAGGGGTTTTTTCTGCTTTTTTAAATTCAGAAATACTCTTTCTGTCTAATTCGCTATTCTTCAACTTTCTCTTTTCCATATTGGCAAAAATAGCAATTCTTAAGCTATTCTATTTCTTATAAAAATCACAGAAAATATATTGAAGTAAACTATTCTTCAGACTTAAAATTTGAACGGTTTAAAAGAAGATTGATAATTATCTTACATTTAGTGAACTAAAATCAATCAAAAATGAGAAAAAGTTATGTTTTAATAGCAGGAGCCATCTTATCCTGTAACCTGTTCTTTGGTCAAACCGAAAAAGAAAAAGTACTGGAAACCGTAGATAAGAATACTATTGAAGGCCATATCTATTTTTTAACCGATGATCTTTTAAGAGGAAGAGAAACCGGAACTGTAGAAAATAAAATTGCAGCTTCTTACCTTGCTAATACTTTAAGAGGATATGGAGCTAAGCCCAATCCGGAAACCGGAACTTATTATCAAGACGTAATTTTGAATAAAACAGAGGCTCCAAAAAATCTGAAAGTTTTGGTGAAAGGCCTTAATGTAGAAGATGCAATTTCTCTGAAGTCGGGAGAGATAAATTATGATGCAGATGCTATATATGCAAATTACGGTTTGGAATCTGATTATAAGAATTTAAATGTAGCTGGAAAAGTAGTACTTGTTAGATCTGGTAACCCGGAGAGTAATGAGTTAAGAACTGCCTTTAGTTTAATGTCTAAGAAATCTAAACTTGCAAAAGAAGCAGGCGCTATTGGACTTGTTGAACTTGTGAGTAATGGGGAAGAAGACTGGAAAGGCATTGCGCACCATTTTAATGCAGATAAATTAGAGAATATTAAAGAAGAAGATTCTTTAATTGATACTAAGGAAATGCCTTATGTGTGGGTTAAAGATTCAGAAGGAATGTCTTCAAAATTGAAAAAAGGAGAATCTGTGGCAGTTACACTTAAAATGGATGCTCCAAAAAAATCTGAAGTTCATTCGCAAAATGTGATAGGGATAATAGAAGGAACAGATCCTAAACTAAAGAATGAATATATCATCTATTCTGCCCATTACGATCATGTTGGAATTGGAGCTCCAGATGCTACCGGAGATACAATTTATAACGGAGCGCGAGATAACGCCGTGGGCACTACCACGGTGCTAAGTGTAGCCGAAAATCTTTCGAAATATCCAACAAAAAGATCGGCGTTATTCATTCTTTTTACCGGGGAAGAAAAAGGTCTTTTAGGAAGCTCTTATTATACAGAACACCCGGTATTACCCCTTAACCAAATGGTATATTGTTTTAATAGCGATAATGGAGGTTATAACGATACTTCTGTAGCTACTATCGTTGGTTTGGAGAGAACCACCGCCAGTAAGAATATTAAAGAGGCAGCTAAAGAGTTTGATCTTAACGGCTATTGATGATCCCGCACCGGAGCAAAATCTTTTTGATAGAAGTGATAATGTTTATTTTGCAGCCAAAGGAATCCCGGCACCCACTTATTCTTTAGGTTTTAGATCTTTTGATGGAGAAGTAACTAAATATTATCATCAGGCTGGAGATGAAGCTGAAAGTTTAGATTATGATTATTTGCTCAAATTTTTTCAATCTTATGTGTTATCATCTAGATTAATTGCTAATGATCCACAAACCCCATTTTGGGTGGCTGGAGATAAATACGAAAGTGCCGGAAAAGCACTTTATAAAAATTAATTATTTTTTATAACAAATCAATTTTAAGCCTTTCAGATTTATTTTGAAAGGCTTTTTAATTCTGATTATGCATGACGAAAATTTTTACAATTTTCAATATCTTCAACCTCTTAAATTTAAATTATGAAAAAGACCTTTCTAAGTATTGCTTTTATTAGTATTTCGATAGCCTCAATTTCTGCACAAGTTCAGCCTCCTAAAGAAGTCACAACTGCAGATTATGAACAGGCTACAAAATTTTTAGGGTTTAATACCAGAGAGCTTGTATATCATGAAAATGTACGTCCCACATGGATGGAAGATGGGAAATTTTGGTATTCGGTAAATACTAAAGATGGTGATTTGTATGTATTGGTAGATCCTAAAACCGGAAAAAAGAAATCTGATAAATCTTTAAAATCCTTATTAGATAAAAATTCAGAAAAAGAAGCCTCAAAAAAATCTACTAGTTTTAACGAGGTTGTTTCTCCAGATGGAAAAAAGGCTGCTTTTATTAGAGATTGGAATTTGTGGGTTAAAGACTTAGATTCTAATAAAGAAACTCAGTTAACTCAAAGACGGAGTGGAAAATTTTGGATATGCTACAGATAATGCCGGATGGCGTAAAAGTGATAAACCAGTATTGCTTTGGTCTCCAGATTCTAAGAAAATAGCCACTTTTCAGCAAGATCAGCGGCATGTGAGCGATATGTATTTGGTTTCTACAAATGTTGGCGCGCCAAAATTACAACAGTGGAAATATCCAATAGCTCAAGATTCTGCAGTGATTCAAATTAAAAGAGTGATCGTAGATGTGGAAAATGCTAAAGTTATTCCTTTAAAAGTAGATCAAGATCCTCGAAGAGGAACTTCCTGCGATGATATTTCATGTTCTGGTTCTTTCGATGATAATGAGTGGAGCGCAGATTCTAAACAACTTGCATTTGTTTCTACTTCCGAGATCATAAAGTAGAGAAATTAAGAATTGCAGATGCAACTACAGGAGAAGTTCGTGAGGTTTTTGAAGAGAAAGTCGACTACTCAATATGAATCTGGTCAAGGCGCTATCAACTGGAAATTCTTACCGGAAACAAATGAGATTATTTGGTATTCTGAAAGAGATGATTGGGGACATTTGTATTTGTACGATTCAAAAACAGGAAAACTTAAAAATCAGATCACAAAAGGAGATTTTGTGGTGACTAAGGTTTTAAAGGTTGATGCTAAAAATCGAGAAATCTATTTTGAAGCCAATGGTAGAGAAAAGAATTCAGATCCATATTTCAGTCATTTTTATAAGATCGATTTTAAAGGAGAGAATTTAAAACTTTTGACTCCGGAAGATGCAGATCATAATATTTCTATTTCTCCTGAAGCAATATATTTTGTAGATAATTATTCTACTCCTTCTACAGCCAAATATAGCGGTGCTTAGAAATATGAATGGAAAATTGATCTCCAATCTAGAAAAGGAAGATATTTCAGATCTAAAGAATATTGGGTGGAAGGCGCCACAACAGATTACGGTTAAATCTAGAGATAATAAATGGGATCTTTATGGCTTAATGTTTACGCCTTCAGACCTTGATAGCACAAAATCTTATCCTGTAATTAACTATATCTATCCTGGTCCGCAAGGCGGTGGAGTTGGAAGCAGATCGTTTTCGGTTTCCAGAAGCGATCATCAGGCTTTAGCCGAATTAGGTTTTGTGGTGGTTGTGATAGATGGAACCTGTAATCCGGGTAGATCTAAATCTTTTCATGATGCTTGTTATGGAAATATGGCCGATAATACTTTGGAAGATCAAATTTCAGGAATTAAGCAATTAGCTGAAAAATATTCATTTTTAGACTTGGATAGAGTTGGAGTTTGGGGACATTCCGGAGGTGGATTTGCTACCGCTGCGGCCATGTTCAAATATCCTGAATTCTATAAAGTAGGAATTTCAGAATCTGGAAATCATGATAGCAGAAACTATGAAGATGACTGGGGAGAAAGATATATTGGACTTTTAACGAAAGATACTACCGGAAAGTCTAATTATGAAGATCAGGCTAACGCCGGATTTGCTAAGAATTTACAGGGAAAATTGTTATTGGCACATGGTGGCCTGGATGATAATGTGCCTCCTTACAACACATATCTTGTAGTTGATGCGTTGGTAAAGGCAAATAAAGATTTTGATTTGATCATATTCCCTAATTCCAGACACGGTTACGGCGAAGATTCTTATTATATGATGCGTAGAAGATGGGATTATTTTGTTGAAAATTTAATGGGGGCAGCGCATCCAAAAGAATTCAAAATAGAGCCAAATAAGAAATAGAATTTACGCAAAGTAAGTTTCTGGCGATTTCTCGTCTTAATTCTCATTAGATAGGGTGAAAACTAATACTTTTCACCCTATCCTTAATTAAAAACTAAAATGATATTTAGTTCCTTGCATATTCAAATATTTATTATTGATGAGTATGTCAGGTTGAGCGTAGTCGAAACCTAATTTTTAAATATCAATAGTTCTCGATCCCGATAGCAATCGGGACGCTCGAACTGACAAAAGAACTTGCTATTTTATTTTAATAATCAATTTGTTAGGAATGTAAATTTCTAAGTATTTAACTACTGATATCTAAAAAAAACCATTCCATTTGCCAAGACAAAAGTTATCCATGCAGCCAAATAAGATCAATCTTCGGGAGAGTTTTGCTTCCCTGAAGTTTGTTCCTAGATTCTTTAAAGAAATAAGAAGGGTAAATCCGGGATTGTTTTACATCAACATCCTTATGCAGATTTATCAATGCAATTTTGCCGCTTATTTTATTATGGATCGGGAAGATTATTATTGATGAGGTAGTGGTGCAAATGGCTGCAGATGTTAAGGATTATGATAGACTGTGGCTTTTTGTTGGAGCCGAATTTGGCCTGGCGATACTTTCAGACCTCATGAGCAGAGCTATTAATTTAACCGATGCTTTACTGGGAGATCAATATTCTATAGATACTTCGGTAAGGATCATCAAGAAAACTGCAGAGCTGAATTTAGATCAGTTAGAAGATTCAGAATTTTATGATAAACTGGAACGGGCACGTCAACAAACTACAGGACGAGTAGGCTTGATGTCTAATATTCTTACCCAGGCAGAAGATGTAATTGTGATAATTTCATTATTGGGTGGGGTAGTAGTGTTTGAACCTTGGCTGCTTGTCTTACTAGTGGTTTCCATAATTCCTACCATTATCAATGAGATAAAATTTAGCGGAACCAGTTATTCGCTTGCTAGAAGTTGGACTCAGGAACGTAGAGAATTAGATTATTTAAGATATGCCGGTGCGAGTGATGTAACTGCGAAAGAGGTAAAATTATTCGGACTTTCGGGATATCTGGCAGATAGGTTTAAAGAATTATCAGATAAATATTATAAAGAAAGCAAGAAGCTTGCAAAACAACGCGCCAGTTGGGGTTCCATGTTCAACGTAATTGGAACCGGAGCATATTATGGTGCCTATGTTTTTATAGTTTTTAGAACGGTAGCAGGGTTTTTAACCCTGGGGGATCTTACTTTCCTTTCCGGATCCTTCAATAGATTACGTGCAAAATTACAAGGCTTCTTTACCAGATTTACTGCGATTACGGAAAGTGCCCTTTATCTTCAAGATTACTTCGAATTCTTAGATCTTCAATATGAAGAAAATCAGGTTGATGAAGCTTTACCACTTCCGAAGAAGATTCAAAAAGGATTTGAGTTTAAAAATGTAGGTTTCAAATATCCAAAGTCTGAAAGATGGGTGGTTAGAAATATCAATTTTGATCTAAGAGCCGGAGAAAAATTGCTTTTGTAGGAGAAAATGGAGCCGGGAAAACTACATTAATAAAATTGTTGCTTAGGTTCTATGAACCTACCGAAGGTGAAATTCTGTTAGATGGAGTTCCGATCAACAAATATCATCAAGCCCAATATCAGCAATACTTTGGAGTGATCTTTCAGGATTTTGTGAAATTTGAATTGACCTTGAGAGAGAATATCGCCATGGGAGAGATCTCAGAAATTGGCGATCAGAGTAGGATTGATGGCGCTGCACAGAAAAGTTTGGCAGATGAGGTGGTTTCAGAATTACCCGGAGGTTATGATCAGCAACTTGGGAAAAGATTTAAGAATGGAAAAGATCTTTCCGGCGGACAGTGGCAAAAGATCGCTATTGCCAGAGCTTATATGAAGAATTCTGAAATTCTTATTCTCGACGAGCCAACTTCAGCCTTAGATGCCAGAGCAGAAACAGAAGCTTTTGACAGGTTTATTAAACTTACCGAAGGGAAGACTGCTGTTATTATTTCGCATAGATTCAGTACAGTGAGAATAGCAGACAGAATTATGGTTCTTAAACACGGGGAAGTTTTGGAAATTGGAACGCATGAAGAGTTGATGAAGAACGATAAATTGTATGCCGAATTATTTAATCTTCAAGCTGCAGGGTATCAGTAAAATACTTCAGAATTTTATGTAATTTAAGGGAGTGATATTTTATAAATCAATCCTTCCTTAATTATGAAAATTCTCAACTTCCAAAGTTACTATTTACTGTTATTTTTTGTTCAACTTCAGTTTATTGCTCAGGATAAAAAGCATAGAAAATAGGATAAGAAAACCACCGATTATCTTACTTATACAGATCCTGAGGTGAAATTTACCGGCGGTATCAAGATGATTCCTATCACTACAGATCAGGGTACTTTTAATGTGTATACCAAACAGGTTGGTAATAATCCCAACTATGAAAGTTTTGCTACTTCATGGAGGTCCGGGTGGGACGCATGAATTCTTTGAAAGTTTTGATGGCTATTTACCTGCAGAAGGCATTGAGTATTTTTATTACGATCAGTTAGGGTCTTATTATAGCGATCAGCCTTCAGATAAAAGTCTTTGGACCAATGAAAGATTTGTAGAAGAGGTAGAGCAGGTTAGAAAAGCTTTGGGTCTTGATAAGGATAATTTTTATTTGTTCGGGCAGTCCTGGGGTGGAATTCTTGCTATGGAATACGCTTTAAAATATCAAGATCATTTAAAAGGACTTATAATTTCCAATATGATGGCGAGTGCGCCGGAGTATAATAAATATGCGGAAGATGTTATCGGGCCACAAATGGATCCTGAGGTTTTAGCTGAAGTGAAAGAGCTGGAAGCAAAAGGAGATTTTGAAAATCCGCGATATATGGAATTGCTATTGAAACATCATTATACCGAACATCTTTTAAGAATGCCGGTTGAAAAATGGCCAAATTCTATCAACAGAGCTTTTGATCATTTAAATCCGGAAGTCTATGTTTATATGCAGGGTCCGAGTGAATTTGGTATTGCCGGAGATGCTACCTTAAAAGATTGGGATATATCAAAGAGATTGAAAGAAATTAAAGTGCCTACATTAGTTATTGGAGCAAAATATGACACTATGGATCCTGAGTATATGAAATGGATGTCTACTGAAGTTCAAAATGGGCGTTATTTATATTGTCCAAATGGAAGTCATCTTTCTCAATATGACGATCAGGAACATTTCTTTCCGGGCTTGATCAAATTCGTTAAGGATGTAGATTCTGGAAACTTTGGTAAATAATTAATTTTCATTGAAGATAAGCGAATATGTCGAGTTGTCAGGTTGAGTATTTCGACTTCGCTCAATACAGGCTGAAGTAGAAACTTAATATTAAATATCAATAGTTCTCGACTTCGCTCGAACTGACAAGTAAAGATTGAATTTCTCATTAAAATGAACCTATTTGTGGATAATTTTAATATAAATGCTTCCGCTTAAATTTCAATTAAAAAATGGAATAAGTACTTTAGCAGTAAATTAATCCGTTAGATTTTGGCAGCCAAAAAAGCAAAAGAAACCACCCCGTTAATGAAACAATATAATAGCATTAAGGATAAATATCCCGATGCCTTACTGTTGTTTCGTGTAGGAGATTTTTATGAAACTTTTGGAGAAGATGCGGTTAAAACCGCTCGCATCTTAAATATAGTTCTTACTAAAAGAGGAAATGGGAGCGAAGTAGAAACCGCACTGGCCGGTTTCCCGCATCATGCCCTAAATACCTATTTGCCAAAACTGGTAAAAGCAGGATTACGAGTGGCCATTTGCGATCAATTAGAAGATCCAAAAATGACCAAAACCATCGTAAAACGTGGGGTTACCGAATTGATCACTCCCGGGGTTTCTATGAATGATGAGGTTTTGAACAGCAAAACCAATAATTTTTTATGTGCCATTCACTACGGCAAGAAGATCATGGGAATTTCATTTCTTGATGTTTCTACCGGGGAATTCTTAACCGCTCAGGGGAATGCAGAATATATAGATAAGCTGCTTCAAAATTTCAGTCCGAGTGAGGTGTTGGTTCAGAAAAATCATAAGAAAGATTTTACAAAGACCTTTGGAGATTCTTTTCATTGTTTTTATCTGGAAGACTGGATCTTTAAATTGGATTATGCCTATGAATCTTTAAATGAACATTTTCAGACCAAATCTTTAAAAGGTTTTGGGATAGATCATTTAGCCGAAGGTATTATAGCTTCCGGAGCTATTTTATATTATCTGGGAGAAACTCAGCATCATAAACTTCAGCATATAGCTTCCATCACAAGAATTGCGGAAGAAGAATATGTGTGGATGGATAGATTCACCATCAGAAATTTAGAATTATATCATTCCAACGCCCAAAATGCGGTTACTTTATTAGATGTTATAGACAAGACCATTTCCCCAATGGGAGGGAGAATGATGAAACGTTGGCTGGCACTTCCGCTTAAAAATGTTCAGAAGATAAGGGCCAGACATAAAGTGGTTGCTCATCTTATTGAAAATAGAGCAGAGCTGGATAACATTCAGAAAAATATAAAAAAGATCAGCGATCTGGAACGCTTGATCTCTAAGGTAGCAACAGGAAAGATCTGTCCGCGGGAAGTACTTCATCTTAAAAATTCATTAGATGCTATTGCGCCGGTAAAAGAGCTGGCGATGAATAGCAAAGAAGAAGCTCTAAAAGTTTTAGGAGATAGGTTGCAAAGTTGCGAAGTGCTTCGAAATAAAATTGAAGAAACCTTACATGAGGATGCTCCTGTTAATATTGTAAAAGGAAATGTGGTTGCCCAAGGTTTTCATGAAGAGTTAGATAATTTAAGAAATCTTGCTTTCTCCGGGAAAGATTATTTAGATGGAATGTTGCAAAGAGAAAGTAAGGAAACGGGAATTACTTCTCTTAAAATTGGAAGCAACAATGTGTATGGATATTATATAGAAGTTAGAAATTCTCATAAAGATAAAGTTCCGGAAGCCTGGATACGCAAGCAAACTTTGGTGAATGCCGAAAGATATATCACAGAAGAATTAAAAGAATATGAAGGGAAGATTCTGGGAGCAGAAGAAAAGATCCTTCAGTTAGAACAACAAATATTTGGAGAGCTTGTAACCTGGTTAGGCGATTATATTCAGCCGGTACAACAAAATGCACGATTGATAGGGGAGTTGGATTGTTTGTGCTCTTTTGCGATACATGCGATTACCGAGAATTATTCGAAACCTGAAATTGAAGATACTTTTGAGCTTGATATTAAAGAAGGAAGACATCCGGTTATAGAAAAGCAGTTGCCACATGGGGAAACTTATGTTACTAACAATGTTTTTTTAGACAGAGATGCGCAGCAGATCATTATGATTACCGGGCCAAACATGAGTGGGAAATCGGCTATTTTAAGACAAACTGCTCTTATTGTACTCTTAGCCCAGATGGGGAGTTTTGTTCCGGCAGAATCGGCAAGAATTGGTTTGGTAGATAAGATCTTTACGAGAGTAGGAGCCAGCGATAATATTTCTATGGGAGAATCTACGTTTATGGTAGAGATGAATGAGACTGCAAGTATCTTGAATAATATTTCAGAAAGAAGTTTGGTGCTACTTGATGAAATTGGTCGTGGAACCAGTACTTATGATGGGATCTCAATTGCCTGGGCGATCACCGAATATTTACATGAGCATCCAGCGCATCCAAAAACCCTATTTGCTACTCATTATCATGAATTGAATGAGATGGGAGAAACCTTTAAGAGGATCAAGAATTATAATGTTTCTGTAAAGGAGTTGAAAGACAATGTTCTTTTTCTAAGAAAATTGACTCCGGGCGGAAGTGAACACAGTTTTGGAATTCATGTGGCTAAGATGGCAGGGATGCCACAACAGGTGTTAAGCAGGGCAAATAAGATCATGAAAAAGCTGGAAAAATCTCATCAGATGCAAGATTCAGGAGAAATTTTAAAAAAATCTGCAGAAAATGAGATGCAGTTAAGCTTTTTTAATTTGGACGATCCGTTGCTTCAAGATCTCAAAGAAGAATTGTTGCATATTGATATTGATACACTTACGCCGGTGGAGGCTTTAATGAAGCTAAATGAAATTAAACGCATGCTTACCAGCAAACAAAAAGCGAAGGCATAAAAGCTGTAATTTTTATAAAAAATCCTTTGGTAATACAAGAATTGTATTAAATTTGCAACCGCAATACGCCAGAAGGCATTGCGCTCTCAGCATTATCGAGAGTACGTTCATACAAGTCGCGAAAATAGCTCAGTTGGTAGAGCGCCACCTTGCCAAGGTGGAGGTCGCGGGTTCGAATCCCGTTTTTCGCTCTGAAAGTGGCGAAAAGAGAAAGTTTCGCACTTTATAAAAATCCACGCTCGGATGGTGGAATTGGTAGACACGTTGGACTTAAAATCCAATGATCAGCAACGGTCGTGCGGGTTCAAGTCCCGCTCCGAGTACAAAAACCCTCTTTATCTTTATGATTTAGAGGGTTTTTTGATTTTAAACACCAAATTTTTGTACCCTAATTTTACCAATTATTTAAATTTTTAGTATTGATCGGTTCGGACCTGAAAAAATACTTAACTTTAAGTATGAACAGGGAGTATAACATCATCATTGCCGGTGCGGGTGGGATCGCTCAGGCAGCAGGAATTATGCTAGCGGAATTAAGCGAGGTAATTCCGAATTTGTTTCTTCTTAACCGCAGTCTGGAGAAGGCGAAAAAGATGGCCAAATGGATTGAAAAAGGAAGTTCCAGGAAGATCTTTATCGAGTGTTTTGAATTACCGGAAAAGAAAATTTCAGCTAAATTAAAAAAAGCCCTTTTTAACGCCGATATCCTGCTTGACTGTCTTCCCGGAAGTCAGGCTCCCAAAATGGCACAGCTGGCGAAGGATTTTCAAATGCATTACGCCAATCTCACCGAGTATGTTTCTGAAACCGAAACCATAAAGAAGCTGGCAGTAGATGCCAACACAGGTTTTTTATTACAAACCGGTCTGGCACCTGGCTATATTGATGTTCTTGGAAATCATCTTTTTCAGGGTTTTTGTAAAAAATACCATGTTACAAAAGTAGATGCTATTGCCCTTAAAGTAGGAGCTCTTACCAAACATGCGGTAGCTCCTCATTATTATGGTTTTACCTGGAGCCCGGTGGGAGTAGCTACAGAATATCTGAAAGAGGCGGTGGTTATTCGTGACTATAAGGAGCGTAATTTGCCATCACTTTCTGAAAGAGCCAGCATTATCATTAACGGAAAAAACTATGAAGAAGATCTCACTTCGGGTGGCGCAGCCGACCTTCCCCAGAGTCTGAAAAACAAAGTAAGATCTCTTGATTATAAGACGCTTCGATTCCCGGGGCACTACGCCTGGATAGACGAACAGTTAAAACTTATTGGCGATGATCCTGATAACATAAATAAATTACAGGAAATAATGGAGGCCAATATTCCGCATATAGAAGAAGACCAAATCATTTTATATGCCTCTGCAGAGGGCAAGGACGATAAAGGCATCAGGCGTAAAATAGAGGTTTCTAAGAAAATTCTGCCTCAAATGATAGGCAAACACAGGCTTCGTGCAATCCAAATCACCACCGCGGCTCCCTTGCTGCAGTCTGCCATGCTTTTACTCGAAAGCTCTGCCAAAGGCGTGATTCTTCAAAGCGAGATCGAAACCGAGAAATTTTTAAATGGCCACTTTATTAAGCCAGTTTATGGAGAGATTAATTTGGAAGTTTAGAGGAGGAAGGATTGGGTGGATTTTTCTTTTCTTTAAATTGCCTTAGGTCTTGTCATGAGCTAAACCTCTTAATACTATTGTGGTTCTAATAGAGCAGGGTTAATGTTTCCTTTGAGTTTCACATTTCACTAAAGTTACGAACCAGTAGTTCTCTTTTTAATCACAAAAAATATTAAAATTAAGAAGCCGTGGCCGACGAAGAATCAAAAAGCCGTCAGTTCGAGTGATTTTTACTGAGCCGGAAGGCGAAGGAAAAATTGTATCGAGAACAGAGGCGAATACGTTACTCCCCCTGTGTTCTCGATACAAATTTGTCCCCGGCTATCGCAGTTCCAAATTCACTCAAACTGACAGGGTCGTTTTAGTTTTTATAATTTGTTAGTTCAAGGATCCTGGTTGTCAGTTCGAGTCTGCCTGTGGTAGGCAGGTGTTTTTCTCAATGCGGAAGCATTGCGAAAAATGTATCGAGAACCAGTCCTAAAATTCACTCGAACTGACGAAGGAAAAAATGTATCGAGAACAGAGTCAACGTCAAAAATAACTTATACAGACGAAGAAGAAAAAACGGTATATTAATGAAATGAAAAACAGCTACGTCTATATCCTTAAATGTTCTGACAACACCTTCTACACGGGCGTCACATCCAATCTCCAAAATCGCCTGGTTGAACATCGATCTTCAAGATACCCTGGCAGCTACACCTCCCAAAGACTTCCAGTTGAACTCGTATATTACGCGGAGTTCACAGATATTAACCACGCCATAGCCACAGAAAAACAAGTGAAAAACTGGTCCCGTGCAAAAAAGGAAGCCCTTATTGCAGGTGAATTTGATAAACTCCCTAATCTGGCTAAGAAAAATTTTTCGAAGTAAATTTCATTAAGCCTTTACTTCGTTCTGGATACAAATTTCAAAACCGTCAGTTTGAGTGTCTTTTTCAATGCGGAATCATTGCGAAAAATGTATCGAGAACCGGTTTTGAAATTCACTCGAACTGAAGAGGAATCAAAAAGCCGTCAGTTCGAGTAATTTTTACTGAAGCGAAGCAAAAGGAAAAATTGTATCGAGAACCGGTTTAAAGTTCCATCATCCCTCTGGTCACGTAACAATTTTTTGTCGTGTATCGGCTCAAGAAATCATTCGACCTGACGGGAAAATACAATACCCATGCTGTCAGTTCGAGTGTTTTTCTCAATGCGGAAGTATTGCGGAAAATGTATTGAGAACAAGGGAATCGATTACGCCTCTGTTCTCGATACTATTGCCCTTCCGCCTTAGCTTCAGAGCAATCACTCGAACTGACGGCGAAGGAAACAGTTATTAAAATGATTTCTTTACCATTCCTTCTTCATGAGGTTCAGAAGTGTTTTTAACCACAAAATCCACAACCCCAAGTATTAGTTCCTCCTCCGTAATTACTTCAACTTTCCATTGGCCTTCCCTAAGGTTATTTTTATAGGTATATCCGCGGAAACCACGATCACGCCCACCGGTAATTTTAAAGCTAATGTCATCAGTTACTTCCCAATTCCCGGTTTCAGGATTGTACCATTTCCACCTGTGAAAAATAGACTTTTTTAAATCTGTAGGAGCAAAAACAGAAGTGAACACATAAACTCTTTGATCTGCTGCACGATGAAAATTGATGTGATGTTTACGCCAAAATACATACCATGGATTCTTCTCGTAAGTAACGATGTACTCGTTATTTTCTTTTCGCACATCATAAGCCACCAACCCGGTATCCATAGCTAGCGGCACTGGTGGAATAAGATTGAAATAGTAAAAAACATTGATCGTTATATAGATAGAAAGGATAAGTGTGATCAGTTTTTTTAGACTTATCTCAGCTCTTGTGCCTGGGCTTGACCTGTAAATAACCGTGATGAGTGTTAGGGTACACCCCAAACTTACAAGTCCGGAAATGATAAAAATAAAGGTATTCATTTCCTTGATTAGCGTGGGAATAATAAAGGCGAAAAAGGTAAAACTTATAAAAAAATAAACACTGAACTGAAAGTATTTATTGGAGATTTTCTTTTTAAGAAACTCGTTTGCAAATAAGAGCAGCACCAGCAGTATGAAAAAAAACATAGTTTTTGACATGGACACACTTCTAAAAAAATAGATGACAAAAGCACTTGAAAGTGCGCCAAAGAAGAACTGTATGAGTAGCGGAAAATATTCGGAATAACGTCTGATAAAAGTACCTTCCCATTTGTCCTCATCTACTGTATTATACAAATAAAGCGTTATGGATAGTAAGGTCATATGCGAGCAAAGCACCACCGTATCATAAACACGATCTATTCGCCCTAAGGTCAAGGTATCAAAAATAAAACCACCCATAAAAAAAAGGATGGGAGCGTACTTTTGATTACGAAAAATAAACCTTCCAAAAGCACTATTTCTATATCTTACTAAAGTTCTTTTCATAATTTATTTAGTAGCGCCAAATGTAGGATAAAAACTTTATCCGGATATTTGCTTTGACTTTAATGCCGGAGAACTTTTGAAAAAAAGCTGAATCAGGATCTTATCAAATATTTCAGCGGAAGGGAAGTAATTGTTTATTATTTATTGTTCAGTATTATTAGGTGCTTCACACACCACCTTTTAGTTTTAAGCTTGTAAACAAAAAACAATTGTTGTTAATTAAATCAATTAATTTTAAAGGAGTTATTGTTACGACCCTCTATCAGGGGTTTTAACCCGGTGTCATTTTATCTCTGTTAAAAGGATTAGGATTTTGTCCGATTTTTAATTGAACAGTAAAATTTTAGAATTGATGAGTATAGAAAAAATCAAATTGCTGAGAAAAGAACTCCATAAATATCCTGAAATCTCGGGGCAGGAGGTGGAAACGGCCGGTAGGATCAGGAAATTCATTGAGAAATACCACAATGCCAAAATCATTGAAAATTTGGGTGGAAATGGAATGGCAGTGATCACAGAGTTTTCAAACAGCGGTCCCAATATTGTTATTCGCTGTGAACTTGATGCCCTGCCTATTGATGAAGTTAATAATTTTGAGCACCGCTCTGTTCACAAGGGGACTTCCCATAAATGTGGCCACGATGGTCATATGGCAATTGTAGCGGGTCTGGTCTTTTGGTTAAAACAACAGGAATTTAAAAATGGAAGAGTGATCTTGCTCTTTCAACCTGCTGAAGAAACTGGTGCGGGTGCCCAGGCGGTTTTAAACGATGCCAGATTCAGAGATTTACATCCCGATTATGTATTTGCATTGCATAATATCCCCCGGGAGCCAATCAATTCCATAATAAGCATTCAGGGTAATTTTTCGTGTACAGTGCAGAGTGTTGCTATCCAATTTAAAGGTAAGGAATCACATGCAGCTGAACCTGAACAGGGGGTCAATCCTGCATTGTGTATTGCTGAGGTCATTCAGAGATTCGACCGCCTGAATATTATTGATCCATCCAATGAAGATTTTAGGTTATGCGTACCCGTTTATTCCTGTTTAGGGGATAGATCCTATGGCATTTCTGCCGGCTTTGGAGAGATACATTATACTGTGAGAACTAAAAGCACTGGGAAAATGGAGGTTTTAAAGAAGGAGATTGAAAATATCCTGTCAATTGTTTGCCCAAAACACAACCTGCCCCATACAGTAGAATGGTTTGATTATTTTCCCGCTGTTGTTAATGAGGAATCCTGTAACCGGCTTATTACAGAGACGGCAAAGGTTAATAATTATGAGATCATCAATAAAAGCCTACCTTTTAAATTTGGAGAAGATTTTGGCTGGTTTTCAGAAAAATACAAAGCAGCAATGTTTGGCATTGGAGCCGGCCTAAACTCCCATGCCCTACATAATGCCAACTATGACTTTCCAGATGAGATTATAGAAACCGGAATGAACATGTTTAAAGGAATAATAAAAAGCATACTAACCAAATAGAAATGAAAAATGCGATGATAAAGATCTCAAACAGTAAATATTTCATTACAGGGAGATCAACAGGCCAGCCTGTATATAAATACGGCCTGGATGTTATTGATAGGCGTTCAAACAATGGAATTAAGGCAAAATGAAAATGCTATGAAACCGGTTGCATATTTGGAAAACCATATAAAAATATGAGAATGTATTTTATCCCGGGATCAAATCACATCCCGGCCATAAGATCGCCTCAGAGCAAATGACTGGAGGAGATGACAAAAAATAAAAACATGAAAAAGCCGTGGCCCACTAAAGATGCCATGACTGCAGATCTATAAAAACAACTTGTGGGGTGGAAAGAGATCTGAATTTTACTCCGGTTTAGGTTCACATCAACTTGAGACTATAAATCCATATATAGCTGTAGTTTCCAACTTTTTAAAAGGCTTTGAAACTCCACCGGTAGTTTGTGATCTGGGTTGCGGAGATTTTAATATTGGTAAAGAACTGGTGAAGTACTCCAAAAAGTACATCGCACTAGACATAGTGCCCGAGCCTTATAGCTCATAATAAAAAAGAATTCCGGGCAGATAACCTGGAATTTCATTCTTTGGATATTGCAAAAGACGAATTACCTTCTGGAGATGTGGCTATCCTAAGACAGGTATTGCAACATTTATCTAATGCGGAAATAAAAAGAGTGGTAGAAAAACTATACAACTTCAAATATGTCATTCTCACCGAACACTTACCTGAAGTAGATTTTGAACCCAATAAAGATATTATCTCCGGACAGGGGATCAGGCTAAAAAAACAAAGCGGCGTAAAGCTTTCCGAAGCACCTTTTAACTTTAAGGCCAAAGAAGAAAAACACGTTCTAACTGTTCCGGCGCCCGGATTTAAAGGAGTTTTAGTGACTACCGTGTATGAGGTAAATTAAAACTGGCGGAGGTAAAACCTTACTTGAAATCACATTAAATACGCGATAGCTGTGCAGCTATATACTCGTACCATTCCCAACATTAGGGAATCAGGGATATGGGGTGGAGGGAAGACACTGTTTAGATCACGCCATCCTTCTCATCTAAAGCTATAAGATACCAGCGATTCCTAGCTTCTTTTAGAGAAAGTGGTTTTACCTTTCTACTGCTATGCGATTCATCCCAAAACTTATGGTAATTAAATTCAATCAAAATGTGTCGTCAATCTTTTGTTTTCACAAGAATGATGTAAATATGTTTATTAGAAATTTGAAAATAGAGCTGAGTTATTAAGCAAGTCACTTTTGGAACGAATTGAAGAAAAGCAAGAGAAACTCGGGGGGAATTAAATGCCGACAAGTTTCTAACAAATAAGCCCTACCCAATTTGTCTTCCGCCTGCCGGCATAATCTCTTGCATAAAATCTTGAATTTAGAAGTCAAGATCTTTCTTCAAATTGTATTTGCTTTTGAAATACATAGCTGTAATTCAAAAGCAAGATAAACATGATTTTTCACAAAATATTCATACTAACCTCATAATGAGGAATTGAGAGTATGAGTTCTTAATTTTTAGGACAAATGTAGGGTTCTTCCTATAGCGAAAATAAGCAAAAGCTTCTGTAATTTGATATAAACTTTCAATTTCGTTATAATTATTACTCATAAAGTCTAAAATTGCCAAAAGTAGATTAGGCGACTTTTATATTGAAAAAAGCAAGGTTTAAGTGTAACGGTTGGAGATAAAGCAAGGTTAAAATTCAATTTTAACCTTGCTAATTTTAATCTTAAGAATGTTGTTTTCTTCTTTTTGCTCTGGCGTATTGATTTGGCCATTCCAAATCTACATCAAGTTCATTAGCAGCTTCTAATGGGAAATATGGAGTTCTTAAGAACTCACGCGCCATTAAGATAAGATCTGCTTTTTCATTTTCTAATATTTCTTCGGCTTGATCAGGCTCTGTTATTAACCCAACTGCTCCGGTTAAAATATTAGCTTCTTTTTTAATTCTTTCAGCAAACCCAACCTGATATCCTTTTTCGGCTGGAATTTTAGCATCCGGTACTAATCCTCCCGAAGAACAATCAATAAGATCTACTCCTTCTGCTTTTAATAATTTTGATAGTTGAACAGATTCGTCAATGTCCCATCCACCGTCAACCCAATCTGTAGCAGAAATTCTTACAAATAAAGGAAGATCTTCTGGCCATACTTTTTTAACTTCTTTAATTACCTGCAAAATAAGTCGACTTCTATTTTCAAAGGAACCTCCATATTCATCGGTTCTTTTGTTGCTTAAGGGAGATAGAAATTCATGTAAAAGATAGCCATGAGCCGCATGAATTTCAACTACTTTAAAACCTGCTTTAACTGCTCTTTTTGTAGCTTCCACAAAATCTGAAATAACTTTCTCTATCCCTGCTTTATCCAAAGCTATAGGGGAAGGATCATTTTCATTAAAAGGAATGGCGCTTGGGCCAACAGGTGTCCATCCTCCATTTTCAGGAAGATACTCGTTCTCCACCCTTGCCAGGGTGCTGCACAAGAAGCTTTTCTTCCGGCATGTGCCAATTGAATTCCGATCTGACTTCCCTGCGCTTCAACAAATTCTACAATTTCAGCTAAACCTTTAATATGTTCATCTTTCCAAAGTCCCATATCTTGAGGGGTAATTCTTCCTTCCGGAGAAACTGCTGCTGCTTCGGTAAGAATTAATCCGGCTCCGCCAACGGCACGGCTACCTAAATGCACCAAATGCCAATTGTTGGTAAAACCATCTTCACTGCTGTACATGCACATTGGTGAAACAGTCATTCTATTCTTTATATCTAGAGATTTTATTTTAAGTGGGGAAAATAATGCGGGTTCTTTTATGCTCATAATATCAATTTTAATTTTAGTTGAAAATACAACAATGCGTTAGTCGCAGTTGTAAATCAGAATTACTATTTATAATTTAAGAATAGAATTACTTGATACGAATTAAACGAGGAATCACTATTCTCCAGCGTTTAGTTTATAACTTCGAGTTTCCAATCTCTAGTCTCTAGATCTCTAGTTTCAATAATCTAAAACTAATCAATATCAAAGTCAAAATAGGTGGTGGAAAAAGGTTCTCTTCTTAGGGTATAATGCCACCATTCTTCAGAGTAAGATCTAAAGCCATGCTTACTCATGGTTGTTTTTAGCAGCTCTCTGTTCTTTCTTTGTTGCTCACTAATATTGGAGCTGTTAAGGTGAGAAACTTCCCCAAAATAATCATAGGTGCCGCCCATGTCAACTTCTTGCTAGCGTGTTGGCGTCTATTAACGTAAGATCTAAAGTAGAACCTCTGGAATGACCAGATCTTGTTGCTATATAGCCCAACTCAAAAAGGTTACGCTTATCTATATTTGGATAAAATTCTTTTTTGCGAGAGTGTCTTCAGGTTTTCGAGCCCATTCCATAAAATAATTTACGGCTTTTTGTGGCCGGTAAGCATCAAAGATCTTTAGGCAATATCCTTGATCTTCCAATTCTAACTGAACTTTTTTTAAGGCTTCTGCTGCTTGTTTTGTTAAGATAACTTCAGCTTCATTATAGCCTGGTAAAGGTCTCCCTATAAAATTATGAGTGCCTGCATAGCGAAGATCTACCTGAATGTCTGGAATGACTTCTTTCACGTACACAAAACCTTCGGGCAAATTGTTTTTCTGACTGAATCCCGGAGTGGATAGGATGATAAAGTATAATAGAATAGAGGATCTTTTTCATTTAAAATTCAGCTTTTGGGGAAAGTTAGGTAAAAAATGCCTTTTTGTAAGCTTCAGGCTTTTAAGTTATGGGAAGGATTACATATCTTGAAGCTCAAAAAAATAGTTTATGATTAGAAAATTATCAATTGTAGTGTTGGCAGCAGCGCTCGCAACCGGCTGTAAAAGTCAGGAGATCATTACAGGAAAAAAAGGTGAAAATCCCCAAACGCAAACAGATCAGAAAAAGAAAACTAATGGCTTAAAGTCTTATAGTGAGGTGATCACCAAAGAGGCGAAATCTGATGAAGGTCTTTTTACTACCCATCAGGTTGGAGATAAATTGTATTTCGAAATTCCATTAAGTCTGCTAGAAAAAGACATGTTGCTGGTTTCAAGAATAGCAAAAGTTCCGGCTGGTTATGGCGGAGGCTACGTAAATGCGGGTTCTAAGGTGAATGAGCAGGTAGTGCGTTGGTATAAAAGAGATAAGAATATCGATGTAAAAGTGATAAGTTTTGAAAATCAGAGTGATGAAGAATCTCCTATCTATCAATCTGTTTCAGCAAATAATTTCTCTCCAATTTTATATAGTTCAAAAATTGAAGCTTTCAGTAAAGATTCTACAAAAGTGGTGGTTGATGTCACCAGCTTATTTGAATCTGAAGTTGCAGCTATAGATGGTCTTTCCCCTTCTTTAAGAAAAGAATATAAGGTTAAGAAATTAGACCAGAGCAGGTCTTATATAGAATCTGCGCATGCCTATCCTGAAAATGTGGAGGTAAAGCATGTTATGACGTATGAGGCAGAAACTCCTCCCGAAAGAGATCAGGCGGGAACCATTTCACTTTTAATGAATCAATCTATGATCTTATTGCCAGATGATAAGATGCAGCCAAGAATTGCCGATGATCGAGTTGGTTGGTTTAGTGTTAAAAAGTATAATTATGATTCAGATCAATTAAAATCTGATGATTATGAGATCATTAGAAGATGGAGATTGGTGCCAAAAGATATCGAGGCTTATAAGCGAGGCGAGCTTGTAGAACCAGTAAAACCAATAGTTTATTATCTGGATCCTGCTACTCCTATGAAATGGAGACCTTATTTTAAACAAGGAATAGAAGATTGGAATAAAGCTTTTGAAGAGGCAGGTTTTAAAAATGCAATTATCGCCAAAGATCCTCCTACTAAAGAAGAAGATCCGGAATTTAGTCCGGAAGATGTTAGATATTCTGTGGTAAGATATGTTGCCAGTACCACTAGAAATGCTGTTGGCCCTTCGGTTATAGACCCAAGAACGGGAGAGATCATAGAAAGTGATATTATCTGGTATCATAATCATTTGCGTTCTTATAGAAATAGATTTATGATTGAAGCCGGGGCACAAAACCCTGCAGCCCGAACTTTGGAAACTCCTGAAAAGGAAATTGGAGAAATGATGCGTATGGTAATTGCGCATGAAGTTGGTCATGCTTTGGGCTTGCCACATAATATGAAGGCCAGTTCTGCATATCCTACAGATTCTCTTAGGTCTGCAAGCTTTACTCAAAAATATGGGCTAACCCCTTCTATTATGGATTATGCTCGTGTAAATTATGTGGCGCAACCCGGAGATGATGGGGTGAGATATATAAGAATGATGGGGCCTTATGATAAATATGCTATTAATTGGGGGTATAGATATTTACCAGAAGCAGAAAATGCAAATGCAGAAAAGCAAACCTTAGATGCCTGGATCCTGGAAAAAGCAGGAGATCCAATTTATGAATTTGGAGGTGGATACGATGGGGTAGATCCTCAATCTCAAAGAGAAAGCCTGGGAAAAGATCAGATTAAAGCTAGCGAATATGGACTCGCAAACCTGAAAAAAGTGGTTCCTAATTTAATAGAATGGACCGCAACTAATGGGAAGGGCTATGATGATCTGGAAGAAGTTTATGGCGAATTGATCAATCTTTGGCGCGGGTACACCTATCATGTTATTACCAATGTTGGGGGAGTATACGAAACCAGAAAGACCAGCGATCAGGAAGGGATAGTTTATACCCCGGTGCCAAAAGATATTCAGAAAAATGCATTAAAATTCTTGAATCAAAATGCTTTTAATACCCCAGAGTGGTTATTGGATACTGATATTCTTAATAGAATTGAGGCTTCTGGGGCTATAGAAAGAATTCAGAATTTACAAACCAGATCCTTAAAGTATTTGCTTGATGAAGACAGAATTAAAAGAATGATTAGCAATGAGCAAATGAACTCTCAAGATGCCTATACGGCTGTAAATATGATGGACGATCTTAGAAAAGGAATCTTTTCAGAATTATATGCAGGTAAAGAGGTAGATGCTTATAGAAGAAACTTGCAACGATCTTTTATAGATGAAGCCGCAGGATATGTTCAAAAATTGAAATCTCAGGAAGATCAAAAGATCTTAAAATCTGATATTATCGCCTTGATGAGAGGGGAGATGCAAGCGATTAAAATCTGATATGAACACGAGAAAAAATGAGGTCTAACAATCAGTTAACCAGATTTCATTGGGCAGATCTCATTGCCAGAATAGATGCCGGGCTTAAAAATTGAATAAACTCTTTATTGTTTGTTCGTATAATATCCTAAACTGAATGAGGACGTCATTCTGAACTTGTTTCAGAATCTCAATTCAGAGTACATAAAACAATATGGAGACCCTGAAATAAATTCAGGGTGACAAAGGGAACAGAAAATAGTTTTTTGTATTAGAGATACTTTACGGAAAATCAGAAAATTTTAATAAGTAAAAACAAAAAAGAGGTAGTTCAATCTGAATTACCTCTTTTTTTATTTTGATTGATGATTAATTTAAATTCTAGATCCTTCCGAATTTATTAGCAACTGTTGGCTCGTCTAAAGGGATCTTATCGTTTTTAAACCAATTCTTCATTCGGTTATAGTCTAAATAATAACTCACTCTTAAAGACAAGCTGTTTATTTGAGGTTGATCAAACAACAGGTTAAAATTGTTAGAGAAGTTGATCTTGGAAGCATCTATATAACTATCTACCGCATTTCTGTACAACAAACTCACCTGACTTCCTGGAGCAAACCACCAGGAAAATCTTAGGTCTACATTCCAACTGTTATAAGTAGTGTCATAATTATTCTCAAAATTAGGGCGGGAAGTTAATTCTCCATTTTGTTCTAAATTGAAGAATTTATCATATTGAACTTCGGTATAATAATGTCTAAAAGCAAGATTCAACGCCATTTTATTATTGAAGATATATCTGGATTCCAAAGAGTTAATAACGGTATTTCTATCTCTGGCTCCTATAATAATATCGTTGTCCTGAATGTTTACAAAACCTTCTTCTTTATCTGAAAGGCTGATGTTGGTTGAGAGTATCACCCTAAATTTATCTGAAACCTGAAAGCTTGGATCTAAATTTATATTGAGTCGTCCTCTTCCTTTTTCATCGTATTTATACCAATCTATAGAAGATGCAAACTTTATCTTTTTTCTATAATCGGTGCTAAAATAAACCCATTGATCATAGTAGGCTGGCACTTTTAAATATCTACCCTCTACACGAGGTTCATAAATATCCTGAGTTCCAAAGGGGGTACTTTCAAATCCGAAACCAAAATTGAAGAATTCTTTAGTGGTAAAACTTGAGTTGAAATTTAATATCAAATTACTATAAAGATCTGGGTCTAATCTACGTTGATGAAATACGTTGAAATTAAGGAACATCTGATTTAGGAATCCTTTTGGCTGAAGGTATCTATATCCATAATATCCGGAGTAATTAATAAAATTAGTAAGTCCGGAATATCCCATATCATTGATGTCATACTCTTTAGACCTATAATCCATCTGAAAATTTAATCTATTTTTCCCGTTGATCTTGGAAATTCCAAGCCCGGCTTCAGTTCCATATTTAGATTCTTCATCTTTTACCCAGCTAACTTCAGCATTCCCCCAATAATTCATGGTGTTCTTTTTATTGGTAAGATCTAGATAAAGTCCGGAGGCATTGGCATCTCTAAAATCTCCGGCTCTGGTAGTATTTGTATTAACAAAAGAAACCGAAGAATTTTCTCCAAAACGTTGATCGAGTACCAAAATATTATAATTGGTAAGTGGTTCTACCACTTCTTTTCTAATTTCATTAGTCTCGGTATTTTTAATAGTGGCATAAGTTTTCTTAGTAACCGCATTAAAAAATCCAATTCCCAAACCTTTATCGGTTCTCCCTGAAATTTTTAATGCATTTATAAGGTCTACAGTTACGGGAAAGGATTCCACTTCTTCATTGTCAGATAAATTGGGTCTGCCAGAGGGTGTTCCTCCAACTCTTCTGGAGTAAAAAAGATCTCCTTTAGTAAATAACTCGGTACCCTCAGTAAAAAATGCTCTTTGCTCGTTATATTGAACTTCAAAGGCAGATAGATTTAAGACTGCATCATCAAATTTTGTTTGCCCAAAGTCTGGGATCAGGATCATATCTAAGGTAAAGGCATCATTAATTCCATATTTAAGATCCATTCCTCCATTCACACTTACATCGGTCTGCCCCATCATAATTATTTACATACGTAGAAAAATAAGGCTGAAAGGAGAGGCGAGTAGGGGTATTTATATTTTCTATTCCATGAATTTCTCCATCATAGATTGAAAATGAACCTTTAGAGTTATCTACAGGGCTCCAACTAAATCTGGAACCGGTTCTTCTATATTCTCGCTCCATATTTAATCCCCATTCCTGAATGTTCTTTTTAGGAAATCTTAATTCAGAATATGGAATAAAAATCTCTGCAACCCAGTTAGAGTCATTTATTTGAACGGCGCTATACCAAACCCCATTCCAACTGGAATCTTCATTGCTGTTGGTCATTTTAGCATCGTATTGAACGCCGGCGGCGGTAATGATAAATTGAAGACTTTGTTGGCGATCATTATATCCATTTAGTAAAATGAAGAAAAAATCGTCATTCCCAATATTGTCACGTTCGGTAAGTTCTTTAGGAATATTCTTTATGTTAGGATCCTTTAGCGTAGCTCCAAAATATATCCCGAGATCGTCGTAAATAATTTTTACCTGGGTTTGAAGACTATCTGGAATTGCTTTTCCATTGGTGGGCATTCTCTCTACAAAGTTGGTAGCTATAGGAGCATTTTCCCAGGCAATGTCGTTGAGTATTCCGTCAATTTTTGGTGCATTTTCTATTCTCTGAATATTGATGGATTTTCGCGGAATAGTATCATTTTCTTGAGCATTAGATAGCTGAAAAAACAAAAGGGTGATGATGATGATTTTGATTGATTTCATTAGATGGCTTTCTTAATAGACATCACTTTTGATAAATTGTTGCACTAAAAGGGTAATTATTTATCAAAAACTTATAATTATGTCAGAATATATTTGATTTGTGTATTATTTGAAGACAGACAAACACTTTGATTGCGAATTGTTTAAGCATAAAAAAACCGTCTATAAGACGGTTAGGTAAGTATCATGAAATTTACTATTCCATGTCATCGGCAGCTTCTTCGCCATTTACATCATCTGTATTATGAATCTCTTCATCTAATTCCTGCTTCACTTTTTCTGCGCCTTCTTCCATTTTGTCGCCAGCTTTTTCAGCATTTTCCTTGATGTCTTTCCCAATAGCTTTGGCCGCCTCTTCTGTTTTCTGTTGTGTAGATTCTCTGCAAGAAGTTAGAGAGGTAGTAATTCCGCAGATCATTAATAATAACAATAATTTTCTCATGGTTAAGGTTTTAAGTTTTAAGTTAATTAAAAAAAGCCATCACAATATACATTATGATGGCTTTTTAAATATTATAGTGAAATACTATTGCATGTCGTCAGCAGCCTCTTCACCGTTAACGTCATCAGTACCTTGTACTTCTTCGTTCATTTCAGTAGATGCATCTTGTGCAGCATCTTCTACTTCGTTTCCAGCAGCTTCAGTGTTGCTTTCGATGTCGTTTCCAACAGCTTCAACAGCATCTTCAGATTTCTCTTCTGTAGTTTCTCTACAAGAGTAAAGTGATAAAGTTAAAACTGCTCCTAATAATAATAATGATACTTTTTTCATTTTGAAATATGTTTAATTAGTTGAACAGCAAATTTAAACTATTTTTTAATTTTGCCAAGAACTCTTTTCAGTTAAATATTTCCAATATCTTTTAGGTACATGTTGCACGTGAAGCCTCATGTTTACTCGAGATTTTATATTGGTGCTTTTAAAATATTGCTGCCATAATTGCTCAAATTCTAACTCTTCGGTTTTATAAACTTCAGAATTTTGCGCGTTTAGAGCAGATTTTTTTGTAATTTCTAAGCTTATGTAACTGGTTTGTTGCAGGTTATAATACAATCCAATCTTCCTTCTTAAGTCATAGATTATCCAATTTTGATCTGCATATCTTTTTTCAAAATGATCCAAAATAAGTGGTAAAACGTTAAAGTCTGGTTCTATTACGGCAAAAAAAATGTCATCTTTAGTTAGTTTGAACCGTATAAAAGCTTCCATTCTGTGTTTTTCTCTGTGAACCATCTTTACAATTTGGGCAATTTCTAAGACAACAGGATTAGAAAAATCTTTATCTATAGGTATTTTTGAATTGAAGATAAGTTTTATAAAAGCCAATAACTTCATCTCAATGCCTGCTTTCTCGCTAAGAAACGCATATTCAATTTTTCTGAGAACCGCATTGCCCCCTTTTTGAAGAATTCCATTTTTTACCCGATTAGAGCGGTCAATATCTGTTATTATTTCTTCTACTTTCGAGAACATATCGGGTTGTAATTGTTCTGAATATGAAATACCAGTAACCTTCATCTTTTCGTCAAAGACATGAAAGATGCAGGTGAGAAAGCCCTCAAAACTCCCGTCATAACTTAGATGTATGGGTTGTGTTACCATTTAGCGTCAAATAAGCTTAACTGATTGCTGTAGTCTTTTCTGAATTTTGATGCGGAATTCTGTAAAATAAGTCCTTTGATCTTTACTGCCGTAAGATCTCGTTTTTCAAAATCTCGAGAGTCGCAGGTGATGAAATATTTTGCTCTGTTTACCGCTATTCCTATTTTTTTAAGATGCTCCCAATTCAACTTGCTGTACCTTCTAGCTTCAATAATTTTATAAACCGACTTAAGCCCGATTCCGGGAATTCTGGTGATTAAATTTTTATCTGCTCTGTTAATATCAATAGGGAAAAGATCTAGATTTCTTAGTGCCCAGCTTAGCTTTGGATCTATTTCTAAGTCAAGATTTTGATTTTCTTCATTTAAAAGTTCTCGAATATCAAATCCGTAAAAACGCAATAACCAATCTGTTTGATATAACCTGTTTTCTCTAAGTAAAGGTACCGGGCTGCCCAATGCCGGGAGTCTCGAGTCTTGGGCAATTGGAATATATCCTGAATAATATACCCGTTTCATCTGGTATTTTTTATAATAGAAAGCTGCAGAATACATTACGTCTCTATCACTTTCGCCGGTAGCTCCAACTATCATTTGGGTACTTTGTCCTGCAGGTGCATATTTTGGGGTACTTCGAATTAATTTTTTTTCGCTTTGATAAAGCTGAATACTATTCTTAACCGCTTCCATAGGTTTTATAAAGTCTTCATGCTTTTTATCTGGTGCCAGCAATTTTAATCCGGAAATGGTTGGGATCTCTATATTTACTGAAAGTCTATCGGCATAAAACCGGCCTCTCGCATTAACTCATCACTAGCGCCGGGAATGGATTTTAGATGTATATAACCGTTGAAGTTTTCTTCTAGTCTCAATTTTTTAGCCACTTGCACCAATCTTTCCATGGTATGATCTGGACTATTAAAGATCCCGGAACTTAAGAAAAGCCCTTCAATATAATTTCTTCTATAGAAGTTCATGGTAAGACTTACCACTTCTTCTACCTTAAAAGCAGCTCGTTTAATATCATTGCTTTTTCTTGTCACACAGTAAGCACAATCAAAAATGCAGTGATTGGTGAGCAATATTTTCAATAAAGAAACACATCTTCCATCTTCGGTATAACTATGGCAAATTCCAACGCCATCGCTATTTCCCAAACCTTTGTTCTTATTGGATCTTTTACTCCCGCTGCTGGAACATGAAATGTCATATTTTGCGGCATCTGCCAGAATATCTAATTTTTCTTTAATTCTTTCGAAAGACATAGGTTAAGATTTAAGGGGTGTTTCTTTACGTTCTTCTAAACTTTTCATTTTTTCCAATCGGTGGCCGGTAGCCAAATTTTCTTCTGCAAACCGCGGATCTGTGATGTAAGCTTCTTTTCTCATCTTGCTGACTTCAATACTCAAAAAATCAAATTCTTCTGTTACTTTCCCAAAAAGGGCATAAACTCCCGGGCCTCTAAAACTGAATTTTTTTGCCACCGGCGGAAAGAGGATCGTATCAAAAAATTGACCTTCGCTATCTATAAAAGTTCCAAAGTTCATACGGTCTCCTTTGGCAGTTTTGGTGTTTTTAACTGTTACCAAATAGCCGTAGATCAAAATATTTCGGTTTAAAAAGTTTGGAAGATCTTTTTGTCCATAACTGGTTTTGGGCATTTCTTTTAAAAGATCAAAATGGCTGCAAAGTGGAAATCCTAAAAGTTCTATTTGCTCAAAAGCCTCTTCCAAACTGGTAGTGTTAAGCGCAGGAAGCGTAAAATTTTTATGCTTCGGAACAAAAAGCGGTAACTGGTCTGGACGTTTTGGAGCTTTGCTGAGTTTGAAATGTGCTTCCCATAAGAGTTTGTATTTATCTATTCCTGTAAATCTGAAAGCGTTAATTCTTATAAGAATGCTTATTTGCTCAATTCCAATACTTACTCTATTAATGAAATCTTCTAAAGAAGTAAACGCTCCATTAAAATTTCGGTTTTCTATAATGCGTTGCGCGGTACGCTGCTCCAATTCCTTTAAATATCCAAAGCCTAAATAGATGGTTTTTCCTTTTATGGTATTATGAAAATCGCCTTGATTAATGCAAGGTGGTTCTATAGTTGCGCCTTGCATTTTTGCCTCGTGTACATACATTTCAGGAGAATAAAATCCGCCGCCATTATTAAGCGTTGCCACCATATATTCTAACGGGAAATAGGTTTTTAAGAACAAACTCTGATAGCTTTCTACGGCATAACTGGCAGAATGGCCTTTAGCAAAAGCATATCCGGCAAAACTTTTTATCTGATCCCAAACTTCAAAAATGGTCTTTTCTGCTATTTTCTTCTCCCTGCAATTAGAAATGAACTTTTCTTCTACCTGCTGAAATTCGGCTCTGGAGCGATACTTTCCGCTCATTCCTCTTCTTAGCACATCTGCTTCTCCCAAACTTAGGCCTGCAAAGTAGTGAGCTACTTTAATCACATCTTCCTGATAGACCATAATTCCATACGTGTCGGGCATGATGCGAGCCAGTTCCGGGTGTGCATTGCTGCGGCGTTCCGGATACCGGTGTCTCATAATATATTCCCGCATCATTCCGCTTTTGGCAACTCCCGGTCTAATAATAGAACTCGCGGCTACCAAACCTAAATAAGTATCGGTTTGAAGTTTTTTAAGCAACATGCGCATCGCCGGAGATTCTACATAAAAACACCCAATACAGGAAGCTTCCCGTACCAGATTATTGATCTTGGGGTCTTCTTTAAATTTCTGTACATCATGAATGTCAAAAGCTGCTGCATTTGGCTGATTTTGTGCAATGATGTCTAAAGAATCTCTAATTTTTCCTAAACCCCGTTGGGCAAGAATGTCAAATTTATATAAGCCAACATCTTCTGCAATCACCATATCAAATTGTACCGTGGGAAATCCTTTTGGAGGCAGGTCTAAAGCAGAGAAATAGGTGAGGGGCTTGTCTGAAATTAGAATTCCGCCGGCATGTATACTTATGTAATTAGGCATTCCCTGAATAAGATCGCCATATTTCAATACGATCTTATGCAGATTGTCTATTTCAGATTTTGGGAGATAGCCATCGCATAACTTGTCTATATCTTCTTTTGGCAATCCAAAAACCTTCCCTAATTCTCGTATCACTGCTTTATACTGAAAGGTGTTATAAGTTGCCAGTAGTGCGGTATTCGGAAATTCTTCAAATATAAAGCGGGTGATATCTGCCCTGTCATTCCAGGCGAAATCTATATCAAAATCTGGCGGACTCGTTCTATATTCATTTATAAAACGCTCAAAATATAAGATCGAGTTCTATAGGGTCTACCTCGGTGATCTGCAGTAAATAGGCTACAATACTGTTGGCGCCACTTCCTCTCCCTACATAAAAATATCCTTTTTCACGAGCATATTCACAGATGCGCCAATTCAGAAGAAAGTAAGAAACAAAGTTTAATTGCTTGATCACTTTTAGCTCAGAGTTCATACGATTATACAACTTCTTCTTTGGCATCGGGATATCTAAAGGATACGGCTTTCTGGCATAATTCGTCCAGCAATTTTTCATCGGACTCTCTGCTTTCTCTAAATATCTGCTGATTTTGAGGTTTTCTATTTGCTGAAAAATCGAAATGAATTTGACATTCGTCCAATAATTTCTGAGTGTTTTCCAGAATAAAAGGAAAGTCTTCAAATTTTTCTTCTAGCTGTTGCTAGCGGAAGCATTCTTTCATCGATTCCTGCCTGCTCTTCGGGTTGCAGTTTGCTTAAAATAGTATTGTTATCTATAGCGCGTAAAAGTCGGTGCGCGTTGAAATCTCTTTTATTTCTGAAGGTTACCGGCTGCAATACCACTAATTTTGTGGTGAGTTCTCGTCAGTTTTGAAAATCGCAGTTTTCGCAATTCGTTTATAGAAACTCCAATAAATTCATTGGGTTGAAATTGGGTGATCTCTGCCGCCATGATCTTCTCAAACGGATAGATCACAAAAGCTTCCTTAAAAACAGGAGCTTTTTCGGGGATCTTAGATTTTTGATGCAGATGTATAGATAGGAAATCGTTAAGTTCTTTAAAACCTTCATTATTTTTAGCAATAGCGACAAATTGTTGCTGTGCACCATTTCTAAAATCAATTCCCAATACAGGTGCTATGTTATATTCTGAAGCTTTTCTCACAAAATTTAAACATGCGGAAGTGTTGTTGATATCTGTAAGCACCAACTTTTGAACATGATTCTCCCTGGCCAGTTCCAGTAATTCAATTTCTGAAAAAGTGCCAAAGCGCATGCTGTAATATGTGTGGTTGTTTAGATACAGCGTTAGTATTGAGTAATTAGTAGTGAGTATTTAGTGTGTTGTTATTGTTGATATTTTTATGCTTATATTTTTTTCATTCTACTTTTAAAATTTTAATTTTTTCTCAATTCTCAATTCTCAATTCTCAATTCTCAATTCTCAATTCTCAATTCTCAATTCTCAATTCTCAATTCTCAATTACTGTTTTCTATGCGCTAACACCACCGGAGGTTCTCCGTTAAAAGGATTGGTAAAGCGGCCTATGGTCTTTGCTCCCATAGAAGCTGCCCGTATCACACTTCTGTCTCCATATCTGTTTCTTATTTTATCCATGGCATTGTAGAGATGAAGTACTTCTTCATTATCATCAAATAGATTGATTTGATAATTCCCACCTGCTAAATGGCTAAATCTAATCCCAATTAATCGTACCAGCAACCTTCGGTTATAAAGCTTTTTAAAAATATCTTGTATAAGCGGGATCAAAACATGATCTGCACTGGTATAAGGGATTTTAAGTTGCTTGGTATACGTATTAAAATCTGAATATCGGATCTTTACCGCCACACAGGAAGTAAGTTTATCTCCACGCCTTAATTGATACGCCAGATTTTCTGTCATTGCGATTAAAATGGCAGAAAGTCGCTGTACATCTATAGTATCCTTATCAAAAGTGCGCTCGGTAGAAATAGATTTTCTTTCAGAATATGGAATAACAGGGGTGTGATCTACGCCCTGTGCCCGTTGCCAGATAGTAGTGCCGTTAGATCCTAAAACCTTTTGCATCATTTCCAGCGGCATCTCCTGAATGGTCTTGATCTGCCGTACTCCTAAATTCCGAAGGGTTTGATAGGTTTTATCTCCCACCATGGGTATCTTTTTTACTGAAAGCGGCGCCAGGAATTCTTTCTCAAACCCGGAATCTATTTTTAGCTGATTGTTAGGTTTCGCTTCATTGGTAGCTACTTTAGATACGATCTTGTTTACAGAAAGTCCAAATGAAATAGGAAGGCCGGTTTCTCGGGTAATCTTTTTTCGTAATTCTGAAGCATACTTATAACACCCAAAAAAACGATCCATTCCGGTAAGATCTGCGTAAAATTCGTCGATGCTCGATTTTTCAAATAGCGGAACATCGATCTTGATAATATCTGTTACATCTTTAGAATATTTGGTATAAGTGCCGGCATTTCCTCTTATCACCGTAGCCTCCGGGCAAAGCTGTTTGGCCAGTTTCATAGACATTCCGGAGTGCACCCCAAAGGCACGAGTTTCATAACTACAAGCTGCAACTACCCCGCGATCGCTGGTGCCGCCCACCAATAATGGCCTATGTTGAAGGCGCGTATCTATAAGTCTTTCTACAGAAACATAGAAGGTATCAAGATCCAGATGTAACACGGTTTTTTCCATAATCTCTTTTCCTTTTTGAATTTGTTCAAATTGGAATCTTTACAAAATTATGGAATTATTCCATTAAGTAGGAAATAATCCAATGTTAAAATTGGACTTATTCCAGAAAAAGTTATATTTGTGTATGGGAACAGATGTAACACTGGAGGTTAAGCGTTTTAAAGAAATTCGTGAAGACCATAATTTCACCCAGACCGAGTTTGCGGAATTACTGGGAATTAAAAATTCTACTGCCGATATTGAGCGTGGAAGAACCAAGCTATCTGGCAAAATGGTAGCAGAATTGCTGCGCCAGTTTGGGGTAAATCCGCTTTGGATCTTTGGCGATAGCAATCAGAAATTCTTACCAATTAACCGGGGAGATGTAAGCCCGAAGGTAGTTACGGTAAATAGTGGAGAAGAAGAGAACATTGTCCTGGTAAACCAAAAGGCAGCAGCCGGATATCCACATAATGTTCAGGATGTAGAATGGTATCATCAACTTCCAGCCTTTGATATTCCGTTGCCAGAGTATAGAAATGCCAGTTATAGAGGTTTTCAAGTAGAAGGGGATAGTATGATGCCTAATTTAAGACCTGGAGAGTGGGTTTTAGGAAAAGCTATTTCTAGTATTAATGAGGTGAGCTACAGTAAAATTTACGTAGTAGTGTTGTATGATTCTGTTTTGGTAAAGAAAATTCAGAAATTAGAAGATCCCCAAAAAGTAGTGTTGATCTCTTTAAATGAAGAATACGCACCAATTCAAGTTCAGGTTAATGATATTCAGGAATTGTGGCAGGTAAATAGTAAGCTAACTTTTAGCGTAGATGCTACTTCAGAAAGTGGATTGTTAAGACAGCTACAGCAATCTATGGAAGAGCTCAAAAGTGAATTCAAGACTTTAAAACAATAAAAAAATCCATCCCTTAAGAGGATGGATTTTTTGGTTTTAAGTTGGTTTGTTTGGAAAATGCGAGTTAATCTACTGCATCTTCTACATCATCTGATACTTTTTCTACAGTAGATTTCTCTCTGCAAGAAGTAAAGGCAATACTTGTGGTAAAAGTAAGCGCCATAATTAAGATTAATCTTTTCATAATTTAAGTTTTAATTGATTCAAGTGGTTATTTGAATTTTAAAAAGTTGAAAGACACGATATTACATATCGTCTGTTCCTTCAACTTCACTTTCAACTTCGTTAGCACCTTTATCTACGGCATCTCCAACGTCGTTTGCTGCATTGTCTACTGCATCTCCAACATCGTTGGCTGCATCTTCAACATCGTTAGTAGCGTCATCCATATCATCTTCCATGTCATCTGCAACATCATCCATATCGTCGCTTACTTCCATTTGGTCATCAGCTTCTGTTTTATTAGTGTCTCTACATGAAGTAAAAACTGCAGAAAGCGAAAATGCTGTTGCTAATACTAAGATTGATTTTCTCATAATTAATTGGTTTATTAAATTTAATATTGGTTAGTTTCTGTCTTTAATGCTTAACAATAATATATAAAATTAAGTAAAATACAATAGAAAAGGTAAAAATTCACACTTAATTATCGTCTCCTATGGTCTCAATTTTTTTATCTATTTCTTTATTAACTTCTCCATCTACCTTTTTAGCAGTTCTCTCTAAGATCCCTTCTTTTGGCTCAGGCTCTACTTGTACCGGTTCAGCTTTTTCTACTCTTACTTCTCGTACTATCGTTTCCTTCTCAACATTATCTCTACAAGAAATAAGACTTGCAGCAGTAGTAACTAATAACGCGGTTATATACATAACTCGTTTCATACTATAAGATTTGTGGTTTATAGAGATCGAAATTACTACTATTAAATAATGAGCTATCTTATTTTTAGAATATTTTAATATAAATTAAAAGGAAATTTAGCTTTTGAAAGATATTTTAAGGCTTTTTAACATTTTTACCTTCTAAATAATTGCGCACCATTTCTGTTGCTCCAATATTTTCTAGAATATAGTTCTTGACTATTTCTCCCGTTCTGGATCTTAACTCATCATCGGTAAGAAGTTTACTCAAGATCAAAGTAAGATCGTCTGCGTCTGAAACTGCATAGAGCCCGGTTAATTCTTGAAGCTGAATTGCTTCAGGAAATTTTTCAAAATTCTTACCTGTAATAATAGGGATTCCAAAAGTAGCAGGCTCTAAAATGTTATGTAAGCCAGTATTTCCTGCAGCGCCCCCCACGTACGCAATATCGGCATAGTTGTAGATCTTGCTTAAAAGTCCAATAGTGTCTATAATAAACACCTCATAATCTTCAACATTTTTCTGATCTTTCTCAGAAAATAAAATAGTTTTTTTGGTAAGCCTACTTCTAAAGCTCCTAATTTGTTGCTCTTTAATCTGATGGGGAGCAATAATAAATTTCACATTGGAGGAAGAGCTATTAATAAGATCTTCCAGCATAATTTCATCATCTGGCCAGGTACTTCCAGCTACTACACAAGCTTTATTTTGTTTAAAAGTTGCAATAAATTCCAGTTCATTATTATGCTCTAACTGTTTAGCAACCCTATCAAATCTGGTATCTCCGCTTACACTTACATTATTAAAACCAATATTGCTTAATAATTCTTTAGACCTTTGGTTCTGAACAAAGAAGTGCTCGAAGGTTGTAAGATATTTTCTCATCCAACTCCCGTAAGATTTAAAAAAGATCATATCTTCTCTAAAGCCGCCCGAAATTAATAATGTTCTAATAGAGCGTTTTTTTAATTCTGAAAGATAGTTTGGCCAGAACTCATATTTAATAAAAATAGCAAGGTCTGGATGAACAAGATCTAAAAATTGTCTTGCATTCGATTTTGTATCTAAGGGTAAGTAAACAATAGCATCTGCTACAGGCGAATTTTTCTTTATTTCATATCCGGAAGGAGAGAAAAAACTAATTACAATTTTATGAGTAGGATACAATTCTTTAACCACTTCTATAATTGGTAAGCCTTGCTCATATTCTCCCAAAGACGCTACATGAAACCAAATTACAGAATCTTTTGGAGCAGATTTTTTCATTCAGGATTGGGTAGGTGTCTTTTCTTCCCTCAACAAAAAGTTTCATCTTTTCACTAAAAATACTTGTGAAAGGAAGTAGGCTATTAATTACCTTAATCAATATGTCGTAAGCTAATTTCAATTGAATCTCTTTTAATTGCTAAAATACCGCTTTCCTAAAAATTGCATTGGTGATAGGGGCTATATTTTGTATTTTCGTGGTCTCAGAATAGAAATTACATGAAAAAGATACAAATGGTTGACCTTCAGGGTCAATATAGTTTAATTAAAGATCAAATTAATAGTTCTTTGCAGGAAATAATGGAGACTTCGGCATTTATTAATGGCCCGGAAGTTCAGGCTTTTCAGAAAGAATTAGAAGAATATTTGGGAGTAAAACATGTTATTCCGTGTGCCAATGGAACCGATGCCCTTCAAATTGCAATGATGGGGCTCGATCTTAAGCCTGGAGATGAAGTTATTACTGCCGATTTTACTTTTGCTGCCACGGTAGAAGTTATTGCTCTTTTACAATTAACTCCTGTGTTAGTAGATGTAGAGCCAGATACTTTTAATATCGATCCGGAAGCAATTAGAAAAGCAATTACCCCAAAAACTAAAGCCATAGTTCCGGTACATTTATTTGGGCAAACTGCAAATATGAATACCATTATGGAAATTGCTAAAGAGCATGATCTTTATGTAATAGAAGATAATGCACAAGCAATTGGCGCAGATTTTCATTCTAAAGATGGAAAAACCTTAAAAACAGGAACTATTGGTCATGTTGGATCTACGTCTTTCTTCCCTTCAAAAAATCTTGGATGTTATGGAGATGGGGGTGCAATTTTTACCAATGATGATGATCTTGCGCATAAGCTTCGCGGAATTGTAAATCATGGAATGTATGAACGTTATCATCATGATGTAGTAGGTGTAAATTCAAGATTAGATAGTTTTCAGGCAGCGGTTTTAAGAGCTAAACTTCCTAACCTGGATATTTATAATGAAGCCAGAAAAAAATCGGCATTTTTATATGATGAACATTTTAAAGGGCAAGAACATATTGAAGTTCCCTTTAGATCTGGAGATTGCGATACTCATGTCTTCCATCAATACACTTTAAAAATCACCAACGGAAAAAGAGATGAATTGGTGAAACATTTAAATGAGAAAGGAATTCCTTGTGGTGTTTATTATCCAATTCCCCTACACAGCCAAAAAGCCTATAAAGATTCAAGATATAACGAAGCAGATTTTCCCGTAACCAATCAGTTGGTAAAAGAAGTGATTTCTTTACCAATGCATACCGAATTGGATGAAGATCAAATAGATTTTATTTGTAAAACGGTAATTGAGTTTGTGAACGCATAGCGTTAGTCATATTGAGTAATAAAAAAGCCTAAGATAGATCTTAGGCTTTTTTATTTTTTTTTTTTTTTTTTTTTTTTTTTTTTTTTTTTTTTTTTTTTTTTTTTTTTTTTTTTTTTTTTTTTTTTTTTTTTTTTTTTTTTTTTTTTTTTTTTTTTTTTTTTTTTTTTTTTTTTTTTTTTTTTTTTTTTTTTTTTTTTTTTTTTTTTTTTTTTTTTTTTTTTTTTTTTTTTTTTTTTTTTTTTTTTTTTTTTTTTTTTTTTTTTTTTTTTTTTTTTTTTTTTTTTTTTTTTTTTTTTTTTTTTTTTTTTTTTTTTTTTTTTTTTTTTTTTTTTTTTTTTTTTTTTTTTTTTTTTTTTTTTTTTTTTTTTTTTTTTTTTTTTTTTTTTTTTTTTTTTTTTTTTGGTGAAACATTTAAATGAAAAAGGAATTCCTTGTGGTGTTTATTATCCAATTCCTCTTCATAGCCAAAAAGCATATAAAGATTCAAGATATAACGAAGCAGATTTTCCTGTAACCAATCAGCTGGTAAAAGAAGTGATCTCTTTACCTATGCATACAGAATTGGATGAAGATCAAATAGATCTTATTTCTAAAACGGTAATTGAGTTTGTGAACTCATAACGTTAGTAATATTGAGTAATAAAAAAGCCTAAGATAGATCTTAGGCTTTTTTTACTTGAATTTATTTTTGATTAAAAACAGCAGAACTTACTTCTGTATTTCTTTCTATTTTCTTTACTAAGCCTTGTAATACTTTTCCAGGTCCAACTTCAGTAAAATGAGTTGCACCATCTGCAATCATATTTTGTACAGATTGTGTCCATTTTACTGGAGCTGTTAGTTGAAATACTAGGTTCTTTTTAATCTCATTTGGATCTGTAACTGCAGTAGTACTTACATTTTGATAGATCGGGCAAATAGGAGTTGTTAAACTTTGTAGCTTCAATAGCTTCTGCCAATTCTTTTCTTGCAGGTTCCATTAAAGGAGAGTGAAATGCACCTCCAACAGGTAGTAATAATGCTCTTTTTGCACCGCGTTCTTTCAGTAATTCACAGGCTTTTTCTACTGCCGCTATAGTTCCTGAAATTACCAATTGCCCAGGGCAGTTATAATTAGCTGCTACTACAATTCCGTCAACTTCAGCACAAACAGCTTCTACCAATTCATCTTCCAGTCCGAATACCGCTGCCATTGTAGATGGTTCTAATTCACATGCATGTTGCATTGCCATAGCTCTTTTTGATACTAATTTTAAAGCAGCCTCAAATTCTAAGGTTTTGTTTGCTACCAAAGCAGATATTTCTCCTAGAGAGTGACCGGCAACCATATCTGGTTTAAAAGAATCTCCCATAATTTTACTCATTATTACAGAGTGAAGGAAAATAGCAGGTTGCGTAACTTTGGTTTGTTTAAGATCTTCCGCAGATCCTTCAAACATAATGTCTGTAATAGAAAAGCCTAGAATATTATTAGCTTTTTCAAAAAGTATTTGTGCATCATGAGATTTTTCGTAAAGATCTAATCCCATTCCTGAAAATTGTGCCCCTTGGCCGGGAAATATATAAGCGTTCATTTTTGTAAAATTTAGATTCAGCTAAAATAGAAATAAAAAAAAAGACCTCATAAGAATTGTTCCTTATGAGGTCTTTTTAATATTTAAAAGATGAAATTACACGTTTAGTTTTCCTTTTTCTCCAACATCAGCTTGATTTCCTGAAATTGCTGCAACACCCATTTTAAAAAGGCTTACATATTTATTTTGCTTAGTATCCCAGTAATAAGCTTCGGTTGGATCGAATTTTATTGCGGTAAGATTTGGATCATCCACGCCATCAAACCATGCATCATCGGTTTTTCCGTAAAGATCTTCTAAAATAGATTTATCTGTTACAATTTCGCTTCCCCATAGATACTTATAAATTCCATATCTGAAGGTTTACTGTATAATAACTGAACTTTAGCATCTTTTACAATGTTAGAATTATGATCGCTATTCAATCCGCTTAAAAACCAGATATTCCCATTATCATCCATCTTTTTTGTAGACATTGGAATAGCGCTTATTGGAGTGGATTTAAGATCTGTAAGCATCATACAGAAATCTATATCATTAACCAATTTCTTCATTTTCTCAAGGGCATCTTTGCTCGTTAGATTTTTTGTGCTCATAACTTATTTTTATTTTAAACCAAATTACTATTAAGCCTACTTAATATGCGCTAATAAAATGCCAAAAGAAATCCTGTACTTGTTAAGAAATGTGAAATCAGTTAAATTGTTTTAGAATTTGTTCAACCTGTGGTTTGTAACTTGTTCCGAATATATTAAGATGAACGAGGAGATAATATAATTGCCAAATAGCCATCCTATCTTCAAATCCTTCTGAAATAGGGAATTGCGAATGATAACTTTCAAATAATTCATTTTAAAGCCACCAAACATTTTCATAAGTGCAAATCTAATTCTCTGTGGAGCAAAACTTACTGCCGGATCTATTAAACAAGGTTGACCTTCAGAATTGACTAAATAATTACCGCTCCATAGATCTCCATGAATTAATGAAGGAGCTTCATCGGGAATTAATTCTGATATGTTCTTGAAGAAACTATTTGGAGTTTTTTTGAGATATTCCTTATCTACCGCCAATTTTAGCTGTGGCTCTAATCTTTGAGTGATATAAAATTCTGAAGCAGATTTGGTCCATGAATTATACTGATGAAGATTGGCAATGTAATTATCTTCTTTAAACCCGAAATTCTCTGAAGTTGTTTGATGTAACTTAGCCAATTGCTCTCCAAAAAGTGACCAAAAATCTTTCCCTGGTGGAGCAGCGGGTTTGTATTCCAGCAGTAAATAAGCATAGTTTTCAAACTCACCTGTAGATAAAGGCTTAGGAACATCTATGCAATTAGGAGATGCTAAGGTTTTTAGGCCGGTCATTTCCGCTTCAAACATCCCCGGAAATTTTTGAGCCTCGTTAATTTTTATAACCAAACTATCGTTGGAAGTAGAGGTTAAGAGAAAAACCTCATTAATATCGCCCCCTGTAAGGGCAGAAAAAGATTTCAGATCAAAATTTATTTCATCTGTAGCTTTAATTATTAGTTCTTTAAAGCCATTACTTTCGCTCATAGGTTAAATAGGTAAAGGCATAATCGTGTTTTTCATCTTTATCATGAAACACTTCATGCAACTAATTTCCATTTGTTTTCATCTATTTCAGGAAAAAATGTATCAGCTTCAAAAGTTCCATGAACTCGAGTAAGTTCAATTCTATCTGCTACTTCCATCCCTAATTTATAGATCTCTCCGCCACCAATTATAAATGCTTGGGGATCTTCATTAGAAAATTCTATAGCTCTTTCTAAAGAGTGCACCACCACTAATACCTTCTTTTTTATAATTGTCTTTTCTGGTAATTACAACATGGGTTCTTTTAGGTAGAGGTTTTGGGAAAGATTCAAAGGTTTTTCTTCCCATAATGATATGATGTCCGGAAGTAAGTTCTTTAAATCTTTTAAAATCGTCTGGTAAATGCCAAACCAGATCGTTCTCTTTTCCTAAAGCGTTGTTCTCTCCCGCAGCTGCAATAATTGTAAGCATAATTATTTTTGTGTATATGGATTTGGATTGATATCTGAATTATCTTCTCTAATTGGAGTTGTGGGGGTTGGATTGTTTCTATTAGGAAGTGGATGATCTCTCTCCACTTTTTGCTGTAATTCTGCAATTCTTTCCTTCTGTTTCTTTACCAATCTATCCAATTGTTTTTGTTCCCATTCTTTTCCCATAAAAGCACTGGTAACAAAGACATTAATTAAGTGAATAAGAAAAAAGAAGGTCCAAAGTAAGATGGCCCAAACAAACCAATTATATCCCAACGGCATAAAATCTTCTCTGTACCCAATTACTACATTAATAACAATTAGTAAAACTGCACCGACTAAAAATATTACGAAATGTTGAAATAATCTTTTTTTCTGACGGGCTCTTCTCCTTGCATTTTCATACAGTTCGCGTTGCTCGGTATCCAGTTTACTTGGGTTTTTCTTTTTAGAGAACATATTTAGAATTAAATTAGTGTCTATTCAAATTTAAAGTTTTTTACACCAATGTTAAAGCGCTTATGAAGAATTTAAGAAAACCCTTTCCTGTACTGGCACAATATCTCTATTTTAATACCGCAGCTTCCGGCCTGCTTTCAGAAAAAGTTTTGGAATTTAGACAAGATCATGATCTGGATTTTTTGATCTCTGGAAGTATTCTTAAAGAAAAGCAAGGCAAGTTATTAGCACAAGTGCGGGAATCAGTTGGCAAATTCTTTAACTGTGCTCCAAATAGAGTGGCGCTGGTTCCAAATTTTTCTTATGGTTTTAATACGCTGTTGGAAGGTATAGATAAATCTAAGAAAGTCTTACTTGCTTGAAGGCGATTATCCTTCTATTAACTGGGCGGTAACCTCGCGAGATTTTAATGTTTGTTATGCTGAAATAAATGAAAATTTAGAAGCTAATATTGAAGCCGCTTTTGAAGATAACAAACCAGAATTTTTCGCTTTCAGCATTGTTCAATATATAAGTGGGATCAAACTTTCTATTTCATTTCTTAAGGAATTAAAGTCGAAATATCCTGAAACTATTTTTGTTGCAGATGGTACTCAGTTCTGTGGAACAGAAGTTTTTGATTTTGATGATTCTGGAATAGACGTCCTACTTTGTAGTACCTACAAATGGTTGAATGCAGGTTATGGTAATGGCTTCATTCTTTTTAACGAAAGTGTGCAGGGAAAAGTTGCACCAAAATCTTTAGGCTTTAATTCGCTTCAAGGGAAATATAAAGCGCATGAAGGAAATTTTATCGGGAAATTCGAACCCGGACATCAGGATACCTTAAATTTTGGAAGTCTAAAAGTAGCTTTAGATCTTTTAAATGAAGTTGGAAAAGAAAAGGTTCAGGAAAACGTTGCTCATCTTAGTCAGATTGCAAAAAGAGAATTTACAGCGCTTAATTTATTAGATGAAAGTGTTGTGAAAAGACCTGTTCATTCTTCAATTTTCAATATTAAGGGCGACGATAAATTATATAATTATCTTAGAAGCAATGATGTGATCTGTTCCCAACGCGGGAGAGGGAATTAGACTTAGTTTTCATTATTTTAATACTGAAGAAGAATTGGAAACACTTTTTAAGCTGTTAAAGAAATACCTAACAAAATAATTTATTTTGTCACTTTGATCTCTTTCCAGAAAGCAACATAATTTTCTATTGGTTTAGCGGCATGGCTTGCTTCAGGGTAATACCAGGCTGCATCTTTATTTAGTTGATCTCCAACTTCTACATTATAATAGGATGCAACCCCTTTCCATGGGCAGCGAGAAGTGGTTTCACTTTCATTAAAATATTCTTTCTTAATAGAATCTTTTGGGAAATAGTGATTGTTCTCTACAACCTTGGTTTCATCGCTTTCAGCAATTATGGTATTGTTCCAAATAGCTTTCATATTATTGTTTTTTGAAGATATAGTTTTTATAAAATTTTTGATCGTCTATAAAAGAATGGGTCACTTTTAATCCGGCTTCCTTGGCTAGCCATTCTACAACAGGATCGTCATATTTTTGTGAAATTTCTGTATGTATAGTTTCCCATGCGTCAAAATGTACATCTAGTTGCAGCTCTTTAATGCTTACGTTTTGCTCTTTTTTGCTTACCAGGAAGCTTTTAGCTGTTCCGGTTTCAGGATCATAAGTTTCCCAATGTTTAAAATTATCCAACTCAAAATTTCCGCCTAATTCAGAATTGATTCTTGTTAAGAGGTTTTTATTAAAAGCCGCAGTAACACCGGTTTTATCATTATATGCATTTAAGTATGATCTCTGGATCTTTTTTCTGATCGAATCCCATAAATAACATGTCTTCATCGCTCATTGCAATTTGAATATGCTTTCAAAAAGTCGATCGCATCTTTATGAAGTAGATTTCCAATATTAGAACCTAGTACCAGAATCACTTTCTTACGGGAATTATAATCGGCTAATTTCTCCAGCGTTTTAAAATAGGTTCCCTGTTGAGTTTGAACCTGAACTTCCGGGATTTCATTTTTTAGCGAAGTTTCCAATTCTTTTAAAGAATTTTCGCTGATGTCTATAGGTAAGTAATTGAAATTAATTTCCTGCTCCACCAATTCTTTGAGAAGCAATTTTGTCTTCTTTCCATCTCCTGCTCCAAGTTCAATAAGGTCAAATCCATGATCGCCTTTAAAAATATCTACGATCTCCTTAGTGTTATCATTTAGAATATTGAATTCGCAATTGGTTAAATAATATTCCGGCAAATTCATGATATCCTGAAAAAGCTTATCTCCCTTTTTATCGTAGATATATTTTGATAATAGGTATTTTGGATAAGTGGTTAACCCAACATGTACATCTTCTTCAAAAGCTGAAGAAAAGGTGGTTTTTATATTTTCTTTCATTTTCGTTTTCAAATTATCTTGCCAGTCTTAATCCGGTGAATTGCCATCTTAATTGAGTATGGAAAAAATTGCGGTAGGTTGGTCTTGTGTGATTTTCTGAGGTTGCTACAGAGCCTCCTCTAAGTACTTTTTGATTCACCATAAACTTGCCGTTGTACTCCCCAAGAGCTCCCGGTGCTTTTATATAATCAGGATAGGGGCTATAGGCACTTTCTGTCCATTCCCATCTGCTGCCCCAATTAAATTTGTCTTGGGCAATTTCCCATTCAAATTCTGTAGGAAGTCTTAATTCTTTCCATTGTGAATAGGCAAAAGCTTCAAAATAAGAAATATGAGTAACAGGGGCTTCAAGTTTTAATTCTTGTAAACCTTGCAAAGTGTATTGATGCCATTTCCCATCAATTTCATGCCAATAAGCAGGAGATGTTATTTCATTGGAATTTACCCAATCCCAACCTTCTGCATGCCATAACAAAACATCTTTATAGCCTCCAGCTTCTATAAACTCCAGATATTCTTTGTTGGTTACTAACTTATTGGAGATTTCGTAATCTTGAAGATACACTTTATGACGTCCTATTTCATTATCATAACAAAAAGAATCATCATTATGCCCAATGTCATAAAGGCCGGCAGAAATTTTGATCCAATCTTGATCAAATTCCTGTACAGGATTTTCTTTAAATTTATCGTTGTATTTAGGAAGTAGTGGGTTATTCCCTAAAATATATTTTATATCTGTAAGCAGTAATTCCTGATGTTGCTTTTCATGATGACATCCAATTTCAATCACCTCCAACATTTTTTCTGAAAACTCATTGAGCTCATCAAAAAGTTTGTTCATGGCTTTGGTAACATGATCTCTGTAAGTATAGATCCAGGCTACTGTTGGACGAGATAGATTACCTCTGTCTGTTCTTACCACTTTTTCGCCCACACTCTCATAATAGCTATTAAAAACAAAGGCTGAATGTTCATCAAAAAGTTGATAATTTGGATAAAATTCTTTCAATACAAACTCTTCAAAAAACCAGGTGGTGTGGCCAAGATGCCACTTTGGTGGAGAAACATCCACCACGGGTTGCACTACATAATCTTCAATTTCTAGATAGGAGCAAATTTGCTCGGTATCTTTCCTAGTGCTGGTAAATAAGGATGTAATTCTTGTTTCGAGATCATATCAAGTAGTATATAAGGCTACTACTCAAAGTTACAATAATTTAGAAATGACCGAAATATACATGAGTTAAGGCGGAGTTAAAGTATTAATCCGCCTTTGAAAATTATATTTTAGTAAAATACTAAAAGTTTAGTGGAATGGTATATTTAATAGGAGTTGGTTTTCCGGCTAACGTACCAGGTTTCATTTTAGGCATTTTCATGATCATTTCTCTGGCGGCCTCATTAATTTTAGGCTCCGGCCCTTCAATAGATGTAACTTCTACCTGACCTTCTTTATTAATTACCATAGAAATGGTGGCTTTTCCTCTTAAGAATTGACCTTTATCATTCTTAGGATATTTAAAGTTTTCTCTTACATGCTGACCTAACATTTTATTGAAACATGCCTTGGTATCTTTAGCATCGGCACAGCCTGGCCAAACCGGTGCGATTTCCTTAGTAGAAACCGAATTCCCGGAAACTTTTACACCTTCTTGGGCAAAAGAAACGCTTGCAACAAAAAATAGAACAACAAATGAAATTACTTTATACATAATAATTGTAGGTTTAGTGCCCATTTAGGGGATTAGCTGGGCGATGAGGTTAATCTAATACAAATATTATACCGCTACTTTTCCTTTAATATGTGGATGCGGATCATAATTTTCAAGACTGAAATCTTCAAATTTAAAACTGAAGATATCTTTAACCTCCGGATTAATTTTTATTTGAGGTAATTTACGAAGATCTCTGGTTAACTGCAATTCTACCTGCTCAAAATGATTGTTGTAGATATGGGCATCTCCAAAAGTATGGATGAAATCTCCCGCTTCATATCCGCAAACCTGGGCCATCATCATGGTGAATAAAGCATAAGAAGCTATATTAAAAGGAACTCCCAAAAACACATCTGCACTACGTTGATAAAGCTGGCAGGATAATTTACCATCTGCTACATAAAATTGAAAAAAGGCATGGCAGGGTGGAAGTGCTGCTTTTCCATTGGCAACATTTTCAGAAAAAGATTTTGAAGTATCTGGCAATACTGAAGGATTCCAGGCAGAAACCAACATTCTTCTGCTGTTTGGGTTGTTCTTTAAAGTCTCTACAATTTCTTTGATCTGGTCTATATCTTCGCTATTCCAATTTCTCCATTGGTGCCCATAAACAGGTCCAAGATCTCCATTTTCATCTGCCCATTCATTCCAGATTCTTACTCCATTGTCTTGAAGATATTTTACATTGGTATCTCCATTTAAAAACCATAACAGTTCATAAACTATAGATTTTAGATGAAGTTTTTTGGTGGTTACCATTGGAAATCCTTCACTAAGATCAAATCGCATCTGGTAGCCAAAAACACTTTTTGTTCCGGTTCCTGTGCGATCTCCCTTTTGAACCCCGTTATCTAGAATATGTTTTATAAGGTCGTGATATTGTTTCATAACTTAAAAAAGGCCTTTTATAATATTGTTGGTACGGCTAAAATATAGAATAGCAGAATAGGATAAAACTTTGAAGTTCTATCAATTATAAATAGTTATTAACTACTGTGTGTAGCAGCTATAAATAGGGATTATCCAATGATCATTCCTGCAAGAGTTGCAGAGAGTAAAGATGCAATAGTACCTCCAATTAGAGCTTTAAGTCCAAATTCTGAAAGCGTCTTTCTTTTGCCCGGAGCTAAAGATCCAATCCCTCCAATTTGAATTCCTATAGAAGCAAAATTGGCAAATCCGCAAAGCATATATGTTGCCATGATCACAGATTTCTCATAATTCAAGCTCAAAGCATTCGCCGGATTCTTAAGATCTGCAAGCTGAATGTATCCAACAAATTCGCTGGCAGCAAGTTTAATACCTAATAATTGCCCCATCAGCATCATATCTTCTTTAGCAACTCCAATTAACCACATAAGCGGCGCAAATACAGTTCCTAGAATAGATTCTAAAGAAAATTTAGAATAAGGAGTATACTCTGCCATCAAGGTGTTTAAATGAGTAAGTGCTCCAAAATATCCTAAGATGTAATTAATCATGGCTATAAAAGCGATGAAAACTAATAACATAGCAGCTACGTTTGCAGCAAGTTTTAAACCTTCGGTAGTTCCATTAGCAATAGCATCTAAAATGTTAGATCCAATCTTTTCTGATGAGATCTCCACATTGGTATTTACAGGTTCCTGTTGAGGGTATAATATTTTAGAGATCACAATTGCCCCAGGAGCTGCCATTACAGAAGCTGCTAATAAGTGTTTTGCAAATTGAAGTCTTAGTGCGGGATCATCTCCTCCAAGAAATCCAATATAAGCGGCAAGTACACCTCCGGCAACGGTAGCCATACCACCAATCATGACCAGCAATATTTCAGAACGGTTCATTCTTTCCAAATATGCCTTGATCATAAGAGGAGCTTCGGTTTGTCCTAAAAAGATGTTTCCTGCAACACTTAAACTTTCTGCTCCAGAGATTCCCATTAATTTGGTAAGTACCTTCGCCATTCCTTTAACAACTAGTTGGATTACTCCTAAATAGAATAATACCGAGGTTAGTGCAGAAAAGAAAATAATGGTAGGAAGTACCTGGAATAAAAAGATGAATCCAAAACTATCTACATCCATCATTCCGCCTAATAAGAATTCACTTCCTGCTCGTGTAAAGTCAAGAATTAAGACAAAGATGTTTCCAACAAACTCAAAAACTCTTTGTACAACGCCTATTTTTAATACCCCAATGGCTAGAAGAAGTTGAGCTGCAAGTCCAATTCCTACTGTTTTCCAGTTAATGGCTTTTTTTGCACTACTAAAGAAATAAGCAATAAGTAAAAGAACAACCATTCCTAGAACTCCACGCCAGATACTTGAAAAGGAGATACCGGCATTTGGTATCATGGTCTTTTTAGTGGTTACGGGAATAACTTCTGAAATTGCCTCAGGAGATTCTTGAAAAGAGTAGGTATTTTTACTATCTGAAATTTTCAGAGAAGTATCTGTGAGCTCAGATATTCTAAAGTTTTGAATGGTATCTTTAGGAGTATTGTAAAAGAAGACCAGTAAATTATTCTGATAAAGATAATCTCCCTTTGCTTTTATTGCTCCGGCAGAATCGGTTTTTATTTCGAACTCGCCTTCATCTAAAATTAATCTGTCTTTATTAGAGAAATTATTTTGGACAATGCTGGTGTCTTGAGTTGACTGAAAACTCCAATTTTTTGATATGCTTTGGGAATGGGCTGTAAAAATTCCGAATAAAACAAAGAACAGGCAATACCAGTAATTCTTCATAAACAAATGCTTATTTGCGTTTTGAAATTTCATCTCTTAAACGCGCAGCTTTTTCGTAATCTTCATTCTTTACCGCCTGAGAGAGTAACGTTTCGAGTTCGTCTAATGACATGTTTTTATAATTGGGTCCCGGAGTTTCCATTTCTTCTGCATGTATATCATCTACATCCATATTCATGTTTTCTCTTCCGGTAGGAGGTGTCATGGTATCTGTTTCTCCTTTTAAAAAGATTCCTGCTTTATCTAAAATATTCTTGTAAGTAAAAATTGGCGCATTAAACCTTAAAGCCAACGCAATAGCATCGCTGGTTCTGGCGTCTATAATTTCTTCAATTTTATCACGCTCACAGATAAGACTTGAGTAAAATACTCCGTCTACCAGTTTATGAATGATAACTTGTTTAACAGTAATATTAAACCGTTCACAGAAGTTTTTAAATAAATCGTGGGTAAGTGGTCTTGGAGGTTTAATTTCCTTCTCCAATGCAATAGCAATAGATTGTGCCTCGAAAGCTCCAATTACAATTGGTAGTTTTCTTTCCCCATCAACTTCACTTAGAATTAGTGCGTAAGCTCCATTTTGGGTTTGACTATAAGATATTCCTTTTATGTTAAGGCGTACTAAGCTCATATATCAATAATTGAAAAGGGCTGTCTAAAATAAGGACATTATTACCATATTTAGACAGCCCCTTTAAGGTGTGCAAGTTAAAAAAATTATGCGTTTTTCGCTTTAAATTCTTTTAGTTTTTCGTTGAGCTTAGGAACGATCTCAAAGGCATCTCCAACAACTCCATAATCTGCAGCTTTAAAGAAAGGTGCTTCTGGATCGTTATTAATAACCAATTTTGTTTTTGAAGAGTTAATTCCTGCTAAGTGTTGAATAGCTCCAGAAATTCCAATAGCAATATACAAATTGGTAGCTACAGGTTTTCCTGTTTGTCCAACGTGCTCACTATGAGGTCTCCAGCCCATATCACTCACCGGCTTAGAACATGCAGTTGCAGCTCCAAGAGTTTCCGCAAGATCTTCTACCATTCCCCAGTTTTCAGGTCCTTTAAGTCCTCTACCTCCAGATACTACAATCTCTGCATCTGCAATAGTTACTTTGTTTTTAGCCTTATCTACATTGGTAACTTTTACTGAAAAATCTTCAGCAGTTAAGGTAGCGTCAAAATCTTCTGCGGTTGCAGGAGCTTGATTTTCTTTTAATCCGAAGGCATTTTTAGATAATCCAATGATCTTAACTTCGGTTTCAATTTTTGTAAAATTGAAGGCTTTATTGGTAAAAGCTGTTCTTTTTACAACAAATGGATTTGCGCTTTCTGGTAAGGCAACCACGTTAGATGCATATCCTGCATTTAAATGAACTGCTAAAAGTGGCGCTAAATATTTGCTGTTCGCACTCTGGCTAAGCACTACAACTTTAGATTCTTCTTTCTTTGCAGCTTGCGTTAAAACATCTGCATAAGCTTCTGCATTAAAGTTTGCTAATTTCTCATTGTTCACTTTTAATACTTTATCTACTCCATACGTTCCAAGTTCTGAAGTATCATTGGCATTAAAGGTAACTGCGGTTACTGTAGTTTGAAGCATTTGAGCAACTTCTCTTGCGTAAGAAGCAACTTCAAAAGATGCTTTTTTAAACTTCCCGTCTTCTGATTCTATATATACTAAAACTGACATTTCTTTATTTTTTTGTTATTGACTAAATGAATTCTGATTAATAATTTTCAACTAACCTGATGGCTAGATTTTGAAAATTTAATAATTAGATCACTTTTGCTTCGTTATGCAATAGGTTGATCAATTCATCTAAATTATCTGGATCGATCAATTTTACAGCTCCTTTTGGTTCTGGTTTCTCAAACTTTTCTGCCTCTGTTTGTGCAACCGCTTCTACAGGTGCAACCACATTAAGAGGTTTTTTACGCGCTTGCATGATCCCTCTCATATTTGGAATTCTAAGATCGCTCTCTTCTACCAGGCCTTTTTGTCCACCAATTACTAATGGTAAAGAAGTAGTAGAACTTTCTTTTCCTCCGTCTATCTCACGAGTTACTTTAGCTTCGGTTCCATCAATTTCAATACCTATACAAGTATTCACAAAATTAGCGTTTATTAAAGCTGCTAACATTCCAGGTACCATTCCCCCGTTATAATCAATAGATTCTCTTCCGGCAATAATTAAGTCGTAACCACCTTCTTTAGCTACATTGGCAAGTTGTTTTGCAACCTGAAAACCATCTGTAGCAGGAGTATTTACTCTTATAGCATTATCTGCTCCAATTGCTAAGGCTTTACGTAAAGTAGGTTCGGTTTCTGGACCACCAACATTTACAACATCTACACTTGCTCCTTGTTTTTCTTTAAACCACATAGCACGGGTTAGACCAAATTCATCATTTGGATTAATTACAAACTGAACCCCATTGGTATCAAATTGGGTATTATTATCTGTAAAATTAATCTTTGAAGTAGTGTCCGGTACGTGACTAATACACACTAATATTTTCATCTATATACTCTTTTTGAATGATTTATTTTTAATGTTCACGAAGATAGGGAATTTAAATCGAAATTTACTATGCGTGCATAGTAAATATTTTATCTTTTAGTAGTAGTTAAACTTTCTTGAATTACTATTTTTGTTTTTTTAAGTCGACAATTAATATTTTATCATAGAATGAAGACAATTCAATTTAGAGAAGCCGTTCAACAGGCGATGAGCGAGGAGATGCGTAAAGATGACACCATTTATTTAATGGGAGAAGAAGTGGCAGAATATAACGGAGCCTACAAAGCATCTAAAGGAATGTTGGATGAATTTGGACCAGAGCGTGTAATTGATACTCCTATTGCAGAGCTTGGTTTTTCTGGAATTGCTATTGGTAGTGCCATGAACGGGAACAGACCAATTGTTGAATTCATGACCTTTAACTTCTCTTTGGTTGGGATAGATCAAATTATAAATAACGCTGCAAAAATGCGCCAGATGAGCGGGGGGCAATTTAATATTCCTATCGTTTTTAGAGGGCCAACAGCTTCTGCAGGTCAATTAGCGGCAACACATTCACAAGCTTTTGAGAGCTGGTATGCAAACTGTCCTGGATTGAAAGTGGTAGTTCCATCTAATCCTTACGATGCAAAAGGTTTGTTGAAATCTGCAATTAGAGATGACGATCCGGTTATTTTTATGGAAAGTGAGCAGATGTATGGAGATAAAGGGGAAGTGCCGGAAGAAGAATACACGATTCCATTAGGAGTTGCAGATATTAAAAGAGAAGGAACAGATGTAACTATCGTTTCTTTTGGTAAGATCATCAAAGAAGCTTACAAAGCTGCAGAAGAATTAGAGAAAGAAGATATTTCTTGTGAGATCATAGACCTTAGAACTATTCGTCCTATGGATCATGAAACCATTTTAAAATCGGTTAAAAAAACAAATAGATTAGTGATCTTAGAAGAGGCCTGGCCTTTTGGAAATATCGCTACAGAAATTACGTATCAAGTACAGTCACAAGCTTTTGATTATTTGGATGCTCCAATTATCAAGATCAACACTGCAGATACACCTGCACCATATTCTCCGGAACTATTAAAAGAATGGTTACCAAATAGTGAAGATGTTGTTAAAGCTGTGAAAAAGGTGCTTTACAAGTAATTAGATAAACTTATCTTTGAAGCTTCATCTTAATAGATGAAGCTTTTTTTTTGCCTCTATATGAAAAACCTTTTCACCTTTTCCTTATTATTTCTGATCACATTTACTGCATTTTCTCAAACCAAAATTGGAGGGAAAGTGATAGATGAAAATGGAAATCCATTACCTTTTGTAAATGTTATTTTTCTTAATTCTTCGGAAGGAACTACTACCAGCGAAAAAGGAGATTTTTATCTCACCTCTAATAAGAGTTATAAAACTGCAGAGGTTTCTTATATAGGATATGAAACTTTAGAAGTTCCCTTAAAGAGTGGTAATAACCTTAATATGAAGATCGTTTTAAAAGAAGCTTCTCAAGCTTTAACCGAAGTGGTGATCTATCAAGGAAAAACTTCAAAAAAGAACAATCCGGCCATAGATATTCTCAGAAAGATATGGGAGAACCGAAGAAAGAACGGCGTTAAGGAATTTGATCAATATCAATATAGGAAATACGAAAAATTAGAATTCGATCTTAATACTATAGATAGTGCGCTTATAGAAAGTCCCATTTTTAACGGGATGGAGTTTATTTTTAAAGATCTGGATACCAATGCCTATACCGGAAAAGCTTATTTGCCAATTTTCCTGAATGAGGCAGTTTCTAAAGTTTATGGCGACAACAAAACAGGCCAATTTAGAGAAGAGTTATTAGGAAATAAGAATTCCGGATTCAATGAAAATCAAACCTTAATTTCAGATCTTAAAGATCTTTATGATGAAGTAGATATCTATGATAATTATCTTCAATTCTTCGATAAAAGCTTTGTGAGTCCGCTTTCTACTACAGGGATCAATAATTACAATTATGTATTAAGAGACAGCTCATTTGTAGGAGATAAATGGTGTTACAACATTGTGTATTATCCGCGCAGAGAGAATGAGCTTACTTTTAGCGGAGATTTCTGGGTGAATGATACTACCTGGGCGGTGAAAAAGATCAATCTGGAAATGGACGAAAGCGCCAACATCAATTGGGTAAAAGGAGTTTATATAGAACAGGAATTTGATGTTTTAAATGATTCTGTCTTTTTAATGACTAGAGATTTCTTTCAGGCAGATTTTTCTCTTCGGAAGAAAAAAGATGCCAGAGGTATTTATGGAAAACGGACGGTATTATACGATAATTACGAGTTTAATAAAAAGAAACCTTCAGAATTTTATAGTAGGCCAGTAAATAAATACCAGGAAACAAAATATGATAAAGGCGATGAATTCTGGACAGAGAATAGATTAGAACCTTTAAATGGTGATGAGCGCGGCGTTTATAAAATGATAGATACCCTACAAACGGTAAAAGCATTTAATAGAATTTATGATGTTACCACGAGTTTAGCTACAGGATATATAGAAATGAATGGGTTTGATTATGGCCCTATTTATTCTACTATTGGGTTTAATGATGTTGAAGGATTAAGACTGCGTGCCGGGGGAAGAACTTATTTCGGGTTTAATGATCTGTGGAGACTGGAAGGATATGGAGCTTATGGCTTTAAAGACAATCAGTTTAAATATGGAATTTCTGGAAAGGTATTGTTGGATAGAGATTCTAGATTGACACTTTCTGGAGGAAACAGAAGAGATATTGAACAATTGGGAGTAAATCTTACCAATTCTACAGATGTGTTGGGTAGAAGTTTGGCATCTTCTTCTCTTATAAATGTTGGTAATAACGATAAACTGAGTTCTATAAATCTTTCGGTTGTTGCTTTAGAAATAGAACCTTTCAAGAATTTCACTTTTAGGGTAGGAGCTTCTTATAGATTTTTAAAACCTGCATCGCCAACCTTCAGTTTAGATTATTATACAGATGAAGCCAGAACGCAAACAGCTTCTAATATTCATCAAACAGAAATCTCTACAATTTTTAGTTTTACTCCCGGAAAAGAAGTTTCGGGATATGGCGTAGAACGAAATGTGGTGAATGGAGGAGATTTTCCAACCTTCTTTTTAAATTATAGTTTGGGGGTGAAAGACTTTTTGAATAGCGATTTTGACTATAAAAAAGTTCAGTTTTTCTATAATCAGCCGTGGATGGTTGGTGGTTTTGGGAAAGCAAATATTAGTATTGAAGCCGGAAAAACTTTTGGAGAAGTTCCTTTAGGATTGTTAAGCGTAGTTCCTGGGAATCAAACTTATTTTGAGCTTTATAACACCTTTTCGCTGCTTAATTTCTACGAATTTGTTACAGATACTTATGCTGCCGTGCATTTTGAACACAATTTTAACGGAAGATTATTCTCCAGAGTTCCACTTCTTAGAGATCTTAATTTAAGAGAGATCGTTGGAATAAAAGGAGTTTGGGGAGAACTTTCTGATGCTAATAAACAGTTGGATGCTTCGGGCTTAGAGCTTATTGCGCCTAATAATGAGCCGTATTATGAATATAGCGTAGGGATTGGAAATATTCTAAAATTTATTAGAATTGATGCTCATTTCCGCGGAAATTATTTCAACAATGTAGATGCCAGATCTTTTGGTGTAACTGCAGCTTTCGGTTTTCACTTTTAATTATCAGTTATAAGGTTGGAAAGTGTTATATTTGCGCCCTCGAAAATAGAATAAAAACACGTATATAATGTCTGAGACTTTTGATGTATTGATTGAAATCCCTAAAGGGAGTAGAAACAAGTATGAATATGATTTTGAATTAAAGAAGGTTCGTTATGATAGAATGATCTTTTCTTCAATGATGTACCCTGCAGATTATGGTTTTATTCCGAATACCCTTGCTTTAGATAGCGATCCGCTAGATGTATTGGTATTGGTGGCAGAACCTACTTTTCCAGGAATTGTTATGGAAGTTAAACCAATTGGGGTTTTTCACATGGCCGATGAAAAAGGTCCGGATGAAAAAATTATCTGTGTACCGGTTTCAGATCCTATCTGGAATAGAATTAATGACCTTCCAGAATTGAATGGTCACCTTACTAAAGAGATCGAGCATTTCTTTAAAGTATACAAAGATCTTGAGAAGAAAAAAGTAGATGTTGGGGGATGGGGAAATGCTGCTGAAGCAAAAGAAATTATCCAACAATGTATAGATAGATATAAGAATTATGAAGGAGATAAAGAGAGATTCGGAATATAATCCTGCTCCTTTTTCATAATCGTTCAATATTTAAAAGCAATAACCTTAAAAAGTTATTGCTTTTTTAATTATCTACGTTTCACTACATTAGCCATATTAACTAATAATTAACAGTCTAATATGGAATCAATGATGATCTATGTCCCGGTGGTATTGGCCCTTCTCGGTCTTATTTACATGTGGATTAAAAGGTCCTGGGTATTAAAACAGGACGCCGGAGACGGAAAAATGAATGAAATCGCATCTCATATCTACGAAGGAGCACTTGCGTTTTTAAAATCTGAATACAAAATTCTAACCATCTTTGTTATCGCCGCGAGTATTGCTTTAGCGGTTGTTTCATTTATAGTACCTACCACGCATTGGCTTATAGTTGTTGCGTTTATCTTTGGTGCTTTCTTTTCGGCTCTTGCCGGAAACATGGGGATGAGAATCGCCACTCAAACTAACGTTCGAACCACACAGGCAGCCAGAACCAGCTTGCCAAATGCTCTTAAAATTTCTTTTGGAGGTGGTACCGTAATGGGATTGGGAGTTGCAGGATTGGCAGTATTAGGATTAACTTCATTTTTCATTTTCTTCTATCATTATTTCATGGGTGGCGTTTGGACCAATGGAGAACAAATGACCACTGTTCTTGAAACCCTTGCCGGATTCTCCTTAGGTGCAGAATCTATAGCGCTTTTTGCCAGAGTAGGTGGAGGTATCTATACTAAGGCGGCAGATGTTGGTGCCGATCTTGTTGGAAAAGTGGAAGCTGGAATTCCTGAAGATGATCCTAGAAACCCAGCAACTATTGCAGATAACGTAGGAGATAATGTTGGAGATGTTGCCGGAATGGGTGCCGATCTTTTTGGTAGTTATGTAGCAACTGTTCTTGCCGCCATGGTTCTTGGTAACTATGTTATTAAAGACATGGGCGGAAATATTGTAAATGAAGGTTTCGGTGGAATTGGCCCTATCTTATTGCCAATGGCTATTGCTGGAGTTGGAATTATTATTTCGATAGTTGGAACTCTTTTAGTGAAGATCACCAGTAATTCAGCTAAAGAAAAAGAAGTACAAAATGCATTGAATATTGGAAACTGGGTCTCTATTGCATTGGTAATGGTGGCTTGTTTCTTCTTGGTAAGAATGTTACTTCCGGCAGAAACTATGACCATGGGATTCTTTGTTGGAGGACAGGAAGGTTTTGAATATAAGACCATCTCTTCTATGAGAGTTTTCTATGCCACTTTAGTAGGTTTAGGAGTTGGTGGATTTATCTCTGCGGTAACCGAATATTATACAGGACTTGGAAAAAAACCTGTTTTATCTATAGTTCAAAAATCGAGTACTGGAGCTGGAACTAACATTATTGCAGGATTAGCAACAGGAATGATCTCTACTTTTGCATCTGTACTTTTATTTGCTTCTGCAATTTGGGCATCTTATGCATTGGCTGGATTTTACGGAGTAGCAATTGCAGCTTCAGCAATGATGGCTACAACTGCAATGCAGTTGGCTATTGATGCTTTTGGACCAATATCAGATAACGCTGGAGGAATTGCAGAAATGAGCGAGTTACCTGCAGAAGTTCGTGAACGTACAGATATCTTAGATTCTGTAGGGAACACTACGGCGGCTACAGGAAAAGGTTTTGCTATTGCTTCTGCAGCCTTAACTTCGCTTGCATTATTTGCCGCCTATGTAACCTTTACAGGAATAGACGGGATCAATATTTTTAAAGCTCCCGTGCTCGCCATGTTATTTGTGGGTGGAATGGTGCCTGTGGTTTTTTCTGCACTTGCAATGAATTCCGTAGGAAAAGCCGCCATGGAAATGGTGAATGAAGTAAGAAGACAGTTTAAGGAAATTCCGGGAATTATGGAAGGTACCGGAAAACCACAATATGATAAGTGTGTTGCAATATCTACAGATGCAGCGCTTAGAGAAATGTTATTGCCTGGTGTTTTAACAATAGGTTTCCCAATACTTATAGCATTTTTTCCTATGATCTTTGGATATGATAATATTCTAATTGCTGAAATGTTAGGAGGTTATATGGCCGGGGTTACAGTAAGTGGAGTGCTTTGGGCTATTTTTCAGAATAACGCCGGGGGCGCCTGGGATAATGCTAAGAAATCTTTTGAAGCGGGAGTTCTTATCAACGGAGAGATGACCTATAAAGGTTCTGAAGCTCATAAGGCTGCAGTTACCGGAGATACAGTAGGAGATCCTTTTAAAGATACTTCAGGGCCTTCCATGAACATTCTTATTAAGCTTACTTGTTTAATAGGATTGGTGCTTGCTCCAATCTTAGGAGGACATACCTTAGATGCATATGGAAAATGAAGATGGAAGAGCATCTGTAATTAATACTGAAACTATGGCTACAGATACAAGTGAATCTATTTCTAAACAAGTAGAAGTTACTACGGAAGGAGATGAAACTGTCGCAAAAGTTAGAATTACAACTGTGAAAAATGGGAAGACCGATGTGAAAGTGAAAACCTTTACCGGTACCCGAGAGGAAGTTCAGGACGAGTTAGATAATATGTAATATTTTAAAATATTAAACTTTGCTTAAAATCTTCGCCCTAAAGGCGGAGATTTTTTGTTTAGTAGTATTTTCAACGAGAATTCTAAAAACTTCAATTTTACCCCCTATGTGGAAACGTTTAAAAAAGACTTTTGGTGTTTATAAAAATATAGATAATGTGCTTATTACCCCATACAGAAGTTATGGAACTCATCATCATCTTTATTTGTTGGGAAGAGCGCTAGATGATGTTCCTCTTAAAATTGTAGAAGATCAAAATCTCTTTACCAATCTCAAAAATGCCTATAAGCAGTTTGATAGTTTTGAGATTCGAGATGCGAAGATAAGGGTAAAGGTTGGTGAGAAAATAGAGTTGGAAGGCAAAACAAATGGGGAGGGTTATTATTTATTTGATGAAAAAACAGCTATAGATCTTTCTCACCTTGTAAATGAAGAGGGCTGGCTTACTACCGAAATTTATTATGGGAATGAGCTTTCTTCGAAAACTAATTTGGTGAATGATCATTTTCAAGGGGAACTTCTTATTCCTGAAAAGGAGGCAGAATATGGAATTATAAGTGATATAGATGATACTATTATGCATACCGGAGTTACTTCTTTTTTAAAATGGAGATTGCTTAAAAATTCTTTGTTAACCAATGCTTATGACAGAATTCCTTTAAAAGGAGCTTCAGAATTATATCAGAAATTGCATTTAGGAAAGAGTGGAGAGAATAAGAATCCTATATTTTATCTGAGTAATAGTCCGTGGAATTTATACCAATATTTAAAACTATTTCTGGATTTTAATAAGTTTCCGAAGGGACCCATCTTATTGAGAAATTTTAGAGGCCCTTTTGATAGGTCTTTAAAACCGGAAAAACCTCATAAACAAAAGGAGATAATCAATATTTTAAAGACCTATCCAGATCTTAATTTTATTTTGATTGGCGATAGCGGAGAACATGATGCTTCTATCTATATAGAAATTGCAGAAAAATATCCGGAAAGAATTCTGGCTATTTACCTTCGCAGTGTTAAACATAAAAAAAGCATGCGCCGCGTGCATGGGGTTATTGATGCGTTTGAATCTGTTCCTGTATTAATGGTAGAGAATTCCATAGATGCCGAAGCGCACGCTAGAGAAAATGGCTTTATTTAGGCGGAAGCCATAAGTATATGGCATTTCAACTTTAACATCTCTACAACTATAACTACTTTCTATAAGTTCGTAATTTTAGATATAAAGCTATAATTATGAGATCTATTTGGAATGGTTCAATAAGTTTTGGGTTAGTATCTATCCCCATTAAAATGTATTCAGGCTCTGAAGACAGAAAACTAGATCTGGATATGTTGGACCGGCATGATAACGCAAGAATTCGTTATAAAAGAGTAAATGAGGATACTGGAAAAGAGGTAGAATGGAAGGATATTGTAAAAGGCTTTAAAAAAGGTGAAAAATATGTAGTGCTGGAAGATGAAGATTTTGAAAGTGCCAATATGAAGAAAAGTAAGACTATAGATATTGAAGAGTTTATAGATGAGAAAGATGTTGAGGATGTACTTTTTAAAAAGCCATATTTTTTAGAACCACAGAAAGAAGGCGGTAAATCTTATAATCTTTTAAGAGATGCTTTAAAAAAATCGAAGAAATTAGGGGTGGCAACATTTGTGATGCGCCAAAAGGAAAATCTGAGTCTTGTTGGTATCTATAAAGATGTGCTCGTACTTCATGTTATTAGGTTTGCCGATGAGATTAGAGATCCTTCAGAATTAAAACTGGTAAAAGAAAAAGTGTCTAAAAAAGAATTAGACATGGCAGTTTCATTGATAGATCAATACACTACAAAATTCGATTTTAATAAATTTAAAGATCAGTATAACGATCAGTTAATGAAGATCATTAACTCTAAATCTACCGGTAAAAAAACCAAGGTAGAAAGTTTTAAAAGCGATCCTACTCCCGCAAAAGATCTTATGGCACAGCTTAAAGCCAGTTTAGAGAAGAAAAAGAAAAGTAAAGCTTCTTGATAAATGAGCCTTCAGGATTACTATAAAAAAAGAGATTTTAAGGATACTCCAGAACCTAAGGGGAAAATCGACAAAGAGAATGCTTCAAGATTTGTGGTGCAAAGACATAAAGCTTCTCATTTGCATTACGATTTGCGTTTAGAAATTGACGGCGTATTAAAAAGTTGGGCCGTTCCCAAAGGTCCATCGATGAATCCAAAAGATAAAAGACTTGCCATTCAAACTGAAGATCACCCGGTGGCCTATCTAGATTTTCAAGGAACAATTCCAAAAGGTAACTATGGAGCAGGAGTGATGAATATCTGGGATTCTGGAAAATTTCAGCTCGCTAAAAAGTTTAATGAAAAGGAACTTCTAGATCAACTTGACGCAGGCGATCTAAAAATAACATTCTTCGGAAAAAAGCTGAAAGGGGATTTTGCACTTGTAAGAACAAAGAGAGGGGAGAAACAAAATCAGTGGTTATTGATCAAGAAGAAGGATGAATATCATACAGATCTTAATTATGATGCAGAAGATTTTACCAAGTGAGGAAATGCAAAAGCCTTCAATAGTTAGAGAGTTAAATATTAAGACTTCTGTGAAACCCATGTTAGCCTCTGCCACTAAAGAAATTTTTAATGATCCAAAATGGATCTACGAATTAAAATGGGATGGCTATAGAGTAATTTCAAATATTGAAGATGGAAAGGTGAATTTGTATTCCAGAAATGGAATTTCATTCAATAAAAAATTTCCTTCTCTGCGTAAAGACCTAGAGCAGATTCCGCATAATGTGATCTTAGATGGAGAGGTAGTAGTGGTTGATGAAAATGGAGTTTCAGATTTTCAAAAACTTCAGAATTATAGCGAAGATACCGAAGGGGAACTTAGATATTATGTTTTCGACATGCTATTCTTGAATGATCTAAGTATGCTGGAATTACCCTTGCTTCAGCGAAAGAGTTTAATTCCGGAAGTGATAGAAGATACGGGTCGTAACACATACTTTTTATTGCGATCATGTGGAGGGAATGGGAACTGCCTTTTATAAACGCGCAATAGATGCAGGAATGGAAGGGGTTATTGCTAAAAAAGCCGATTCTACCTATACTCCGGGTTATAGAACCAACAATTGGTTAAAGATAAAAGCAGTAGATAGTCAGGAGGCTATTATATGTGGATATACAAATTCTGAAGGTGCTTTATTCGGATCTTTAATTTTAGGAATCTATGAAGAGGGCGAACTAAAATATATAGGAAATTGTGGCAGCGGATTTTCTGCCAAAGAACAGTCCAATTTATTAGCCAATTTTAAAGCTTTACAAATTGAAAATTCCCCTTTTAAGGACAAAATTAATTTAAAAGGCAGAAAACCCAATTGGTTAAAACCGGAACTGATCTGTGAAGTGAAATTTTCTGAATGGACCAAGAGCGGCTGATGAGGCATCCTGTTTATAAGGGCTTAAGAAATGATAAAGATCTTAATGAGATCTCTAAAGAGGAAATAGTTGATGAACCTAAAAAGAACAAGGTTTCAAAAAGTAGTTCTTCCTCTTTTTTAGAATTAGATGGCTATAAAGTACCAATTACAAATCTGGAAAAAGTTTTCTGGCCGGAATCTGGTTTCAGAAAATATGACCTTATAGATTATTATTTAAATATTTCAGAGACCATATTACCCTATCTTAAAGATCGACCTCAAAATTTACACCGTCATCCAAACGGTGATTAATAAGAAAAGTTTTTATCAAAAAGATAATCAAGGGCTGCTTCCGGATTGGATAGAAACAGTGAAACTGCATTCTAAATCTGCAGATAAGGATATAGAATATTTACTCTGTCAAAATACTGCGAGTTTATTATATATGGCCAATTTAGGCTGTATAGAGATCAATCCGTGGAACTCTAAAATTCAAAATATAGATAATCCAGATTATACGGTGATTGATCTGGATCCTTCAGAAAAAAACAGTTTTGAAGAAGTTATAGAAGTGGCTCAAGTTGCTAAAGAGATTTTAGAAAAAGCTGGATATTGATGGTTATTGTAAAACTTCAGGTTCTTCAGGTCTTCATATTTATATCCCGCTAGCAGGAAATTACAGTTATGAGGAAGCACGAGATTTTACAAAGTTGTTGTGCTATTTTATAAACGAAAAAATTCCGAAGTTAACAAGTATGGAACGGGTTATTAAGAATAGAAAAAATAAGATCTATTTGGATTATCTTCAAAATAAAAAGGGGCAAACGCTGGCTTCTGCATACTGTGCAAGACCCAAACCCGGAGCTACTGTTTCTGCTCCATTAGCTTTGGGATGAGGTTAAGACTGGGCTAAGAATCAAGATTTCAACATACAAAGTATGCCAGACAGAATTGCAGAAAAAGGAGATCTCTTTTTTGGAGTTCTAGGAGATGGAATTAGATATGGAGAAGGCGTTAGAGAAACTAAATCTTTAAATATAAAAGGGAGCCTTTAAAAGCTCCCTTATTTGATTATCTTATTTTCCTGCAGCTTCTACTGGAGATTTTCTGGGCATAGTGCCAAATATTACATCCCATAATGGAGAAGATACTCCATAAGCTCTATCCGGCTCTCTATAATGATGAATACTGTGGTGATGCCATAAGATCTTCAAGAAATTATTAGGTACTTTAAAAGCGTGAACTGAATAGTGAACACCTAAATAAGCGGTATATCCCATTAAGAATCCTGCCAAAAATCCGAATGCATAATCTCCCATAATTCCTCTATAGATCACAAAGAAAACGGTAGCCAGGATCAAACTCAAAACAGGAGGCATTGCCAATCTATCTTTATCTTTTGGATAATCATGGTGCACCCCGTGCATGGTATATACAAATTTTTCTCTTTTTGGATTGGTCACAGGTAAATGATATAAATATCTGTGCATTAAATATTCTATGAAGGTGAAAAAGAATAATCCGCCTAAAAATAACAAGATCATATTAGGTACCTCAAAACCTTTTTCCACAATTCCAAAATAGATCAAGATTGCAGAGATCACTGTAAAAATTATCAGCGGGGCTGCAATGTGGGTGTGAGTTAGCTTTTCTAAGATCGGGTTAGAAAATAATTTAGCCGATCCTTTATGATGTGGTCTTCTAGCTGAATTGCTCATAATTATATCTTTTTAAAATAGGCCGTGTAATTCGGCATCAATTTTATTAATAATATTTCCCAGGTCTTCAGGTTCATCAACAAAGTTTATATCGTCTACATCTATAATTAGTAAATTTCCTTTGTCGTAATTATGTACCCAAGCCTCATAGCGCTCATTAAGCCTGCTAAGATAATCTATAGAGATAGAATTCTCATAATCTCTTCCTCGTTTATGAATTTGTGCAACCAGGTTCGGGATGCTACTTCTTAAATAAATAAGAAGGTCTGGCCCTTGCACAACACTTTCCATAAGATCAAACAAAGACTTATAATTTTCAAAATCTCTGTTAGGCATTAATCCCATAGAATGTAGGTTAGGCGCAAAAATATGAGCATCTTCATAAATTGTTCTATCCTGAATTATCTTTTTTCCACTCTCTCTAATTTGAAGGATCTGTCTAAATCTGCTATTTAAAAAGTAAATCTGTAAGATTAAAAGACCAGCGTTCCATTTTGTTGTAAAAATCCTCTAGATAAGGATTTTCCAGTACGTCTTCATATTGAGGTTCCCATTTGTAATGTTTTGCTAATAATTTGGTTAGGGTGGTTTTTCCGGCCCCGATATTTCCCGCAATGGCTACGTGCATAATTTATTTTTTAACGGCTGGTTAGATTTGAAGCGTATGAAATTAATTTAACGTGGATAAAGATACAAGTTTTCCTGAAAAAATTGCCTTAGCGCTTAAGTTCTGCCAGATTTTTCTGGGGTTTAATGTTAAGGTATTTTTTGATAAAAATTCATCAATATCAAGGGTCAATATACTCTATTTTTTAAAATATTGTACCCAGTGGGAAACTTCAGAATTTATATAGCATTCGTTGCATTTAGAAAAAGTCCATAAACAATCAGTAAGATCGGTAATCATATGAAAGAGAAGTCCGATGAAGATTAATCTCAATATTTTATTCTTTGTAAAGATGATTCCAAGAATGTAAGTTGCAATAGCCACCTCAGAATGTAAAGGGTGATACCCAATTCCGCAGCGATTTGGATCGAACATAGGGGTAGCAAAAACATGGTCTACATCTACTAGCATGGTTGCCATTAAGATCAACCAATTTCGCTTCCAGTTCTTTTTATCATATAAATAGGCTATTAGGCCAATTACCAGGAAGTGAAGGGAATAGTGAACTAAGCTTTGCATATATTGAGTAAAAGAAAACCCATAGCTCTAAAATATGATCTATGGGTTTTATAATAGTAATTAAGTTTTAATCGCAAATAAGTCCGTCTGGTGTAGTAAAACTCTGAGTGCTTTCATGCCAAGGAAATGCTTGGTTATATTTGTTGTTCTCCCAGTAGAATTTGCTTCTTTCTTTAGGATGATTTCCAATTTCATTCATGGTTTCAGAATCAAATAATCTTCCATTTACCATGGTGTAAATTACAGTATTTGAATTCTGAATATCTTCTAAAGGATTTTTATCTAGCACAATAAGATCGGCAAGTTTTCCAACTTCTAAAGAGCCTATTTCTTTATCCATTCCCAGATAATGAGCTCCGGTAATAGTTGCAGATCTTAAAGCTTCCATATTGCTCATGCCACCCATTTGCAATAACCATAATTCCCAATGAGCACCAAGACCTTGTAATTGGCCATGGGCACCAAGATTCACATTTACTCCGGCATCTGCTAATTTTTTAACCGCTTTAGAAACTAAGATCGGTCCGTTTTCATATTCTTCATCTGGCACCATCGTTCTATTTCTGGAACGAGAATCAACTATAAATCTTGGGGTAAAATTTAAAAGTTTTTCGTTCTCCCAAACATTTGTTTTTTGATACCAGTAATATTCCCCATTAATTCCACCGTAATTTACAATTAGAGTAGGAGTATACCCGGTTTTACTATTACCCCAAAGTGTCAATACATCTTTATATACCGGAGCAACAGGAATGTTGTGCTCAATTCCGGTATGGCCATCCATGATCATGCTCATATTGGTAAAGAAGGTACTTCCACCTTCAGGTACCACATTCATATCTAATTCTCTTGGCAGCTTGCATAATTTGCTGACGTTGTTCTCTTCTAGGCTGATTGTAGCTCTTAACCGAATTGGCTCCGTAAGCTTTTGTTCTTCTTAAAGCAGATCTGGCATCATCTAAATTATTGATCACGGCTTTAAAATCTCCTTCGGCTCCATAAAGGATCATTCCTGTTGAAAAGATTCTAGGTCCAACCATTTCCCCGCTTTGTATCAATTCTGAAAGGCCAAAAACAGTTTCACTCAATGCTGAAGGATCATGCGAGGTTGTAACTCCAAAGGCAAGATTTGCATAGGCAGGCCAATGTTTTTGCGGACTTATTCCTGCTCTAAAAGCTCCAAGGTGAGCATGAACATCTACAATTCCAGGCATGATCGTTTTACCTGCAGCATCATAAACTTTTGCGCTACTCGGAATGTTTACTTCTGAAGATTTTCCAACCGCAACGATCTTATTTTCTTTTATAACTATACTTCCATCTTCAATAACCTTTTCCCCATCCATTGTAATGATTCGTGCATTTTTAAATGCGATCTCTCCGGAAGGAATATCGGTCTTGGTTTCTAATCCTATTTTGATTCCTTTTTCGGTAACATCAGTTATAGAATCAGGAGATTTTTCTAAGAAGGTGAATTTATTAACGATTTTATTAGTGAAATATTCATCTCCTAAAGTCCAATGAACTTCTTCAGAATCATTAGACCAATGCAGATTTACACCCGCATCTTTTGTGATTTGAGTAACAGGAAAGGCTTTGGTTTTACCATCAAGATCAATCGGCTTTCCTGTCATTACAAAAGGAGCAAGGTAAGCTTCATGTAAATTGGTAAAAACCAACCATTCATTATTAGGGCTTGGAACTAATCTGTTCGCGTATTTCGAATTAAAATGAGTGCGTTCATCCTTTCCGTATAGATCTACACTTTTAAGGCTTTTAGTTAGATCTCCAAAAAATGTTCCGCCGGTTTGATAAATAATTCGAGAATCATCTTTATTGAAAACGGGAAAAGCACCTTCTTTAGTTAACTTTCTCATATTCTTACCATCAGAATCCATTAGGTAAATTCCAGGTTCATTGGTAAAGGTTTGACCAAGATCTGAATTTCCATCTTCCTTCATAAATATGATAGATTTTCCATCATGAGAAAATGAAGGAGTTCTATATATACTTTTTTGTGTAGTAAGAGTTTTTTGATCTCCCCCGGAAAGGTTCATGGTTTTTATCTGTCCTTTAGATTCGTCATTCCAGGTAACATAAACTAATTTTATTGCCATCTGGTGAAAAACTAGGTTCATATTCAAAATCTTTACCTTCTGTAAGTCGCTGAGGTTTTCCGTTAGGTAACTTCTTTTTCCATAAATAACCAACAGCATGAAATATCAAGGTTTTTCCATCTGGAGAAGTCGCTGCATCTCTAATGGCTTTCGGAGTAAATTCTTTTTTATAAACTGGAGTTACTGCACGTTGTGCTTCCGCAATTTTAATCTTGGTGTCTACTTGAAATGGAATATTGGTAACCTCCAGACTTTCAATATTTATCTTTTTGATCTTTCCTTCGCTCCAGATCACGATGCTTTTATCTCCCGGCATCCAGGAAAATCCGGGATAAACGCCAAAAATAGCCCAGGCTTCTTGCTGATCTTTACTCAAACTATCATAAATAGGCCATTCTTCGCCTGTTTCAAGGTCATGAATAAATAATACCGATTTTGTTCTTACTCTCTTTACAAAAGCAAGTTTTTTACCATCTCTGGAAACTTCCGGTCTTGCAGCTCCACCAGGTCCACCCGTAATAGTTTCGGTTTTTCCTGTTTCAAAATCATAGCGTTTTATAACGTAGATCTGCTTGTTTGGATCTTTGTTATACTGAAAATTTCCTCCCGGGTACATATCTTCACTATAATAGAGATATCTTCCATCTGGTGAAATACTAGGCTCATTCACATCTTGTTGATCATTCTTTCTTTCAGTTAAGTTGAAGTCCGGCGCTACCAGCAATATGGTATTGCCACATTTCTCCAGCACCCAAAGAACGTTCAGAAGTGAAATGTTTTCTTGCGATTATAGAATTTCCATCTTTGGTCCAAACCGCATTATTTAGTAAATGAAAATCTTCTTTGGTGATCTGCTTAGCATCTGTTCCATCTGTTTTCATGGTCCAAATATTATCTCCCCCACCAGCATCACTGGTAAAAGAAAGCCTTTTTCCATCCGGACTAAATCTCGGCTGAACTTCATAAGGCATTCCGGTTCTTAAAGCCGTTGCCTTCCCGCCTGAAATTGGCATAATATAGATGTCACCTAAAAGGTCAAAAGCTATCTTAGATCCATCCGGACTTACATCTAGATCCATCCAGGTTCCTTCATCGGTACTCAAAGGCACTTCATTTATTTTCCAGTCTTTAGAATATGGATTAGCGACATTCCAGGTGTCTTTTTTGTCTTTATTCTTATCTTTTTCCTGGGCAAAAAATGGGGAGATAGACATTACCACAAGCAATGTCACAAGAAATTTTTGAAGCATATTTTTTTAATTTAAGAAGTCTAAAGATACTATTTCTTTTATTTTTTCCGATTTTGCAAGTGGTAATGAAAGATCAAGATTCAAAAAATAATAATTCCAACGTTAAACCGGAAGTTTGGTTAAGAGGACCTATTGAAGGAATTCCAGCTTTATTGCAGCCGGCAGCACATGCGTTATTGCAAGCAGGTGAAGATATGCATACCTATGCCGATGATTTTCCGAAGGAATTTTTATGGCAGAAACCTGCCGGCAGAGCTTCGGTAGGATTTCATCTTCAACATTTAACGGGAGTGTTAGATAGAATGCTTACATATGCGAGAAAGGAAAACCTAAGCGATCTTCAGTTTGAATCATTTAAAGGAAGAAGGAGTCGAAAATTCTAATATTTCCAGCCTTCAGTTGACACAGAATTTTGATAATAAGGTTGCTGAAGCTTTGGACTATTTTAAAAATTTGGATGTAAACAGCTTAACAGAAGAACGATTTGTAGGAAGAAAAAAAATGCCTTCAACTCACTTAGGCTTGCTTTTTCATGCAGCCGAGCATAGTCAAAGGCATATAGGTCAAATGTTGGTTACTATAAGTGTTCTAAAAGAACAACAATAACTTACTTCTTCTCTTCTGAAATTGGAATAGTTAGCAAAGGAATATTTCCATTTTTAAGCAATTCTAAAGACACACTTTCTGATAACAGATTATGAAGAAAACTATGTTTGTGGTTACCAACTATTAGAAGGTCTGCATTCAATTTTCTTGCTTCTGCCAATACGGTTTCTACCGTAGAACCTTGTATGAGTAAAGCCCCTTTTTCAATTTCAGGATCGAGAAAAGTATTGCAAATGTCTTGTAGCTTTTTATGTTCCTCCTTTAACTCTCCAGCTCTAAAATCTCGAATGTATTGTGGGCCCGGTTCGTATCCAACAAAATCGGGGTCTGGGGCGGCTACATGAACTACCCAGACTTTGGCTTCAAATTTTAAAGCTAACATTTCTGCGTACCCCATTAACTCGCCAATAGCATCGTTAAAATCTACTGCTACCAAAATGGTTTTAATATCTTTCATACTTCAATATTTTAGAAATCATTACTCTGCCTGTAGTGCTAAATTTAATAACCTTTATCGCGTTCAACCACATTTAGTAATTCCTCTTCTTCAGTCATTCTCTCATAATTTTCAGCTATTTGAGGCACTACTTTTTTAGGGTTGGTTACACTGGCTATATGTGGAGTAATATTGATTTTACTATGATTCCAAAAAGGATGTTCCTCCGGTAAAGGTTCTTTTCTAAAAACGTCTAAACTGGCGCCAGATAATTGTTCGCAATCAATCATTTCCAGCAAATCCTGCTCTACAAGATGCTCTCCTCTTGCTACATTAATTACATAGGCACCTTTCGGTAATTTCTCAAAAAGTTCACGATTTAGGATATTCTCTGTTTCTTGAGTTAAGAGGGAGTAAACACACCAGGATTTCTGCATTACTCAAAAATTCTGTTAGGTTTTCATCTCCACAGAAGGTGTTTATTCCATCTATATCTTTAGTAGATTTGGACCAGCCATAAACATCAAATCCTACTTTTTTCAGGGTGTTTGCAACTCCTTTTCCAAGAACTCCCAAGCCCATAATCCCAATTTTGGTGTTATCTATGCTTTTATAATTTTTAGGTTCCCAGCTTTTCTGATTGTAATATTGTGAAATCCCCCTTAATTTATCCATCACCAGGGCAAGAACAAAAGCGCTCATATCTTCTGTAAGTTGCTCATCTACAACCCTGGTAATTTTAATGTTTTCAGGAATATCAGGATCGCTGGTTATATGATCTACTCCCGCACCCATAGATGCTATTACCTTTAAGTTAGGATAATTTTTGAAAATACCGCGTGGGTGTTTCCAGCTAATTGCATATTCTACTTCTTCTTTATCGTGATCTTCAGGATACACATAAATATTCATTCCCGGGTGCTCATTTTTTAAAGCTTTTACCCAGGCTTCCGGATCTCTTCCCGGACTTACTACTAAAACTGACATTTTTTTATTTTTAATTGATTATTATTTAGTTCACAAATGCGCTGTAGCCTGTAATTGCTCGGCCTACAATAAGTGAATTGATTTCTTTTGTTCCTTCATAACTATAAATTGCTTCAGCATCTGCAACAAATCTTGCCACGTCATGCTCCAGTAAAATTCCGTTTCCTCCCAATACTTCACGAGCTCTGCTTACTACATCTCGGGTTCTCATACTACAGAATACTTTGGCCAGCGATGCATGCTCATCTGTAAGTAGGCCTTGATCCTGCAATTCTGAAAGTCTTGTTACCATAGTCTGCATGGCAGTAAGATTGGAAAGCATTTCTACCAAATGATTTTGAATTAATTGATAAGAAGCTATAGGTCTTCCAAATTGTTCTCTTTTTTTGGTGTATTTCAGGGCACTTTCATAAGCACCTCTAGCACACCCAACAGCCTGCCAGGCCACTCCTGCACGGGTCATTCTTAAAACTTTTGCGGTATCTTTAAAAGAATTGGCATTCTGTAGTCTATCACTTTCTGGAACGGCACAATCTGTTAGGGTAATCAAGGCATTCTGAACAATTCTTAGCGCCATTTTATCTTTGATCTTTTCCGCTTCAAAACCAGGATTTTCCTTTCTAACTAAAAATCCTTTTACCTGATTGCTATCTTCATCTCTTGCCCAGATTATAATAACATCGGCAAAAGTGGCGTTCCCTATCCATTTTTTCTGACCATTCAAGATCCAGTTTTCTCCATCAAATTTACAAGTGGTTTCCATTCCGCCGGCAACTCCAGAACCTACATTAGGTTCGGTAAGTCCAAAGGCACCAATTTTCTCCAATTTTTGCATTTGTGGAAGCCATTCTTGTTTTTGTTCTTCACTTCCGCATAAATAAATAGAGCCCATTGCCAGGCCACTGTGAACTCCAAAAAATGTGGAAATAGAAACATCTACTCGTGCCATTTCCTGGGCTAAAACTCCTTCCATTAAAAATGGCAAATTTGGGCAGCCATAACCTTCGTAAGGGATTCCGGTAATATTAAGTGCTTTGAATTTTTCTATGATTTCAAAAGGAAATTTAGCTCTGTTCCAATGGTCATTAACCAAAGGTTTTACTTCATCTTCCATAAAATTTCGAACTTTTAACTGCAGTTCTCTTTGCGCTGGATTAAGTTTTAGATCTAGATTATAAAAATCCCCATCAATGGGAGGTAGGTCATGCTGACCTTTTCTACGCTTGGTTTTTAACATTTTCATCAATCCCTTCAATTGTCGCTCGTCTAAACCACCTAAAGCTTTCATGGCTTCCGGCAGATCTATCTGTTCGTTGATTTTTGCGAGTTGATCCATATCAACCGACTTTAATAGGTTGATGGTGTTTTTTACTTTTCCGAAGATTGACATAGGAGTGGTTTTGATTCTAACTAAAAATAGGGATTAATAGAGCTCCTAGTTGTTAAAGCTTTCCGAAGAAAAAGTCAAAAAAAAAGACCGTCATTTCTGACAGCCTTTTTTGCTTTATTTTTATTTTATGTCACATCGAGCGTCCCGATAGCTATCGAGGACGAGATGTCATTGGATACGTTTACTTTGTCTATAAAACCCTTCGACTTGAGTTTATCCTGAGCGGTAGACGAAGAACTGAGGGTGATAAAATCCCATTTGATAAGTCAAATGTCACATCGAGCGGAGTCGAGATGGCTTTAAAACCCTTCGACTTCGCTCAGGGTGACAAATAATTGATTGGTAATTTTTAATTTGATTAACCTTTATGTCACATCGAGCGGAGTCGAGAGTGTCAGTATTTTACTTTGTCTTTAAAACCCTTCGACTTCGCTCAGGGTGACAGAAAACAGTCATTATAATTTTGTCACATCGAGCGTAGTCGAGATGAACAAAAATTACAATCCAAATGCTTCTTTTACTTTATCTACGTAATCTAGTTTTTCCCAGGTAAATAATTCTACTTCACGAGTGATCTTTCCAGAATATGGACTTTCAAAAACCTTGGTAATGGTACGAGGTTCTTTCCCCATATGTCCATAAGCTGCAGTTTCTCTGTAGATAGGATTTCTCAATTTCAATCTATCTTCAATAGCAAAAGGTCTCATATCAAAGATCTCTGCTACTTTTTTCGCTATTTCTCCATTGCTAAGATCTACTTTTTTGCTTCCGTAGGTATCAACATAAATTGAGGTAGGTTCTACAACTCCAATAGCATAAGAAACCTGCACTAAAACCTCATCTGCAACTCCCGCTGCTACAAGGTTTTTAGCAATATGTCTGGTTGCATAGGCAGCAGAACGGTCTACTTTACTCGGATCTTTTCCTGAAAATGCACCACCCCCGTGAGCACCTTTTCCACCATAGGTATCTACAATGATCTTTCTTCCGGTAAGTCCGGCATCTCCATGAGGTCCACCAATTACAAATTTTCCTGTAGGGTTAATGTGGTAAGTGATCTCTTCATCAAACAATTCCTGAACATATTCCGGAAGTTGAGTTTTCACTCTAGGAATTAAAATTTCAACAATATCTTTTTTGATCTTGTTCAACATCTTATCATCATCCGGATCAAAATCGTCATGCTGCGTAGAAACTACAATGGCAACAATTCTTTGCGGCACATTATCATCGCTATACTCAATGGTAACCTGACTTTTTGAATCGGGTCTTAAGTAAGAGATCTCTTTTCCTTCTCTTCTTAATTTTGCAAGTTCTATCAAGATCTTATGAGAAATATCTAGAGCCAAAGGCATATAATTCTCAGTTTCTTTGGTAGCATAACCAAACATCATTCCCTGATCTCCGGCACCTTGCTCTTCTTTATTTCCACGATCTACCCCTTGATTGATGTCTTGAGATTGTTCATGGATCAAAGAAATCACACCGCAAGAATCACCGCTAAATTTATAAGCGCCTTTGGTATAACCAATATCATTTATCACCTCACGGGCAATATTTTGAACATCTATATACGTATTACTTCTTACTTCTCCTGCAAGTACAACCTGTCCTGTAGTAACCAAGGTTTCACAGGCAACTTTAGAATTCTCATCAAAAGCAAGAAAATTGTCTAAAAGGGTGTCGCTAATTTGATCTGCAACTTTATCTGGGTGTCCTTCAGAAACACTCTCTGAAGTGAATAAATAAGCCATTTTCGAAATTTAAATTAATAGTATAGGAAACTATTTGACGTGAACGGCTAGAGGAGTTTACACTGCTTTAGCATTTTTTAAGGGTTGCAATCAGTCAAATCATTCCCTGTAATAATTATGGCAAATGTATAAAATTAGATTGAAATGCATTATCCTTTAACGTCAAATTAAAACTTGTTGGGCGCTCCGCTTCGCTAAAAAGCTCGCGTCTGGCTTTCGCGGCTCGCTTCCCGCTATAAAAATATCGGGAGAGCTCAAACAACCGCTCTATCCATAGCGCAAAATCCAAATTAAAAATAAATAGCCTTAGTAAACTACTGATTTTAAAGGTGTTATAAAAATAATTTCAAAAAAATAGTAAATTTAATGTTTGTTTTATAAAAGTTTCTGTCGTTAACTTTGCGGTATAGAATTTAACAAGATGAATCAAGTAATGTGTAATATGTGTATGATAATGTGGGACAACCCTGCAGCGTACTCTATTGCATAAAACTTAACTTATAAGAATTGCAAAAAGCCGCTGCCAATCGCAGCGGCTTTTTTGTTTCCTTAAATCGCCATCAAATAAATTCAAATTCTAAAAATAAGAACATGATTAAAAATTTCGCAATAGCAACTATAATGTGTCAAATGATGCAAATGTGTATGATGTACGCAACAAGCCGCTATTGCCAAAAATTCAGGATATAAATTAGTTTTATATAGTTCAATTCCTAAATCCCTCTGGCAAACAAGCCAGAGGGATTTTTTTTTACAACAAAGTCAAGAACAATTATCAATTAACAAAGAGCAATAAACAATATGCAATTATCAATTATCAAAAATTAATTTACTCAATACTCAATACTCAATACTAATTACTAACTATTAAATTCTAAAATTATGAGCACACAACAATTCGCAACCAACGCATTACACGCAGGACATGATGTAACCGCCAATGGAGGAACCAGAGCAGTTCCTTTATATCAAACTTCATCCTACGTTTTCAAGAATTCAGACCATGCCGCAAATCTTTTCTCTTTAGCAGAACCTGGATTTATCTACACCAGACTTAACAATCCTACCAACGATGTTTTGGAGCAACGATTAGCGTCTTTAGAGGGTGGGATAGGAGCAGTGGTTACAGCATCTGGCGCAGCAGCCATCAATACTACCTTGTTGACATTACTTCGCTCCGGAGATCATATTGTTGCTTCTAGTAGCCTTTATGGCGGAACCTATAATCTGTTAAGCGTGACTTTACCAAGATTTGGGATCACCACCACTTTTGTAGATCCATCTGATCCTGAAAATTTTAAAAAAGCAGCCAAAGAAAATACCAGAGTTTTCTTTATAGAATCGCTGGGAAATCCAAAGTTGGATGTGCTAGATATTCAGGAGATCTCTAAACGAGCAAAAGAACATAAGGTTCCGCTAATTGTAGATAATACTGTGGCTACACCTTCACTTTTAAATCCTATAAAATATGGAGCCGATATCGTAATTCATTCGTTGACCAAATACATCAACGGGAACGGAACTTCTTTGGGAGGCGTAATTATAGATGCCGGAAAATTTGATTGGGCGAACGGGAAATTTCCGGAATTTACAGAACCTTCTGCCGGATATCATGGTTTAGTATATCACGATGCTTTAAAAGAAGCAGCCTTTATTGCTAAGGTAAGAATAGAAGGTTTGAGAGATCATGGTGCAGCATTAAGTCCGTTTAATGCATTTCAGATCATTCAAGGATTAGAAACTTTAGAATTACGAATTAAAAAACACAGTGAAAATGCATTGGCACTGGCCAAATGGTTACAAGAACAAGACGCAGGTAAAATGGGTGAATTATCCCGGACTTGAAAACAATGAGTATTATGAGCTCGCTCAAAAATATCTTCCAAAAGGGCAGAGTGGGATTGTAACCTTTGGAGTGGAAGGCGGATTTGAAGCTGCAAAAGTTATTGCAGACGAAACTAATATCTTCTCGCTACTTGCAAATATTGGAGATACAAAATCTTTAATTATTCATCCTGCAAGTACAACGCATCAGCAGTTGAGTGACGAGCAACAAGAATCTACAGGAGTTACCAAAGATCTGATCAGGCTTTCCGTAGGTCTGGAAGATCTTGAAGATTTAAAGGCAGATCTTCAACAGGCCTTTTCAAAAATAGGAAGTAAAATTCTTCAATAATGTTTGTTGGTGGATCAAGGCAGCCGGAATGTTCAAATCCTCATGCGGCAGTTTCGGTTGCCCTTGATCAAATCAGCAATAAAAAGTAGCAACAATGCTTCAAGAAATAAAAATATTAGAATTTAAAAATAGTGCTGGCAGCGTTCAGGACATTCATCTTTCGTATGAGTTGTTTGGTAAGCCTTTGGGAACTTCTCCTGTAGTGCTTATCAATCATGCGCTTACAGGAAACTCTTCGGTAATTGGAAAGACCGGTTGGTGGAAGGAGATCGTTGGAGATGGTAAAAGTATAGATACCCAAGAATATACAATTTTGGCTTTTAACGTTCCGGGAAACGGATATGATGGTAAGGAAGATCATCTGCTTAATAATTATAAAGAGTTTACGCTTCGGGACATTGCCAAGATCTATCAGATAGCATTAAGAGAACTTGGAATTACCAAAATATTTGCAGGTATTGGAGGGTCTATTGGCGGAGCTTTGCTTTGGGAACAGGCAGTTTTAAGTCCGGAGCTTTTTGAACATATTATCCCGGTAGCATCAGATTATAAAGCCACGCATTGGGTAAAAGCGCTGTGTAAAGTGCAAGAACAGATCTTAAATAATTCAAACACTCCGGTTGCCGATGCCAGAATGCAGGCAATGACCTTTTATAGAAGTCCGCAATCTTTTGTTTCAAAATTTGGATCGATGCATGGAGAACAGAATTCTAATTGGAATATAGAAGGCTGGTTAGAACATCACGGTAGAAAATTGGAAGAACGATTTCAATTGGCGTCTTATAAACTGATGAATCATCTATTAACAACAGCAGACATCAGTCTTGGTAGTGGAGATCATATTACTGCAGCTTCCAGGATCAATTCTAATATTCATATTATCACTATTAATTCTGATGGATTTTTTACCCCTTTTGAAAATTGGGAAACATACGTAAATCTATCACTCATCAAAAATAACATCAGCATCCATGAGATAAAATCTATTCATGGGCATGACGCCTTTTTAATAGAACATGCTCAGGTAGCAACATTTTTAAAGCCAATATTCAACACAAATAAAATAAAAAATGAAAAAGATAAACATAGTACTGTTTGGAGTAGGTAACGTAGGGAGTACGCTAATTCAACAAATATTAGAGAGCAGACAGCAAATTTTAAAGTCTTCTAATATTGAGATCAATATTCCTGTTGTGGTAAATTCTAAGATCGCTTTTTTCGAACAAAAAACGGTGAGACCTTCCTGGGAGACAGATTTTAAAGCTTTCGGACATCCTTATAAATTAGCAAATATCATTAATCATGTTAAAGCTGAAGGTTTGCAAAATTTAATCGCGGTAGATGCTACTGCTAGCGAAGATTTTGTCAAGAATTATAAGGAACTCATTAGAAATGGTTTTCACATTGTAGCTGCCAATAAAGCCGCCAATACCTTATCTGAAAAATTCTATAAAGACCTGCGAGTGGAACTTAAAAAGCACAACAGGCAATTCTTATACGAAACCAACGTAGGGGCAGGATTGCCAATTATTAAAACCTTGCAAGATCTGCACATTGCCGGAGAGGAGATCACTAAAATGAGAGGCGTTTTTTCTGGTTCTCTGAGTTATATCTTCAATACTTTTTCTAATGAGAACAAGTTGTTTTCTGAAGTATTGCAGGAAGCGAGAGAAAAAGGACTTACAGAACCAGACCCAAGAATAGATCTTTCCGGGAAAGATGTTGGTAGAAAATTATTAATTCTTGCCAGAGAGATCAAGATCAAAAAAGAACTTTCAGAAGTAAAGATTGAAAATCTCATTCCTAAACATCTTAACGGCAAAAGTTCTATCGCTCATTTTATAGACAATCAGCAAGATCTTAATATTGGTTTTGATGAACGTAAATCGAATCTTAAAAAAGGATGAGGTTTTAAGACATATTGGAGAACTGGATGTTGCCAGCGGAAAATTAGAAGTGAAGTTGGTTTCAGAAAAAAGAAGTTCTCCTTTTGGAAGTCTTCAGCAGGCAGATGCTTCTTTTGAGATCTATACAAAATCTTATGGAGAAAGACCTATCGTAATTCAAGGTGCCGGTGCCGGAGCAGCAGTAACTTCCAGAGGGGTTTTGTCTGATATTTTAAAACTTTCAGAAAAGATAGAATTTAGAAATTAGTTGACAATTCTAATCTCATTTACATCTAAATAAACTTATGTTTTCGCTGAAGAACTATTTATGGAGAATTGTTTAATTTTGGCTAAAATCTGCAATCATGAAAATCAATCTTAAGCGCATAAACGATAATTACCTTTTTGAAACTAAAAATGAACGTGGAGACGTTGTTCTTTTAGATAACAAATCTGAAGATGAACCGAAAGGATCAAGCCCGATGGATCTTCTTCTTAGAGGAATTGCCGGATGTAGCAGTATAGATGTAGTAATGATCTTAAAGAAACAACAACATGAGTTGGAAGATCTTCAAGTAGAAGTAGAAGGTTTTCGTGAGGATGGAGCTATTCCAAATGTTTTCAAAAAGATCCAATTAGATTTTATTCTTAAGGGAGATGTGCCTGCAGCAAAGGTTGAAAGAGCAGTAAAATTATCTATGGATAAATATTGTTCGGTTTCAAAAATGTTGGAAAAAGCTGCAGAGATCAGTTATAGCATCAGTTTAAATGGAGAGAAGATAAGTTAGTGGAATACTTCGAAACTAAAATTGTAAGAACCTGGGAGCCTTCTAATTGGCTAAGAATTTTAGGAAGTATACTTCTCCTGGCTAGTGCAGGTATCGTTTTTGTTTGGGATCCTGAAATAGCTTGGATAAAAACCCTTGGTTATATTGTTTACTTTATAACGTTTATTTTCTCAATGAGTACCTCATTTATCAGACCTAAAGATATTGGCATGGTTTCTATTTCAGAAGACAAAATAAAGGTAGAATATAAAGGTAATAAAGCATCTTTTCAAATTTCAGAACTTAAGGAATTGGGATTGAATGATCGCGGTTATGCTGGTTACTGGAAGCACTCATTACAGTCAAATAAGAATCATTTATATTTTACAGACGGATTAAACGATCTGTATGATTTTGAGATTTTAATTCAAAATAAGGAGAAGAAGGATGATCTTAAACAATTTTTGAAGGATCTAAAATCGAGTTCTTCTCTTAAAGTGGAACGAACTGGAATTTCTTCATTTAATTCTTAGCAGTTAGGTATAAAATTTAAATGGGTAATATAGATCTATAAAAACCTGGTAATCTTTTTTTGCGTAGATGTAAACAGATTGCTCAATAACATTAGTGTGCTGTTAATTGAATAACTTCCAATATTCAGAAAATAGCATCTGCTGTTTTTTGATAATTAAGTTACATTTGCCCTTATATGAAGAAAATTACCCTGCTATTGCTTTTGCTTATAAGCTCCATTTCCTATTCGCAAAATGAAATAAAAAAATATTATTCCTTAGATGCCAATTATTTTTATGGTACTATTCTAGAGCATAACCCGGATATTTCGCATTTAATAACAGGACATCCGCGTGGTTTTATTTTGAGTTTGAATCAAAAGACTTACGGGTTAAAAGCCTGGGAGCGCAGGTATAATTATCCAGATTTTGGATATTCTTTCTCTTATCAAAATATGGAAAATCAATATTTAGGTAAGAATTATGCCTTATATGCTCATTTCAATTTTTACTTTTTTCAGCGAAATTTAATGTTTAGAATTGGCCAGGGTATTGCTTATGCTTCCAGCCCTTATAATCCGGAAACAAACTACATCAACAATGCCTACGGATCAAGATTTTTAAGTTCTACCTATTTAATGGGAAATTTCCAAAGGCAGAATATTTATAAAGGTTTCGGGATACAAGCAGGGGTTTCTGTAATTCATTATTCTAATGCCGATTTTAAATCGCCAAATAACAGCACCAATACTTTAGCTTTTAACTTAGGGGTAAATTATCTTTTAGATTATGAAAATACTCCAGATTTTGTGCCTAAAGATCCTAATGAGAAGAAGTATACAGAACCTTTTCATTACAATTTTGCTCTTAGAGGCGGCGTAAATACTACCGGGGTTATTGGTTCTAAACAATATCCATTTTTAACAATTTCGGCATATGCAGATAAGGTGATCAATAAGAAAAGTACGCTGCAGGCTGGAACAGAAATTTTCTTTTCTAAGGCTTTGGAAGAATATATTTATTATCAATCTGTTGCATTTTCCGCTAGAGCAAACCACAGGAGATGAAGATGCTAAAAGGGTAGGGATCTTTGTAGGGCATTTGTTGACCTTTAATAAAATGTCTTTAGTTACCCAATTTGGGTATTATGTGTACTACCCGTATGATAATTATGTAGATCAGACTCTATAACCGATTAGGATTACAAAGAAAGATCTCCGAACATTTCTGGGCCTCGGCAACAGTGCGCTCCCATGGAGCAAATGCAGAAGCAGTAGAATTTTCACTTGGATATAGATTATAAAATGAAAGCGATGAAAAAATTGTTCTGTTTGATGTTGGTTGGATTCATGTTGAGTTGTGATTCTGAAGATGCGCCGGGTTGTTTCAAAAAAGCAGGGGATATAATTTCTGAAGAAGTTGAGGTTACTCCTTTTAATGAAATTATAGTGTATGAGAGAGTGAAACTTTACATCAACCAGGGAGAAGAACAGAAAGTAGTGGTGGAGACGGGAGAGAATTTAATGGATGATGTTGTGGTTAACGTTGAAAACAATAGGTTGAGCATTCGCAATGAAGCCTCTTGTAATCTGGTTCGTGATTATGAGATCACTAAGGTTTATGTTACGGTTACAGATCTTACCTGGCTGCAAAATAGTAGTGGAAGTACCATTGAAAGTCAGGGAACGTTGAAATTAAATGATCTTTGGTTGCGGTCAGTTAATCAGGAGCGAGATCTTTCTATTCATACCGATGGCGATTTTAAATTAGATCTGGATGTTCAAAATCTTAGAATAACCAACGATAATGTTTCCAATTATTTTCTAACAGGAAAAGCCGAAAGCGTAAATGCATTTTTTGCAGCCGGAGATGGGAGGCTGGAAGGTGCAGATTTTATAGTTCAGAATTATGATATCTTTCATAGAGGCACAAATAAGATGATTATCAATCCGCAGCAATCTCTAAAAGGTGAGATTAGAAGCAGTGGAAATGTGATCGCTAAAAATCGTCCTCCTCTTGTGAAGGTTGAGGAATTCTATACTGGAAAGCTTATTTTTGAGTAGTAGTTAATTCTGAAAACAGAGTCTCTAAATTTTTAGATTTTCTGTTTAGCTGAAGTGTTTTAAGTCCGTTATCGTGAGCAAAGTCAAAAACAGCCGGGCGCATGTCTTTGTTGGTGTCAAATTTTAGCTCGTAATGAAATCCGCCAAGATTCTTTGCTGAAACTAAGTTAGGTAAGACATTTAAAGCTACTTCTTCAATGCGATAATCAAACTCCACCTGAATAATCTGTTCTTTTTGCTCCTGCAGTTCCTTCATTTTCTTATCGGCAACAATAACACCTTTGTCAATAATGATCACCCTATCGCAAATAGCTTCCACTTCCTGCATGATGTGAGTTGAAAGAAATACCGTTTTTTCTTTTCCAACTTTTAAGATCAAATTTCTGATCTCTGTAAGCTGATTTGGATCTAATCCTGTTGTGGGTTCATCTAAAATAAGCACTTCAGGATCATGTAAAAGTGCGGCAGCAAGACCAACTCTTTGACGATATCCTTTAGAAAGTTGCTCGATCTTTTTATTGGCTTCCGGTAAAAGGCCTGTCATTTCTAACACTTCTTCAATTCTCGACTTTTTGATTTTAAATATAGAAGCGTTAAAAGAAAGATATTCTCGCACATACATTTCGGTATAAAGCGGATTATGTTCCGGTAGATATCCAACAGAGCGTTGCACTGCTTTAAAATCCTCAGAGATTAAAACATTATTCACGCTGGCAATACCTTCAGAAGCGCTTAAATATCCGGTTAAAATTTTCATCAAAGTAGATTTTCCGGCGCCATTAGGACCAAGAAAACCAACGATCTCACCTCTTTTAATACTAAAATTTACAGTATCAAGAGCTTTTTGATCACCATAGAATTTTGAAACATTTCCAACCGAAATAGACATAGTAAAGCTTTTTTCAAAAGTAAGAATTAATTCAGCATCTTATACTTTTTGAGGCTTTTAAAGATTTTCATTTTGCAATATTATTAAAATAGCAAGTGTCTGATTGAGCGTAGTCAAAACCTAATTTTAGAATTTAAAATAGTTCTCGACTCCGTTCCCATTTACATATGTTTATAGAGTTATGTATGCTAGACCCTGAAACAAGTTCAGGGTGACGATGCTGGTGCTTTGAACTAACGTAATGCTGAACTTGTTTCAGCATCTAAAACTTTTAGATGTTTTTAAAGAGTTTCAATTTGAAAGATACATTGATACTGTAAATGTCAGTTCAATGGAAGGGAAACCTAATTTAAGAGGATAAAATAGTTCTCGACTCCGCTCGAACTGACATCAATTCTTTAATTCAACTTCCTTATTCTGCGACCCGAGATAAAAAAATATCTAAGCTTGGGAAAAGTTTCTGAAACTAGTTCAGTATGAAAGATTTAATAAGGATGTCACCCCGAGCGGAGTCGAGGGGGCTATAACAGTCTAAACGAAACCGTTTGCGTATAAAAAGCAAGTTTTTATGAGGTGTTTTAATTTTTAATTCTAAATTAGCACTATTCAATTACAGATATGAACAACTTAAATTCTTGGAACGCTTATTACTATTTTTATTTCTACACAAGAGATAAGATCGGGAGCGCCATGTAATTAAGTAAGCAAATTATATATAAAAGGTCCTGATTTTTAAATCAGGACCTTTTTTTTATTTCAATTTTAAAATGGAAAAATTAATAGGAATTCAAGGAATACAAGGCTCATTTCATCATTTAGTAGCTCAGCAATATTTTGGGGAGCAGATAAATGTATTGGAGGCTATGTCTTTTCATGAAATGGTGAATAGTCTGGTTTCTGGGAAATCTCAAGAAGCTGTGATGGCCATAGAAAATTCTATTGCCGGTTCTATCCTTCCCAATTACGCCTTGATAGATGAAAATGAACTTCAGATTATTGGAGAGCATTATATTCCTATTAATATGAATTTACTGGCGCTACCCGGACAGAAAATAGCCGATATAAAAAAAGTGTTTTCACATCCAATGGCACTGCTTCAGTGCAAAGAATTCTTTAAAAATTATCCGCATATAAAACTTATTGAAGATGCCGATACTGCTGAAGCTGCTAGAAGAATTTCAGAAAAAGGGAGCATGGGAACTGCTGCAGTAGCAAGTGAAGCCGCTGCAAAGCTCTTTGGATTAGAAATTTTAGCATCCGGCATACATACTAAAAAGAGCAATGCTACAAGATTTTTGATCATCAGTAAGATTAAAAAAGAGTCAAATGGAGAAGTACGGAATAAAGCTTCACTGAAATTTGAGTTAGAAAGCTCACGTGGAAGTCTGGTTTCTGTACTAAACATCTTCAGAGATTTTAATCTGGACATGACCAAGATCCAATCGATGCCAATTATTGAAACTCCCTGGAAATATTCATTTTTTGTAGATGTGGTTTTTGAAGATCATTCAGAATTTTTAAAAGCCATGGAAATAATTAGCATCATGACAGATCATTTAAAAATATTAGGAACTTATAAAAATCGCTTATAATGATACAGGCTAATAGATTGAATCAGGTACAGGAGTATTATTTTTCTTCTAAGTTGAGAGAAAGTGCGTGCATTAGAAGCGCAGGGAAAACCTATCTCTATTAATTTAGGAATTGGAAGCCCCGATCTTCCCCCGCCAATGCAGGTAGTTGAGGGATTGACTAAAGCGCTTGTCTCAATCTGCTGCACATCAATATCAGCCTTATAAGGGAACTTCAGATTTTAGAAATGCAATTCAAGAATTCTATAAATCTCATTATAATGTTGAATTGGCTTGGCAATT